>NZ_JBEYXM010000037.1:0-53701 GCF_040704595.1 Streptomyces sp. NPDC046870
CGTGGTCAGCCCGCCGCGGGACCGGCCGATCGCCTCGCCCGGCCAGGGCCCCCTTTTCGGGCCCCGGCCGCATGCTGGTGGGCCCGCACGGTGGTCGAATCGACACACACGACCGTCCAGTCGACCGTGCCGACGGCATCCGAGTGCTGCTGGACATGGGCCAGCAGCCGGTCCCAGGTGCCGTCGGCGGACCAGCGGCGGAAGCGTTCGTAGACCGTCTTCCACGGGCCGTAGCGTTCGGGCAGGTCCCGCCAGGCGGCACCGGTGGACAGTTTCCACAGGATGCCGTTGACCACCTGGCGACGGTCCCGCACCGGGCGGCCCATCCGCGGCGGGGCCAGTAACGGCTCGATCACCGCCCACGACTCATCGGTCAGCTCATGACGACGCACCATGAACAGACCAACGACGCCGACACTTTGCGGACACGACCTAGGTCCGACCGCACGACGGTCAGGGGCGGGGAGGCCGAGGCGGGCGGCGCGGGCCGTGGCGGCCGGGTTGCTGGAGGAGGAGGCGGTGGCCAGGAGGCGGGGCGCAGTGGCGGAACGACGACGCCCGCCATGCGGCGGTCGGCCTCTGCACGACCCGGCGGCCGTCCACCTCGGCGAGGACGGCGACGCAGCGGAGTGAGCGGATGTGCGTCAGGCGGAGGCGGGCGGCAATGCGCCGAGAACGGCAGCGAGACCATGCGGGTCTCGGCGGGCGATGTTGTGGCCGACGGGGATCTCGTGAACCCGCCAGCCCGAGTCGTTGCGCAACCGCTCGGTCAGGGCCACGAACGGGCTACCCGGCCATGCGCCACCGCTGATGAACGTCCGGCCGAACGCGCAGCCGGAATCGTCTCCCAGCCTGATCGACTGAACGAAGCTCGCCAGTGGGTGCGGTCGCGCGCGAGGGTCGAGTCCTTCGGGCACTGCGACCCATCGACCGTCGGCGCGAGCGCCGGCTATGAACAGCTCCCGGAAGCGGTCGCTGGTCAACGACCAACACGAATCCCCGTCGTCCGGGACATAGGCGTCGATGAAGACGAGCTGATCGAGCCGGTCGCCGAGCCGATCCGCGACACCGGCGATCACCATCCCGCCGTAGCTGTGCCCGCACAGGGCGACGGGCGTTCCGTCGCCGCGTTCGATGATGTCGGTCACCTGGGCGATGTGGGTGTCGAGGTTCGGCGGAGAGTCCACATCGAGTGGACCGTCCGGCTCCAACCCCGACAGGGTCACCGCCTCGACGTGGTGACCGGCTCGGCGCAGCTCAGCAGCGACTGCGTCGAACACCCACCCGCCTTGCCAGCCGCCCGGCACCATCACGAACCTCACCGCGTCATCGTAGGTCAAGCAGCAGCAGACGCGTAGAGCTGGTGATCAGACGCTTCGTCAACGTTCAAGGGTTCGGTGGTGGGCGGCGTTGCCCAGGTCGCGAGGCTGGCGGGAGTCGGGCTGGTCAGTGCAGGATGCTCACGGCTCGGGCGATCACCAGCAGGGAAGTCAGGAGGGCGGAGACGCTCTGCACGCTCATCATCGCTTTGGCGCGGGTCGACAGCGGCATCGTGTCGGTCGGACTGAAGGCCGTGGAGTTGGTCACCGACACATACAGGTAGTCCGCCAAGGTCGGAACCCAGTCCGAGGCGCCGCTGGCGCCGTCGGCGACTTCTTGGACGGCGTCGTCGTTCTCGTCCTGTGAGAAGCGGAAGTCCGCCAGGGGCAGAGCGGAACGGGGCACCTGGGTGCGGCTGACCGGGCCGCCCCGGTCCAGCTCCCAGTAGGCCAGACCGAAGACGATGATGTTGGTGAGCCAGACCTGCAGCGCAGCCACCAGCAGTGAACGGCCGTCCTTCACTCCGGCGTACACCAGCTCATGGATCAGGAGGGTCAGCGCCACGAGATTGCTGACGGCGATGACGGCTACGAGCGCCAGCGAGAGCACCCGGAAGGCCTTCGTCTGCCGGGTCAGACGTTTGGGGTTGATCGCGATGAGCGGAACGAGCAGCAGACATTCCAGGGCGGGGAGCACGTAACGGGGAGCGATCAGCAGTCGCTGCGGCAGGAACAGGTACAGGGCGATCGCGGCAAGCGTCGCCACCACCGCCGGCAGCCGTGCCTCGCCCCTGCGCTCATGGCGAGGATGCCTCGTCCTTGCATCCGCACGCGTACGCGCCATACGGCCTGCCCCTTCCGGTTGCTGCCACGACAACGTCACCGCACCCACGCATCCGTCGACACCACAGGTCGCCGCGACATCTCCAGCATCTACCCCGATCCACAGCGTTGGATCAGCGCGGACGGGTACCCAAGGGGGCCGGCTCACCTGAACCGGTCCGGCTGCGCCGATAGGTCCGCCGAGGCCGGGCACTGGTAGAGCAGCCTGTCGACTTCCTCGGCTCCGAAGGGGAGACCGGCGTCGTCGCGCGCGATCTGGGCGACTTCCTGTGGCTGCCGGCCGGCGGCTTCGGGCCCTGGGAGGCAGCCACCTCCCACGAGCCCGGCTGGGTGCCACATCCCCAGGCCTGCCCCAGACCGCTCTCGAAGCCGAGACTGACGCCGGCCAGGCTGACACGGGACGGGGCCTGGTGACAACTGTCACCAGGCCCCGGGGTGATGGCGGTCAGCGTCTGCGGGCCCAGCCGGAACCGATACCGGCCACGTGCAGAGCCAGGGCGGTCAGCCCCAGCAGCATCACGTTCGTCGAAGAGAACACATCGTTGGTGCTGAGATCCGCCGCGTTGATCAGGAACGACACGAAGAACAGCACCGCCGCGACTATGCCGAGCATGAGACGAACTCCTCTCGAAGGTGGGTGAGACCCGTATGCCCGGTCATCGCCTCCGCAGACGTCATGTCATCCCCGACCAGCGCCGCCCCGCCAGACGCGGCCCCGAAACGAGTCGGCGGGGCCGGCGACGGTGACGGGCTCAGGCGTGAGCGTGACGAGGGCCTGCCGCCTTGCGGGACGCGGCGTGATGCGCGGGCCGGCCCGTCTTGGGGACTTCCAGGCGCCGCAGGGACAGGTCGGCAGTGATGAGGAGACCGGTGAAGACGGCGAGAAGGAGGACGCAGGCCCACATCTGCCGGCTTCCCGGCGCCTGCCAGCCGGTCCAGGCGGCGCACACCGCCCACAACAGGAGACCCCCGGCATAGAAGGAACGGATCCGGTGCATCTGCCGCACGGCCCGCAGGAACATGACGCGCTCAGTCATCGGTGCCATGCCGGGCCGTATACCCCGAAGCGCCTCGACCGCGCATCACGATCAGCCCGGCCTCCGACAGCCGTCCCGAACCGCGGCCCGCTCGCCCTCGTCCGCGCAGTCCCAGCACTGTGTTCGGTCAGAGCCGGGTGGCCGGCCAGGTGGTCACCGCCGCGGTGAGGATGAGCACGGCGTTGAGCGCGATCCGGCGGTCTTCGCTCGTCAGGTGGACGGCGATCGCGCCGGTCTGCAGGAGTACGAATCCGATGGCCGCGGCCGGCGCCAGCCAGGGGGCGATGCCGGTCAGCGGCGGCAGGATCAGGCCGGTCGCGCCGAGTACTTCGACCGCTCCCAGGGCCTTGAGGGCAGGCAGGGGTATGCGGTCGACCCAGGCCATCATCGGCCGGAGTTGATCGCGGCCACGGACCACCTTCAAGGTGCCTGCGTAGAGGTAGAAGAGGGCGAGCAGTCCTGCGAGGGTCCAATAGGCGACGTTCATCGTTTCCGTTCGTAGGTCACCGGTTCGGCGGGCTCGGTCGCGTACCGGCTCATCGCGTCGATGTTGGCCTGTGGTGTCAGCGGCCTGCCGTCGGCGAGCACGTCCCGCAGGTCCCGGAAGTACTGCACGTACAGGTCAGGGGTGAAGGTGCTGAGCATGAGGGCGGGTTGGTCGGTCGGATTGGCGAAGGTGTGAGGGGTGCCGGGCGGAATCATCACGAGTGTGCCCGTGGTGGCGTCGTAGTCCTTGTCCCCGACGGTGAACCGCACGGTGCCGGAGAGGATGTAGAAGCCCTCGTCGTGTCGGGCGTGGCGGTGCTGCGGCGGTCCCTGGGTGTGAGGGGCGAGGAGCGACTCGGTGATCGCGAGGCGGTGTCCGGTGTGGCTGCCGTCCTCCAGGACCCTCATCCGTGTGGTGCCCAGAATGATCATCTCGCCGTCGCCGGGGCCGCTCACCGATATCGCGGGGTGGGTGTGCGGCTCGCCGGTCTTGGTCTCTTCGGTCATGCCCACGAGTTCACCGCCGGGTCCCCGGGCCTGTCCAAGACCTGTCCCGCGGCGCCGATACCCTGCCGGTATCGTTGCAGCGTGGAGCTGCGGATCCTGCGTTACTTCGTGACGGTCGCCGAGGAACTCCACTTCGGCCGGGCCGCCGCCCGGCTGCACATGAGCCAGCCGCCGCTGAGCCGGGCGATCAAGCGGTTGGAAGCCGATGTCGGGGCCCTGCTCTTCACTCGCTCGCCGGCCGGCGTGACGCTCACTGCGGTGGGCACGGTGCTGCTCGACGAGGCGCGGGCGCTCCTCGACCACGCCGACCGCGTCCGGGTACGCGTGGGCGCGGCGGCCGGTGTCGCGACCATCACCATCGGCATCCTGGGCGACGGCACCGACCCGGGAGTGGCGAGGCTGGCCGCGGCCTACCGCCGGCAGCACCCCGGTATCGACGTCCGTATCCGCGACACCGATCTGACCGATCCCACCTGCGGGTTGCGTGCCGGACTGGTGGACGTGGCGCTGACCCGGGCGCCGTTCGACGAGACCGGCCTGACGGTGCGCGCGCTGCGGGCCGATCCGGTCGGCGTGGTCGTGCGCGCTGACGATCCGCTGGCCCGCCGCGACGAACTGCGGCTGGCGGAACTGAGCGGCCGCCGCTGGTTCCAGTTCCCGCGCGGCACCGACCCCCTCTGGCAGTCGTACTGGAACGGTGGCACGCCACGCGAGGGTCCACAGGTGCGCGCCGTCCAGGAATGTCTGCACGCCGTGCTGTGGAACGGCACGGTCGGCCTGGCCCCACTCGGACACGACCTGCCCGCGGAGCTGGCCGTGGTGCCGCTGGTCGACATGCCGCCGAGCCGGGTGGTGGCGGTGTGGAACGAGGGTGACACCAACCCGTTGCTCCGATCGTTCATCGAGATCGCGACGACCGCGTACCGTCGCTGAGCATCGGCAACCGGTGCTGCCGCTCGTGAACAACGGCCGGGTCGTGGCTCGGCTTCTGCGAGTTGAGGGGGTGCTCACGCGCGCACGGTCCGCCCGGCTCGGCTTGCCTAGGGCGCGCTGACGGCTCCTGAAGGAGGAACTGCCGGCCCGAGGGCATAGTGGGAGCTCGGCGGGCGGACCGTCGCCCGCCCCCCGGGCAGGGGATCAGCCCTCGTCCGGATCCTGCACGTCCATGCCGGTGCAGGCCAGTTGTTCGGCCACCTCCGCGCAGGCCTCGACGCCCCGGGGGGAGCGTACGGAGAGCATCGGACTCGTGTAGCCGGTGGTGTCGTCGGCCGGGTAGGTCGTGGAGAGGACGTCCCGGCCCGCGCGTACCGAGACCTCGCGGGCGTGCGGGGAGCGCACCCGCACCTCCGACCAGGCGGTACCACAGGCCGGGGAGTAGCGCAGCCGAACGGTGTAGGCGGGGTCGGTGACGGTGCTGGTGGTCCGCGCGTCGCGTGCGCAAGCCGTCGCGTCGGGCAACTCGCCCCGGCAGGAAAGCCTGAGGCAGTGCGGGACCGCCATCACGACGGGCGTACCGGGCGAACCGCTCTGGTCGTGCGCAGCGACGGCGGCGTCCACCACGGCCGTCACCCCCGCCAGCGCGAGTACGCACAGTGGCAGCCACCGCCGCCCGCCCGAGCGCCGGGGTCCGATCCCGTCCGGGGTGCTCCCGGGCGAGGGCCCGTCGGCGGTGTGCTCGGTGGCCTCCCACAGGGCCAGTACCGCGTCGGGATCGACGCGGGCCAGCCGGGTGAGTGCCTCCACGGCCGGCCGCGGTGGCCGCTGAGCACCGGTCAGGTAGCGGTGCCAGGCGGACTTGCTGTACGGGGTGCGCGCTGCCAGCGCCGCCAGGCTCAGCCCCGTACCGTCCTTCAGTTCCCGCAGTCTGACCAGCAACGGTTCGTCGGGCGCGGTCGGTTTTTCGGGGTGGGGCATGGTGCGTCCCTCGACTCCTTTTCCACTATGGGCGCTTCGCCCTTGATGCCGGAATGGCTTCCCGAGAGGAAGGCCGTTGCAACACTCAGTGAGGTGTGAGGAGGGTGAGGCACATGAGCGCGTCGAAGACCTGTTCGGGGACGCGTGCTCCTCGAACAGGCCTCGACGGTCGGGACGGGCGGTGGTTCAGGGCGTACGGCGGTGAGGGGCCGTCAGCACCACGGGAGCGTGGCGCCGACCCTGACGTAACGGGCGGAGACATAGCCCCTGTGGTGGGTCAGCCGGTACCACGTGTGGTTGCCGGACACCCCGGTGCCGTAGCGCCGGCAGGTGAGGGCCACGAGCCGGTGGTGGTGCCGGTGGCCGACCACCCGGTAACCGGTGCCCGGGCCGGAGCGGACGTTCAGCGCGAGGCGGTGCGTGACCACGCGGCCCACGGCGGGGATGCCGCGCCGGTACGACGTGGTCTGCACGATGACGCGGCGGAGCCCGTGGGTGCGGTGCGCCGAGTGGAGGCGGCGCGCGGCGTGGTACTTGCGGTGGACGCTGCGGTGGTGGCGGGCGGTGCGGTGCTTCGCCGACTGGGGCCGGGTCGGCGCGGGCAGCAGCGAGGGGAGGGTGTGCCGCACGCCGGCGGCGGGCGTGGGGTACGGGGTGGTGCCGCCCGTCGGGGCGGCGCCGGCCGCCGTGGGCAGGATGGCGAGCACCGCGACCGCGGCCAGCAGGCCGCTCTGCAGGGTCCGTCGGATCATGGAAACCTCCGGGCTGTCGTTCTCGTGACCACGCACCGTGATCACGACAGCCAGCGTTTCCGTGACGAACTGTCAGAATGCCGTTCCCACGTCCCATGGGACACCGGGGACGTCCCCGGGAACGGGCGGGGCGCGGGGGACGGGGCACCGGCGGTGCCGAGCCGCCCCGGCACGCCGACGCGGCGACGGCGTCCCAGGCCGTGTCCGGCCGCTCCGGGATCACTGCCTTGATGCCGCGTCTGCGCAGGTAGGAGCGGTTCTCCGGGGATGAGTAGCCCTGGTGGGCGACGACCCGCTCGGGTCGGGTCCTGGGCCGGCCACCGATCAGCCGCTGGTGAGCCGTGTGGAGCGAGCCGAACTCATCGGCGAGGTCCCGCCAGGGCGAACTGGTGCGGTACTTTCACGCGATGGCCCCGAGCGTGCGGAGGTGCCGGGCCCCGCGCCTCGATGCGGTGGGGGGCTCGCGCGCGTACGGGTCCACTCGGGCCGTGACGACCTCACCGACGCACAACAGGAGTGGCACGCCACCTAGAAGCCCAGATCACTCAGCCCCGGGTGGTCATCGGGACGACGCCCGAGCGGCCAGTGGTACTTGCGTTCTTCTTCTTTGATGGGGAGATCGTTGATGCATGCCAGGCGAACCCGCATGAGTCCCTCGTCGTCGAACTCCCAGTTCTCGTTTCCGTAGGAGCGGTACCAGTTGCCCGAGTCGTCATGGCACTCGTACGCAAAGCGCACGGCGATGCGATTTCCGTCGAACGCCCACAGCTCCTTGATCAGTCGATAGTCCAGCTCTCTATGCCATTTCCGAGTGAGGAAGGCGACTATTTCGTCGCGCCCATTGACGAACTCTGCGCGGTTGCGCCAGCGACTGTCCCTTGTGTAGGCGAGGGCTACACGCTCAGGGTCTCGGGTGTTCCATCCGTCTTCGGCGAGTCGCACCTTCTCGATTGCGCTCTCCCGAGTGAAAGGGGGTGCAGGAGGATTGGACACCATTGCAGCTCCCACGACGTCATGAGGTTTCGCATCCGCTGTCCGCCCCGGACACCGGCAGGAATCTCGTAAGGCCTGCTGCGGGCGGTTGCCGAGGTGTTGACCGGCTTGCCATCGTGCGCGGGTCGCGCATGCGGCCGAGGTGAGTCCGTCCGCTGGACGCCCCGAGCGAGCCTGATCCCGTCCGGCATTCATTCCATACCGGCCTGTCATTGATCGCAACAGCGGATCGAGACCACGCCGACCCGCCCCACCGGGTCGGCGGCCCGTGCAGTGCCGGGCCTTCACCCGTTCACGGCATCCATACTTCCGCCGCTTACTTGCCGCCAGCACGCCGCCGGAGCCTCAAAAGAGGGCGGACCACCGCAGCGAGCACTCGGAGCTCCCGGGGCGGGCTGAGCACCAAGCGATCCGCGGCCACCTGCGCCGCCGGCAGCTCCGCGCAGTCATCCCGCGGCCGTCGGACCGGATCGGTCACCGTCTGCGGTGGGACCGCCGGGGCGGACGCCCGCCCGGCTTCTACTTCAGCAGCCCGTGCTGCCTGGCGTAGGCGTCCGCCACATCCTCGGGGTCCTTCTTGTCCTTGTCCACCTGCCGGTTCAGCTCGGTGAGCTGGGCCGTGGTCAGGAGGTTGCCGAGTCGGGCGAGGGCCTTGCGGACGGTGTCGTCGGCCTTGCGGTCGGCGATGAGCGGAACGATGTGCTGGCTGGGGACCAGTTGCTTGGGGTCGGCGAGGACCACCCAGTCGTTGGCCTTGATGTCGGTGTCGGTGGTGAACAGGTTCGCCACGTCCACGTTCCCCTTCTTCAGGGCGCCCTTGACCAGCGGACCGTCCGAGTCCAGCGACTTGAATTCCTTGAATTCCACGCCGTACACCTCCTTCAGGCCGACCGCGCCGACCTGACGCTTCTTCACCTCGGGCGCGGCGCCGATGATCAGCTTGCCGTTCTGTTCACGCAGGTCGGCGAGGGAGGTGAGCCCGTACTTCTCGGCCGTCTCCCGGGTGACGACGAAGGCGTCCGAGTCCTCCGCCATGCCGTAGGGCAGCACCTGGAGCCCGGAGGGGAGCGCTTGGGTGAGAGCGTTCTGCATGGCGCCCGACTCGGTAGCGGTGGACTTCGGGTCGAGGTAGTTCAGGAGAGCACCCTGGTACTCGGGCAGCAGGTCGATGTCGCCGCCCCTGAGCGCGGGGATGACGATCTCGCGGGTGCCGAGGTTGGGGCGGACGGTCACCTTCACACCGACGCCTCTCAGAGCGGCCGCGTAGAGATAGCCGAGCACCTGGTTCTCGGTGAAGTTGGCCGTGCCGATGGTGACTCCGCCCTTGCTGGAGCCGCCACCTCCGGCGGCGGAGCCCTGGCCGTTGAGTGAGGTGATGCCGCTCCCGCAGGCGGCGAGGGCGGGGACGGAGGCGACCGTGAACAGGCCGCCGAGGAGGGAACGTCGGTTCATTGGTCGTTTTCCCTACGCGGTGCGGTGACGGAAGAGGAAGCGCTGGAGGGCGGCGAGAACCAGGTCCAATGCCACGGCGACCACGGCGACCAGCACCGCGCCGCCGAGCACCTGTACCAGGTCCCGCTGGGCGAGGCCGTCGAAGACGTAGCGCCCCAACCCGCCGAAGGAGACATAGGCCGCGATGGTCGCCGTGGCCACGACCTGGATCAGGGCCAGCCGCAGGCCCGTCATGATCAACGGAAGCGCAAGCGGCAACTCGACCTGGAAGAGGACTTGATGGCCGCGCATGCCCTGTCCGCGTGCGGCATCGCGCACGTCCGGGTCGACGGCGTTCATCCCGGCGTACGTATTGGTGGCGATCGACGGGACCGCGAGTGCGACCAGGGCGACGTAGACCGGCAGCATCGACAGGCCGCCGGCGAGGAAGACCAGGACGACCAGGCCGACGGTCGGCAGGGCACGACCGAAGGAGGCGAGGTTGATCGCGAGGAACGCGCCCTTTCCGGTGTGGCCGATCACCAGGCCGATCGGGAGGCCGATGCCCGCGGCGATCAGCGTGGCCAGCAGGGAGTACTGGAGGTGTTCGGCAAGACGGTGGGCGATGCCGTCGGGGCCGGCCCACTGGGAACCGCTGACCAGCCACGTCCCGAGGTTCTTGAACAGTTCGTACATCAGGCCCGCCTCCTGGTCCACGGGGTGAGGACGTACTGGACGGCGACCAGCAGGGCGTCCGCGACGACGGCGAGGAACAGGGTGAGAACCACTCCGGTGATCACCGGGGTCGGAAAATTGCGCTGGAAGCCGTCGGTGAAGAGCTGGCCGAGGCCGCCGTCGCCGATGTAGGTCGCGACGGACACCAAGGAGATCGACATGACGGTGGCGATGCGGACCCCGGCCATGATCACAGGCAGCGCGAGCGGAAACTCGACGGTGAGGAGAGTGCGCAGGGGGCGCGTGCCCATCGCCTTCGCCGCCTCCTTCACCTTCGACGGGACCGAGTCCAGACCCTCCACCGTGTTCCGCAGCAGGACGACCAGGGTGTAGATCGTCAGGCCGATCACGGTGGTGGTGCGAGTCAGACCGCTGACCGGCAGGAGCAGAACGAAGATCGCGATCGACGGGATGGTGAACAGCACGTTGGAGGCGCCGAGCAGGAAGCCGCGCAGCCAGGATGTCCGGTGGGCGACCACGGCCAGCGGAAGCGAAACCAGCAGGCCGAGGGCGACGGCCGTCAGCGCGGCCTGCAAGTGGGAGAGGGTGAGGGTGGTGAGGTCGTCGGTGTGGGTGGATATCCACGACCAGTCGATCGTCATGCGGCCCTGCTTTCCTTCGCGCGGCCCGCTCGGTGGCGACGAGGGGGTCGCGCGAGCGGGGCAGTGATGGGTTTCATGCCGATTGCCGTCCGTAGCGTTGGGGGTCCGCTCCTTCTTGCAGGCCGCCGGCCAGGCTCTGCGGACCATCGCCTGGTGGGGCGAGGACGCGCAGAACGAGTCCGCGAAACCATTTGACGGGCCGAGAGCCATCTTGTGCGGCGGCTGCGCCATGCTCCGGGACCGCAAGCCTCACCAGCCCCAACTCCGGCGTGCGGCTCGGCTTCGGCATCAGGCGGCCGCCCTCACTTCGGTGTGGGCCCGGCCGGCGTGCTCGTGGATGTCGTCGCGGGTGGAGACGCCGGTGAGGACGCCGTCGGCGTCGACACGGACGATCAGGCCGGTGGGAGAGGCGACCGATTCGTTGAGGGCTGCGAGGAGGGAGTCGCTGTCTTTCAGCGGCCGCACCGGGATCTCGGCGTCCCGAGCGGCCCAGTGCAGGGGCTTGTTCCGCGTGTCGAGGACGAGGGTCCAGGTGTCGCCTTGCGGAGCCGGGCCTTGGGGGACCTCGGCGAGGGTCTTCAACGACAGCAGTTTCAGTCCGCGTTCGGCGCCGAGGAAGTCGGCCACGAAGTCGTCGGCCGGGCGGGCCAGGAGTTCGGCGGGTGGCGCGCACTGGACGAGGTGGCCGCCGGTGCGGAACACCGCGATCCGGTCGCCGAGTCGTACGGCTTCGTCGATGTCGTGCGTGACGAACACGATGGTCTTGCTCAACTCCTTCTGGAGGCGCAGCAGTTCGTCCTGGAGTTGGGTGCGCACGACCGGGTCGACCGCGCCGAACGGCTCGTCCATGAGCAACACCGGCGGGTCGGCGGCGAGGGCGCGGGCGACGCCGACGCGCTGTTGCTGACCACCGGAGAGCTGGTGGGGGTAGCGCTTGCCGGCCTCGGCGGCCAGGCCGACGGTCTCCAGGAGTTCTGCGGCTCGGGCCCGGGCCTTTCTGCGGTTCCAGCCGAGGAGCAATGGGACGGTGGCGATGTTGTCGAGCACCGTGCGGTGCGGGAAGAGGCCGGCCTGTTGGATGACATAGCCGATGGAGCGGCGCAGTTCGGCCGCGTCTCGCCGGGTGACGTCCCGGCCGCCGACGCGGATGGTGCCCGAGGTCGGTTCGACCATCCGGTTGATCATCCGGAGAGTGGTCGTCTTGCCGCAACCGGAGGAGCCGACCAGGACGGTGATGCCGCCTTCCGGCATCTCGAGGCTGAGGTCGTGAACCGCTGTGGTGCCGTTCGGGAAACGCTTGTGGACCGCATCGAACTGGATCATGAGATGTCCCTTGCCCGGCTGTATAACGTCATGCAGAGTTCTCTGTGTCTGAATAGCTTGTCAACGGTTCGACGCCAATCCGCTGCACCAGATGATCGAACAGCAAGACAAGATGCCCGGTTTGAGGGGAGTTCGAGTGTGATGTCGTCTCGCATCGTGGACGCGTCGGAGTGGGTGCCGTCCCCGCGGGCCACGACCGTCGTCCTGGACGGCAACGGCCTCGGCGTCGAGGACGTCGTACGCCTCGCCGACGGTGCCGCGCGCCCCGTCCCCGAGACTGACGCGATGCGGCGCGCGGAACACACCTGGAAGGCAGCCCGCCAGATCGCGGCCACCGGACGCGTCTACGGCCGCTCCACCGGAGTGGGCGCCAACCGGAACGAGGACGTGCCCGCCGCGGCCGCCGCCGGCCATGGCCTGCGCCTGCTGCGCAGCCATGCCGGTGCCATCGGCGAACAGCTGCCCGCCCGCCAGGTGCGCGCGATGCTCGCCGTCCGCGCCAATCAGCTGCTGGCCGGCGGCGCCGGCCTGCGACCCAGCGTGATCACGGCGCTGTGCAAGGCCCTGGAGACCGGCGCCCACCCGGTCGTCAACGAATTCGGCTCCGTCGGCACCGGCGACATAGCCGCCCTGGCCCAGGTCGGACTCGCGCTCGCTGGAGAACATCCCTGGCGCGGTGCGGGCGCCCCCGAACCCCAGCTACTCGACAACAACGATGCCCTCGCCCTGATCAGCAGCAACGCCCTGTCCCTCGGCCAGTCCGCGCTCGCTCTGCACGAACTGCGCGGGCTCGTCGGCGCCACACAGGTCGTCGCGGCGCTCTCCCTGCTCGCCGTCGACGGCTCCCACGAGGCCTACTCCGCGCCCGTGCACGCTGCCCGACCGCATCGCGGCAGCGCCGAGGTGGCCCGGCGGATGCGAGCGCTCATAGGCTCCGCCGACCGGCCGACCCCGCCGCTCGGCCGCATCCAGGACCCCTACGGCTTCCGCTGCCTGCCCCAGATCCACGGCCCCGCGCACGACGCCGCCGACGCCCTGGAGCAGGTCCTTACGGTGGAGATCAACGCAGCCGCCGAGAACCCGCTCATCGCTCCCGAGGACTTCACCGCCTACCACCACGGCGGCTTCTACCAAACCCAACTCGCCCTCGCACTGGACCACTTCAGGCTTGCGCTCACCCAGGTGGCCCGCCTGTCCACCTCCCGCCTGTCCACGCTCAACGAGCCCACCTACACCCGACTGCGCCCCTTCCTCGCCGATCACGAGCCGGCCTCCTCCGGCGTGATGATCCTCGAGTACGCGGCCGGGGCGGCTCTGGGCGATCTGCGGGCGTTCTCCGCGCCCGCATCGCTCGGCCACGCCGTACTCTCCCGGGGCGTCGAGGAACAGGCGAGCTTCGCCTCGCTGGCCGCGCGACAGGCCCTGCGCTCGTGCGACGCCTACCGTCTGGTGATCGCCTGCGAACTCGTCGCCGCCGTCCGCGCGCTGCGCCAGCGCGACCTGAGACCCGACCCCGGGCTACCGGCGGGACAGGCGTTCGCGCTCGCCGAGAGCGTCCTCAACCCGGACACAGCCGACCGTCCCCTCACGGACGACGTGACAGCGGCAGCCGCACTGCTGGACCGGTTCGCGGCCATCTGAATCGCGGAGCGGCCCAACCGCCTGCCATGCGCCCGCGTATTGTGAAGGGTGCGATCGCGTGGGACCTGAACATCGACTCCACGGTCTGTCGCGCCCATCGGTATGCGGCCGGGGCCCGCAAGCAGGGCGACAGGCAGAAGGAACCACCGGGTGGCATCTATCTGCCTGCGGGGCCGAACGGCACCCCCTCCGCACGGTCTCGGCTCATCGTGGCCCTCGGATGCCCCACGTGTGACCAGCGCGTGCGGCCTGTGAGCGGCGAGACCGCTCAGCGCTCCCCGGCCGGCCCCGGCCACAACGCCCGCACCGCGTCAGGCACCTCGGCCACAACAGTGGGATCCAGAAGAGCCACTTGAAGGATGTAGCCGGGGAGGACGGACAGCATCGTCGAAGCGATCGCCTCGGCCGTCACGTTCGTGGGCAGACCGCCCTGTTCCTGCTGGTGACGCACCAAGGTGACCAGATTGGCGCGGATGCCGCCCATGAGGTCGTCGAGCTTGCGCGCCAGCGAGCGGTTGCGCATGGCCTCTGCCCAGACCAGAACAGCAAGGCCGGCCACGTCTTCCTCGGCGGACTTGGCCCGGATCACGTCGAGCAGCTCCGCCATGACGGCCCCCATGGATTGGCCCTGCCGGTTCTTCGCGACGGCGAGAGTGATGTCGAGGACATCGCGCATGTTCTCCTCGGCGATCGCGAGGATCATCTCGTCCTTGCTGGTGAAGTGTCGATACACCGCACCCGCGGACAGCCCCGCCTCCGTGAACAGGTCCTGCATGGACGTGGAGTGGAAACCGTCACGGAGGAAACAACGGCGCGCCGCGTCCAGGATCTGCGCACGGCGGGCGTCCATGTGCTGCTGGGTGACCTTGGGCATGAGGCCAGCCTATCAAAGAAAACGAACATTCGTATTGACGTTCCCCAGCGACGCGGGTACAACTGTGGCCAAGAAAAACGATCATTCCTTTTTACGGAAGGCTGGGTTGTGAGGAACCCGTTGTCAGGACACCCGGGATGGCGCGAAGCGGCCATCGCCGCCGTGGCACTGCCCGTGATGATCACTCTGGCGGTGATGGCGTTCGCGTGGCCGGCGGGACGGATCTCGCCGCGTGACGTCCCGGTCGGGATCGTGGGGACCGGGCCGGCCGGCCAGCACGCGGTGGAGGGACTGACCCGAGCGAAGCCCGGCGCGTTCGACTTCCACCTCTATCCCGACCGGCAGGCCGTGCGGTCGGCGATCGAGAACCGGGAAGTCTACGGCGCCTTCGCCATCTCCGGCCGCGGCATCACCGTGCTGAAGGCCACCGCCGCCAGCCCTTCCGTAGCCCAGTTGTTGACCGATGTCGGACACCAGCTGGCCGACAAGGCCAACCAGCAGATCGCCCGGCAGAAGGCCGCCGCCCATCCCCCGGCGAAGGCCCGCAAGCAGGCGGCCGCTCGGCCGGGCGCCGGCCAGCAGAAGGCCGCCGGACCGGCAGCCACCGGTGCTGACTCCTCCGCGAAGATCCTTGTCAAGGCGGTGGACGTGGTGCCCCTCGCCGCAGAGGACCCCCGGGGAGTGGTGTTCAGCTCATCGGTCTTCCCTCTCACGATCTGCGGCATCCTCATCGGGGCGTTCGTCACGACGGCTCGCACCCTGGCACGCGCGCGAAACCAAGTGCTGACACTTCTCGTCGCATGCGCCGTCGCGGCCCTGGGCGTCTATCTCGTGGCCCAGGGTTTCCTGGGGGCGCTGCCCCACGATCACGTGGCCACGTGGGCGATCCTGTCGCTCTTTCTGATCTCCATCAGCGCCACCGCTGCCGGCGTCGTCCGGCTCCTGGGCCCGGCGGGCCTTGGTCTCAGCGCGGCGCTCATGGTCTTCGTCGGGAACGCATGCTCCGGCGCCACGTCCGCTCCGGAGATGCTCCCCGAAGGCGCGGGCTACGTCGGCCAGTTGCTGCCCCCCGGTGCCGGAGCCAGTCTGCTTCGCGAGACGACGTACTTCGACGGCAACGCCGGTGCCGGCCACCTTGCCGTCCTCGCTCTGTGGAGCGTCTGCGGGCTCACGGCAGTCATGTGCGGCCACCGGGTCACCGGGGCGGCCCGGGGCGCGAAGACCAGTGCGACCAGGGAGTTGCTCCCGGCCTCGCCGGGGCCCGGCGCCGCTTCGCCGATTCCGCACCACACCCACGCCCACGCCCGTCGCCATGACGGTGACGGCTGATGGCGAGCGCTCCGTGCGCGCGATCACGCTCCAGCCGCCAAGGACCTGGGCCCTGTGTCGAGCGAATGAGGCACTGACGCACGGCTGCTCCCCGGCCTTCGTCGCCTCGGGCGCCATGTTTCCGGGCGGAGGGCGTGGATCGCGGTCGTGGCTGTCAACGCGCGCAAGCCCCATAGCCAGGGCGCCGCTGTCCGCATAGGCCGGCATCACGAAGGGCGCGCTCCTCCACGGGGCCGGACCGCCACCCAGGGGCGCGGCCCGCAGACACAAGGACTGCCTCCGGACACGTACACGACCACGGAGTACTGCGCGAGGTGTCGCACCGCGATGCCTCGCGCCGTACCGGAATGGAACACACACCATGACCATCCCCCGACATCCCCAGCCGAAGCACCGGTCCGGACACCCGCCGTCGGACGACAGCTCTCCGGCCATCACCCGGGCCTTCGCCCTGCTCAGCAGGCGCTGGAACGGTCTGATCCTGATGGCCCTGGCCAACGGCCCGGCCGACATCGCGCACATTCGCGGGCGCGTCCCCGGCATCAGCGACCGCATGCTCGCCCAGCGCCTCCAGGAACTGACCGCGATCGACCTGATCGCCCAGGACGTGCCGCCCGGGCCGTCGTCGAGAACCCGTTACGCACTCTCTCCGCACGGCAAGGCCTTCCTCGTTCCTCTGGCCGTCCTGTTCCTGTGGGCAGAGGATCACCTTCCAGCGAGCGGCTCGTCGGCATCGGATCAACCGGCCACGCCGGGCCGCTGACCAACCACGGGGAAAGGGTCTGCGTCCGCCGAGACTCCCCGTCGATCATTCGCCCAGTCCAACCGGCCGACGCACTCCCGTGTTCTCGGCTTCCCCAGCCGAGGGCCTTGGAAGGCGATCAAGTATGCCGGTCCGCACGGCGCGGCCGAGCGGGTTGCACCCGGCGGCGGGACAAGATCGTTGCTCAGGGCGGTGGGGACGCGGCCGGACAACGGCCCTGTCCACCGCCATTGCAGACAGATGGCCGCCGTGTCCTCACGTGACGCCGACGGGGGCCAGCGCGTGCATGCCGAGCAGGCCGGCAGGCGGTCCCAGCACGAACAGGACTCGCCACCGACGGTGCGGCGGGAGCGGGGCGGGCTGCTCGGTGGGCTGAGGCCTTCCCCGGACTGTCGGTGCCGGGTGGCACCTCTGGCACATTCGCTGGAACACCTTCCGCAGCTGACCCCGCACCAACCACTCGACGATTCCTACAGACGCACCGCAGCCGGGTCCCCGTCCGGTTCGAGCCCCGCATCCGGCGGACGCGACGAAGAGACTGCCGGGCTGGGACCGGCCACGCAGGAGGCGGGGATGTCAGGAGAGCCGGTCGGTGTAGCGGGGGGCTGCGAGGTGGCGTTCCTGTCGGCGAGGACGTAGACCTGACGACGGCGAACGTACCGGCGGTGGGGTCAATGACCACGGTCCGGTTGTCGCCCTCGTGGCACAGGGTGATCCGGCACGGCTCGTCCAGCGTGACGACCTCACTGCCGGCGATGTTGCGGATGCAGTTGAGCGGACCGACGGCGGCGACCTCCCACCGGTGCGGCCCCGTCCTTGAAGGCGACGGGCCAGGCCGGAGGAAGGCCAGGGGGCTTCGTCGAAGGTCTGGGCGTCGTCAGGGGCGGCGTCGGAGGTCGGAGAGTCGTCAGAACGGAATCAGAGACCGTCGACGAAGGTGACCGTCTCGTCGAGCGGCGCCCGTCCTATACGGGCGTCACCCGCTGTGACGTCTTCGTGCCCGATGGACATGCCGCAGAAGAGGACAAGTCCATCCGGAGGTGACAGGACTTCCGCGACGGACTTGTGGTACTTCGCCCAGGACATCTGCGCACAGCTGTGCAGTCCTTCGGCGCGGAGCAGCAGCATGATGCTCTGCAGGTACATGCCGACATCGGCCCATTGGGGCGAACCCATGCCCTTGTCGATGTAACAGAACAGGGCGGCGGGTGCGCCGAAGCAGTCCCAGTTCGCGGCGGCCGCCCGCTGGCGCGCCTCCAGGTCCTCACGCGCGATGCCGAGCGCACCGTAGCGCTGCTCGCCGAAGGCGGATCGGCGCTCGCGGTACGGAGACTTCAGTTCGGGCGGGTACATCTGGTACTCCGGCGTGTCCCACGGGTCGCCCGAGGCCAGGCGCTCGCCGGCGCGCTTCTTGAGTTCCGCCAGTGGCGCACCGGTCACCACGTAGGTGTGCCACGGCTGGATGTTCGAGCCGGACGGGGCCCAGGCCGCGGCGGACAGCACCCGCTTCAGCGTCTCCCTCGGCACGGGCCGATCGGTGAACGCACGCACCGCCCGTCGGCTCGCGACCGCCTCGTAGACGTCCATGACCGCCGGCCTCCATCTGCTCAACGGGTTCAGCTTCGTTACACTCAAGATAGTATCAGTCGATACCATATCGATCGCAACGACCTACGCGTACGATTCCGTCCCTTGGCCTCGCCACGGGCTCCGCACCTTGGAGGAAGTCCATGACCACGCTTCTGCACATCGACTCGTCCGTGTTCCGGGGCGAGACGTCCTCGTCCC
The DNA here is from genome assembly GCF_040704595.1 of Streptomyces sp. NPDC046870. NCBI lineage: Bacteria > Bacillati > Actinomycetota > Actinomycetes > Kitasatosporales > Streptomycetaceae > Streptomyces > Streptomyces sp. NPDC046870. Next base: position 18,338 of record NZ_JBEYXM010000037.1, read on the forward strand.
GTTCGGTCACGGCCGCCTTCCGCAGGATCTGGGAGGAGCAGCACCCGGGAGGTACGGTGATCTACCGCGACCTCGCCGCCGGCCCCGTCCCGCACATCACCGCCGACGCCTGGTCCGCCGGTTACGCCGCCCCGTCCGAGCGCACCCGGGAGCAGTCCGCCGCGTTCGCCGCTCGCGTGAAGCTCATCGAGGAGCTGGAGCGGGCTGACACCGTCCTGATCGGCGCCCCCATGTACAACTTCTCGATTCCCTCGACCCTCAAGGCGTGGCTGGACAGCGTGCTCCTACTGGGCCGCACCGCCGGCGAGGCCCCTTCCGCCCAGGGCACCCCGGTCGTCGTCGTCGCGAGCCGTGGCGGCTCCTACGCCCCAGGCGCCCCGCGCGCGGGCTTCGAGTTCGTACAGAACTACCTGGAGGCCGTCCTCGAGCACACCCTCGGTCTGGACCTCGACTTCATCGTGCCGGAACTCACCATGGCCCCCCGCAACCCGGCCATGGCAGAACTGGTCCCCCTCTACGAGGCTTCTCGCGAGCGCGCCTTCGAGGAGGCGACCGCCAAGGCCAAGGAACTCGCGGAGCGCCTCGCCGCGTAACCCCGTGGACGCCGTGTGAGGCCCCACTCCAAGAGGTCACACTGCGTCCACGCCGCGTGCGCCCCTTCCGACGATGCGCCTCACCCTGCCCCTGGGCCACGGCGGCCCGGCTCTGAGGGCGCCCGGTGTCCGGCCTGTCGGCAGGGCTCGCACCGGGACGACGGTGATGGTGCTCGGCCAGGACGAGGAGCACACCACCGGGCACACGTGTGGCGCGGCACCCGCGCGGACGACGCGGCCCCGTCGGCGACGGCCCCGGCCGCCCGTCGTCAGGCCGACGAATGACGACCACAGTCCTCACGGCCGGGTTCGCTCCGGACGCCGCACGAGACAGCGCGCCGACGCGGCCGACGACCGGTGCCTCCGCGCGCTCACGCCTCGCCGTCTGCCGGATGGGCGAGGCGGGTCAGCAGATCCGTCAGCTTCTCGGGCTCGCCGGGCCCCAGTCCCGCGATCAGACGCTCAGCCAGCGACTCCGCCGCCACGTGGGCCGCATCGAAGAGCTCCCGCCCCTGCGGGGTGATCTCCACTGCCCGCACTCGCCGGTCCGCTGGTACGGCCTTGCGTACGGCGAGCCCCTTCCGCTCCAGGTCGTCCACGACCCGCATGATTCCCGCCTTGTCCGAGCCCGTCGCCGCCGCCAGGTCCCGCTGCACCGTGGGGCCGTGGTTGACCAGCTCGATCAGCACCGCGAAATGCCGCAACTCGATGCCGAGCGGCCGAAGGGCCTCCCCCATCACCGCTGCCGCGCGCCAGTGCGCCCGGCGCAGCAGCAGTCCGAGAGCGAAAGGCGACGTGTCACCGGGGCGGTCGGTCGCACGCGAGGCGGTGGTTCGGTGAGAAGCGTCAGCGGGCATGGGGCCAGACTACTTCGTTCGATACGGTATCGGTCGTAACTAAATGGCTGGGTGCGGCATGTCCAGCCGTCCATGGACACGTCGGGGCCGCCGACGAACGGAAACGTCGAAGTGGTCGTGGTCGGCGGCGTGACGGCGGCCGATCGCCTGGCTCGGCACGATGGCGTGTCGGTGACCCTGGTCAATCCGCGTCCCGGGTCCACGATGCCGAGCGCCGGGTGTCTCCGGCGGGCGGCGGCACGGTCTCGTACGGCTACCTCGTCCACGCGGTGGGCAGCGGCGGCGCCGATCCCGGGGTGCCCGGAGCAGCTGGGTGTGACCGCCCTCTAGGGTTCCCGCGCGCAGGTGAGGGAGGTGACGCTGTACAGCTGGACGACGGCCGCGAGCTGCCCAGCGCGGTGACGATCTGGACCACGGGATTCTGCGTCCCGGACCTGGCCGCCCGTTGGCGGGCTGAGCATCGACACCTAGGGACGCCTACTCGCCGACGCGACGCTGGCCAGTGTGGACGACGTACGCAGCGTCTCTGCCGGGGACGCCGCGGACGACCGGAACGAGGGCGTCACCCAGTTCTCCCACCTGGACCCCCCGTCCCCCACGACCACGTCCGCCCTCCCTCAGCACGCGCCCCGCCCCTACCGGTTCCGGTCCGTAGTCAGCAGCCGGCGCACACCGAAGGCGAAGCGTTGGTCGAAGTCGCCGCGCACCATGTGCGTCATGATGTCCGGCCGCGACAAGGTCGGATGGGCCTCAGTTGTCACCGTCTCGGCCAGGCTGGACACAAGGGTCTCGTCGAACGACTGCTCCTCTGCCGTGAGGCCCAGTACGAAGTAGAACAGCGCCCAGTGCAGCCACACCGCCTCCTGCGGATCGCGGCCCTGCTCCAGGAGAGCCGAGACCGACACCTCGGAAAGGGCCAGGGTGTGCGGCCCGGTGGTGGTCACCCCGGTGACGAGGCGTGCACCGTCCCGGTACCGGAGCAGCGCCGCGCGCAGTCTGCTCCACAGTTCGAACAGCCGCTCGTCGGTCGCCGGCGGGAGCGGCTCGTCGAGGCAGTCGGCCACGATGCGGTCCGAGACGAGCTCCAGCAGTCCTGTCTTCGTACTGACGTGCCAGCGCACGGCGTTGTGATGGACCCCGAGTTCCGTGGCCACCGCCCGCAGACTCAAAAGGGACAGTCCGTCCCGCCGGAGAACGGCGAGCGCCGCCTCGGCGATCCGCTGGGTGGTCAGAGGCACGTCGAATCCCTAGCTGTCGCGTTTTGTTGTCCAGCGTACAACGCCGCAGGGGAAACGTTGCGGGAGTGCACTCGACTCAAGGGCTTTCCCGACCTGGGGCGCCGCAGTACACAGTAATTGTCCACTGGACAATCGAATGTTATTGTCCAGTGGACAAGACAGTGAAAGGCGGCTGCAGCCATGTTCGATCCGCAATTTCTGCCCGTGTACGAGACCCTGCCCCCCGTCGACGTGTTCGCAGATCTGGGGGCGGCGCGCGCCCAGATGGTCACGGTGTCCGGCGCCGCCGAGTCCGACGAGCTGGTGACCGTCGAGGACCGCGCCGTCGACGTGGGTTCCCGGTCGGTGCCCGTGCGCGTCTACACGCCGAGGTCCACGCGGCGCACGCCGACCGCCGCCGCGGTCTGGATCCACGGCGGGGGCTTCGCCATCGGTGCCCCGAACGCGGAGGACGCCACCTGCCGGCGCCTGTGCCGGGAACTCGGCATCGCCGTCATCGCACCCGACTACCGACTCGCCCCCGAGCACCCATACCCCGCGGCGTTCGACGACTGCTACGACGTCCTGCAGTGGACCGGTGCCCAAGCCACGGAACTGGGGATCGACCCCGGGCGGATCGCACTGGGCGGCCACTCCGCGGGTGCCGCCCTGGCGACCGGTGTGGCGTGCGCCTCCCGCGACCGGAAGGGTGTCGTCCCGGCCTTTCTCTACCTGGGCTACCCAGTGCTGGACGACCGGCAGGAGACGCCGTCGGCCCGAGCGGTGACGGACGCCAGGATCTGGAACCGCGAGGGCGCCGTGACCATGTGGAAGCAGTACCTCCAGGGCGTGGATGACGCCGAGGGCTATGCGGTCCCGTCCAGGATCCGTGACCTGTCGGGCCTGCCGCCCACGTACGTCCTCGCCGCCGGCGTCGACCCGTCTCGGGACGAGGCGGTCGAGTTCGCCTCCCGGCTGCGGGACGCGGGCAACAGCGTGGAGCTGCACGTGGTGCCCGGGGTACCGCACATGTTCGACGTACTGGCGCCGGAGATCCCGGTGTCCCGCCGTGCGGTGGGCACCTGGACCCAGGCCCTCGCGGCGGCACTCTCGGTCGAGTAGCGATTCAGCTGATTTCCCCCGCCGGCCCGTGAAGAGAGAATCTCTCTGTAACGCACATGGGAATCCCGCATGCTCTTTCCCGGCGGTAACCAATTCCGCATGCACATCACATTCGTGTCATCACCTACCGCGTCGATTGTTTCCGCACGCCATGGTTGGCCGGACATCAGGCCGGCGCCCGGAGCCGTGACGAAGTACCGGTCATCCGGCTCCGGGGCAGCCGGGCGTTCACGCCGACCCTCTCGGATGCGATCGACCGGGCAATCTGTGCCTCCTACCAGATGGTGTGCGTGGACATCACCGAAACCCAGCTCCAGGCCACGCGACTCCTGGGCGCTGAGAGCCACTCGGACGAGGTCCGCGGCGCCCCGCTCGCAGCCCTCCAGACGGCGCTGCTCAAGGCGTCATCGGAGGGGGACTTCCGGCGCACGCTCGTCTTCCACCACATGGTGATGCAGCCGGGCGTTCGGCGGGTTGGCGAGGTCGGGGGCCGTGGCTCTGGCGCCGGGTTCGGTCTGTTGGTCAGTGGTCGAGGAGGGCGATGCGGATGGCTCGTTCGACGTGGGCGGCGGTGTTGGCGTGGCCTTCGGCGTTGGGGTGGACCAGGGTGACGCGCTTGCCGATGAGACCGCAGTTCAGCAGCGTGCCGGGGAGCTTGGCGGGCCAGTAGTCCGCGGCGTCGCCGCAGATGCCCTCGACCCACTTGGTGTCCGCGGGCTGGCAGGCGTCGTGGCCCACGCTGGAGGAGTAGACGTCGACGTAGCGGTCGCCGAAGAACGAGGTGACCTGCCGGATCGTGCTGTTCAGCGGTTTGAGGACGTTGTCACGGAGCCAGTCGACGTCGGCGTGCTTGATCGAGCTCAGCTCGGTGAGGGACGCGCGGTTGCAGTCACTGCCCTCCTCGGGCAGGACGGCCGGATAGCCGACGGTGATCACCTTGGCGTCGGGTGCGGCCTGGTGCACCTTGGCCAGCATTTCGACGTACTCGCTCTGGACCCTGGCGAGCTTGTCCTGGATGCTCTCCTCCCCCTCGGGAGGACTGGTGTAGTACTCCCGGCAGGACTTGCCGAGCGTAGCGCCCAGTTCGAGGCACTTGAGGAGCATGCCGCCGAAGGGCAGGCTGTTACCGCCGACACCGATGGTGACGACATCGGTCTTGTCGTTGAGCTTCGCTCGCTGGATCTGCGGGTCGACTGCGGGCCAGCCCGCGGCAGGGGGCTGGACCGGGCTGATCGGCGTCTGCTTGGTGTTGGCGATGTCGTTGATGGTGGCGTTGCCGCAACTGACGTTGGTCAGGTGGACGTACTTGCCCGGCGGGAACTCGTCGAGTTCCCGCTCGACCACGCCGGGGTAGGCGTCGCTGGTGCGGTCACAGCCGTCCCGCGACGCATCGCCGAGCGGGGGCAGCGGGTCCCCGACGAAGCCGCCGGCGGTGTACGAGTCACCCAGCGCGGCCCACTGATACTCATCAGCCGCGCCAGCGGGGTACGAGGGCACAAGCGCGGACACCGCCAGGGCGAGCCCCACCGCCAGTGCTCTCGGTCGCCGACGGGAGACGGGGTGCCGCGTGGCTCCCTCCGGACGGGTCGGCAGGGCCGTCGAGGCGAGGGCTGCCAGTCTGCCCATGGACGTCGAACGCATCCGCGATCTCCATTCACTCTGTGTAGTCAGATGACTACGGAATGAAGATAGGCGAGGGCGGATGGCCCCTGGACGGGCGTACCGGGTAAACCACCCGGGCGTATTGCGCTGAGGTTCCGGTCACGGTGAGTGCGCCGGTGGCCGACCCTGACTGCGAAGAGGCGCGCTACAGAGAGATCAACGGCTTTGGACGGCCTCGCGGGTGAATCTGCCCTCGCGTACGCGAGCGCGGATCTGAACGGCATGGCCAACTTGCCGTCCCGGCCGTGGCGTTGCGGTGACCCTCCGGCCGCCCGAGGGGCAGAGCGAGCCGGTCCGGACGGTAGGAAGTGTCGCCGGTCCAGTCCCAGCGGCCCCGGTCACCGGGGCGCGGCCCGTACAGGGCGCGGCCGCCGGCGCCGAACTGCCCCAGCTCGGTGGCCGGCGCGACGCCGGTGCCGGCCTCGTCGGGCGTCCAGCCGGTGATGTCGGGCAGCAGGCCGTCCATCGGGCCGCCGCCCAGTTCGGCGTAGCGCCGGTCGGGTCGCGGGCCCGGCTGGTCGTGGTCGGCGCCGTAGACCCGGCGGCATAGCAGTTGCTCGTCATCACGGTCCATCCGTTCAGCTCGGCAGCCGCCGCTGACAGTCGGGCCGGTCGCGTCATCCGCGGAAGCGGGTGAGCCAGGTGCCGCCGGCCTTCTGCTCGGGCACGGCATGGCCCTGCTCTCGTTGCCGATGGGCGCTCGGCGAGGCCTGCTGTGGGTCGGCGACGGCCTGCCGGTCGCAGTCCCCGCACAGCAACGGCCGGGGCTCTGGGGTGGCGCTCCAGCCGACGCGCTCCGGCTCCTGGTGCCCGCGCTCGTCGGCTGCCGGGGCCTTGGCGGTGTCGGCCTTCTGCGTGCAGTGGTCGCACAGGTGCGGGTGGGTGTCCTTCGGCCTCCCCCAGTCCGTCGCCTGTGTCGCCTTCCAGCGTGCGCCGGTGAACTTCGTTCCACGTGGCTCTGTTCACGAAGACCGACAGCACCTGTTCACGAATGTGGCAGGCACCTGCCGGGCTCGATGGGCGATGGCTCGGCGCCGGACGGCACCGCTGCCTGACGCAGGCGTCGGCATCCGAGACCGGTCGGGCGTCGGTCGGCGGCGTCGGGGCGTGCTCAGTGTGAGCCGGCCTGTCGGGCCTGGCGGGTGACGGTGCGGGGGTCGCCGGTGACGGGTTGGCCGTGGCCGGGCAGGAGCAGGGTCGCGTCGGTGAGTTCGTCGAGCCGGTCGAGGGAGGTCATGGCGGTGTGGCTGTCGTGGGTGAAGCCGCGGCAGACCAGGGTGGGTCCGGTGTGTCCGGTCAGGCCGTCATGGGTGACCAGGGCGTCGCCGGTGAAGAGCAGTCCGCGTTCGGGGAAGAGGTAGCCGGTGCTGCCGGGGGTGTGGCCGGGCAGCAGGACGGCCCGCGGTGCGCCGGGGACCTCGTCGAGCCGCTGGTCGTTGCCGAAGACACGCACGCCAGGGGTGGCGGGGGCGGTGAACGCACCCGCACGGGCAAGGCGGAGCGGAGTGGCGATCGATGCGGGCCGGCGCAGGAGGTAGGGCAGCATCGAGCGTTCCGGCTTGGCATGGCGTAGGGCGCTGCGCGGGCCGTCGCGCAGGATCGCGGCGTCGCTCTCGTGGACCCAGACGTCGGCGCCGGCTTGCTGGAGGGTGTGGGCCATCCCGGTGTGGTCGGGATGTCCGTGGGTCAGGAGCACGGCCCGGATGTCGGTCAGGGAGCGGCCGGAGCCGGCCAGGTGCGCGCGCAGCTGCTTCAGGTGGGCCGGCAGTCCGGCGTCGACGAGGACCAGGCCGTCGGGCTCCTCGACCAGGTAGAAGTTGACGACGTCGTCGCCGAGGCGGTCCACGCCGGGGGCGACGCGGCGGTCTGAGGGGGTGGAGCGGGGCATGGGTTCCTCCGGGGGCGGGCGGGGCGGGCAGATTTTGATACAGTCGACTGTAACGGATAAGAGGGAGAACGAGATGCCCAGTGGGACTCCGCGCAGGCCGTACGATTCGCGGCGCCGACAGCAGGCCGCGCACCGCAACCGTGCCGCGATTCTGGCGGCCGGCCGGGAGCTGCTGTTCCGCGACGGCTATCAGGCCACCACCGTCCGCGCGGTGGCCGAGCGTGCCGGCGTCTCCCCCGAGACCCTCTACAAGGCGTTCGGCGGCAAGCCGGGGCTGGTCAAGGCACTGTGGGACGTCACCCTGGCCGGGGACGACGAACCCCTGACCATGGCCGAGCGGCCCCAGCTCCAGGCCGTCCTGGCCACCCGCGACGCCCACGCCAAGCTCCGCCTGTACGCCGCGTTCGTCCGCGGTGTCCACGAACGCCTCGCCGCCCTGTCCGCCCTTCTCGCCCAGGCCGGCCCCGAGGCCGGCCAGGTCCTGGCCGCCAGTGAGGAAGAGCGCCTGACCGGCGTGAGCGCCTTCGTCGCCCATCTCGCCGAAGCGGGCGTCCTGCCCCCGGACGCCGACACGGCCCGCCTGGCGGATTCCTGGTGGGCCTTGACCGGCCCCCACCTGTACACCCAGCTCACCGCCGGGCGCGGCTGGGACACCGACACCTACGAGGACTGGCTGACGGGCATGCTCGCCTCGGCTCTGCCGGGCGCCACCTGAGCGCGGATCCGTCACCGACCGGTCGGCCTCGGCCGACGCCGGCCCACCGAGGCGTACGCCCCCCAACTTCCGCGCCCTCCGCTGAACGCCTCCGAAGCCGACCCCGTGGCACCTTGCGGTGAGGAGCGGACGATCAAACTCCGTCGAGGCGGGACAAAGAGGACCGGCACCGGCAGCGCGGGATGCCACCCGTTCATCCGATCGACGCGAGTGACCACAAGCAATCAGATGAACACTCAGGGCGACGCAGGTGTTTCCTGGGCGCCTTCTCCACGTCGGCCACTTGCCGCCGCCGGACCACCTCGACACTTTGGAGGTGCCCGGCTCCCGGGAGGAAGGTGGGTGGGAGGCACGGTCACGTCCCCGCCCCGCCGGCCGAGGGACCGGCTCCCCGCGGGACCTCACGCGGCCGGCACCTGCGGATCGAGGAGGCTGAGAGATGACAGGTACGGTCGACGCCATCGTCGTCGGTTCCGGTGTGAACGGCCTGGTCGCCGCCGCCGAGCTGGCCAAGGGCGGCTGGTCGGTGGCCCTCGTCGAAGGGAGCCGTCGGCTGGGCGGCTTCATCGCCACCGAGGAGCGGACCCTGCCCGGCTACCTGCACGACACCTACTCCTCGTGGCACCCGCTGTTCGTGTCCGGCCGGGCCTATGCCGCGCTCGCCGAGGACCTGCACCGCCACGGTCTGGAGTACCGCAACACCGACGGCCTCGTGACGGGCACCGTCACCGACGACGGCCGCGTGGTCCTCGCCCACCGCGACCCCGCGGCCACGGCGGAGACGTTCGGCCACGCGGAGGACCGGGCCGCCTACCTCGCCATGCTGCAGCGGTTCCTCGACAACATCGACGCCGTGGGCGGCATCCTGGGCGACGAGCTGCGCTCCCCGCGCGTGCTCCGCCACGTCGTGAGACTGCTGCGCCGCGAGCGCTTCGGCGGAACCGAGGCGTGGCTGCGGGCCACCCTCACCAGCGGCCGCTCGTATTGCCGCAGCGCGTTCCGCGGCGACGAGCCGGATGCGCTGTGGGCGCCGTGGCTGCTGCACGCCGGCCTCTCCCCGGACCACGCCTCGGGCGGTCTGATGCTGCCCGCCATCGCCGCCGCGCTGCACGGTTTCGGCCTCCCTGTCGTGGCGGGCGGCGCCCACCTCTTCGTCCGCGCCTTCGAGAGGCTGCTCGGCGAACTCGGGGTGGACATCCGCACCGGGCAGCCGGTGGAGCGACTGATCCTCACGGACGGCAGGGTCACGGGCGTGGTCGCCGACGGCGGGACCATCCGGGCCCGCCACGCCGTCCTGGCCTCCGTGACCCCGACCGCGCTGTACGGCCGACTGCTGCCGCCGGATGCCCCGGTCCCGCCCGCTGTCCGCGACCGGGCCCGGTACTACCGCTACGGACGCTCCGCGATGCAGCTCCACGTCGCCCTGTCCGCCCCGCTCCGCTGGCACGACGAGCGCCTGGCCGGCGTGCCCCTGCTCCACCTGAGCGACGGGTCGGCGAGCACCGCGATCGCGTGCGCGGAGGCCGAGGCGGGTCTGCTGCCGCGCAGGCCCACGGTGGTCGTCGGCCAGCAGTACGTCCTCGACCCGTCGCGCGTGCCGGACGGCGCGGCCGCCCTGTGGATCCAGCTCCAGGAACTGCCGTACGAGCCGATCGGCGACGCGGCGGGCGAGCTGGACGCGACAGGCCGCTGGACCGGGGAACTGACCGAGGGATACGTCCGCCGGGTCCTCGAACGGATCGCCCGCCATGCCCCGGATCTGCCGGACAAGGTGCTCGCCTGGGACGCCGTCACACCGCCGGACCTGGCCGCGTACAACCCGAACGCGGTGGCCGGCGACCCCTACGGCGGCTCGGCCGAACTCGACCAGAACCTGCTGTGGCGCCCCGTGCCCGGCGCCTCCCGGCACGCCACGCCCGTGCCCGGCCTGTGGCACATCGGTGCCTCCACCCACCCCGGCCCCGGGCTCGGCGGCGGCTCGGGACACCTGGCAGCACAACAGCTCATCCGCCGCACGCGCCGGAACAAACGCCGCTGACCCAGACCCGGCGGACGAGGCAGGCACGCGGCCACGTCGGCCTGGCCTGCCTGGACCCTCGATGGGCGGGAGGCCGTCCCCGCCTGCTCAGCTCTGACGACGAGGACTTCGTCATCCAGACGGCCACCACCCGGCCTGCCGAACTCGGCCGGCCCTTCACCCGCTGGTCACTGCGCAAACTCGTCGCCTACCTGCGGGAAGTGCACGGCCGCTTCATCCGCATAGGCCGCGAGGCATTACGCTGCCTGCTCGCTCGCCGCGGCATCACGTTCCAGCGCACCAAGACGTGGAAGGAGTCCCCGGACCCAGAACGCGACGCCAAACTGGACCGGATTGAGGAAGTACTGGACCGTTTCCCGGACCGGGTCTTCGCGTTCGTCGAGTTCGGTCCGCTCGGGATCAGCCCCACGGCAGGCTGCGGCTGGGCTGGGCCATCCTGACAGGCTGCCTGCCACCCACCACCGCACCCAGGGGGTCCGCTACTTTCATGGCTGTTACTCGATCGGTGACGACACTCTGTGGGGCGTCAACCGCCGCAGGAAGGGCGCCGCGAACACATTGGCCGCGCTGAAGTCGGTCCGCGCCGCACGGCCCGACGGCGCCCCGGTCTACGTGATCCTCGACAACCTGTCCGCCCACAAGGGCAGCGACATCCGCCGCTGGGCGGAGAAGAACAAGGTCGAGTTGTGCTTCACGCCGACCTACGCCTCGTGGGCGAACCCGATCGAGGCGCACTTCGGACCGCTGAGGCAGTTCACCATCGCCAACTCCGATCACCCCAACCACACTGTGCAGACCCGGACACTGCACGCCTACCTCCGCTGGCGCAACACCAACGCCCGCCACCGCGACGTTCTGGCCGCCGAACGCAAAGAACGCGCCCGCATCCGAAGCGAGAAGGGAATCCGCTGGGGCGGACGCCCCCTCATAGCCGCGGCCTGACCAACCTGGCGAACCTATGCGGTCACAGCACCAGATCGTCGACGCCCCCACCACAGGCTCACCAAAGGTGCCGCAACCCCGAGAGCAACCATGACCGCCGCAGTGACCCAATACCGCGGTTCCTGTCCCAGAACGAGTACCGAAACCGCGCCCACCAAAGGCCCGAGGCTCAGGCTCAGCGCCAGCCACCACTCCTTGCAACGAAGCAGCCCGGGAACGGAGTACAACGTCACGATGGCTCCTGCCATGAACGCGAACTCATAGAGCCCCCCACCTTCGGGAAGGCTCCATCCGTCACGGCGCCGCCCATTGCTGTGATGCACCAACCCCAGATGCACCGTCCCAGCCACTCCCCAGCACAAGGCACTCGCCCCCGCCGCACCAATCAGTGCTCTCCACCCGTTATGCCCCACGCCGTGGAGCGTAGCCGCATTGGTCAGTCTGCGTACCGCGCACAGCAATCGATCACCGAGATGTCCAAGGGTCGGCACGGATGTCTGCCGCCCCTCCCACCGCTAACCCGGCGAACCTATGCGGTCAGTGCACTAGGTAGTGGCAGGACCGTGTGAGGGGAGTGTCCGGGGTGATGGACCGACGAGGCATGCGGATCTGGCCGCGCTGGTGTCCACCGCGGCCAGATCCTGCCAGAACGGTCGCTCAGGAGGCGCTCCACCACTCGTCGACGCCGTTGAGGCGAAGCCGCGCGTCCGCGATCAGGGTCTGGCCTGATCCCACGTGGACAGTGGGGGAGTAGCACCCGCGGGTGAAGCCGGGGTTGAGCGTGGAGGAGGCACAGTCCACGTTGCTTCCGAAGTTGGTGGCGACCTCGCCCCCGATCGAGACCGCCACGCTGGCGTTGTTCTGTACGACCAGCACAGCCTGGGCGTCGAGGTTGCTGTTGACGACGATGCAGACCTTGAAGTCGACGTTGTTGGACACCTTGTGGTGCTTGTACGCGCTGCACGTCATGTTGGGGGTGGAGGTCACGGTCTGCCAGTTCTGGGCGGCGCTGGCCGACGCGCTGGTGGCCGCGAGGGTGGCGGCCGTCATGGCGGCCACAAGCAGGGCCTTGGGACGCGGAGCCGTCAAACGCATAGGGGGTGGCCTTCTTTCTGGTCTCTTGCTTCGAGGCGACGGAGTAACCGACTGCGCGACCGGGTTCTTCGGCCTGCGCGTGGTTGAGAATGCCGTGGCCACCGTCTTGCGGTCACCGGCGATCCGTGCACGCTTGTTTGGCTCTGGGTCTACGCGGACTCGGCCATGCACTGGTGCCGGAAGTCGCGGGGTGAGACTCCATGAGCGGCACGGAAGGCGCGGGCGAAGTCGTCAGCACGCAGGAAGCCCCAGCGTGCCCCAATGGCGTAAATGGGGGTGCCGCGCAGGGAGGGGTCGGCCAGGTCACCGCGCGCGCCCTCCAGCCGTCGGGCACGGATCCAGGCGGCGACTGTCTCGCCCTGGGCTTGTTGCTGGAAGATCCGGTGGAGATAGCTGAGGGAGACGTGGTGTGCGGCAGCGATCACGGACGGCGTCAGTGCCGGGTCGTGCAGGTGCTGCCTGATGAATGCCTTGACGGACTGTACTGTGACGCGACGATGCGTTTCCGGTTCCAGGACGGCCGGTGTGTTCAGCAGCTGGGCAAGCCAGGCTGACATCAAGTCCACCAGGGCCGTGCTCAAGCGCGGTGCGTCTGAGGGCTGCAAAGTCGGCGCATGGCGCTCGATGCCGATGAGGAAATCCGCCAGCAGGGCCCCCGTGCCGTCGATTCCGGACATGCCCCGCCCCAGCAACTCATGGACCCTGTGCGATGGAAAGGGCAGCAGTGCCTTGGGGAGGTCCACGCCCAGCACAGTGAGGGTGCGACGAAGCGGACCGTCCGTCGACCGCAGGTCGAACGACCGCGAACTGTCGGCCAGATGTAAGTCCCCCGGGCCGAAGCTGTCGGCCCGCCCGGCGTGCTCCAGGGCCATCTTTCCCTCGACGAGCAGGCTCAGGTGATAGACCTCCTGATCGAAGCGGCGCACCATCACGGGGTCGCGTTGGAAGCGGGTGGGCAGGAACGTAGCCGTGACCACAGTCGCTGGTCCCAGCTCCATCAGTCGCCCCTCCGCCTGGAAGTCATCCGCGTGGACACTGCCCATGTCACAAGCACGCGTTCGGCCCACCACCTCCTTCCAGTACTCGAACCTGTCCTGTGCAGGCACATCCTTGCTGCAAAACTCGGTCCCGAGCACCTCTCCCCCTCTTTTCGACCTTGTCCACCGGCAACTCTCGTCTACGGAACGGAAGTTCAGGCGACACATCGCGGGCATTGTGCCTTGCTCCCGGACGTCAGGCGGTCCTGCCGGCCCGTCGGCGACGGCAGCAGCTTCCCCACTGACGCTCACCCGGCCTCCTGCGCCGACCTCGCACCGGCCACGAAATCGCCGGGGACCTCGATCCACGGCGAACACGTCCCCAGAGGGTGCATGGGCCGCCGCGCTGTGCCGGTCTGTGGCGCCCCGTACCACCGGGCTGGGCCCGCGCGCGTCGTTCGGTTCCCGTCTGTCCGGCCGTCCGAGCCGCAGCCGTTCCCGTGCCGCGCCGCCGTCGGCGGCCACAGGACGGCAGGCACGGGAAGCACGGCGGCGGGCGCGGACGGCGGGGCGGGGCCGGGGCCCACGGGGGCCCGGCCGGCGGCAGGCGGGACCGGCGCGCGGCCGGGAGGCCGGTGCGGGCACGACGCGGTGCCACCAGTCCGCCAAACCCTGCGGGCGCCGGCCCGCACCCGGACATCCGAAGGCGCAGTGCTGCGAGCCGCAGTGGCACCGGGCGTAGGGGCGGACGGTGGCTGCCTTGGCGTGGGCGGCGGCGTGCCGGGCGGCGCAGGCACGCAGGGCCGCGAGGTCCTTGGAGCGCGGTGGCATCCGGCTGGGAGCCGACCGTCGAGGAGGTCCGGGCCCGCCAGATGCCGCCCACCCTGCTCTTCGTCCAGGTGTCCGAGGGCAAGACCGCGAAGAACCGGCTCCACCTGGACGTCAGCCCGATCCCTTGGCGCCGCCAAAGTGGACGTGGGTCGAGGCCCTGCCCGGAGCTGGGTGGTCATGGCCGACCCCGAGGGCAACGCCGGGCGCGCACCCGGCGGGGCGGCCCCCTACCAGGGCGCGCGGCAAGAAGGCGCCGCCCCCAACCTCGCGGTCACCCGACGCAGGAGCGACGGTGTCCGCCGGGCCGCAAGGACGCTGCCCGGGTGCCCGGTCAACCAGGAGCGCACAGGGGGCGTCCTGGTCCCTGGAATCGATGACACCAGCGGGCTCCCGCGTGCCCGTTCGGCTGGCGGACCCGACGCGACTCGACCGCCCGGCGTCTCGTTGAGGGGCGCGGCGGTGAGAGAGTGGGCGCATGTGCGGTCGATACGTTGCCACCCGGAGCCCACAGGACCTGGCGCAGCTGTTCCATGCCGCCCAATGGCCTACGACGGAGGCGCTCACGCCGAGCTGGAACGTCGCGCCGACCGACGAGGTGTGGGCAGTACTGGAACGTGCTCCGCGCGACGAGGGCGGTGGTGCGGCGCCGGTGAGGGAGCTGCGGCCGCTGCGCTGGGGCCTGGTGCCGTCCTGGGCGAAGGAGCCGAAGATCGGCGCGCGGATGATCAACGCCCGGGTGGAGACCGTGCACGAGAAGCCGGCGTTCCGCCGCGCGTTCCTGAGGCGCCGCTGCCTGCTCCCGGCGGACGGCTTCTACGAATGGGTGCCGGGTAAGGACCCGGCCACCGGCAAGGCGCGCAAGCAGCCGTACTTCATCCACCCGGAGGACGGCCAGGTGATGGCGCTGGCCGGGCTGTACGAGTACTGGCGCGATCCGGCCGTCGCCCGGGACGACGACCCGGCCGCCTGGCTGACGACCTGCACCATCATCACCACCGAGGCCACCGACGCGGCCGGCCGCGTGCATCCGCGCATGCCCCTCGCCCTCACCGAGGACCACTACGAGGCCTGGCTCGACCCCGCGCACCAGGACGCGGACGAGCTGCGGGCGCTGCTCGGCCGGCCCGCCGACGGGCACCTGGAGGCGCGTCCGGTCTCCACGGCCGTCAACAACGTCCGCAACGACGGTCCCCAACTCCTCGACCCGGTCAGCCTTTAGCCGCGCCGGCGGTGAAGGCGAGGCGCCTCACCTGTCGTTCCTGCACACAGCCAGCCGTCAGTTGGCCGGCCGGAACGTTGCAGAGCCGCCTGGTCTTCCGCTCCAGGGGGACGCGCGCAAGGACGAGTCCACGGACGTCGGCGGTGCCGGAGCCCGGAGTCGGAGCGGTCGGCTCACCGGTTCCAGTCTGCCGTGCCCGGGCGCCCCTCCTGGGAGCCGAGAGCGTGGCCTGGACACCGCGTCCGCGCGCGAGGCGGCTCGGGCAGCGATGTCCGCGGCTGATCCACCCGCTGCCCCGTGCACTTCCCCACCCACACCCGCTTGGCCTTCAACACCCCACCGCAAGAGCCAAGTTCACGGCCTTCTGCAACACCCTTCAGATCCAGCCTCGCTTCGCGGCCTCGGCCCCCACCTGAAAGCGGGTGTCGAGGCCGAGCCCGGAGGCGATCGCCGCGATCCGGCGGGTCACGGTGCGCGCGCTCGTTCCCAGCTGCCGCGCGATCGCCTGGTCCTTGTACCCCGCCTGCATCATCTTCAGCAGCAGGAGGTCCTGAGCGCTCGGCCCGTCGGCCGTCGCCGGGTCGGTGGCGACGACGGACTGCGCACGCTGCCAGTAGGAGTCGAACAACTCCAGGAGCGCGTCGAGCAGTCCCGACCTGTGGACCACGGCGATCATGTCGTAACGGCCCGGGACCAGCGCGACCAGCGCGACGCGTCGGTCCATGATGCGCAGTCTGAACGGCAGGGCCGGCAGGATGCGGGCCTGCTCGCCGATCCGGGCGAGGTGGGTGATCAGCTCGAAACGGCCGGGCTGCGCCAGCGCCTCCGGGGTGTAGACGGACCGGATGTCGACGCCGCGGCCCAGCAGGTCCATCGTCAGGGCCTCCTCCAACTCGGTGCTGTAATGGCCGAGATAGGGAGGACGATCGAGCACCCAGAAGTGAGTGCGAACCGACTGCATCAGTTCGGCGACGCGCACCGTGATCTCCGCCTCGCCCGTGATCACCTCCACCAGTCCGGTCGGATCCTCCCGGAGCCGGCGGGCACGGTACTCGTCCGCCAGGTCCTCGACGGCGCCCCACACCGCGGTGAACGCCGCCTCGCTCTCGGCCCGGCGTCTGGCGAGCAGCGCGCTCAACGCGGTGTGCGGGCTGACCGGACGGTACTGGCCGTGCCCTTCCTTCCGCAGCATGCCCAGCTCCACCAACCGGGAGATCGTGCGCCGGATCCGGCTCGGCGTGGTGCCCAGGCTCTCGGCGATCTCGGTGGCCGTCCGGCCCGACATGGTCAGACAGACCCGGTAGACCTTTTCGTCGAACTCGCTGATCCCCAGCGTGCTCAGCACCGGCCGCCCTCCCGTGATCACCGCCCGACGGGCCGTCGGGATGCGCGTGACGCGAATCGCCAACTGGCGATCTACGACACGAGTCTGATCTAGACATCTCTCCTTCACAAGCTTTCACTCTGAACGTTCACGCCGCCCGTGGAAGGGATCCGAGGCCCTCGACGCCGACGACCCGTCAGGTGGCGCACCGTGGACGGCAGAGGACGACCGTGCTCTGCCCGACCGCAGAGCCGGGAGAGACCTTGTGAAAGCACACCACCGCAGACGCTGGAGCGTGCCGGTTGCGGCCGGCGCTCTGGTACTCGCGCTGGCGGGCCCCTACGACGCGACTGCCTCGGCGTCCTCAGCCGCCCGTTCCGACGCCGCGTCCACCGCGTCCGCGTCCGACCGGGTGCCCGCGGGCGACCACTCCGTCACACTGATCACCGGTGACGTGGTCACCACCCGGCGGAGCCCCGGCACCGACGGCAAGGCCGGAGGCACCGTCAGCGTCCGCGGTGACGGCGGACGCCCCGTACAGACCCGCGTCCTGACATCGGGCGACGACCTCTACGTGTTCCCCGAGTCCGTACTGCCCTTCGTCGCCGAGGGCACCCTGGACCGGCAGCTGTTCAACATCACGGACATGATCGCCGACGGGTACGACGACGCGCACCGCGACCAGCTGCCGCTCATCGTCTCCTACACGCAATCCGCCGGCACACGCCCCAAGGCCGCGGCCCTGCCCGCCGGAGCGACCCGGGTCCGCACCCTCGACGGCATACGCGGCGCCGCCCTCACCGCGGACCGCTCGCGCGCCGCGGACTTCTGGAAGTCCGTGGCCGGGACGGCGACGACCGACCGAGCCCGCAAGCAGGCCGCCGCACCCGCCTTCGCCGACGGGATCGCGCACATCTGGCTGGACGGCCTCGTCCACGCCGACCTCGCCGACAGCACCAAGCAGATCGGCGCGCCGCAGGTCTGGGCGGAGGGCAACACCGGACAAGGCGTGGACGTGGCGGTCCTCGACACCGGCATCGACGCGGGACACCCCGACCTCGTGGACCGCGTCGCGAGCCGGCGGAGTTTCGTACCGGGCGAGAGCACCGACGACCGCTTCGGCCACGGCACGCATGTCGCGTCCATCATCGCCGGCACCGGCGCGGCCTCCGACGGCAGGGAGAAGGGTGTCGCCCCCGGCGCCCGGCTCGACATCGCCAAGGTGCTGGACGACACCGGCTCCGGACAGACCTCCTGGATCCTGGCCGGCATGGAATGGGCCGCGGTCGACCAGCACGCCAAGGTCATCAACATGAGTCTCGGCGAGTCGCAGGCGTCCGACGGAACCGACCCCCTCAGCCAGGCCGTCGACAAGCTCAGCGCCGAGACGGGCGCGCTGTTCGTCGTCGCCGCCGGCAACGCGGGCGCACCAGGCTCCATCGGCGCACCGGGCGCGGCGAGCACCGCGCTGACCGTGGGCGCCGTCGACTCCGGCGACTCCGTGGCCGACTTCTCCAGCCAGGGCCCCCGCGTGGACGGCGCCCTGAAGCCGGAGATGACCGCGCCCGGCGTCGGCATCCTGGCGGCCAACTCCCGGTTCGACGGCAACGACGCGGGCGCCTACCAGACCATGAGCGGCACCTCCATGGCCACACCCCACGTGACGGGCGCCGCCGCGCTGATGGCCGCCGCTCATCCGGACCTCACCGGAAGCCAGCTGAAGGACCTGCTGACCAGCAGCTCCCGGCAGACCCCGCAGTACGACGCCTTCCAGGCGGGCAGTGGCCGCCTCGACCTCGCCGCGGCCGCGCACGCCGGTGTCTTCGCCACGGCGACCGCGTACGCCGCGCAGGTCCCGCAGAATTCCGGCGGCGGCGTGCGGCGCCCGGTGACCTACACCAACACCACCGACACGCCGGTCACCCTCGCGCTGACCGTCGAGGCCGCACACGCCCCGGCCGGCGTGTTCCGCCTCTCCGCCCCCCAGGTGGTCGTGCCCGCGCACGGCAGCGCCGGTGTCACCGTGACCATCGACGGCTCGGCCGCCCCCGCCGACGGCCGGTACACCGGCCAGGTCGTCGCGAGGACCGCGGCCGGGAAGGTCGCGGCACACACCGCCGTCTCCCTCGGGGACGTCGAACACAAACTGACCATGACGTTCAAGGACGCCCATGGCCGGCCCATGTCCGGCGTGGTCGAACTGCTCAGGTCCGGTGACGACTCCCCCGCGTTCGTCGAGATCGACGCCTCCGGCACAGGGCAGATGTACCTGCCCAAGGACGTGTACTCGGTGCTCTCCTTCAAGACGGTGCAGGGCGTCCACGGCCCCCACTCGTGGGGCATGGCCCTGCTGGGCGACCCCGACGTCGACCTGGACCGCGACACCACCGTCACCCTTGACGCGTCCGGGATCGACCGCGTCGACATGACGGCCCCTCAGCGGACCGAGACGACCTACCAGCGACTGGACTACACCCGCATGATGGGCGGTCAGGTCTGGCGGGACTACATGGAGACCCAGACCAACTACGACAGCCTGTGGGCCCAGCCGACCACCCACGAGGTCACTCACGGCGACTTCTACCTGGCGGCCCGCTGGCGCAAGGAGAAGCCCGCGCTGGCCGTCTCCACCCGCACCACCGACTTCACCGATGTGCTGCGCCAGGACGGCGTCACCCCCCTGCCCCAGGGCAGTGCCAAGCTCCCCCTGGTCTTCGCCGGCCAGGGCGCGAGCAGCGACTACGCGCACCTCGACGCGCACGGCAAGGCCGTGGTGGTACGCCGCAACGACGACGTCACCGACATCGACCAGGCGGCCGCCGCGACAGCCGCTGGCGCCGAACTCATGCTGGTCGTGAACAACGTGGACGGCCGCGGCTTCCGCCGCTACAACGCGCCGTTCGGCTCGACGCCCGTCCCGCTCGACGTGGGCCTGCTCAGCACCGACGAGGGCGAGAAGCTCGTCCGCCAGGCCCGGGCCCGCGACGCCTTCGTCACGGTCGACTCCGCGCCCGTGAGCCCGTACGTCTACGACCTCAGCCGGACCTGGCACAACGAGATCCCCGACCGCATGGTGGTGGCGGGCAGTTCCAGGAACCTCGCCCGGGTCGACGAAACCTTCGACAGCCCGGCTCCGGGGAAGACCGGCGGCGAGTTCCGCTTCGACTGGCCTGCCTACAACGACTGGGCCATCGGCGAGCTGATGCCGGAGCCGGTGCGCGGCAAGCGCACCGACTGGGTCTCCACCGGGGGCTTCAACAGCTGGAGCCAGAGCGCTTACGCGGACGGCATGGTCTTCGAAGCCGGGGCCAAGACCGCATACCGGGCGGGCAGCAGGCAGTCCGAGGAATGGTTCAAGCCGATCGAACGGCCCTACCTGAACGACGTCTACAGCCTTCCCACGCGCAAGGGCGACCACCTGTACATCGACATCCCGGCCTGGGGCAGCCGCGACCACGTCGGCATGAACCAGATCGACGGCGGAGCGGAGCAGCGCCAGACCCTCTACCAGGGCACCAAGGAGCTCGGCACCGGAACCTTCACGAACGTCTCGGGGGAGGCACCGGGCGCCGGGAAGCTGCCGTACCGGCTGGTCGTCACGGGCAAGCGCGACGTTCCGTTCACCCCGTACTCCTCCGGCACCCGCACCGAGTGGGACTTCACCTCGAAGGCGGCGTCGGACGGCTCCGACACGGTCCTGCCGCTGGTGCAGATCGACTACACGGTCGCCACCGACCCGGCCGGGCGGGCCGGGAGGCACGACACCCTGTCCGCCACCGCCGCACAGCTGCCGGGTGCCGCCGGCGCCGGCCGGGTCGGCGCGGTCACCCTGGAGCTGTCCTACGACGGTGGCACGACATGGCACAGGGCCACCGGTGACCATGACGGACGGTACCGCCTGGACGCGCCGAAGAACGCGTCCTACGTGTCGCTCAGGGCGAGCGCCGAGGACTCGGCGGGCAACGCGGTGCACCAGACCGTGATCCGGGCGTTCGGCCTGCGCTGACTCCACCCCGCGGCTCGCACGCGGGTAAAGACCGGTCCGTCCGTGGTGGCACGACCACGGACGGACCGTCCGCCGTCGGGCGGCCCCGGACGGCGCTGTCACCGCACGAGCGCCAACCCCGCAACTACCTCGCCTTCCCTGCCTCGCCGCAGCCATCTGCCGCTGCAAGGGACGTGGATGGCCCGTATCCACTCCGAAACGCAGGCGTGTCTGCCAGTACAGAGGGCAACAGGAGACCACGGAGAGGTCGCTGAGTGCATCTCGGTTCACGACGGATGGCCGACGGCAGGGAGGTGGAAGACGATGTTGTGGTTCTGGCTGGTCGTCTTCGTCGCGGTGGTGGCATTGCTCGCCGGGGCGGTGGTCCTCGTTCAGGCACGACGCCGGTCCGGAACGGTGATCGCGGTCAACCGCGGGCGCGCCGGCCGGGGAGGCGGACGGTGAACACCCTGGTACTCGCGTCCGAACTGTCCGGACGAGTGGTGGTGACACTCGGCGGGGAGGCGGTGGCACAGATCAAGGACATCGTCTTCGACGGGCCGGCGGGCCGGATCACCGGTTTCACCCTGAGCGGGCGAGGCCTGCTGGCCGGGCCGTTGAAGCAGAGTCTTCCCTTCTCCCGTGTGCACGCGGTCGGACCAGCCGCGGTGATGATCGTCAGCCAGTCTCTCTTCGAAGACCGGGACGCGGTCGTCGGACGCGGCGAAGCCGATCGGGGCCGAGTCCTGGGGGCTCCGGTCCTCACCGAGGAGGGCACCGACATCGGGACCGTGGCCGACCTGGTCGTCGAGACGGGGACGAGCGGCCGGGTGGTCGGCTTCGAGGTCGCCGCCAACGACAATCTCGACCGGCAGCACCGCAGGGTGTTCGTGCCGCGTGGGCAGTCCCTGGCCGTCTCCGGTCAGGCCCTCGTCGTTCCCGCGCAGGCACAGCATTTCGTCACGGACGACCTGCCCAGCTTCGCCGCCCAGGTCGAAGCCTTCCTCACTCATATGCGGCACCGCTGACCAGGCGCCGCTCCGCCCGACGAAGGAGGACCCGCGATGCTCTTCTCCCAGGCCGTCGGCCTACCCGTGATCACGGCCGACGACGCGACCACCGTGGGCAAGGTGGCGGACCTGACCGTCGACGCGCAGGACGCCACGGTGGCCGCGGTGCGGTTGTCCGGGGCGGCCGACCGCGCCGAAGCGCTGCCGTGGAGTGCCCTGGAGGCAGTGGGCACGGACGCGGTGATCGTCCACTCACGTGTCCTGGCCGAGCGGGGGCAGGACCGTGTGCCCGCCCATCACCGGGCACTCGGGAGCCGGGTCCTGACCGAGCACGGCGTCGAGCACGGAGTGGTCAGGGACATCGCCTTCGACCCCGTCTCCGGTCGCATCCTCACGCTCTACACCGCCCTCGGGGAGATCGCCGGTGCGCGCCTGATGGGCCTCGGCTCCTACGCCGTGGTGGTACGCGCCGAACCTGCGCTCACCGGCGCCGTCGGCTCACCGTGATCTCCCGCCGTTCCCCTGTTCGCACTGGTGCGCTGGTGACGCACGTGAACTCCGCGCCCGGACCAGGTCTGTGCCATCAGCGCGGCCTGCTCGGCGCCGCTTGACCCGCTGTTCAGGACCCTGACTACAGGAGCGGTGCAGGACACCGAGGTGCGGTCAGGGCCCGTACCTCGCGGACATCACCGCCCGGCGCATCGCCTCGCGCGAGGCGAAGGTCGTGTGATGCCCGATCGTGATCCACGCGTGTACAACCCCGTGTGGATCACGGCTGTCTAGGGCGTGCCGGAGGATGAGTCTCCGGCGCCTTTCGGTACAGAGATCGGGGATCAAGTGGGGAAGAAGCTCTGGAGAGCTGTCGTGGCCGGTGGCGCGGCCGCTGTGTTCACCGGCATGGCCGCGGTTCCGGCCGGCGCGGCCGAAGGCGGGGTTTCGTTCACCCGTGTCCAGGTGAACGGCGGCAAGCCGATCGTGATCGGCGTGTCGAATGAGGTCGCGGTACCCACCTCCTTCCGGATGGAGACCACCCACAAGTGGAAGTGGCCGGCGGTGTTCCTGTACCGCGGCAACACGGGTGAACGGCTGTGGCACGCGATCGAGACAAGCGACTGCATCAAGGTGAGTTCGGGCGTCTGTGACATCAAAGAGACGATGTACTTCGACCCGAGCGTGTGGGACATGCACAACAGCGAGGCCGGAGCCTGGAAGGTCGCGGCCGAGGTGTACTTCCAGGGCGGCGGCGGTGACACCGATGACGAGGGCCTCACGGTCTACGTCAAGCGCAACTCCCGCCTGACCGTGAACGCCTCACCCGAGCCGGTGAGCAAGGGCAGGACCATCACCGTGACCGGAAAGGTCACGCGGGCCAACTGGGAGACCAGGAAGTACGCCTCCTACGGAGGCCGCCTGGTGAGCCTGCAGTTCAAGCCCACCGGGGCCACCTCCTACACCACGGTGAAGAAGGTGTACGCGAACGGCTCGGGTGATCTCAAGACGACCGTGAAGGCGTCCAAGACGGGCACGTGGCGCTGGGCGTACTACGGCAACACCACCACCGGGCCGTCGACTTCGGCCGGGGACAACGTCGTGGTGAAGTGATTTCCCTGGGCCGTCTCTCACGCCCGCAGTCGCTGTGGGCGGGCCGATCCCACACTCGCGCGTGACGCTGGGACGGGGCCCCGGCCGCTGGTCGGGGCCTTTGTCGTGTCCGTGCCGGTTGGCATTCGGTTCGGTGACGACCAGTTCGGCTGGGTCCGTCACGTGGGTGAGCTGCCGGTGTGGAAGGCAGGCGCGAGGTAAGGGCCGCATCCACTGCACTTCAGATGAACCGGGTCCCCCGTGGTGTGGGGAGTTTCGAAGCTTCACCGTCATCAGATCCCGGCGTGCCTCATCCTCGCCTCGGCTTCGTCGCGGCCCAGCGCGTCGAAGTTGTCGAGATGGAACTTCTTGGCGTTGAAGGTGCGTACCCACAGGCCCGCTGCCCAGCACAACTGCACCTCGTTGCCGCTCAGCACTCGTCTGCGCGCGATTTCGTACTCCTCCAGGAAGGCCGCCGTCCGTTCGACCGAGGCGCCCGCGCCAGTGGGCCCGGCCTCGAACATCGCGGCGGCCTGACCGATGATCACCACCTCGGGCTCGTAGATCACGCTGTCCCAGTCGTGGACCACGAGCGGCCGGCCGTCGCGGAACTTCACGTTGCGGCCGTCCCAGTCTCCGTGTCCGAGCACGCAGGCAGCGTCGCGGATCTCTTCCAGCCGCTCGCGTACGGCCGCGCCGAGTTCGTCGAGCCACGCCGTGGCAGAACACCGTTCGGCATTGAGGTCGACGTTGCGGTCATCCGGGACCGGCCAGACGCCGTCCTCCTCGTGGTACCAGTGGACCCATGCGGGAGCCGGTCGTAGCAGGGGCTGCGGATCCAGCTTCTCCGCGCGGGTCACTAAGTCGGCCAGGAGACCGGCGAACTGCCAGGGAGCATCGGCGGGCGCGGGCTCTTCGCCCCCTGGCAGGAAAGCCTCGGCGCTGGCGACCTTCGTGCCCAGCGGCAACGGACCGGCCAATGGCTCCGGGCACGGGTAGCCCGCCTGCCACATCCGGTGTTGCACCCGGGTACAGGCTCCCAGCCGCGCGTCGTCGTCGCGGATCTTCAGGACCACCTCGCGGCCGTTCATCAGCCGCAGGCCGTAAACCACGGAGAGGTTCCCTGCCGTGAACGTGCGCTCGGCAACCGGGGAGCCCAGGTGTTCGATGCACCAGTCGTTCACTGCTCGATCGTCGGTGTGTTCCAGCACGGCTTTCCTTTCCCTGGGTGCGTGGGCCGGGCTCAGCCCGGCGAAACGGGAGCCCTCCTGGGCGGCTGCGATCCCGTATTACGGGGCAGGGCTCAGGCAGTGTCGCCTGCCTCTTGCGGTCGCATGTGGTCGAGGTCGTCGCCCCATGCGTCCAGCACCTCGCCGTGTCCGGCTTCTCGGGCTGCGTGCTCGACAAGGGTGAACAGCTGCCGTTGCAGGGATACGTCGCCTGTCGCCGAGATGCGGTCCACAGCATGCAGCAGCACGTCGGTGTCCCAGCCCGGCAGCGGGTACCGGGCGAGCTCCCACTTCAGGTACTTGTTGTACGGGCGAGGGCGACGGTGGAGAGCAAAGAGCAGTTCGAGCAGGAACCGCATGCTGTCGGCCGCGTCGAGGCGGGCGGCCAGAGCCAGGCCGTCCCGGTGATTCTTGACCGAGCGGTAGAGGGAGTTGGCGTAGGCGTCGAGCCATCCGCCGGCGTCCCGGAACGCCTCATCGGCATCCAGCCGGGCCCGGTCGGCAAGGACGCGGGCGATGCCTCCGTCGAGCCGGTCGAGCACAACCCGGGCACGGGCGAGGGCATAGCGTTCCCAACCCGGCATCGCGGTTCCACGGAACTCGGAGAGAGTGACGAGGACGAGGTCGAGCTCGGTGCTGCGGTGCCCCGTGAACCGGGACAGGTCGGTCGTGGCGTCATCGGCGACGACCACGTACAGGTCGTGGTCGGAGTGCGGGGTGATCATGCCGTCGTGGGCCTGGGAACCTTTGAGGACGAGACCGAGGACGGCTGAGTCGGCGACGGCGAGTTCGACGAACGCGTCGTAGGTGAGCGGCTGCTGAGCATTCATGGTGGGGATCTCCGGTGTGGCGATGACGGGTATGCCTGCTGGGGCGACCCCGTTACGGGGCGCCCCGCACCGTCCGCGGCTGCACGTGGCTGCCGCCCGGAGGATCAATGCACATCTGGACCCTATCGCCCGGCCGGGCCACGGGGGTACGGCTTTTGCAGCCGTCGGGAGCCTGGTGATGCGACCGACAAGCTCGCTTCTGGAGAGCCGCAGCGATCCCGGAGGAGGTGTGGTCATTCACCTTGGCCAGTTGCTGTGCGTGGCCTTCGCGGCTTGGCCCTGCCCACCGATCAGGCCGAACGGCTCGCCGCCGGGTGGCGCGAGCGGCGCATCGGTGCCGTCCCCGGGCCTCTCAGGCCAGTCGTTGCCGCCTCCGACGCCTTCCGCCTGCGGGTCCCATGGAAAAGCGCCGGCCGGTGTTACTGCGGCAGTTCTTCCGCTTCACTCGCTCCCAGCGCATGGCGCTGATCGACCGGACCTCGTCGACCGGGAAGCGGAACCGGCCTCCCGCAGGACGGCGAATCCACTCGCCCACCCCGATGGTCAACGCTAGCCTGCGCGGGTGATGACGGCCGACGACGTACTGTCCATCCTCGCCGTGCTGCGGAATGCGGACGTCGACATCTGGATCGGTGGTGGCTGGGGCATCGATGCCCTGGTCGGTCAGCAAACCCGCCAGCACCGCGACCTGGACCTGATGCACCGCAAGAGCCAGGAACCGGCTGTCGTGGCGGCTCTCGCGGATGCCGGATTCACCGAGACCCTCGACTGGCGCCCCGTGCGTTTCGTCCTCACCGATTCCCATCACCGGGAGATCGATCTGCATCCTCTGATCTTCGCCGAGGACGGATCCGCCCTGCAGGCGTCCACAGAGCCTGAACACCCGTTCTTCTATCCCGCCTCGTGCTTCGTCACCGGCACGATCCTGACGACCGCCGTCCCGTGCCTGTCCCCGGAACAGCAGGTCTACTTCCACCAAGGCTACGAACCGGCTGATCGCGACCGTCACGACATGGCCCAACTCCGGAAGGCATTCGGCATCGCCACCCACTTCTGACCGGATCTCCAAGGGCACCCTCCCGTCGTCTTCAACCCGTCCGGCTGCGGCAGCACCTCGCACACGTCCGCCGGAACATGTGCGCTTCAGCGATGCCGCTGGTTGATCACCTGGAGCAGGGCGGAGGCGCCATCCTCGGACAGCGGACGGACGGTGCGCGGCAGCATGGCGGCAGGAGCTCCGCCGGACGGCGGCGCGGCACGGACGCATGAACGGCCGACGGGCGTCGCACGAGCGCGCGTCGCACGAGCGGGGGTGGCCCGGCGCCGAGCGTGGGAACGGCGGGTGCGGTCGGCGCACGAGCGGGAGACCGACGCAGCGCCGACAGCCGGGCGCATGGATGGCCGACGGTGCGGGCGGAGCCGGCGCACAGCCGGGAAGCGGGACGGCGGACGCAGGCCAATCCCGGCAGGACGGAGCGCGGGCTCGCCGGGTCGGCGCGCAGCCGGAACGGCGGACCGCCGACGGGAAACCTGAGGCAGCGCGCGGCGCAAGCACGGCGCTCCCCGGGCGCGGCGGGACGGACGGGGCACTACAGGCGGACGGCGTCACGGCAGGGGGAGGACTGCGGGCACGACACGAGTGCGACGTTGCCGGTGGGCGACCAGTGGAGCACGGCCGGTGGACGGTGAAGGCGGCCGGCGTGCGGTGGGGAAGCGGCCGGACGGCAGTGGCCCGCGGCCCATGCCCGAAGGCGGGCGGCTGGCGGGGCGCAGGCCGACGGACGGCGGGAGGCGAGCGGGAGGGCTGCCGGCGGCCGGGCGGAGTGCCGGGCGGCGGCACGGCCCGCCGACGGCAAGCGGCCGGCCGTCGCGCAGCTCGACGGAGGCCGACGGACGGCGGGAGACTGGCGTACAGGGCGGCCCGCCCGGAGGCACGGCAGACAGGCAGGCAGTCGGCCCCGACGCGCGGGGCGGCGCGGGCGACGTGGCGGCCGGTCGCAACGGCCTGTGGCCGGTGGCCGACAGTGCGGGCGGGGCCCGGGGTGACGGCGGCGGGCCGCCGCGGCCCGGGGCAGGCGCGCGGCGGTACGGGCGGCGGAGGCAGTCGGGACGGCCCGGCGAGAGCCCAGGGCCAGGAGTGAGGCAGAAGCCGCCGCCGGCGGCACGGACACCACCGGCCTGGCCGCGACCGGCGGCTCCCCCCCGATCGCCGGCATGGCCATCGGCCTGGTCGTGAGCGGCGGCGCGGTCCTGGTCGTCCCGCGCGAGAGGGATCCGACGCCCGGCGCCTGACTCAGCAGCCGATCGGGGACGAGCCGACGGCCACGTCGTCGAACCACAGGGTGTCGTCGCCGGTTCCGTAGCTCTCCCAGCCCAGCCGCAGGGCGGTCGGCCGGGGCGGGGTGGTGCGGGAGAGCCACTGCTGGTCGACGTCCTGCGTCGGTACGCCGTCGGCGTGCAGTCCGGGCACCTGTTCGCCGCCCAGCCAGGTGTCCAGCTTGGGCGCGGAGGTGTCCACGGCGAACCGCAGGCACTGCCAGCTGCCCGTCGGCAGCGGCCTGCTCAGCGCCACCCCGGCCGGGCTCTGCGCGGGAAGCGTGGCGTCGTCGCTCTCCCTGTTCCACTGGAGCGCGCCGTTCTGTCCGCCGACCCGGAGCGCCCGGCCGCCCTGGGAGGTGTCCGGCATCGACACGAAGGTGACGTGGGAGGAGGGCAGCGCGGTGGTGTGCCGGACCCACAGGCGGACGTACAGCACCGGGCCGACCGACGACAGGTCGGTGCTGGCGGCGACGAAGGCGTGGTTGCAGTAACCGGCGCGCCCGTCCACCCGCAGTGACCTGGTGCCGCCGTGGGCGACAGCCGTGTCGACGGCGGCCGTGCCGGTGCCCTGGCAGTCGGGCGCGGTGAAGCGCCAGTCGCCGGACGGGGAGGGGCCGGTCTGGTCCTCGAAGCCGCTGCACAGCACGGCGTTGCCGCAGTCGGCGGGTGGCTGGGTGGGGGGAGGGGTGCCCGGCGTGGTGGGCGGTGTGGTCGGCGGTACGGTGCCGTCGTCGCCGCAGGGCACGCCGTTGAGACCGAAGTCGGTGGGCGCGGGGTCGGCGGACTGCCAGGTCCCCTGCAGGCCGAACTCGGTGCCGGCGCCGCTGGGCAGGGCGGCGTTCCAGTCGGTGCCGACGGCGGTCACGGAGCGGCCGGTCTGGGTGACGGTGGCGTTCCAGGCGGAGGTGACGTGCTGGTCACCGCCGTAGGTCCAGGTGAGTCGCCAGGCGCTCAGTGCGGCACCGAGGTTGGTGACGCGTATCTGCGCGGTGTAGCCGCCGGACCACTTGTTGACGGAGTAGTCGACCCGGCAACCGGCGGCGCTGCCGGTGCTGCTGCCGCTGGCGGGCGCCGCGACGAGGAGGGACACCGCCAGCGCGAGGATCGCCGCGGCCACCGTCCAGGGAGTGCGCACCCGTCGAGGGCATCGCGCGGGCTGAGAGGGCATGTACGTCTCCGAGGGGAGGGGAGGAGGGACGGGCACCCGATCGATGGCGTAGGGAGCGCTCCCAACAGGCTGGGCGGGCGTGGCCGGCGGCGGACCCGGCCCGGTCTGGCCGGGCCGGGTCCGATCGGGTGGGGCGAACCGGTGACGCCGAGGTCAGCGGAAGTTCACGTCACTGCACAGGAAGTACGTCTGGTCCATGTGCGACGCCTGCCAGATCGTGTAGACGACGTGGCGGCCGCTGTAGCCGGACGTGCTCACGGGGATCGAGTAGTCCTGGCTGGGCGCGTACTTCCCCGTACGGGCGACCAGTTGCAGGTCCTTCCAGGTCAGCGGCTGGGTGGTGGGGTCGAAGCCCTGCCGGGTGACGTAGACGAGGAAGTAGTCCGCGCCGTGGCTGGCCTGGTCGTACAGGCGCACGGTGAAGTTGGCGCCGATGTCCGTGGTCTTCCAGGAACCGACGGTGTCCAGGGAGTTGTAGCGACCGCTCTCGGTGTGGCCGCCGCTGCACAGCTGTCCGTCGGGGATGACGGCCTGGAAGTTGCCGGCGGAACCGTTGCGGTACAGGCCGTTCCAGTTCCACATGGCGTTGGGGTTGGCCTGCCACGCCTGCCAGCACATGGGGTCCTGCTGCGCCATGGCCGGGTTCTGGAAGTCGCTGCCCCAACGCTGCCAGCAGCCATAGTTTCGGGAGGCGGGGTCGATCACCGAACCGTGCGCGGAGGCGGTGCCGCCGCCCCAGGTGATCAGGCTGACCAGGGCCGCGACGAGGGTGCTCAGGACGAGCGTCAGGCGGCGGCCGGTCGTACGTTGTGCATGAGCATGACAATGCATGACGGGGTTCTTCCTGTGGGGGTGTCGGTTTCATGGGGGGTCGCGGGGCGTGGGAGCGCTCCCGCGCCTTCCAGGCTGCTGGGCGCGCGTCGGAGCGGCAACAGTTCGTTTCCGCCAAAGCCGCTGGACGCGGAACAGCGCGGGAAACCGCCCCTGCACGGCACCGGTCGGCAGAATGGCCGCCCCGGCCCCGATGAGGGGCATGACGTGCGGCGCACGGTCACCGAGGGCACGGGCGAGCCCGGAGGCACCCGTGTGGCCGAGGCCCCCTTTCGGCTGGGACCGACCGGTGGGCGCAGGAAGCCGCGTCGTTCTCCCGTTCGCGGGGGACGAGGCGCGGAACACCCCGGCGGTACCCGCTCGTCCTGGCCGGAGAGTGCCAGGTCGACATGCCTTTCGTGCGAGGCACCCCTGGTCCCCGGCGCCTCCCGTACGGTCCGCCGGCAGGGGCGGCGGCCCTGGGTCATGCTCCGTGGCGGACAGCGCGCGGGATGGCGTGAAGGCACCGGGGGTCTCCTCGCCGGGCCCGGCGCCGCGACGCGTGCCGAGCGGGGCGCGGGGGCGCGGACTAGCCTGGACAGCAGTCGGGCTGCCCTCTCGGCCGAGAGGTCGTCCCGACGCCGATCCTGCGGCCGGCGGACGCGTGGCGGTGTCCGCGGCCCCGAATTCCTCTCCCGAGCGCGAGCGCCACCAGGCCGACGCCCGCGCCGGGCCTCGCGCCCCGTCGGGTGGGCGTCACTTCGTACCGCCGGCGGGTGGACCAGGCGGGAGTACGGAGATGGCGTGGAACGTGACCGGTACCTACTTCGAAAGCTGCAACTGCGACACCGTCTGCCCCTGCACCACCTCGGGCCTGACCGCTCCTGCCGACAACGAGCGCTGTCAGGTGACGTTCGCGTTCCACGTCGCACAG
This sequence comes from Streptomyces sp. NPDC046870, assembly GCF_040704595.1. Lineage (NCBI taxonomy): Bacteria > Bacillati > Actinomycetota > Actinomycetes > Kitasatosporales > Streptomycetaceae > Streptomyces > Streptomyces sp. NPDC046870. Next base: position 48,684 of record NZ_JBEYXM010000037.1, read on the forward strand.
GGTGAGGTCGACGGCGTGGACGTGTCCGACCGCAACGTGGTCGTCTTCGCCGACGCGCCGCGCGTGATGGCCGACGGCGGCTGGCAGGTGGCGCTGTACGTCGACGCCTCGGCCGACGACGGCCAGGCGGAGGCACTGGGCAAGGTCTTCTCCGGGCAGGCGGGGGGACCGATGGCGGCGCTCGCACCCCTCGTTGCCGAGGTGCTCGGCGTCGAACGCACACCCATCGACTTCCACGACGACGGCCGTCGGCACACCGTGCGGGTGGCGGACGCCATCCACATCGAGATCGAGGACCAGGTCGCCCCGCAGTTCGGCGGCGACGGTCCCGTGATGAAACTGTCCGGCATGTTCCACCCGGCGAACAGCACGCTGACCGTCGCCAGGTCGACACGGGCCGTCGGCCACGGCGTGCACGGCCGCTCCTGGGACTTCACCGGCCACAACGCCCACTCGGCGCCCTTCTCGTGGTCGGCGTGACGCGGCCCGCGACGGCGGCCCGCCACCCCACGGCCCGCACTGGAGCGGCCCTCCTCACGGTGGCCGCGGCCGCGGCCTGGACGTGGACGGCGCTGCGCCGGGGCGACATGGGAGCGGGGACCGCGGCCGGCGAGCTCCCCGCCTTCCTGGGCGCGTGGACGATCATGATGGCCGCGATGATGCTGCCGGCCACCGCACCGGTCGCCTCGCTGTACGCGCGGACCGCACCCGCGCGCCGGACGCCGCGCCTGATCGCGTTCACCGCCGGCTACCTGCTGGTCTGGGCGGCCGCCGGACTGCCCGCGTACGCCCTGGCCGCCGGGGCGGCACGGGTGGCGACCGCCTATCCCACCGCGGGGACGGCGGTGGCCGCCGCCGTCTTCGCCCTCGGCGGCGCCTACCAGCTCACCCCCCTCAAGGACGTCTGCCTCACCCGGTGCCGCTCACCGGTCGGTTCGCTGCTGCACTACGCGTCGTACCGCGGCCCCGCCCGCCACCTGCGTGCCGGGGCCCATCACGGAGCGTTCTGCCTGGGCTGCTGCTGGTCGTTGATGCTGCTGCTCACCGCGTTCGGAGTGATGAACCTCTGGGCCACGGTGGGCCTGGCCGCCGTCATCACCGCCGAGAAACGCCTGCCACGGGGGCGTCTCCTCGCCCGCGTCGTGGGACTCGCCTCGCTCGCCCTCGCGATCGGCGTCTTCTGGCTGCCCCTGCTGGCGCCCAACCTCACCGGCGGCGGCATGGCGGACATGGGTCTGCGACGACTGTGACCCCGGTCATCGGCGTCGCGCGCCTCGGGGACGCCGGGATGTGTGAGCGCATTCACGGTCGGTTGCAGGGCCGGGAAGTGCCCGGCGGCGCACGGCAGTGCGTCTGCGGGCCGGCCGGGCCGCTGGAGCATGAACCGGACGGTTCAGCTTCCTGTTTCTGCTGCCGTACGCCGGCTCAGGCCCCGGTTGCTGATGCGGCGTCAGGAGATCCTGATTCGCGGAGAGGCTTCAGTCGGGGCGGCCGTTCGGCCGTTGATGTCTGGTGCTCATGGCGTGGAAGACCTTCTTCGGTTCCCAGCGTGTCTCGTCGAGCATGCGCACGACGCCGTAGGAGGCGATGTCGCGGTCGCGGGGCTTGTCGTAGTTGGCGAAGGAGAACCACAGCGCAGTATCCACGTCTTCCTCCTCGAAGATGTCGAGGAGTTCGTCGAGGTAGCGGACCTGTTCGTCCTCGTCCGGGATCGCTCCTTGCGGCGGCTGCCAGGCCATGCCGCCCAGGTCGCCCGCGCCACGGTAGGCGCACGTGCCGTACTCGGTGACAGCGACAGGCTTGCCATGGGAGAGAGCTTGGCGCAGGCGGGTGCGGAAGGTGTCGGCGTTCTGCGCGGTTCGGTAGGCATCGATGCCCACCAGGTCGAAGGGGCCCCAGTCGACGGGTTCCCAGGAGGCGGATGCGTAGGTGATCGTCCCGCCGAAGTGGGCGCGGACCGTCGTCGCGGCCTGGGCGAGGAAGGCGTTGAGGCGTTCAGGAACTGGCCCGAGGGAGGTCCACCACTGGATGTCGGCGGTGGCCATGGCGTGGAGGCGGTCGAGGTAGGTGTCGCCGGGAAGGAAGCCGTGGGCGAAGGCGCTGAGCTCGCAGCCGGTGACGAGCACCACCTGGGCGCCGTCCTGTCGCAGTGCCTCGGCGCGCTGCGCGCAGTCGGCGAGGAACGGCAGGATCCGCCCCGGGGGAAGGTCGGCCGGGAACGGGGAGAACCACACTTCGAGGCCTGCATCGGCTGCATGCCGGGCTGCGACGCTCAGCCGCTCCGCGTCGCGGCCGGAGATGCGCACGGCGTCGCAGTGCAGGTCGTCGGCGATCGCGGACATCTCGCGTCGGACTTGCTCGGGAACGAAGGTCTTTCGGGTGAGCTGGTGGCCAGGAAAGACTCCGGTGTCGTAGTTGATGCCTCGTGCGCGCAACGTCAGCGCCCTCCCGCGTGAGTGAGTCCGTGTTCCAGCAGATCGAAGGCCAGCTCGACGTCCCGGGCCAGAGCACGGCTGGCGTCCTGGGCGGGGGTGCCGCCGAGCAGACGCTGGAAGTACTTCTCCTGGAGAGTGAGCAGCGTCGCGGCGGTCTGGGCGGCCATGAGCGCGGCTGCCGTGGGGCTGTACTCCTCGGTCAGGACCTGTGTCAGTGCTTGGCGCTGCTGGTAGAGCAAGCCGTTCGCCGCGTTCAGCAGGGCCGGGCTGTCCTGGATCACACGCACGCGGGCGAGCAGCGAGTCAAGGCCCGCATCCGGTGCCTGTCCGGCGGCGAGCGCACGATAGTGCGTTCGTAGCGCTTCCAGGAAAGTCTGGTCGGCCGGGCGCCGGGCGACGATCCCGGCCAGGTCGTCGCCGCCCACACCCTCCAGGGCGAGTGATTCCTTGGTCGGGAAGTACGCGAAGAGCGTTGCCTTGGCCACCTCGGCGGCCTCGGCGATCTCATTGACCGTCACTGCATCGAAACCGCGCTCGGCGAACAGCCGCAACGCCACCGCTGCGATCCGCTGCCTGGTCTGTTCCTTCTTACGCTCGCGAAGACCTGCCACACAGGCCACAATAACCATACTTGGTTCAGAAACAAACTCGGTACGGTATTCGAGCCGCTGACCCATGATGGGCCGAGCCCGACGTCACGGTGAAGGCGACGCGGGCGTACGCGTGTTGCGTCCGGGTGCCAGCGGACCGGCACCGGTGACAATGGGGGTTCTCTATCGCGTCGCCTTCTCGCCCGTCGGGCCGACCGCGAACCACTTGCCGTCGATGCCCTGGCCGTTCAGGTCCCCCGGCCCGCGGTCGCCCGAGAAGCGGTAGACGGGCAGTCCTCCGACGGTGATCTGGACCTGGCCGTCCTGGCGGCGGATGGCCCCGACCTCCTTGGGGTTCACCCCCGCCAGGTAGACCTTGCCACTCTCCTCGATGGTCACGGGCGGCCACTTCACCGCGCAGGCGCCGACGCAGGACGACTGGGACGGGTCGGCGGTGTCGTCGTCGAAGCGGTACAGCGCCGCCTGATTGATGTTGATCAGATGCGGTGCCGACAGGGGCGCCGAGGTGACCGCGGACAACTGCACCCATTTCGGCGGATCCTCCTGCACCGCCGCTCCGACCACGGTCCCGCCGTTCCCGCTGAGACCGGCGTCCTGCGCGGTGGAGTCGATCACCTGCAGCGCCGAGTTGTCCGCTCCCTGGCTGGACGCCGCCGGCGTGACGGACGCCGACGGGGCCGAACTGTCGCCGATGGTGATCGTTTTGCCGCAGGCCGCCAGGCTCGCCGTACCGCACAAGGCCAGAACGGACGCGAGGACGGCGCGGCGTGCGGACGCGCCGGGGAGGAGCGGGTGGGTGAAGAGCGAGGTCATGTCTGCGACACGAGACGGACACCGGCGATGGTTCATCCGCGCCCGGGATCGGTCGGCCCCGCAGGCGGTGAACGTTTCCCGTCGGCACTCTCGTGTTCCCCGCAGACACGAATCACCACGAGGAACGAATCCTCACCGCACACGAACGGGGGCCCGTAGTGGCGTCGGACGTCAACATCCCCGGAAGCGAACTGAAGGAGGCCCAGGACATGCTGGGTTTCGTCCACGATCACATCGACATCGGACACCACACGTTCGACTTCGATGCCGCGTTCGGCCCCGAGCTCTCCCACGGCTCCGCACAGCACTTCGAGAACAAGTGGGAGGACGGCAAGCACCAGTTGCAGAAGCAGGTGCAGGGCATCCGGGACGCCATCGGCAACATCCTGGACTCCTTCGAGAAGACCGACCAGGACGCGGTGTCGAACCTCGACGACGGGAAGGCGGCGACCGGCCGATGAGCACCGCGCAGCGTTTTCTGCTGGACATACCGGACCCATGGCAGCAGGTCGACCTCGGCGGCGAGGCACTGGCCCGCACCCGCGCGCGGGCCCTCGCCTCGACCGACGACCCTCGCGAGAAGGCGCGGATCAACGACATGTTCCGCCAGGGACGGGAGGTGACCAGGGCGGCCCGCCGCCACGGGGCGCTGCTGGCCGCGGGGACGGCGACGATGTACACCGAGGGCCTGTTCATGGCGTACGCCATGGTCTTCGCCGTCAGCACCCCCGAGGGCGAGGAGCTCACCCTGCCCGTCCTGTCCGCGCGGCTCGGGGTCTCCTCGGCGACCGGGGTGGCGCCCAGGGACCGCGTCATCACGCCGGCGAAGGTGCCGCACGTGGGCACCGTTGCCCGGGTCACCGGCACCGAGGTGACGCGCCTGACCGGGGACATCGACGTCAAGCTGCTGACGATGCACACGATGATGCCGGTGCCCGGCAGTACCGAGGACTTCCTGGTGGTCACCCTCGCCAGCCCGAATCTGCCGCTGAAGAACGAGGTGTACGACCTCTTCGACGCCATCACCGGCACCTTCCGGTTCGTGACCGACGACGGTGTCCAGGTCTCCGCGGCCGACGAGGGCGACGAGAGTTCCGGCGTCGCCGCCTGATCCTGGCCGAGGGGCGCAACAGGAGGGCGGCCGGACCCCCGGGGGTCC
>NZ_JBEYXM010000038.1:0-50874 GCF_040704595.1 Streptomyces sp. NPDC046870
AGGCGGAGGAGGGCGCCATGGCGGAGCCATGGCAACCGACGACAACGCGGCGAGGCGCGGTGCCAGGGCCCGCGAGCCCGGCATGATCCAAACGAAAGACCCTAGCCCCGACGGTCCCCGGGCCGGCCCCCGGGGTCCGGGGTGATTGTCAGTGGGTGCCCCTACGGTGAGGAGCAGTCGAGGACCTGCTGGAACGGCCGCGGGTCCGCCTGGGGGAGGGGTGTGCCATGTCCACGGCGTCCGCGGTGTCGACGACGTACCTGGAGCTGTCGCAGGAGGGCGACGGCGCCCACAAGTTCTACGAGGTCGCCGTCGACGGACAGGTGGTGACGGTGCGGTACGGCAGGATCGGCGCGGCCGGACAGACGCAGACGACGACGTTCCCGACCGCGGAGAAGGCCCGGGCCGCCGCCGCGCGGAAGGTGGGGGAGAAGGTCCGCAAGGGGTACGCCCCGGCGGTCCGGGGGCAGCGCGCGCCCCGCGCGGTGACCCGCCGCCAGGTGAGCTCCGCGCCGTCCACCGCCCGTGCCGTGGCCCCGGTGCTGTGGCGCTTCCGCACCGGCTCCGCCGCGTTCGGCATCCACGTCGACGACGACCGCTGCTGGGTGGGCAACCAGGCCGGTGACGTCTACACGCTGGACCACCAGGGCGCCGTCCTGGCCCGGTTCAGCCTGCCCGACGGGGTCAAGTGCCTGGTCGCGGACGACTTCTGGATCTACGCGGGCTGCGACGACGGCAAGGTCTACGACCTGTCCTCCAAACTCCCCTTCGCCGCCTACGACATCGCCGCCGACGTCGACATCTTCTGGCTGGACATCCACGAGGGCGTCCTGGACGTCTCCGACCGGGACGGCCGGCTCACCGTCATCGACCACGAGGACGAACACCAGTGGTCCCGGCGCAGCCAGGGCGAGCACGCCTGGATGGTCCGCGCCGACGACCGGGCCGTCTACCACGGCCACCACCGGGGCGTCACCGCCTACGCCCCGGACGGTGGCGGCGAGCTGTGGCACACGCCCACGAAGGGCGGTGTGCTCTTCGGCTGGCAGGAACAGGACGCGGTGTACGCGGGCACGGCGCACCGCGTGGTGCAGCGGCTGTCGAAGGACACCGGCGCCATCGAGGCGACGTACGCGTGCGACAGCGCGGTGTACTCCTGCGCCACCTCGCCCGGCGGCCGGTTCGTGTTCGCCGGGGACGCGGCGTCGTCCGTCTACTGCTTCGACCGGGACGGCACTCGCCTGTGGAAGCTCGGCACGGGCAGCGGCTCGGCGCTGTCGATGCAGTACCGCGACGAACGGCTCTACCTGGTCACCACCGACGGTTCGCTGGTGTGCGTCGACGCCAGCGAGGCGGCCGTCTCGGCGGCCCAGCAGGGCACGGTGCCGGTGGTACGGGACGTCAAGCTCGCCGCCGCGACGCCGACGTACGCCCCGGCCACGGAGGCCGCCGCGGTGGCCACGGTCGCCCAGGCACCCGCGGGCGCGGTGGTGGTCGAGTGCGTCCGGGAAAGCGGCCGACTCCGTGTCCACGTGGTCTCCGGCGGCTACGACTCCTCCTGGAACGTCCAGTTCCCGCGCGCGATACGCGAACCCGGCGCACGGTACGTGGTGGACGCCCTGCACCCGGCGGCGGGCGGTTTCTACCGCGTCCGCGGGGACATCCGCCGCCTCCTGTGACGCCGGCTCACGGGGCCGCGCCGCTCGGGAGACGGGGCACCGGTTGCCCGCCGACGCCTCCGGACGTTCCCGGTACCCGGGAGGGGCGGCGGCCCGATGCGCCGTCGCGGTGCGGGCACTGCGGCGGCCCGCGGCCCAAGGGCGCAGCCGTGCGGGACCGGCGCCGGCGCCGACCGCCGGGCCGGCGCCTCGCACCCCGGCTCCTGCGGTCCGTCCGGCGCCCCGCCGAGCGGCGCCCCACGACGACCGGGAGCGGGTGTCACGGGACGATCCTCTGCGCAGGACCGGCGGAGCGGGACGTGCCGAACGATGCCCGGCGGCGGGGCCCGGCGCCATCGGGCACCGGGCGCGCGCGTCCGCCGGGCGCCCGTGTCAGGGGTGTGCCGGCGCCGCCCCGTCCAGGACGTCCCGGGCCGTGGGCAGCGCCTGGACGCGGTCCTGTGGGACCACCCCGATGCGGGTCCGGCGGTCCAGGAGGTCGGACTCGTCCAGCGCGCCCTCGTGCCGCACCGCCCACAGCAGTTCGGCGCGGGTGACGGGATGGCCGGGGAGCACCGGCTCGGCAAGGGCGGGGTCCTGGGCGGCGAGGGCGTGGAGCGCCACGGCCTCGGTGCCGTAGCGGCGGACCAGGCGGCGCGGTGCGGGCAGCGAGCGCAGGCGTTCGGGCGCGGCGGCGCCGATCAGGGGCAGTGCGGCCGTGGGGGAGGGGGCGGCGCGCAGGCCGCGGGCTCCGGCCGCCGCGTCCACGGCGTCCTGCGCCATCCGCCGGTAGGTGGTGAGCTTGCCGCCGACGACCGTGGTGACGCCGTCGGGCGAGGTGAGCACCGCGTGCCGCCGCGAGATGTCGGACGTGCGGGGCGCCCCGTCGCGGGCGTCGTGGGCGGAGGTGTCCAGCAGCGGGCGCAGTCCGGCGAAGGCGCCGACGACCTCGTCCCGGGACACGGGGGTGCCGAGGGCCGAGCCGAGCACGTCCAGGAGGAAGCCGATGTCGGTCTCGGGGACCTCCGGCACGTCAGGGATCGCGCCGTCGACCGGTTCGTCGGTGAGGCCGACGTAGACCCGGCCGTCGCCCTGGGGCAGGACCAGCACGAAGCGGTTGGTCTCCCCGGGGATCGGGATGTGCAGTCCGGCCGGCAGGGCGCCGAGCTGTTCGGAGCGCAGGACGAGGTGGGTGCCGCGGGAGGGCCGTATCCGGATGCCCTCGGTGAGGGCGCCCGCCCACACCCCGGTGGCGTTGATGACGGCGCGGGCCCTGATCTCGCCCTCCTCGCCGGTGAGTTCGTCGCGGATCCGGGCGCCGGTCCCGGTCAGCCGCAGCGCGCGCACCCGGGTCAGCACCCGGGCGCCGTGCGCGGCGGCCGTCCGGGCCAGGGCGGTCACCAGCCGGGCGTCGTCGGTCACCTTGCCGTCCCAGGACAGCAGGCCGCCGCGCAGCCCGGCCGCGCGGACCGAGGGGGCGAGGTGCCGGGCCTCCGTCGCCGAGAGCCGGCGGGGCACGGGCAGCACCTGGCGCGGGGTCCGGGCGGCCAGCCGCAGCACGTCCCCGGCCCGGAGCCCGGCCCACGCCAGCGAGGCCTGGGCCCGGGACACCAGCGGGGTCAGCGGCAGCACGAAAGGCTGGGCCGCCACCAGGTGCGGCGCCGTGCGGGTCATCAGCACCCCGCGCTCGACCGCGCTCTCGTGCGCCACGTCGAACTGCGCGGAGGCCAGATAGCGCAGCCCGCCGTGGATGAGCTTGGAACTCCAGCGGGAGGTGCCGAAGGCCAGGTCGTGGGCGTCCACCGCGACGACGTCCAGTCCGCGGGCCGCCGCGTCCAGCGCGGCACCGGCGCCCGTGGCGCCCAGCCCGACGACCAGGACGTCGGCCGTCCGGCCGTCCGCGGCCTCGGCCAGTTCCCGGCCGCGCCGGTGTGCGCTCAGGGACGAGCCGGGCGCGGCCTCGGTGTGGCTCATGGCGTCAAGGTCCTCTCCAGGAGGGTGCGCAGCTCACCGAGGAGCGCGGCGGAGTCCAGCTCCGGATCGTCCTCGTCGGTCATGGTGCGCAGGGACAGGGCGAAGGACTGCACGGTCAACAGCAGGGCGCGCGCCTGCCGTTCGGTGTGGCCGGGCCGTACGGACCCGTCCGCGTGGCCCTCGCGCAGCGCGTCGGCGAGCAGCGCCAGCAGCGCCTCCTGGCTCGCGCCGCGCCGGTCGAGCACGTAGGGCAGGAGCAGTTCCGGGTCGACGTCGACGATCTTGCGGAAGAGGGGGTGCGCGCGGAACGCCCCGACCCCGGCCACCAGTCCGTCCACGATCCGGGTGCGTGTGGCCGTGCCGGGCGCGGGCTCCGGTATGGCCCGGGTGGCCACGTCGATCCACTCCCGGGTCATCAGATCGCCCACCAGGCTTCGCAGGTCCGGCCAGCGCCGGTACAGCGTCATCCGGGAGACGCCGGCGCGCCGGGCCACGTCGGCGAGCGTGGTGCGCCGTACGCCGACGGCCAGCACACAGTCGCGCACCGCGTCGAGCACGTGATCGTTGTCCGAGCCGCTGCCCGAACCGTTGTGACGAATGGGCGTCATGTGTCACAGTGTAACGCCCCGGCGGCCGGGCGGAGGCGACCGGACCCCGACCAGCACACCCACCTGTGAGGACGACCGTTCAATGGACATGCTGTGGAACGGCTGGGGCGACCCGGCCAAGGCGGCGCCGCTGCCCGACTCGGTGACCGGGCTGCTGCGCGACCTGCTCGGCGTCAGGCCGCGCAGCACGCCCGCGCTCGCCCTGGAGGACATCCGCCTGCCCGCCCCGAGCGTGGGTACCGCCGTCCTCACGGCGCTCGCGGCGGCCGTCGGCGGCGAGGAGCACGTCCGCACGGACACGGAGAGCCGCATCCGGCACACCCGCGGCAAGTCCACCCCGGACCTGCTGCGCATCCGCGCGGGCGACGTCGCCGACGTCCCGCAGGCCGTCGTCCTGCCCGCCGGACACGACGAGGTGCTCGCGGTCCTGCGCGCCTGCGCCACGCACGGCCTGGCCGTCGTACCCTTCGGCGGCGGCACCTCGGTGGTCGGCGGACTCGCCCCGCAGCGCAGCGCGTTCGTCGCCCTGGACCTGCGCCGCATGAACGGCCTGCTCGACCTGGACCCCGTCTCGCGCACCGCCGTCCTCCAGCCCGGCCTGCGCGCCCCCGAGGCCGAGGCCCTGCTCGCCGGGCACGGCTTCACCCTCGGCCACTTCCCGCAGTCCTTCGAATGGGCCACCATCGGCGGCTTCGCGGCGGCCCGTTCCAGCGGACAGGCGTCCGCCGGGTACGGCCGCTTCGACGAAATGGTCCTCGGCCTCACCCTCGCCACCCCCGAGGGGACCATCGAGACCGGCCGTGCCCCCCGCTCCGCCGCCGGACCGGACCTGCGCCAGCTGATCCTCGGCTCCGAGGGCGCCTTCGGCGTCATCACCTCCGTCACCGTACGGATGCGCCCCCTGCCCGAGACGCGGCTGTACGAGGGCTGGCGGTTCGGCTCCTTCGAGGAGGGCGCCACCGCACTGCGCCGGCTCGCCCAGGACGGCCCCCGCCCGACCGTGCTGCGCCTGTCCGACGAGACCGAGACACTCGTCGGCCTGGCCCAGCCGGACGCCATCGGCGCCGACCCGGCGCAGGGCGGCGCGGGATGCCTGGCGATCACCGGATACGAGGGGACGGCCGAGGAGACCGCACACCGCCGCGAACGGGCGGCGGCCGTCCTGACGGACTGCGGGGGCACCCCGGCCGGCACCGGACCCGGCGAACGCTGGGCGCACGGCCGCTACTCCGCGCCCTATCTGCGCGACGCCCTGCTCGACACCGGCGCCTTCGCCGAGACGCTGGAGACCGCGGCCTTCTGGTCCCGCGTCCCCGCCCTCTACACGGCCGTCCGCACGGCGCTCACCGACACCCTCACCCGGGCCGGCACCCCGCCCCTGGTGATGTGTCACATCTCGCACGTGTACGAGAACGGCGCCTCGCTGTACTTCACCGTCGTCAGCGCCCAGGGCGAGGACCCGGTGGCCCACTGGACGCCCGCCAAGCACGCGGCCAGCGAAGCCGTGCTCGCCGCCGGCGGCACCATCTCCCACCACCACGGGATCGGCACCGACCACCGCGACTGGTACGTCCGCGAGGCCGGCCCGCTCGGCGTCTCGGCCCTGCGCGCCGTCAAGCGCCGCCTGGACCCCGAGGGGCTCCTCAACCCCGGCGTGCTGCTGCCCACCGACTGACCCCACCCGATCCGACCGCCTGCCTCGAAAGGCCCACCGATGCGCCAGTTCACCGCCGTCGTCAACCCCACCGCGGGCGGCTCCACCGGGGCGGCGACCCTGCTCCGGCTGGCCCGGCTGCTCCGCGAGGGCGGGGCCGAACTGGAGACGGAGTACAGCCACAGCCTCGCCCACGCCCAGGACGTCGCCCGCGCGGCCGGTGCGCGCGGCCGCGTCGTCCTGGCCGTGGGCGGCGACGGCATGGCGGGCGGCATCGGCGGCGCGCTCAGCGGTACCGGAACCGTCCTGGGCCTCGTACCGGCCGGACGCGGCAACGACTTCGCCCGCGCGCTCGGCCTGCCCGCCGACCCGGCCGCGCTCGCCGGCATCCTGCTGCACGCCGAGCCCCGTCCCGTCGACACGATCGAGGTGGAGTCGGCCGTGCACCCGCGCACGGTGGTCCTGGGCAGCGTGTACGCCGGCGTCGACGCGCTGGCCAACCGGCACGCCAACAACGCCCGGCTGCTGCGCGGCGCCGCCTCCTACTACGCGGGCGGCCTGCGTGCCGTCACCACCTGGCGGGCGGCCGACTACCGCGTCACCGTCGACGGAGCGGAACACACCCACCGCGGCTACACCGTCGTCGCGGCCAACTCCCCTTATTACGGCTCCGGCCGGCTCATCGCGCCCGGCGCGCGCGTCGACGACGGCCTGCTGGACCTCGTGCTGATCCGCGAGGCCCCGCGCCGGCTGTTCTTCGCCCTGATGAACGAGCTGAAGACCGGCGCCCACGTCCGCCGCCCCGAAGTGAGCGTCCTGCGCGGCAGAGAACTGCGCATCGAGGCGGGCCGGTCCGTCCCCTACGGCGCCGACGGCGAGGTGGGGGCCACCCTGCCGGTCACGCTGCGGGTACGCCCCGGGGACCTGCCGGTGCTGTACTGACGCCCACGGCACCGACGGCGCATCACCCGCGCGCCCGTGGGTAGGCAAGGAGTGCCTGGGGAGGGGAGCCATATGTCGCTGGAGCAGGCCGAGGGTGTGGTGCGGGCGGTCGTCGTGTACGACGGGCGGCTGCTGCTGGTGCCGGAGGGAGACGGCTGGGCCCTGCCCTCGGGGACCCCGGAACCGGCCGAGAGCGCCCAGGCCACGGCGGCCCGGGCCGTCTACGAGCTGACGGGTTACCTGGTCGACGGCACCGAGCCGCTGGAGCCGCCGGACGCGGCCGGGGAGACGGCCGTGGTCTGCCAGCTGCTGAGCGAGTCACCGTCGGACGGGGGCCGCTTCGCACCGGAGCAGGTGCGCTGGGCACCGATGGAGGAGACAGCCGGCACGCCGCTGCCGGCGAGCGTGCGCACGTACCTGCGGGGGCACACCCCCGTGTGAACCCCCCGGTCAGCAGGAGAGCCGCGGGCCGTGGCACGGGGTGTGCCGTCGGCCCCGCGTGCGTACGGCGGGCCGGATCCCACGCCGGTCCCCTCCGGTTGCGGGGCCGTCCCCACGGGGGTTCAGTGAGTAGGGGCCGTCCGGGGGCCTCGATACCGCTGCTGCTCGCCTGCCGTACCAGGAGCTGTCATGTCGATGTCGTTCGGTGCGCCGTTCGGTTCCTCGGATGCGTTCAATGAACTGCTGAATCGTTTCTTCGGAATGTCGCCGACGTCATCGCCCCCCGCCGTGCAGCGCGTGCCCATCGGACGGCTGCTGACGGATTCGTCCCGGCAACTGCTGAACCTGGCCGCGCAGCGGGCCGCCGACGACGGCACCTCCGACCTGGACACCGAACACCTGCTCTGGGCGGCCACCCAGGTCGACCCCTCACGCCAACTCCTCTCCCGGCTGGGCGTGGACCCCGACACGATCGCCGCCGAGCTGGCCCGGGTCCTCCCGCGCGAGTCCGCCGAACCCTCCGCACAGCCGGGCCTCACCCCGGCGGCCAAACGCACCCTCGGTGCCGCCTACGCCCGGTCCCAGGCGGCCGGCGTCTCCTACATCGGTCCCGAGCACATCCTCGGCGCCCTGCTCGGCGACAGCGACACGGGTGCGGCCCGGATGCTGCGTGCCGAAGGCCTGGACACCGAACGCGTCGCGGGCCTGACCGAACAGCCGGCGGCGCGCGCCGAAGGGGCCCCCGCCGAACGGAAGACACCGGCCACGACCCTGGACGAGTACGGCCGAGACCTGACGGAGGAGGCCAGGGCCGGCAAGCTGGACCCGGTGGTCGGCCGCGGCGAGGAGATCGAGCAGACCGTCGAGATCCTCTCCCGCCGCTCCAAGAACAACCCGGTGCTCATCGGCGAACCCGGAGTCGGCAAGACCGCCATCGTGGAGGGACTCGCCCAGCGCATCGTGGCGGGCGAGGTCCCCGACGTCCTGAAGGACAAGCGCGTCGTCTCGCTGGACCTGTCGGGCATGGTGGCGGGCGCGCAGTACCGCGGACAGTTCGAGGAACGCCTCAAGAAGGTCATCGAGGACGTCCAGGCGGCGAGCGGCGACATCATCCTCTTCATCGACGAACTGCACACGGTCGTCGGTGCCGGCGCCACCGGCGAGGGCTCCATGGACGCCGGCAACATGCTCAAACCCGCGCTCGCGCGCGGTGAACTCCACGTCGTGGGCGCGACGACCATCGACGAGTACCGCAAGTACGTCGAGAAGGACGCCGCCCTGGAACGCCGGTTCCAGCCCGTGATGGTGCCCGAGCCCACCGTCGAGGAGACGGTGCAGATCCTCGAAGGGCTCCGCGACTCCTACGAGGCGCACCATCAGGTCCGCTTCGACGACGAGGCCCTGGTGGCCGCGGCCGAACTGTCCGACCGGTACATCAGCGACCGCTTCCTGCCGGACAAGGCCATCGACGTCATGGACCAGGCCGGTGCCCGGGTGCGGCTGCGCAGCGCCGGACGCTCCACCGAGATCGTCAGCCGCGAGGACCGCATCGCCAGGCTGCGCCGTGAACTCGAACAGGCCATCTCCGCCGAGGACTTCGAGAAGGCGTCGGAGCTGAAGCGGGAGATCGCCGAGGCGGAGGCGGAACTCGCCGGCATCGAGGAGCGCCGCGAGGGCGTCGTCTCCGTCACGGCCTCCGACATCGCCGACGTCGTCTCCCGCCGCACCGGCATCCCGGTCTCCCAGCTCACCGCCGGCGAGAAGGAGAAACTGCTCCGGCTCGAAGCGGACATGCACGCGCGGATCGTCGGCCAGGACGAGGCGGTCACCGCCGTCTCGCAGGCCGTGCGCCGCAACCGCGCCGGCATGGGCGACCCCCGCCGTCCCGTCGGCTCCTTCCTCTTCCTCGGCCCGACCGGTGTCGGCAAGACCGAACTCGCCAAGACCCTCGCCGCCCTGCTGTTCGGCGAGGAGGACCGGATGATCCGGTTCGACATGAGCGAGTTCCAGGAGAAGCACACCGTCGCCCGGCTGGTCGGCGCCCCTCCCGGATACGTCGGCTACGAGGAGGCGGGCCAGCTCACCGAGAAGGTCCGCCGCCAGCCCTACAGCGTGGTCCTCTTCGACGAGGTGGAGAAGGCCCACCCCGACGTCTTCAACACGCTGTTGCAGATCCTGGACGACGGACGGCTGACCGACGCCCAGGGCCGCACCGTCGACTTCCGGCACTGCGTCGTCATCATGACGTCCAACATCGGCGCGCGCCGCATCCTGGACCACAAGGGCGATGTCTCCGCACTCAAGGACGAGTTGATGGAGGATCTGCGCACGCGGTTCCTGCCGGAGTTCCTCAACCGGATCGACGACATCATCGTCTTCCACGCCCTGAGCGAGGACGACCTCGGACAGATCGTGGACCACCTGCTGGACCAGAGCAGGCGCAAGGTGCGCGCTCAGGGCCTGGACCTGGAGGTCACGGAAGCGGCCAAGAAGCTGCTCATCGCCCACGGCCACCAGCCCGAGTTCGGCGCCCGCCCGCTGCGCCGCACGATCCAGGCGGAACTCGACAACCGCATCGCCACCCTGCTGCTCGGCGGCGAGGCCGATCCCGGCGACACGATCGTCGCCGAGGTCCGCGACGACTCGCTGCACTGCACGGTACGCAAGAGCGGCTCCGGCGAACCGCCGTCCCGGGAAGGCTGAGGGAAGGAGTCCTCGGCCGCGCCGCTCAGCCTCCCAGCGCGTCCCGCACGCTGGGGTAGCAGGCGAGGAGGGGGGTGAGGCCGACGATCTCCAGGGTGCGCAGGACGGGCCGCCGTACCCCCGCCAGACGCAGCCAGCCCCCCGGGGCGTGGGCCTGATGGGCGGCTATGAGGACGTTGATGCCGCTGGAGTCCATGAACGGCACACCGCTGAGGTCCGCGACGGTGCGCGCGCCGTCGGGGTCCGCGGGGGCGAGGGCCCGGCGCAGGGCGCCGGAGGTGTGGTGGTCGACCTCGCCGGTCACCGCGACGACGGTGACACCGTCCACGTCGGTCCGCGTGACCGACAGCGGCTCCGGCCCCGCCTGCTCGTTCGTGTCTGCCGTGTCTGCCACGCGTCCCTCGTCCACGCTCACCCGATCCTTGCCCAGAGCTTCCCTTCCCGTCAGGCTGCCCAGGATCGCCCGGAGGATGCAGGAAGGCCCCTGCGCACACCGGGTGACCGCCGGGGGAACAGAGTTGCCGCTCCCCGCCGTCTTGTCCCGCACGGCCCGGCCCACTTCAATGCTCTCCACCCCCGCAGGAGAACACCTGTCCCACACCACCAGTGAAGGGGTTCTTCTTGAGAGCCGTACGTGTCACCGCCGTCACCGCCTGCGCCTGCGCCACCGTGCTCGCAGCCGCGCTGCCCTCCTCCGCGATCAACTCGTACAACGCCACGCCCGCGCCCGAGCGCACCGAGGTCGGAGCCCTCGTCGCCGCCTGGGACGACGACGGCGACCCGGCCACCCCGGACCGCGTCGACTGGGTGTGCTCCGGCACGATGGTCGACGCCGGCACCTTCCTGACCGCCGCCCACTGCACCAGCGACTGGCCGGCCGGCGTCCGCTTCTTCGTCTCGCTCGACCAGGACGTCCAGGCCGGACTCGACGCCGCCGCGAAGAAGTACCCGGGAGACCCGGCCGCCCAGGCGAACGCCGTCGCCGTCCAGGGCACCGCGCACACCCACCCCGACTACCCGGGCCCCGCCTCCGACCCGCACGACATCGCGGTCGTCGAACTGCCCGCCGCGAAGGTCGCCGCCCGCTGGTCCTTCACCCCGGCCACCCTGCCGACCGCGAACCAGCTCGGCGCCCTCGGCCCGCAGCAGCTGAACTCCACCGACTGGTTCGTCGCCGGGTACGGCACACAGGAGGCCGCCGGCGGACCGGGCGGCCAGACCCACCCCGGCGGCGGCGTCCGCATGAAGGCCCCGGTCACCTTCAACGCCCTGAACGACTCCTGGGCCCGGCTGGGCATGACGGCCCCGCAGGGCAACGGCGGTGCCTGCTACGGCGACTCCGGCGGGCCCAACTTCGCCGTCATCGGCGGCAGGAGCGTCCTCGCCGCCACGACCATCACCGGCGACACGCCCTGCTACGCCACGAACGTCGCCTACCGCCTGGACACGCCCGGCGCCCGCGCCTTCCTGGCACCGTTCGTGAAACTGCCGTAACCCCACGAGCCGGGGGGCACCGGTCCCTGCGCGGAGGGGCCGGTGCCCGCCCGTGCCTCCCGCGCGAGGGCCGCGGGGACTCCGCGCCGCGCGGCCCGGGAGAGCGTCGGGCCGGTGGCGGACATAGGCTGATCTGGCCGGGTATGCCACAGAGGACGGCCGAGCCCTGAGCCTTTCCCGATGCGACGGCCCGACCCGGCCGACGGGAAGGAAGAACCGGGATGGATCAGGAGAGGACCAACCAGTTCCTGGACCGCTTCGTCACCGACCTCGCGTCCACCGAGGCCGCCGGCAGCATCGCGCTGGGGCACCGGCTCGGCCTGTACCGGGCACTCGCCGAGGGGCCGGCGACGCCCGAGGAGTTCGCCGCACGCACGCGGTGCCATCCGCGTTACCTCACCGAGTGGCTGCGCGGCCAGGCCGCCGGCGGATACGCCGAGTACGACCCGGCGACCGGCCGGTTCTCGCTGGGCGAGGAGCAGGCGTTCTGCCTGGCCGACCCGGACGGTCCCAATGTCGCCGCCGCCTTCCGCTTCGCGCTCGGCATGCTGCGCGCCGAGCCCCGCATCGCCGAGGCGTTCCGCACCGGCGAGGGCGTTGGCTGGCATGAGCACGATGATGAGGTGTTCTACGGGGTCGACGCCTTCTTCCGCGCCGGTTACGAGGCCGAGCTGGTCCCGAACTGGATCCCGGCGCTGGACGGGGTCGACGCGAAGCTGAGCGCCGGGGCCCGGGTCGCCGACGTGGGGTGCGGTCTCGGCTCGTCGTCGATCCTGCTGGCCGAGGCGTATCCGCGCACGCGGGTCGTCGGGTCCGACTACCACGGGGAGTCGATCGCGCTGGCGCGCGAGAGGGCCGCCGAGGCCGGGGTCGCCGGGCGCGTCACCTTCCAGGTGGCCACCGCGCAGACCTTCGAAGGGGCGGACTACGACCTGGTGGCGATGTTCGACTGCCTGCACGACATGGGCGACCCGTTGGGGGCCGCCCGACGGGCGCGCGAGGCGCTCGCCGCGGACGGCACGTGGCTGCTCGTGGAACCGCTCGCGTCCGACCGGGTCGAGGAGAACTTCCATCCGGTGGGCCGGCTGTACTACAGCGCCTCCGCGTTCCTGTGCGTGCCCAACGCCCTGTCCCAGCAGGGCGGTTATGCCCTGGGCGCGCAGGCCGGCGAGACGGCCGTCCGCGAGATGGTCACGGAGGCGGGCTTCACCCGGTTCCGCCGCGCCGCGCAGACCCCCTTCAACGCGGTCTACGAGATCCGGCCGTAGACAGCGGGGCGAAGACCCGGCCGGCCCCGGCCCCGCCCGCGGAGCTACCGGCGGCGCCCGCCGCACCCGTTGTGGTGCCGGCCGCGTACGGGCCGCCCGCCGCACCGGCCCGGCTGTGTCCGACCCGGTCGCCGGCCAGGGGAGCGATGTCACGCGCGCCGCGCCGGCCGCGTGGGCGGCGCCCTGCCTGCCGCCAGCTCGGGCCCGCCGTGGTGCTCGTTGCCCCCCCGTGGTGCCGCCGCGCCCGCCGCCCCCGTCGTGGTGCTCCCGGTGCCCGCCGCGTACGGGCCGCCCCCTGCACCGGCCTGGCTGCGTCCGATGTGGCCCCGGTCACGGGCCAGGGAGCGATGTCACGCGCGCCGCGCCGGCCGCGTGGGCGGCGCCCTGCCTGCCGTCAGCTCGGGCCCGCCGTGGTGCTCGCGATCCCCGTCGTGGTGCCGCCGCGCCCGCCGTGGTGCTCGCAGCGCACGCCGTGGTGCCGCCGCGCCCGCCACCGCATTCGAACCGCCCGCCGCACCGGCCCGGCTGCGTCCGGCGCGGGCCCGGTCGGCGGCCGGGAGGGACGCACGCGCGCCGCGCCGGCCGTGTGGGCGGCGCTCTGCCCGCCCTCAGGCGGCACCTGGCGCAGTCGAAGCCCGCCGGACCGGTCCGCTCCCGCCGCGGCAGCCGACGGCAGATCCACCGCATCGACGACCCGGACGCCATGACCTGGTCCATGCCGTGGCGGCCGGGCCGACCGCGCGCTCCTCGGCCGCCCCGTCCCGGCGCAGGATTCACGCCGGACGCTTACCAAGGGCACGTACACTCCGCCTGCCGTGCCGCTCCGGACGCGGGCGGCCTCGCGATGAGATGGCCTCGCCTGTGCATCGGCTGTGGATCCGCGCTGTTCCGGCAACGTGTTTGCTAGATTGCGCAACCACGCAACCGATGTGCCGCAGGCCCGACCGTTCAGGGAAGTGGAAGATGAGCGACCCGTGGGACGGGCCGGCCGGCCAGGGCACGCGCAGCCGTGGCGCGCGGGTGCCCCGGCAGCGCGGGGCGGAGCCGGACGGCGCGCACCCGCCGGGCGGCCGGGCCGCGGCCCGCGCGGCCTCGCGGGCGCGCGGCGGCAGGCGGTCCCGCCGGGCCAGGCCGGTGCGGCGCGGCAGGCGGGTGCTGAAGATCCTCGGAATCGGCCTGTCCGTCCTGATCGTGGTCACCGCCGGCGCGGGCTGGTGGTTCTACGAGCACCTGAACGGCAACATCCACAGCGTCTCCCTGGACGGCAAGGGCGGCACGGAGAAGGCCGACGCCTTCGGCCGCACCCCCATCAACATCCTGGTCATGGGCTCCGACGGCCGGACCAGCGCCACGGACTGCAAGCTCGGCGGCGGCTGCTCGAAGACCGGCGTGCAGACCGGCAGCAACGCCGACGTGGAGATGGTGCTGCACATATCCGCCGACCGCTCGAACGCCACCGTCATGAGCATCCCCCGCGACACCATGACCAAGGTCCCGGCCTGCCGGGACAGTGAGTCGGGGCAGTCCACGAACGGCTACTACGGCCAGATCAACAGCGCGCTGCAGTACGGGCCCGCCTGTCAGGTGGCCACCGTCCACCAGCTCACCGGCATACCCATCGACCACTTCGTCAAGCTCGACTTCTCCGGCGTCGTGAAGATGTCCGACGCGGTCGGCGGCGTCTCCGTGTGCGTCAGCGACGACGTCTACGACACCTACTCCCACCTGAAGCTGTCCAAGGGCACCCACACCCTCAAGGGCGTCGCGGCCCTGGAGTTCGTCCGCTCCCGCCACGGCTTCGGCGACGGCAGCGACCTCGGCCGCACGGTCTCGCAGCACATCTTCCTCAGCGCGATGATCCGCAAGTTCAAGAGCGCGGGCACGCTCACCGACCCCACCGCGGTCTACCACCTCGCCGACGCCGCCACCAAGGCGCTGACCGTGGACGACGGGCTCGGCACGGTCAACAGACTGATCTCGCTCGCCGGCGACGTGAACAAGGTGCCCACCAAGCGGATCACCTTCACCACCATGCAGACGGCCCCCGATCCCGGCGACAGCGACCGGGTGGTGGTGGGCCCGGGCGCGAAGAGCCTGTTCGCCACCATCGCCAACGACCAGGCCCTGACCACCGGCTCCGGCAAGAAGTCCGCGGCGGCCTCCGCGACCGCCAAGGCGAAGGCCACCGCCCCCGCCGTGCCCGCGGCCGGGATCGCGGTGACGGTCGAGAACGGCACCGGTATCACCGGCCGCGCCTCCGCCCTCGCGACCGCCCTCACCGGCCAGGGCTTCAGCCCCGCCACGACGACGGCCAACGCCCCCAGCCCCGCCGGCAGCACCACCCTCACCTACGGCACCGGCGAGAAGGCCGCGGCCCAGACGGTCGCCAAGGCGCTCGGCCTGCCCGCGTCCCACCTGGTGCAGGGCGCCGGCAGCGGCCTGACCCTGGTGATCGGCGGCGACTGGCCGAGCGGCACCAGCTACCCGGGCGGCTCCTCCTCGCCGCCGCCCGCCGACACCAAGGCCGCCGTCGGGGGCGCCCACGCCTCCACCGCCGACCAGGCCAAGACCTGCGCCAAGGTGAGCCCCTACCGGACGGTCACGTACGGCGGCGTCTCCATGACACCGTCCCAGGCCTACGCCGCGGCGCGGAACAAGCCCGACTCCGACGCCTGAGCGGTCGCGGGGACCGGCCGTGAGGCCGCCGGGTCAGAGCTTGCGCCAGCGCGCGTTGCACCAGGAGAAGACGCCGAACGCGGCCAGGCCGAGCGCGACCAGCGCGAGCAGCCAGGGCCCGGCCGGCAGGTCGCGGAACGCGCGCAGGGTGTCGTCCATGCCCTTGGCCTTCCCCGGCTGGTGCCGGACGGCCGCGACGAGCGCGAACACACCGGCCGCGGCGAAGACCACACCACGGGCCGTGCCGCCCGTCACCCCGAGGCCCTCCACCACCGGCCGGACCCGGGCCGGCATGGCGTCGGTCCGCAGCTTGTCCCGGAACTTCCGCTGCACGGCCCGCACCGCGATCCACCCGCCGGCGATCACCACGGCGGCCCCCGCGAGACCGAGGAGCCACTGGCCGCCGGGCCACTCCAGCACCCGTGCGGTGACGTCGTCGGTGTGCCGGTCGGAGGAACCGCTGCCGCTGCCCCGTTCCCCGGCCGCGTAGGAGAGCACCGAGTAGGACACGAAGCAGTAGAAGACGCAGCGGAACAGCGCCGCCGCCCGCCGGGAGAGCTTGGACCCGTCGGGGCCGTAGCCGCCGAACGCGGCCTCGGACAGCCGCCACAGCGCCATCCCGGCGAGGGCGACGCCCACGATCCACAGCATCACCGAGCCGAACGGCTTTCCGGCCAGCTCGCCGAGGGCACCGCCGCGGTCGGCCTGGTGCCCGTCGCCGTCACCGCCGAAGGCGATCTGCACCGCGATGACGCCCACGAGCACATAGATCAGCCCACGCGCGGCGAAGCCCGCCCTGGCCGCCGCCTCCACAGCCGAGCTGTCCGCAACCCGCCGCGCCCGGGACCGACCCCGCACCGTCCATGTGTGTGCATCCATACAGCGCCGGATGCCCCCGGGCACGGCTCCGACACCTGCCCCGCCGCGGGCCCGTCCGCTGCGAGCCGGGCGGCCCGTTGAGCACCGGGGCGGGCGGTTTCCGTACCTCCCTGTGGAGAACGGTCACCGGGTGCGAGGATGGGGGGTCATGACGGCAGGGTGGGGTGTGCGCACGGTGCGTACGGCCGTGTTCGCGGCCGTCTGCGTCGTACTCGCCGCCCTCGGGCACGTCCTGATGTCCGGCCGTGACGTGCCCGCGTGGGCACTGGCCGCCGGCCTCGCCGGCACGGGTGGCGCGGGCTGGTGCCTGACCGGCCGTGAGCGGGGCCCGGCGCTGGTCGTCCCGCTCGTCGTCGCCGCCCAGGCGGCCCTGCACTCGGCGTTCTCCCTCGCCCGGACCGCTTCCCCGGGCACCCCGCCCCCGCCGGCCCCCGTGTCCCCGGGCATGGGCGCCATGCCGACGGACGCCATGGACATGGCGCACATGGCGCACATGGCGCACCCCACGGACGGAACCGGCTGGTCGGCGTCCGGGATGCTCGCCGCGCACCTGCTCGCGGCGCTCCTCACCGGACTGTGGCTGGCGTACGGCGAGCGGGCCGCCTTCCGCATCCTGCGGGCGGTGGCCGGCCGGCTGGCCGCGCCGCTGCGCCTGCTGCTGGCCCTGCCCGCCGCCGGCCACCCCGGCCCCCGCCTGCGCCGGCCCCGCTCGGACCGGGCGCCCAGCCTCGAACTGCTCATCCACGCGATCACCTCGCGCGGGCCGCCCACGGGAACCGCTGTCGTCTGAGGACAGCCGGTACACCGGGGCCGCCCCCGCGCGCCCCGGTCCACGGCCCTGCGCCCGCGCACGCGCCGGCGGCGCGCAGCCGCTCACGCCCGTCGCCGGGTGCGGTCGCACCCCGGCACGCCCGTGCCGGCGTGCCGTCGCCCACGACCCGTGCGCGCCCCGTAGGGCCGTCTCCTCCCACACCGGACCGGCCGCGCCAGGCGTGTCCCGGTCCGGTCACGGCCGACCCGAGAAGGACACCAGGTGATCACTCCTGTCCTGCCCACAGCACGGACCGCGTACGGCCGGACGTCAGCCGCCGACGAGTCGGCGACCGCGTGGGCGCTGGCCGCCCGGCACGGTGACGCCGACGCGGTCGAGCGCTTCGTCCGTGCCCTGCACCGCGACGTCCAGCGGTACGTCGCCCACCTCTGCGCCGATCCGCAGGCCGTCGAGGACCTCGCCCAGGACACGTTCCTGCGCGCCCTCGGCAGCCTGCACCGCTTCGAGGGCCGCTCCTCGGCGCGGACCTGGCTGCTGTCCATCGCCCGCCGGGCGGTGACCGACAGCCACCGCCATGCCGCCGCGCGGCCCCGGCTGTCCGACGCGGCCGACTGGCAACGCGCGGTCGAGTCGGCCCAGCCGCGCGGCCTGCCCGGATTCGACGACGGCATCGCGCTGCTGGACCTGCTCGCCGGGCTGCCGGCCGAGCGCCGGGAGGCGTTCGTCCTCACTCAGCTGCTCGGCCTGCCCTACGCCGAGGCTGCCGAGGCCGGCGACTGCCCCGTCGGCACGGTCCGCTCCCGCGTGGCCCGCGCCAGGGCGGCCCTGATCGGTCTGCTGGAAGCGGCGGAACAGCCCGCCGGCCCGCCGGCCGTCTGACCGCTCGGCCAGGGTGGGGCCGGCGCGCCACCGGTCCCACCGGGGCACCGGGGCGAGGACGCGGACCGACCCGGACGGACGCGGACGGTGGACTCCGGTCAGCGCGCTTCCGCGTCCGCTCCCGTGCCTCGCGGCCCGCGTCCGCCGGCCGTCAGCACCGCGCAGGCGCCGGCCGTCAGCAGTCCACCGGCGAGGAAGGTCCCCCGCGCACCGGCGAGCGGCAGGATCAGACCCCCGAGCGCGGCGCCCGCCGCGATACCGGCGTTGTACGCGCCGGAGTTCGCCGCGAGGGCGAGGTCCGTGCGGCCCGGTGCCCAGTGCAGCATCGCGTTCTGGGCGGTCATGAACACCGGTCCGAGCGCACCGCCCATCAGCACCAGGCACACGACCGCCGGGACCTGATGGCCGCCCGCCGCGGACAGGCCGAGCATGCCGAGCGCCTGGGTGGCCACGGCCGTGGGCAGCGCGGCGTGCGGGAAGCGGTCCAGCAGCGCCGCGGTGACGCTCACCCCGGCCAGACAGGCGGCACCGAAGACCGCGAGCAGCACCCCGGCCGTGCCGGGGGCGAACCCGCTCACGTCGTCCAGGAACGTCACCAGGTAGGTGTATCCGGCGAACGCCCCGGTGGCGGAGAGGAATCCCGCCACCAGCACGGTGGTGAACCGGCGGACGTCGGGGCCGGCGCCGTACGCGGCGGGCTCGTCCTCCGGGCGCGAGGCCGGCAGCAGGACGGCGATGGTCACGAGGCAGACCAGCCCCGGAACCGCCAGGCAGGCGACCGGTACCGGCCAGCCGCGCTGCCGGCCCAGCCAGGTTCCCGCGGGGACACCGAGGACCAGGGCGAGCGAACCGGCGACGGACAGCGCCCCGACCACGCGCCCGCGCACCTCCGGGGCGAACAGGCCCACCGCGACCGGTCCCGTCACCGCCCAGAACAGCGCCTGTGCGAGGGCGGTCAGCAGCCGCGCCCCGAGGAGAGGACCGTACGAGCCGGCCAGGGCCCCGCCCAGGCTGGACACGACCAGCGCGGCCAGCACCCCCGTGAGTACGTGACGCCGGGGCACCGCCCGCAGGGCGTGGGCGAGCGGCAGGGAGGCGACGGCGACCGTCACGCCGTAGCCGGTGACCAGCAGCCCGACCGCCGGCAGGGACACCCCGAGGCTGTCGGACATGAGGTCCAGGAGGCCGATGGGCAGGTTCTCCGCGGTGTTGAAGGTGAAGGCGGCCAGCATGAGGGCCGCGAGCACCGCCGGGCCGCGCCATGCGGCCGGTCGCGCGCCGACCTCACGGTCTCGTCCCGGCCTGGTCCACCGCGCCGGCTCCGTGACACCGCCCATGCGCTCAGCTCACCGGGCACACCGGTCCCGCCGCAACCGAATTCCGGCTCGCTGCCACGGCCGGGGCGTCCTGTGACGGGCGCATGTGCCAGGTCCCCGTGAACCGCCTTGGCCCGCCCTTGCGTTCAGAGGGCGTGCGGTAGGGTACGAGCTGTTTGGTTTAATTTTCAGCTTGGGGGAGGGTCCATGGCTCAGCAGGAACGAGCTGTCCGGACCCGACGTGCTGTTCTGGAAGCGGCCGCCGCCGTCTTCGCGGAACGCGGATACGCCGCCGCCACCATCGCCGAGATCCTGAACCGGGCCGGTGTCACCAAGGGCGCCCTGTACTTCCACTTCGACTCCAAGGCGGCCCTCGCCCGGGGCGTGCTGCAGGAGCAGCTGCGGACCGAGTACCACCTGCCCCGCGAACTGAAGCTGCAGGAGTGGGTGGACGCGGGCATGACCCTCGCCAAGCGGCTGCCGCAGGAGCCCGTGCTGCTCGCCGGTGTCCGGCTCTCGGCCGACCTCCAGGGCCACGACGTCCTCGGCAGCGCCTGGCCCGCCTGGGCCCGGATGACCTCGTGCGTCCTGGCGGAGGCGAAGGAACGCGGCGAGGTGCTGCCGCACGTGGACCCCGAGGAGACCGCCCAGGTCTTCCTCGGCGCCTGGATCGGTGTGCAGTTCGTCTCGCAGGCCGTGGCCGGCTGGGCCGACCTGGACGACCGCATGTCGGCACTGTACGGGCACCTCCTCCCCGCCATCGCGGCCCCGGCCGTCCTCGTCCGGCTGGACACCGCTCCGGACCGGGGCGCCCGTGTGATCGCCGAGGTCCAGCGGAACCCGGCGGCCCTCGCCGGCGTCTCCGCCTGACGCCGGCCGCCGCGCCCGGCTCCCGCCGACGGGTGTCTTCGAGGCGTCGAGATTGGCGTCGTACCCACAAGTACCAAACCGCCGGGACGGTTTACGACGGGCCTCGTCCGAGGCCATCTGTGTTCGAGGACCCGGAAACCGGTCACGCCCGTCCGGCCGCGGGGACCAGGCCGGGGGCGAACCGGAACGAGACCGCCTCCGTCAGCGGCTTGCGCCTGGTGTTGTGGAAGGCGGCGATCCGCCACCTTCCGTCCGTCTCCCGCACCAGCGTGTACGTCTGCACCTTGCCGAGCCGGCGGGGCCGCCTGCCCTTGTAGGTGTCGCCGCGCCCGCTGACGACGGCCGTGTCCGGGGCGGGGAAGCGGATGCCGACGACCTCGTCCGCGAGCCGGGTGTGCTTGAGGAAGGTCGTGAACAGCACGCGATGGCTCTCGGTGATGTCCCGGCGTCCCTGGTAGAGCGTGCCGACGTAGGTGGCGTAGGTGGCGTCCTCGGTGAACAGGCGGCCGTAGGCGTCGGCGTCGTGGTCGTTCCAGGCGGCGACGAGCGCGTCCAGGACGGCGCTGACGGCCGCGGCGTCGTGCGATGCGGGCATGACGGAGGTCTCCCCTCATGGTTAGACTGGCGCGGTGTCTTACTGAGAACAGTATCTGCACGTGTGCAGAGACTTGGGAAGGGGTCCACCGTGCCGAATCCCGGGAGCGGCAGGGACGACGAACACGTGATCTTCCGTCAGTACCTGGACGCCGTGGGCCTCCAGGGCCTGGCCAGCGCCGAGGCCGCGGGTCTGCACACCTCGGAGTGGTACGCGCTCAGCCTGCTCGGCCGGGAGGGCAGCCTGACCTCGGGCGAGCTCGCCACCCGCACGGGGCTGACCACCGGGGCCACCACCCGGCTGATCGACCGCCTGGAGCGCGCCGGATACGCGCGCCGTACGCCCGACCCCACCGACCGCCGGCGCGTGCACGTCGAAGCCGTCCCGGACGCGCTCGACCGCGTGGAGCAGGTCGTGGGCCCGGCCCGCCGCCGTCTCGCCGAGGTGCTGGCCCACTACTCACCCGAGCAACGCGCCCTGATCTTCGACTACTTCGCCCGCGCGGCCCCCGCGTTCCGCGCCGCGACCGAGGAGATCCGGGCGGCGGCCCCGCCCAGGCGGGCCAGGAAGTCCGGCTGACCCCGGCGGACCGGCGCGCCGGACGGCCGCGCGCACGCCGCGCGCACGCCGGGCGCTCCCGGGCGTGACATCATCGCCGTCGTCCCTACGAGCGCTCCGCACCGGAAGGGCACGGGCCACGATGACCGACTGGGAGTGGGACGAGACCCTCTTCGCGGGCGCCGCCCCCTACTACCAGCGGGGCCGGCTGCCCTACGCCCCCGGGCTGGTCCCATGCCTCGCGGAGGTGCTCGCGGCCGACGGCACCGGACGCCTCCTCGACGTGGGCTGCGGTCCGGGCACCGTCACCCTCCCCCTGGCCCCGCTGTTCCGCGAGACGGTCGGCGTCGACCCGGACCCCGGCATGATCACCGAGGCCGCCCGCCGGGCCGCCACCGCCGGACTGGCCGCCAGGACCCGCTGGCTGCGGCTGCGCGCCGAGCATCTCCCGGCCGGTCTCGGCACGTTCGACGTGGCGGTCTTCGCCCAGTCCTTCCACTGGACCGACCGCGAGCGGGTGGCCCGGACCGTCCACGGCATGCTCCGGCCCGGCGGAGCACTGGTGCACCTGGCCGACCTGACGACCGAACACCGTACGACCGCGGGCCTGCCCCACCCGGACGTGCCCTACGCCGGCATCACCGCACTGGTCCGGCGGTACCTCGGCCCCGTCCGCCGCGCCGGCCGGAGCCTGCTGCCGCGGGGCACGCCGGGAGGTGAGGCGGCGGTGTTCTCCGGGGCCGGATTCGCGGGCCCCGAGCGGCATGTCGTACCCGGCGGACAGGCGCTGGTGCGCACCACGGACGACGTCGTCGCCTGGACGTTCTCGATGTCCTTCGCCGCCCCGCACCTGTTCGGCCCGGACCGCGCGGTCTTCGAGGCGGACCTGCGCCGTCTGCTCGGCAGCGCCTCCCCGGCGGGCCGGTTCGCCGAACGGGTCCCGAGCACCGAGGTGTTCGTCTGGCGCCGGCCGCCCGACGCCTATATCGAGGAGAGGACGCGTGCCCATGGTCACTAGGATGTGAGGCCAAGACAACCATGCGACCGGCCGTTCGTTACGGTCCGGTCGGGGTCGCCGATGCCAGGGACCGCTCCCCGGGCTGCGGTGATCTTCCTTCCCAGGAGGACCCTCCGCATGTTCCGACGAATAGGCAACGCCGTCGTCCGTCATCCCGTTTGGACGATCGTGGCGTGGCTGATCGCCGCGGTGGCCATCGTGGCCACCGCTCCGAGTCTGCCCTCGAACAGTGACGAGAGCAGCTTTCTGCCCAAGAGTTACGAGTCGATCCAGGCGGCGCAACTACAGGAGAAGGCGTTCCCCAGCGCCTTCACGCCGTCGGCGATCGTGCTCTACCAGCGCACCGACGGCGGCAAGTTCACCGCCGCCGACGTGCGTGACGTCGCCCGGATCACGTCCGAGCTGGGCGAGAAGCACATCGACCAGGTACAGAAGGTCGTCCCCGGCCGGCCGTCCGAGGACGGCAGGTATGACCTGACCCTCGTCCAGATGGACAGCAAGTCCGCCGGTCAGCCCAAACAGGCCGACGCCGCCAAGGAGTTGCGCGAAGAGGCCAAGAAACTGGCCAAGGGCACGGACCTGGAGGCCAGGCTCGGCGGTTCCGCCGCGCAGGCGCTCGACCAGCAGGACTCCTCCAAGCGGGGCGAGGCGCTGATCGGTATCGGCACCTTCGGGATCATCCTGATCACCCTGCTGATCATCTTCCGCGCACCGATCCTCGCCGTGCTGCCCCTGGTGCTGATCGGCCTGGTGTCCGCCGTCGCCAACGGGCTGATCGCCTACGCCACCAAGCTGTTCGGGCTGGAGGCCAACAGCTCGATCTCCTCCATCCTGATCGTGGTGCTCTTCGGCGTGGGCACCGACTACTTCCTGTTCCTGATATTCCGTTACCGGGAGAGTCTGCGGGCCGGCGACGAGCCCAAGGAGGCCATGGTCAACGCGGTCGGCCGGGTCGGCGAGGCCATCGCCTCGGCGGCCGGCGCGGTCATCATCGCGTTCCTCGCCCTGGTGCTGTCCACGCTGGGCTTCCTCAAGCAGATGGGCCCGGCACTCGCCATCGCGGTCGGTGCCACGCTGGTCGCGGGTCTGACCCTGATCCCGGCCGTGGTCTCGCTCATCGGGCCGAAGGTCTTCTGGCCCTCGAAGTCCTGGAAGACGGAACCCGAGAACGCCCGCTTCGCCGCCCTCGGCCGGGGTGTCCAGCGCCGCCCGGCGCTGACCGCCGTCGTCTCGGGCCTCGTCCTGCTCGTCCTGTCGCTCGGTACCCTCGGCTACAAGGCCACCTTCGACCTGGCGTCGGGCTCCATGCCCAAGACCAAGGAGTCCATGGTCGTCCAGGACGAGATGCAGAAGGCGTACTCGGCGGGCGCCGCGGCGCCCACCGACGTCTACCTGTCCAGCACCGACGGCAAGCCGCTCGACAAGTCCGCCTTCGACGCGTACGCCGGGAAGCTCGGTGCCGTGGACGGCGTCGCCAGCGCCCGCCTGACCCAGGTCAACAAGGCGGGCACCACCGCGGACTTCACCGTCACGCTCAAGTACGAGGCGTCGACGGACAAGGCGATCGACGCGGTGGGCAAGGTCCGTGACGTCGCGCACTCCTCGGCGCCCGGGGGCGCCGAGGCGCTCGTCGGCGGCATGTCCTCGATCTACAAGGACATCAACGCGGCGGTCAACCACGACTACCGGACGGTCTTCCCCGTCGCCGCCGCCCTGATCATGGTCATCCTGGGCCTGCTGCTGCGCAGTGTGGTCGCGCCCTGGTACCTCATCGCCTCCGTGGGCCTCGGCTTCGGCGCCACCCTCGGTGCCACGGTGTGGATCTTCCAGGACGCGCAGGGCCACTCCGGGCTGATGTTCATGCTGCCGGTGATCATGTACCTCTTCGTGGTCGCGATCGGCACCGACTACAACATCCTCATGATCGCGCGGTTGCGCGAGGAGGCCCGTGAGGGCCGTGAGCCGCGCGAGGCCGCCGGCATGGCGCTCCGGCACGCCGGGCCGACCGTGGCCGCGGCGGGCTTCATCCTGGCGGCGACCTTCGCCACGATGATGCTGGCCGGCAACGCGCTGCTCTCGGAGATGGGCTTCGCGGTCTCCTTCGGCATCGCCGTGGCCGCGTTCGTCATGGCGATGTTCTTCACCCCGAGCCTCACGGCCCTCATCGGCCACGCGGCTTGGTGGCCGGGCCACGCCGACCGGGCGGTGGTGCCGGCCGCCGGCGCCGGTGCCGGGACGACCGGCTCCGGGCCGGCCCGGGGCGAGGAGGACCGGGACCCGGCCGGGCGCCGCGGTTAGGGTCTTCCGTTCGGATCGGACTGGATCAGGGCCCGCGAGCCCGGCGTGATCCGAGCGACAGGCCCCGGCGGCGGCCGGTGGGACCGGTGGAGTCCCGCCGCGCGTACGGGCGGTGGATGACACCGGCCGGTTCCGCCGGGCGGCGGCCGGCCTGAACGACGAGTCCTGCCGGGCCACATGGCCCGGCAGGACTTTTTCGTGCGGCCGGTGCGGTCAGCCGGTGGCGGCGGGGCCGCGGAAGTAGTGGCCCTCGTCCAGGTCCGCGAGGAGACCGGGCTGGACCGGTTCCCAGCCCAGCAGTTCGCGGGTCAGGGCGCTCGACGCGACGGCGTCGAAGCCGAGCGGGCCGCTCAGCCAGCCGAAGTGCTCGGCGGCGTCCTCGGGTGCCACGGAGGTCACCGGCACCTGAAGATGACGGCCGATCACCTCCGCGATGTCACGCAGCGCGACACCCTCCTCCGCCGCACCGTGCAGCACCGAACCGGCGGGCGCCTTCTCGGCCGCCAGCCGGAACAGCCGTGCGGCGTCGAGGCGGTGCACGGCCGGCCAGCGGGTGGTGCCGTCGCCCGGGTGGCCGGAGACGCCCCTGGCGCGGGCGACGGCGACCAGGCTCGCGGCGAAACCGTTGTCCCCCTCGCCGTGGCAGGTGGGGGAGAGCCGCACCACGGACGAGCGGACACCCCGTTCGGCGAGGGCCAGCGCGGCCTCGGCGGTGGTCTGCCGGACGGCGAAGTGCGAGCCGTGGAGCGCGGGCCTGTCCCGTTCGGTGGCGAGCCGTCCGGGTGCGACCCCGAGCAGTCCGGAGGCCAGGACGAAGGGCCGTCCGGTGCCGGCGAGGGCGTCGCCGAAGGCGTCCACGGCCCGGCGGTCGGCCTCGGCCGCCTCCTGGAACGCGCCGCTGAAGGCCAGGTCGTGTTTGAAGGCGAGGTGGATCACCCCGTCCGAGGCGGCGGCCGCGTCCCGCAGCACGGCGAGGTCGTCGACGGTGCCGCGGACGACCTCCGCCCCGGCCGCGGTGAGCGCGGCGGCGGAGGCGTCGGAGCGGGCAAGCCCCACGACCTGGTGTCCCGCCTCGATGAGGTCGGGCACGAGGGCGGAGCCGATCCAGCCGGACGCCCCGGTCACGAAGAAACGCATGGGAGGACCCCAGACTCTTGATGTCAGTGACTGTCATGGACCTTAGCACTCGATGTCAGTGACTGTCATCGCGTAGGATCTGCGCATGGGCAGATGGGAGCCGAACGCGCGCGAGCGCCTGGCGGAAGCGGCGTTGGAGCTCTACGGCGAACGCGGGTACGAGCAGACCACCGTGGCGGAGATCGCCAAGCGCGCCGGACTGACCGAGCGCACCTTCTTCCGCCACTACGCCGACAAGCGCGAGGTGCTGTTCGGCGGGTCGGGGGAGCTGGAGGACCTGTTCGTGCGGGCGGTCAGCGGGGCGCCGGCGGACGCCGCACCGATCGAGGCACTGGCCGCCGGGCTCGACGCGGTCTCGGAGGTCTTCGCCGACCGCCGCGCGTACGCGCGCGCCCGGCACGCCGTGATCACGGCGAACGCGGAACTCAAGGAGCGCGAGCTGATCAAGCTCGCCTCCCTGTCGACCGCGCTCGCGGGCACCCTGCGCGGGCGCGGCGTCCCGGAACCGGCCGCGAGCCTCGCCGCCGAGGCCGGGATGGCCGTCTTCAAGATCGGCTACGAACGCTGGCTGGCGATGCCCGGGGACCGCGACCTGGCGGACCTGGTGCGAGAAGCGCTGACCGAGTTCAGGGCGGTGGCCGCCGGCGGCTGAGCCGCGGTGGAGGACCCGGCCGCTCCCGGCCGGAGCCCGGTCGCGTGCTGGTGTGCGGAGGCCGGGGCCCGGTGCCGGTACGACTCAGGCGGCGGCGTCCGCCAGTCGCCGGAGGACCTCCACCGCCCGCTCGGCCTGATCATGGGGCACGAAGAGGTGGTCGTGGTGGAAGCCCGCCACGACGTTGCAGCTCAGGCCCGCGTCCGCGAGCGCCCGGGAGACCGCGGCGGTCAGCCCGACCGCGTCCAGCGCGGAGTGCACGCGCAAGGTGATCCACCCGGCCACGTAGTCGTACGCCATCCCGGCCGCGTCCGCGTCCGCCTGTGGCAGCACGAGGGTGAGGCCCTCCTGCTCGGCGACCGTGACCACCGGGGAACAGCCGGACGGTACGCCGCCCTCGGCCATGGTGAAGACATAGCGGCCCGGGTTCAGCTCCGGCCGCATGCCGCTGAGCAGGGCGCGCAGATCGGTCTCGCCTGTCACGGGTCCCACCCTACGGGCCGATGCCGGCGGTCGGCCGCCCGGCCGGATGCCGCGGTGCGCCGACGGGGGGAAGCGCGGCGCGTGCTCGTGTGAGCCCTGTACGCGCCCCCGTTCGTGCGACAAGACTGCGCTGTCGGCGGGCAGCGGACGGGCGCCGCCCGCGCATCGTCCGAGCCCAGGAAGGCAGGTCGGCCGCCGTGCTGTTGCGTCTGCCCACGTCCGTGGCGGAAGCCCGGGAATGCCTGGCCGAGGGGGCCGTGCCGGTAGGCGGGGCGACTCTCGTGTGGGCGACCTGGCAACGGGACGGGTTCCCCCGACTGGCCATGTCCCTGCGGGAGTTGCCGGAGGCGAACGTCCTTGACCCGCGGACCGTGGGCGGCGCCGTCGTCCTGCACCGGATCGACGCACGGGTGCCGGATGTCCTGCGGCTGGCCGCGGCCACGGTCGGCACCGGCGCGGTACGGCGGACGGCGACCGTCGGCGGCAACATCGCCGGCAGCACGCTGCGCTGCCTGCTGCCCGCCGCGCTCGTCCTGGACGCCCGCGCGACGGTCCTGGAAGCCGACGGCGTCCGCGAGACCGACCTGGCCGAAGTGGTCGCCAAGCGGCCGGTGCTGATCGGCCTGCGCTGGCGCACGCCGACCGCCTCGGCGTACCGCAAGCTGCCGGCCGAGGCGGGCGGCGCGCCGCCCCTCGTCGTCGCCTCGGCCCTGCACGCCGGGCAGGGCGCGCCCCACCGCGTGCGGGTCGCCGTACGGGACGGTTACGAGGTGCTCAGCGGTGCCGTCCCCGGCGACACCGGCGCCGACGAGGCCCTCGAAGCACTGCGCGGCACCGCCCTCGGCGAGCTGCCGTCCGCCGCGTGGGACGTCGTACGCCCCCAGGTCGTCGGCCTGTGGGACAGGCGCGGTACGGACTGAGGGGACGGCTGCCCTCCACGGTCGTGCACGGGCGTGTCATCGTGGCGGGTATGGCGACGGAACCGGACGTGGCGGTGCTGGTCGGGCTCCAGGCGGCCGGCAAGTCCACCTTCTACGCGCAGTGCCTGGCCGGCCGGTACGCGCTGGTCAGCAAGGACCTGTTCCCACGCGGTGCCCGCAACAGGCAGGGCCGGCAGATGCGGCTGGTGGCCGAGCACCTGGCCGCCGGACGTGCCGTGGCCGTGGACAACACCAATCCGTCACCGCAGGAGTGGGGACCGCTGGTGGAGGCGGCCCACGCCCACGGGGCGACCGTGACGGCCTACTGGTTCCCGCCGGACGTGACGGGCTCCCTGCGGCGCAACGCCGCGCGCGAGGGCCGCGACAGGGTCCCCGACGTCGGCGTCCTCGCCACGGCGAAGCGGCTGCGCAGGCCGTCGCCGCGAGACGGCTTCGACGCGGTGCGCGAGGTCCGGTTCGACGGGCGGGGAGGCTTCCGGGTGCGGGACCGAACCGACGACACGCGGTCCGCAGGGGCCGAGACAGTTCCCTGACGGGCAACACCCGGGGCGCTGTCGGGATCAACGCCCGCGCGCCGGGCTCCTACCTTTTCGGTGCACAGGGTCCGACCGAAGGGGACGGGAATGAAGCGCAAGGCGATGGCATGGGTGCTGCCCGCGTTACTGGTGGCGCTCGGCGTGGTGGGCTCCGGGGCTCCGTCCTCGGCGCGGAACGCGGACCGGGCCGCGGCCATGCCGACCACGGCGGTCGGACCGCAGTACGACACCACGCACGTCTACGTCACCCCCGGCGCGACGGACGCGTTCGTCGCGAGCTGGGAGGCGACCTTCGGCGGGACCCACACGGCCAAGGTCGTCACGACGGTCACCCCGACGCCCAGCACCACCGAGTCCGAGCTGGTCTTCTCGCCGGTCGGGACCCTGTCCGTCTTCGACTTCAAGACACCGGTTCCCTATCCGTTCGGCAGCGAACGGACGGGCTGGCTCATGAGCGACTTCGACACGGGCGTCCGCCTCGCCCGCAGGAGCGGAGCCGAGGTCGTCGTCGCGCCCTTCGACGACCCCATAGGCCGGGACGCGGTCGTACGGTTCCCGGGCGGGGTCAACGCCCAGTTGTACTGGCACACCAAGGTGCCGTCGTACGCGCCGCTGGAGAGCGTGCCGGACGACCGCGTCTATCTGACGGCGGACTCGGTCGACGCGTTCCTCCGCTCCTACCTGCGCTTCACCGGGGGCCGGATCGTCGCCGACCAGCGGGCGGCGGACGGTGGTGAGCTCGGCCGGCCCGGGGAGACGTACCGCCGCGTCGCCCTGCGCTCCCCGTACGGCAACACGGTCGTCAGCGTCACCGACGGCCACCTGCCCTACCCGTTCGGCAGGGAGACCACCGGCTACGCGGTGAAGGACCTGCCGGCGACGCTGCGCAGGGCCGGGGCGGCGGGCGCGAAGGTGCTGTGGGGGCCGTACGCTTCGGGGGGCCGGTCCTCCGCGATGGTGGAGTTCCCCGGTGGCTATGTGGCCGAACTGCATCAAGGAGGGGATCGCGGGTGACCGACGCGACGATGGGGGATGACGTCTACCAGCCGGACGGATCGGAGGTGCAGGACGACGCCGGCCTGCTCGACGCGTCCGACACCCTGGACTACCGGAGCGGCGAAGAGGCCCTGGACGAGGGCTACTCACCCCCGGAGCGCCCCTGGGGCGTGGAGCACACCGGTGTCACGGCGGCGGAACGCTGGCGGGGGGAGAGCCTGGACGAGCGCCTCGCCGAGGAGGTGCCGGACATCGGCGTCCCGGAGGGCGACGGCATCGGCGACACCTGGGGCACGGACGGAGAACTCGTCGACGACGAGGTCGGCGACGAGCGCGCCGGACGGCTCGTCGCGCCCGACGAGGGCAGCCACGAGAACACCGAGTCCGACCTGTTCGCCTCCGACCGGGGTCTGGACGGCGCCGGAGCCTCGGCGGAGGAGGCCGCGATGCATGTGATCCCCGACTCCGAGAGCTACTGACGCCCACCGCGGGCCCGACACGGAGGACCGTCCGATGAGCAGCGCCGAACCAGGGGCGGACACCAGCCACCACCATGTGCGGCACCTCCGGGAACGGATGACCGAGCACCAGCGCCGTGCCCGGGCCGAGCGGGAGGAGTCCGTGCTGGAGGACGCGATCGACGGGGCGGCCTTCGACCTGGCCGCCGACATCGCCCACCCCACCGCCGGCGGTTCGGAGCCCGGCTACGACGTCGACACGGACCTCGGCGTCGACCGGAGGTAGCGGCACCCCGCGCTCCGCAGGTGGACACCGCCGGCCGGCCCCGCTCCGGGGCCGGCCGGTCTCATCTGAGGGCTCCGCCGGTGATCCCGGCGGCCAGGTGGCGCTGGGCGGCGACGAGCAGCGCCGCCGCCGGAACGGACGCCAGGACGGCGGTGGCCATGACGGCGTTCCACTGGTCCGTGTGGGCGCCGAGGTACTCGTAGATGCCGACGGTGACCGGCCGCACCGAGCCCGTGGTGTTCAGGGTGAGCGCGAAGAGGAAGTCGCTCCAGGCGAACAGGAAGCAGAAGAGGCCGGCGGTGATCAGCGCGTTGCGGCTCAGCGGGAGCACCACGGACCACAGCACGCGGAGCCGTCCGGCGCCGTCCACGCGGGCGGCGTCGATGATCTCCCCGGGGATGCTCCGCATGAACGCGCGCAGGACGAGGATCGCGAAGGGCACGCCCATGGTGGAGTCGGCGAGGATCAGCCCGCCGTAGGAGTTCAGGAGTCCGAGGTCGGTGTAGGCGCCGTACAGGGCGTTGGCCACCACGATGCCCGGCACCGTCTGGGTGACCAGGATGCCGAACAGCACGAGCGTGGTGCCCCGCAGGCGGAGCCGGGCGAGCGCGTAGGCCGCCGGTACCGCGAGGCCGAGGCTCAGCGTCACGCTGCCGAGAGCCACGACGAGGCTGGTGACCAGGTTGCGTCCCTGGTCGCGCAGGGCGGTGGCGTAGCCGCCGAGGTCGGGGTGGCGGGGGAACCAGCCCGCCGTCAGCATGGTGCCCGACGGCTGCAGGGAGGCGTTCACCATCCAGTACACCGGGAACAGCAACACCACGAGCAGGAGGATCCCCACGACCGTGGACAGGGGTCCGCGTGCGGGTCCGCGCTTCACCGCAGGGCCCCCTCAGCTGTTCCGGGCGCGCCGGTCGGCGCGCAGGTGGACGAGGGCGAAGACGAGCGAGACGAGGACGAGCACGTTGCCCGTCGCGGCGCCGCGCCCGAACTCGAACTGCTGGAAGGACAGCTGGTACGAGCGGGTGGCCAGGGTCTGCGTCGCGTCGGCAGGCCCGCCGCCCGTGACCACGAGGATGATGTCGAGCACCTTCACCGTGTAGACGACGCCCAGCACCAGCACCACGCCGGCCACGGGTCGCAGCAGCGGCCAGGTGACATGCCGGAACGACGCCAGCCGGCCGGCGCCGTCCAGCTTCGCCGCCTCGTACAGGTGCGCGGGGATGTCCTGGAGGCCGCCGTACAGGATCGCGGTGTTGAAGGGGATGCCCACCCAGATGTTCACCAGGATCACCGACACGAGCGCCTCGGAGGTGCCGGTCAGCCAGGGGACGCCCGAGGACAGCAGGTGGAGGCCGCGCAGCGCCTGGTTGACGACCCCGCTGTCCGTGTCGAGCATCCACCTCCACGTCGTCCCGGAGACGACCAGGGGCAGCAGCCACGGCAGCAGCAGCAGCGACCGCAGCAGGCCGCCGAGCGGGAACTTCCGCTGGAAGAACAGGGCGAGGGCCAGCCCGAGCACGAACTGCCCGGCGAGCGAACCGGCGGTGAACACGACCGTGGTGAGCAGGGCCCGCCAGAACGCGTCCGCGGACAGGGCGGCCGTGTAGTTCCGCAGGCCCACGAAGGGCGCGGCGCCGGTGTAGAACGTCGTCACCGAGTACTCCTGGAAGCTCATCACGACGTTCTTGACGACGGGGTAACCGAAGAACAGCGACAGGTGGAGCAGGGCGGGCAGCAGGAACAGCCACCGGGAGACCCGCGCCCACAGCCGGGCCCGGCCCGCCCCGTCAGGAACCGGTCGCGATCCGCTGCGCATGCCTGAGCGCTTCCCGCGGGGTCCGCTCACCCGTCAGCGCGGCCTGCACGGCGGTGTAGATCCCGGTCGCCGCTCGCGGCCACTCGACGCCGAGCTCGCCGGTACGGGCCCGGGCCCCCTCCACGCTCTTGACGAAGGCGGCCATCGACGGAACCCGCTGGGCGTACCGGGACGCGACCGAGGTGCGGGAGGGCACGGTGTGGTACTGCTCGGCCAGGGCCAGCATGTTCGCGGGGTCGTTCAGGCAGGCCAGGACCCGGGCGGCCGTCCGCTGCCGGGCCTCGGAGGAGCTCCGCGGAACCGTCCACACCTCACCGCCGAGCGGGGTGACCAGTCTCTGGCCCGGCCGGCGGACGGGCAGGGGTGCCACGCCCCAGTGCAGGTTCTCCGTCCCGTCCATCGCGGAGATGCGCCAGGGGCCGTTGACCATCATGGCCGTCCGGCCGGCGACGAACTGGTCGTGGACGTCGGCCTGGGTCCAGTTCAGCACCGACTTCGACATCGACCCGCTCCTGACCAGGTCCACCCAGAGCTGGAGGGCCTGGGCGGCCTGCGGGCTGTCCAGCCGCTTCTCGTCTCCGCCGTTGGACCACAGGAAGGGCAGGAACTGCCAGGTGCCCTCGAAGGTGGCGTTGGCGTCCACGGCCATGCCGTAGCGGCCCGGCCGGGTCAGCCGGGCCGCGGCCGTCCTCAGCTCGTCCCAGGTCTTCGGCACGGCGACACCGGCCTCGGCGAGCATGTCCTTGTTGTAGAAGAGGGCGACCGTGCTGACCGTGGGCGCGAGCCCGTACACCTTCCCCCGGTAGGTGCCCGCCGACCGGATGCCCTCGCTGTAGCCGCCGGCGTCGATGCCGTACCGGTCCAGCGCGGTCAGCGCCCCGGTCCGCGCTATCTGCTGCAGGTCGGGGTTGTCGAGCATCAGCAGGTCGGGCAGGGTCCGCGAGGACGCCTGCCGCAGCACCTGGGGAACCAGCGACGCCCCCGGCACGCTCCTGTGCTCGACGGTGACACCGGCGGCCTTGCCGCAGGCGGAGAGCCGCTCACCCCACTGGGCGTGCTCGGTCGCGTCGGTGTAGTAGTCGAGGGCGGTGATGGAGGTCACCCGGCCGCCGGCCGAGCCGGAGCCGGTTCCCCCACCGCACCCGGCGGCGGCCAGTACCAGGGCGACGGTTCCGAAGAGGGCGGTGATCCGCCGCGCCGACGGTCTGACCGCTGTGTTCATGGGGTGGAGCCTTCCGAGCGCTGCTGGTACCGGACCGTCCCGAGTCCGGATGAGTGGGTCCATACCGGCATGTTCCAGTCCGAGCAGGGATGCTACCGGAAACAGACGATCGGAAGATCAGCGGATTTCGCACGTCGTCAGTACAGGGGCCCGCGGTCGCCGCACTCGCCCGCGGCTTCCCGGATCATCGCCGCCACGGCGTCCGGCCGTGACAGGACGACGGCGTGCGAACCGTCCACGACGCGTTCGGTGGCCGCCATGCGCTGGGCCATGAAGCGCTGAGCGGTCGGGCTCAGCATCCGGTCGGCGGCGGCGATGGCGTACCAGGACCGCTTGCGGGCCCACGCGGGCGGTCCCGACCTCGCGGTCAGCGCACCCCGCGCGATCGGGCGCTGCGTCACGGACAGCACGCTGCCCGTCCCGGGCGCCAGATCGGCGGCGTACACGTCGAGGAAGCGTTCGCGGCGCAGGTACAGCTCGCTGTCCGGGCCGGCCGGGGACTGTGCGGGAAGCCGGCGGGCGACGGTCGGATCCGGCCCCGGCATGGGGGAGAAGCGGTGCGTGACGTCCAGCAGGGACTCCCCGGCGTCCAGCCCGAAACCCGCTACGTAGCACAGCGCCACGACGTTGTCGGTGTCGGCCGCGGTGATGACCGCGCCCCCGTAGCCGTGCCCGGCCAGCACGACCGGGGCGCCGATCTGGCCCACCACGCTCCTGAGGTAGGCGGCGTCGTGCGCCAGGCCGCGCAGCGGGTTCGCCGGCGCGTACACCGTCAGTCCGCAGGCGTGCAGGCGACGGATGACCCCCGCCCAGGACGAGGCGTCGGTGAACGCACCGTGCACGAGCACGACGGTCGGCGGTAAAGGCGTGCGTCCGGGCACCTCGGTGACCTCCGGTGGGGGGTGGAGGCGTCCAGCCAAACCCATCCGGGTCACGCCGGCATCGCGCGAACGTACCAGGAACCGCTCACTCGTCGGGCAGGGCCATGACCAGGTTGGCCAGCTGCACCCGGGAATTGACCGACAGCTTGCGGAAGGCGGACGTCAGGTGCGTGTTGACGGTGTGCGGGGAGACGACGAGCAGCTCCGCGGCCGCACGGTTGCTGTGTCCCTCGGCGATCAGCCGCGCGACCTTCTTCTCCGAGGCGGTCAGGGCCTCCCAGCCCTGGACGGGGCGCTGCGTGTCCCCCGCGCGCCGTCCGCCGGCGCCCGCACGCCGCAGATCGCGCTGGACGTGGGCCGCCACGGCGTGCGCTCCCGCCGCGGTGAACGCGTCCTGGGCCGCGGTCAGGGCCGCCACCGCCTCGTCCCGCCGGCCCGCCGTCAGGAGCGCCCGTCCGAGGTCGGCGCAGGCCGCGGCCCGGACCAGCGGGCGAGGACTCTCCCCGAGCAGGGTGACGGAACGTTCCAGCAGGGCCGGGTCGCCGCACACCAGCCCACGGGCGCGCGCCGCGAGACCCGTGGCGGTGGGCACCGTCGGATTGCGCCCGGCGTGGGCCTCGGCCTGCGCGGCCAGGTCCTCGGCGAGTGCCCGGTCCGCGCCGCGCAGGGCCACGCGGATCGCGGTGCCGATCCACGTGCGCAGCAGCCGCCAGCGCAGGAAGGGCCCCTCCCGCTGCACCTGCCGGACCCGGTCGACGGCGCGTCCGGCGTCCCCGTCGGCCTCCGCGTGGACCGCCTCCAGGAAGCGCACCGCGGCCGTGTTGCCCGGGTTCGGCTTGACCGCCAGCCGTTTGCGCGCCTCGGCCAGGTGCTGCCGCGCGGCCTCCCGGTCGCCGCGCAGCAGGGCGATCCGTGAGCGGATCACCCGGCCGTTCACCTGCTGGACGTGCATCTGCACCTCGTCCTCCAGGCGCTCCATCGTCACGAAGTCGGCCTCCGCGTCGTCCAGCCGGCCCAGCTCCAGATGCTGCTGTCCCTGCGCCCACAGCAGCATCGCCTCACGGATCCCGTCCGATTCGTCCGCCGCCCTCGCCAGCAGCCGCTCGCTGGTGACGAAGTCGTCCATGTGCTGGTACGCGACGATCTCCTCGGGGAGGAAGGTGGGGTCGACGGCGCTGAGCGCGGTGAAGCGTTCCAGCGCGAGGGCGTTCTCCCCCGCGTTCAGCGCGATCTCCCCGAGCGCGAACAGGGCCTGGACATGGGCCTCCCGGTCGCCGGTCGCCACGGCGGCACGCAGCGCCTCCTCGCCGGCCTCCCGCGCCGGTGCCAGGTCGTGCGCCCGGGACAGCGCCAGCGCGCGCAGACCGGCCAGCCGCGCCTCCACCTCCGGGGCCGCGCCGCCGACCGCGAGGGCCGCCTCGGTGCGGCGGCGCAGCTCGTCGGCGAGGTCCAGGTTCCACAGCGTGCCGCCGAGGGCGGCGTGGAGCCGGCCGAACGTCTCCATGGGCGGCCGGTACGCCAGCAGCCGGTCCCCGGTCGCGAGCGCCTCACGGTTCCGGCCGGCCCGGGTCAGGGACACGATCGCCTGCTCACCCACGGCGAACCACAGCGGGCGAGCCACCGGCACCAGGTCCAGCGCGCGCGTCAGCAGGTCGGCCGCGAGGCCCGGCGTGACCGGCAGCACGTCGGCGGCGGCGCGCCTGAGCAGCACGACCGCCTCCTCGTCTCCCGGCTGGGCGCCCCTGAGGATGTGCGACACCACGTCGATCGGCTGGTGGCCCGAGGCGACGAGCCGGCCCGCGGCCTCCCGGTGCAGCACCTTCCGGGCCGAGGGCGGGATGTCCACGTAGACCGCCTGGCGCAGCAGGTCGTGGCGGAAGACGAGCTGGTCGCCGTCGTCGTCCAGGAGCCCCGCGCGCACGGCCTCCTCCAGCGCCGGGAGCAGCGTGACGGACGGCCTGCCGCAGAGCGCGGCGGCGTCCTGGAAGCCGAAACGGCGGCCCAGCACCGCTCCCATCTGCAGGAAGCGCAGCGTGTCCGGGTGCAGCGAGGCGAGCCTGCCGCGGACGCCCACGACCAGCCCGGGGGGCACGGGCTCACCGGAGGCGTCGGAGGCCCGCAGCCCCGCCAACATCTCGACGGCCAGGAACGGGTTCCCGCCCGCCCCGGCGAGCAGCTCGCGCACCCGCTCGTCGACGTCCGCCCCCAGGGCGTCACCGGCCAGCTGGCCGATGGCCGCGCCGGACAGCGGGCCCAGGGACAGGATGCGCACCGGGAGCTCGTCCGCCACGGCCGCGAGGATCTCCTCCGCCGGTCCGCCGACGCCCTGCCGTTCGGTCAGCAGCCACAGCACGGGGGAGGTCCGCAGCCGGCCGGGCAGCTGCTTCAGGGCGAACCGGCTCAGCGGGTCGGCCCACTGCACGTCGTCCAGGGCGATCAGCAGCGGCGCGCCGCCGGCCCGGTCCTCGATGGCCTCCGCGAGCCGCTCCACCAGCCAGATCCGCTGGTCGTGCCGGCGGGTGAGGGCGACCAGCGCGTCACTGGACAGCAGCGGCCGGTCGCCGTGCAGCACGCAGGTCGCCAACGACGACAGCGGCACGAGGTGGTGCAGCTCGTCGGCCTTGCCGAGGCCGACGGAGAAGCCCGCGGCCTGCGCACCGGCGACGGCCTCGGTGAGGAGCGTGGTCTTGCCGATGCCCGGTTCCCCGCGGAGCACGGCGAGCGCGCCGCCGCCGGTGCGGGCCACCGAGTCGATCAGCGTCCGCAGCACGTCCAGTTCGGCCTCCCGGCCGCGCAGCCCGCTGCGCGACAGCGGTCCGCCTGACCCCGCCACCTGAGCCCTCCCCGTCCGCACGCGCCGGTCGGGCCGGCGCCCCAGGGCCACTATGGCAAAAACGGCAGCTCAGCGCATTGTGGGGAGGCGACGACGCGTGACCCCGCTCACTGCTGACCGGCTCATCCGACCGGCTCAGGCCGACACGGCCGGTGCGACCGGCAGTGAGGCGGGGTGCACGGGCGTCCCGCCCCGGAGCGACGCGGTCCGCGGACGCAGGGCGGAGTCGCGCCACGCGGCGGGGGAGATCCCGTAGGCGGTCCGGAACACCCTGCTGAAGTGGGAGGCGCTGGTGAAGCCCCAGCGGTGCGCCACCGCGGCGACGGTCAGGTGCGCGGCGTCCCGGCGGGCCAGGTCGCGGCGGCAGTGCTCCAGCCGGCGCTGCTGGATCCACCGGCTGACGGTGATGTCCTCCAGCTCGAACAGCTTGTGCAGATAGCGCACGGAGATGTGGTGGGCCCGGGCGATGGAGTCCGGCGACAGCTCCGGGTGCGCGAGGTGCCGGTCGATGTACGCCCGGATCCGGACCAGCGACGTCCGGGCGCCGCTCGCCGAGTCCTCGGTTCCCCTGCCGATCCGCTCCTCGGCCAGGGTCTGCACCAGGTCCACCACGTTGCGGGCGATCAGCTCGCCCGTCCGCTGGGGATACGTCGCCGCGCTGTCCACGAGCCGGGACAGGAGCGGGGTCAGCAGGCCGCCGACCGCCGATTCGGAGCCGAGCGGGGCCGCCGTGATCTGCCGCAGCTCCGATTCGCTCAGGCCCAGGACCTCCCGGGGCAGCACCAGGGACTTCGTCCGGAAGCGCTCGGGGAGGGTCAGCCGGACGGGCCGCGCCATGTCGTAGACGAAGAGCTGCCCCGGACGCACGTGGGCCTCACGGTCGTCCTGTTCGACGCGGGCGGCGCCTCCGCAGAGCAGCTTCACCACGACGTAGTCGTCGTCGCTCCCCGCGATGAGCCGCCGGGTGCGATGGGCCCGCAGCGGATCGCCGTCCACCGTGACGGTCTGCACCGGGCCCAGCGGCGACGTACGGATCGTGCCGCGGTCGACCTCGTCCGGAACGCCCATGTCAACGGCGCCGAAGGTCTGGGACAGTGCCTCGCGCCAGTACGCCCGCCGTCGGTGGGCGGGAACCGTCTGCGTGGTGTGGAGGGTGCCCGAGGCCCCTGGGTCCAGTGTCGATGGATCCGACGACATGATCTCCGCCCTTCGGCCGTTGCGCTTTCGAAAACGCAGCGTGTCAGGGTGGCCGGGTGACCACATCGCGTGAACGCGTGAGACCAGGGGTACGGGACGACGAGCCGTTCTCCCGCCGGCCGGATCAGCGGGCCCCTGTCCAGGTGCGCCGTGCCCAGTCCGCGAAGGACGTCCAGTGGACCTCCGGGTGGGCGGCGTGCAGTGCGGGGATGTCGACGCGGTAGCCGGGTCCGTTCAGGAAGGCCCACATGGCGTGCATGTCCGGATTGCCGATCGCCGCCAGCGGGACCTGCTCGTGCCGGACCTCTCGCCCGAGCGCCGCGCCGAGCGCGGCCGCCATCTCGGCGGGGGTGGGCGCGTCGCCGGCCAGCTCGATGCGCCGCCCGGTGTAGGGGGCGGGATCGAGCAGCACCTCCGCCGCGAACGCGCCGAGGTCCGGACGGGCGAGCTGCTGCAACGGCCGATCGGGCGGCAGCGGCAGATCGAGCACGCCGTCCAGGACGCGCTCCGCTCCGCCCAGCGCGTTGTCGAAGAAGTAGGTCGGCCCCAGGATCGTGTACGGCACGTCGCCGGCGGCCAGCTCCGCCTCGATGCGCGCCTTGCTCTCGAAGTGCGGCACCCCGCTGTCCTGGTCGGCCCCCGCCACGGAGCTGAACACCAGGTGGGGAACGCGTGCGTCCGCCGCGGCGGCGAGGATGGCCCGCCCCTGGTCCACCTCCGCGTCGACTCCGGCCTCGAAAGGCGTGGTGAACGCGAAGACGCCCGCCACCCCCCGCATCGCCGAGGCCAGCGACGCACGGTCGCTCAGCGAGCCCGCCACCACCTCGACGCCGCGCTCGGCCAGTTCCCGGGCGGAGCTCCGGCCCGGGTCACGGACCAGCGCGCGGACCCGCGCCTGGCGGCCCAGCAGCGCGTCGGTCACCGCGCCGCCCTGCCCTCCGGTCGCCGCGAGCACCAGAACCGGTTGGTCGTTCATCGGGATCTCCCTCTCTCGTACGT
The DNA here is from genome assembly GCF_040704595.1 of Streptomyces sp. NPDC046870. Taxonomy (NCBI): domain Bacteria; kingdom Bacillati; phylum Actinomycetota; class Actinomycetes; order Kitasatosporales; family Streptomycetaceae; genus Streptomyces; species Streptomyces sp. NPDC046870. Next base: position 39,041 of record NZ_JBEYXM010000038.1, read on the forward strand.
GGTGATGGGCACCGGCCGGAGTGCGCCGCCCCGGCCACCTTCCACCCCGGCTCGCCGCACCCGGCGTCACGGCGCGCGGGGGGGCCTTGACCGTCCCCGGGGTGGGTGACCTCGGCCGGGGGCCGGTCCGGGGACGGCTGGGGGCTGTCCGGCTCGTGCCGGGGGCGGGCGACGTCGGCCGGTGCCTGGTCCGGGGGCGGCCGGGGGCCGCCCGGCTCGGACCGGCGGCCACCGGGTCACCGGCCGGCCGGTCGTCGTGGCCACGGCGGGCGAACGGCCGCCTGCCCGGGGCGCGGCCGAGGCCCGACCGGGCGCCCGCGGCCGGCGGCGGCCCCGCCCGTGGTGTGTCCGCCCTCCAGCGGGGGCCGGTGTGCCCGGCGCCGGGCACGACCGTCGCCGTGGCCGCCGTGAGCAGCGCCCGCCGGTACGGAGACCTCGGACCGGGACTCCGATCGAGCTGCCTCGCGTCCCGGAGCCGGTCGGTTCCGGTCGGCGGGTATGGACGCCGGCGCGGACGCGTGCAGGGCGGGCTGGCTGGGGCGGCCGGGCCGGTCGGCGGCCTCGCCCGTGGTGTGTCCGGCCTTCAACCGGGGCCGGTGTGCGCACCGGGTAGCCGGCGCCCGGGAGTTTCACGGTCCGCCGCGGATGAGGCGGGGAGCACGGGCGCCAGGCCCCGCCACGGTCGGCGCGCCCCGGAGCAGCAGCCCGGTCGCGATTCCGCCCACCGCACGCAGCCCGTCCCCGCGACCCGCCACGAGCGCACGCCGGATCACCACCGCCATGTCCGGGCGGGCCCCGGCGCCGGGCGCGATGCCGGTGGACGGTCGTCGCGAGTCCGGCCGCGGTGTGCCTCTGCGGGCGGAGTCCGCGGGATCACGGCGTGGAGCCGGGGCGGGCGGGGTCGCGGTCGGACACGCCGCCCGTTCCGCCGTGGGCGGTCCCCGCCGGGCTCAGGAGCGGACGAGCGGGGTGTCCACCAGGTGCTCGGCCAGGAACCAGGCCTGCAGTTCACCGGTGCGGATGATCTGGGACACCAGCAGGTCGTTGGTGCCGTCGTCACCGAGTTCGGCGGTGCGGGCGGCCGCGTCGTGGGCCTCGGTCAGGATGGTCTCGTGGGCCTCCAGGAGCCGCGAGAGCATCGCCGGGACCTCCTCCACACCGTCCGGCGGGCGCGGGATCGACGTGATCTCGGCGACGTGCCGGGGGTCGCCCACCGCGACGCCGCCCAGGGTCTGGACGCGCTCGGCGAGGGTGTCGACCAGTTCCAGCTGCTCGCCGGCGTGCTTGTCCAGCAGCAGGTGCAGCTGGTAGAAGGTCGCGCCCCGCATGATCCAGTGGTGCTTCTTGTAGAGGCCGTAGAGGATCTGGGTGTCGGCCAGCACCTTGTTCAGGCGCTGGCAGGAGTACATGCGTGCCTCGTAGGACAGCGCGATGGGGAACTGCTTGACGGTTCCGAACTCCTGGATGACCGCGCCCTTCTGGTGCAGCCAGGGCTGGCTGCTCGGGGGCTGGGTTCCGGTGGTCATGACGTGCCTCCTGCGGCTGGCGTGCTTGCGTACGAGACCGACGCTAGGTGCCGAACCGGGGGGCGCGTTGCCCCGGAGCGCACGCATTGGTGCTCGTCAGCGCACCGGAGCGGAACCCGCGGCGCACCGGCGGGTCACTCGCTGCCGGCCGTGAGCTGCTCCACGACACGGTCGAGGTCGACGTGGCGGTGCTCGGTGCCCGGCGGCACCAGTACCTCGGTGCGGTGCAGGAAGGCCGTGACGGAGGCGCTCGCCAGTTCCAGGAGCGCCGATCCCGCGCGCGTCCGGAGCAGGACGCGGATCGAGCCCGGCCGGCCCTGGTGCCGCGGGTAGACCACCACGTCCCCGGTCCCGGCGGGCCGGCGCAGCCCCTGGGCGAGGAGCGACCGGGCGAAGACCCACTCGACACAGAGCGCGGAGGGGGCGCCCAGGGACAGGCGGACGGCGTAGGGATCCGCGGCGGAGTACCCGAGTTCGGCCGGTACCGGTATCGGCAGTTCGTCGGCCACGGTGACGCGGACGCTGGTCTTGCATACGATCGGGTCCTCGTCCGCGGCCCCGGCAGAATCGTTTCTCATGCCGTCCCCCTGTCTGCGACGGTTCGGTTCGGTGTGTCGGCCCGTGCCCTGACGGGCCGGGGTGCTGACGACGGTACGGCGGGACCGGGGGAGCGGCTTGCCGACGAGCGCACGGGTTGTTGTCCGAAGAAGAAGCACCCCCCACCGGTCCGCCTGGCGTCCGGGCCGGTCCGGCCGGATGATGGTTGAATGTAGAACAATTACTGGGTGGAGAGGTGATCCCGATGAGCAATGTCGAGACGGAGCCCGCCGAAGTGCGCTGCGGCACCGAGGCGGACGGCGGGCCGCCGGCCGGGACGCCACGGGTCGACGTGCTGACCCCGCGCGACGTCCCCCTGGGCGGCCCGCGCGCGATGACCGTACGGCGCACCCTGCCGCAGCGCGCCCGGACCCTGATCGGCGCCTGGTGCTTCGCCGACCACTACGGCCCCGACGACGTCGCCGAGACCGGCGGCATGGACGTCGCCCCGCACCCCCACACCGGGCTGCAGACGGTGAGCTGGCTCTTCAGCGGGGAGATCGAGCACCGCGACAGCCTGGGCAGCCACGCCCTGGTACGGCCGGGCGAGCTGAACCTCATGACCGGCGGGTACGGCATCAGCCACTCCGAGGTCTCCACCCCGCGCACCACCGTCCTGCACGGCGTCCAGCTCTGGGTGGCGCTCCCGGAGGAGCACCGCGCCACCGCGCGGGACTTCCGGCACCACGTCCCCGAGCCCGTCCGGACCGACGGCGCCGAGATCCGGGTCTTCCTCGGCTCCCTCGCCGGCAGCACCTCCCCGGTGCCGGCCTTCACGCCCCTGCTCGGCGCCGAGATCGTCCTCCAGCCGCACGCGTCCGTCACGCTCGCCGTGGACCCCGGATTCGAGCACGGTCTCCTGGTCGACCAGGGCGCCGTCCGCCTCGCCGACGTCCCGCTGAAGCCGGCCGAGCTGGGCTACGTGCACCCCGGGCCGGCCACGCTGACCCTGACGAACGAGTCGGACGGCACCGCGCGGACGGTCCTCCTCGGCGGAACGCCTTTCGAGGAGGAGATCGTCATGTGGTGGAATTTCATCGGCCGGAGCCACGAGGACATCGTCAGGGCCCGCGAGGACTGGCAGAACTCCTCCGACCGCTTCGGCGCCGTCGAAGGATATCCGGGAGACCGTCTTCCCGCCCCCGTCCTGCCGAATGCCACCATCACCCCGCGCAGGAATCCGCCGCGTCACTGACGCCCATCAGAAAGGCACCCCATGAGCCAGCCTTCCGCCACCCCGGTCGTCGAGCGTGTGGACGCCAGGAATCGCTACGAAATACACGTCGACGGAAAGCGCGCCGGTCTGACCGCCTACCGCGACCGCGACGCGCAGCGCGTCTTCTACCACACCGAGATCGACGACGCCTTCGCCGGGCAGGGCCTGGCCTCCCGGCTGGTCCAGGAGGCGCTCACCGACGTACGGGAATCCGGGAAGCGGATCGTGCCCGTCTGCCCCTACGTGGCGAAGTTCCTCAAGCGGCACGAGGAGTTCGCCGACCTCGTCGACCCCGTGACGCCCGACGTCCTGCGCTGGCTGGAGACCGAACTGGGCTGACCGGCCACCTCCCGGCCGCCGGCCGTCCAGGGCCGGCGGCCGGCTGTCCGGGCAGCGCACCACCTCTGGCCCCACAGCGCACACCGCCCGTGTTCCCCTCGCCCCGCGGACGCCTCCGCGGTTAGTGTCCAGGCAGTCGAATTCCACCGGCGTGGGCGTTCCCCGCGAACGCCCGCGCGGCGACGGGCCGCATTTCCCGCACACCTTCGCATGCGGATACGGCCGTCGCCCGGTCAATTCCCGCCACCACACGAACGAGGTGTTGTCGTGGAGCGATGGACAAGGCGCGAGGACGAACGGCTGCTCACCGGGAAAGGCCGGTACGTCGCCGATATCCAGGTGCCCGGCTGCCTGGACGCCGCATTTGTGAGAAGCGAGGTCGCCCACGGCTCACTGCGCGGCGTGGACTGTGCCGCGGCGCGTGACGTGCCCGGTGTCGTGGGCGCCTGGTCGGCCGCGGACCTGCCGGACCTGCCGCCGGTTCCGCACACCCTGCTCGCCCGGCTGTCGACGGAGGAGGCCGTCGCGGGCCGGGAGTGGCCGGCGCTCGTCAAGGACCGGGTGCGCTATCCCGGCGAGGCGCTGGCGGTGGTCCTCGGCGAGGACCGCTACCGGGCCGAGGACGGGGCGGCCGAGGTCACCGCCGTGGTCGATCCGCTGCCCGCCGTGGTGACACCGTCCGCGGCCCTGGACGACTCCGTCCGCCTGTTCGACGGCCTCAGCAACACCGCCCTGCGGGGCGAGGCCGGCACGCCCATCGACCCGGCCGTCTGGCGGGACGCCGCCGCCGTGGTCGAGGCCGCCTACCGGCAGCAGCTGCTCATGCCCAGCCCCATGGAGTGCCGCACGATCCTCGCCGTGCCGGAGGGGGACCGGCTGACCGTGTGGTCGGGCCACCAGATGCCGCACCGGCTGCGCCGCGAACTCGCCGCGCTGCTCGGCTGGTCCGCCGACCGCATCCGGGTCGTCGTCCCGGACACCGGAGGCGCCTTCGGCTCCAAGAGCGCCGCCTTCCCCGAGTTCGTGGTCGTCGCCCACCTGGCCGTCACGCTCGGCCGGCCCGTGCGCTGGATCGAGGACCGCCTGGAGTCCATGCTCGTCGCCACCCGCGGCCGGGGCCAGGACCAGACCGTCCGGCTCGCCGCCGACGCCGAAGGGCACCTGCTCGCCTACGAGTTGACCATCAACGCGGACGTCGGCGCCTATCCGCATCTCGGCGTGGGACTGCCCATGCAGACGGCGTGGATGGCGCCCGGCGCCTACACCACCCCGCACGTCCACGCGACCCTGCGCTCGGTGCTCACCAACACCATGGTGACCTACCCCTACCGCGGCGCCGGGCGCCCCGAGGCCGCCATCGCCATCGAGCGCACCATGGATCTGCTCGCCCGGCGGCTCGGCATCGACCCGGTCGAGCTGCGGCGGCGCAACTTCATCCCGCCCGACGCCTTCCCGTACGACACACCCACCGGCCGCCGCTACGACAGCGGGAACTACGCCGCCGCGCTGGACCTCGCGCTGGAGACCGTCGGCTACGAGAAGTGGCGCGCGGAGCAGGCCCGCCGTCGCGGCGACCCGGACGCGCTGCCGCTCGGCATCGGCGTCTCCTGCTACGTGGAACGCTCCGGCGGCGAACCCGGCGGACTGCACGAGTTCGGCAGCCTGGAGGTCCATGAGGACGGCACCGTCACCGCCCGCTGCGGCGCCGCCCCCAGCGGCCAGGGGCACGAGACGGTCTTCCCGGCACTCGTCGCCAGGACCCTCGGCATCCCCGAGGCGCGGGTCCGTCTCGTCGAGGGCGACACGGACGAACAGCCCGAAGGCCTCGGCTCCTTCGCCAGCCGGTCGGCACAGGTCGACGGCGCGATGTTCCAGCGGGCGGCCCACCTCCTGATCGAGCGGGCCCGCCGGCGGGCGGCCCGGCTGTGGGACCTGCCGGCCGACGAGGTCGCGTGGGCCGACGGCACCGTCCACGCGCCCTCCGGCGGCCCGGCCGTCCTGGGCCTGGCCGAACTGGTCAAGGCGACCGGGCCGCTCCGCGTCGAGACCCGCTACGAGGCCGCGATGGCCTTCCCGTTCGGCGCGCACGTCGCCGTGACCGAGGTGGACCCCGACCTCGGCACCGTGAACGTCCTGCGCCTGGTGGCCGTGGACGACTGCGGAGTGGTCCTCGACCCCGCCGTGGTGCACGGACAGGCGTACGGGTCCGCCGTACAGGGCATCGGCCAGGCCCTCTACGAAGGCATGACGTTCGACGCGGACGGCGTACCCCACCTGGCGAACGGATTCCTGGACTACCTGCTGCCCACGTACACGGAGATCCCGCCCATCGAGATCAAGGACACCTGCACCCCCGGTCCCGGCACCCCGCTGGGCGCCAAGGGAGCGGGCGAGTCGGGCTGCATCGGCACCCCGGCCGCCATCGTCAACGCCGTCGCCGACGCCCTGCGCATCGCCGACCCCGACCTGCTCCAGATGCCGCTCACGCCGGACAGCGTCTGGCGGGCGGCCCGCGCCCCGAAGCACGAGGAAGGTGTCCGGTGAAACCCGCGTCCTTCGACTACGTCGTCCCCCGCACGGTCGCCGAGGCCGTCCAGGCGCTCGGCGACTCCGGCCGCGCGGCCCGGGTGCTCGCCGGCGGGCAGAGCCTGATCCTGGAGATGCACCTGCAACGCGTCCGGCCGCGACTCGTCGTCGACATCAACCGCATCCCGGAACTCGACGGCATGCGCGTCGACGGCGACGAACTGCGCGTAGGCGCCCTCGTCCGGCACGCGGCCTTCGAGCGGGCCGGCGCCGTCCCCGGCCCGCTCGGCACCCTGCTGTCCCGCGCCGTCGTCAACATCGCCCACCCGCCCATCCGTTCCCGCGGCACCATGGCCGGCAGCTACGGCTGGGCCCACCCCGCCTCGGAGTGGTGCGCCATCGGCGTCGCCCTCGACGCCACCGTCGAGGTCACCGGTCCCGACGGCGCCCGCTGCATCCCCGCGCGGGACTACTTCCTCGGGCCGTACCGCACCGCGCGCCGTCCGCAGGAGCTGATCACCGCCGTACGCCTGCCGCTGCTCGGCGGGAACACCGGCGTCGGCTTCGTCGAACACCGCCGCACGCACTTCTGCTTCGCCCAGGTAGCGGTCGCGGCGGCCCTCACCGTGACCGACGGCGTGATCAGCGACGCACGCATCGGACTGGTCAACTGCGCCGACCGCCCCCTGCGGGCCCACGCCGCCGAACAGACGCTGATCGGCACCGGCTTCGCACCGCCGCCCGAGGGGTCCCGGCTCCCCGCCGGCCATCCGTTCGCCCGCGCCGGCCGGGCCGCCGCCCAGGAGGACGCCGCACCCCTCGCCGAGCCGTACGCCGACGTGGAGTACAAGCGGCAGGCCGTCGCCGTCCTGGTCGGCAGGACACTCACGGAGGCGGCGACCGACCTGCGCTCGCGTCTCGCGCCACGACAGGGAGACCCCCGATGAAGATCACGCTCACCGTGAACGGCACCGCGCACGCCCTCGACGTCGAACCCCGCCGTCTGCTCGCCGACGTCCTCCGCGACGACCTCGGCCTCACGGGCACCCACCTGGGCTGCGAACACGGCATCTGCGGGGCGTGCAGCGTGCTCATGGACGGCGAGGCGGTCCGCGCCTGCCTGGTGCTCGCCGTACAGTGCGACGGCCGCTCGGTCCGCACGGTCGAGGGCCTCGCCGGGCCCGACGGCGCACCCCACCCGCTGCAACGGGCGTTCTCCGCCGAGCGCGCGCTCCAGTGCGGTTTCTGCACCCCGGGTTTCCTCATGGTGGCCGCCGGGGCGCTCGACGCCGACCCCGACCTCGCCGACAAACCCGAGGCCGTCGAAGGCGTCGTCGGCTCCAACATCTGCCGGTGCACCGGCTACGAACCCATCCGGCGCGCCGTCGCCCGCGCGGCCAGGGAACAGCGGGAGACCACCGCCTGACACACGCCGGCCCCGCACGGACCGCCCCCGCGAGGGGCGGTCCCAGGACCGACCGAGGAGACACACATGAACGGTGACATCCGCGCCGGAGTGATCGACGTGCACGCCCACTGGCTGCCCCGCGACCTGCTCCCCCTGCCGCCCGGCAACCCGCTCGGCGGCATGAACGACCGCGACGGCGAACTCTTCCTGGGAGACGTCCCGCTGTCGTTCCCGACCACCGCGATGACCGACGTCGACACCATCGTCGCCGACACCCTGAAGGCCGGACTCGGCGCGCGCGTCATCTCCGCACCCCCCTTCGCCTTCCCCGTGCACGCCCCCGCCGAGGCCGACGACTACGTCGCCGCCTTCAACGGACAGCTCGCCGACGCCGTCTCCCGCACCGACGGCACCCTCGTCGGACTCGGACTGGTCCGGCTGGACGACGCCGGCGCCGCCCGCAGGGAACTGACCCGGCTCGCCGCGGCCGACGGGATCGCGGGCATCGCCGTCCCGCCCGTGGTCGACGGCCGCTCCTACGACCGGGGCGTCCCCCGGCAGATCCTCGGCATCGCCGCCGAACTGGGCCTGTCCGTCCTCGTCCACCCGATGCAGCTGCCGCGCCCCGAATGGGACCACCACTACCTGGTCAACCTCGTCGGCAACCCGGTGGAGAGCACGACCGCCGTGGCGGGGGTCCTGCTCGGCGGCGTCCTGGAGGAACTCCCCGGCCTGCGGATCTGCTTCGTCCACGGCGGCGGCTGCGCGCCCGCGCTGCTGGGGCGGTGGGGACACGGCTGGCGCACCCGCGAGGACGTGCGCCGCGGCAGCGGCCGGCCCCCGGCGGAGTCCTTCGGCCTGCTCTACTTCGACACGGTCACCCACGACCCCGGGGCCCTCACGCTGCTGCGGGCCCACGCCTCGCCCGACCGCATCGTCTGCGGCAGCGACTACCCCTTCGACATGGCCCAGCCGGACCCGGTCGGCTTCCCGTCGGCGCACGGCATCGACGCCGCGGCGCTCGAGGCGAACGGCCGCCGGTTCCTCGGGCTGACCCCGGCGAACGACAGCTGACGGCAGATCGGAGACATCCCATGCGAGACCTGGCGCCCCGCCTGCTGCAGTGGCAGGCCGCAGGAGCCCGTTGCGCCCTCGCGAGCGTCGTCGCCGTCCGGGGCAGCGCGCCGCTGCGCGCCGGAGCGGCGCTGTGCGTCCACGAGGACGGCACGGCCCTCGGCAGCGTGTCGGGAGGCTGCGTCGAAGGCTCCGTCCACGACCTGGCCCGGGAGGTGCTGGACTCGGGGCAGGCGCGGTGCGTGTCCTTCGGGTACGCCGACGACGACGCGTTCGCCGTGGGGCTGATGTGCGGAGGCGAGATCGACGTCTTCGTCCAGGCCGTGGACCACGCCACGACACGGGTTCTCGCCGCCGCCCACCTGGCCGCGGCGGCGCGGCGGCCGGTCGTCGTGGCGCGTGTGCTGCCGGGAGCGGACCCGGGTGCCGGCTGTGTCGCCGTGTGGCAGGACGGCCACCTGGGCAGCACCGGCGACCCCGCCCTGGACATCGCCGTCCTCGCCGACGCCCGCCGCCTGCTCGACCGGGACGGCACCACCGTACGGACGTACGAGGCCGACGCGTCCCGGAGGTACGAGGCCGGTGCGGACCGTTCCCGCGACGCCGGTGTGCCGAACGGGTCACGGGCCCCGCGCGTGCTGTTCGAGTCCTGGGCCCCGCCGCCCCGGCTGCTGGTGTTCGGCGCCAACGCCCACGCCGCCGCGGTGAGCCGCATCGGCGCCCTCCTCGGCTACCACGTCACGGTCTGCGACGCCCGGGCCCCCTTCACCACACCCGAGCGCTTCCCGGACGCCGACGAGGTCGTGGTCGACTGGCCCCACCGCTACCTGGCGGCCACGCGCACCGACCACCGGACCGTGGTGTGCGTGATGACGCACGACGCCAAGTTCGACGTCCCCGTCCTCACCGAAGCCCTCGGCCGCCCCCTGGCCTACGTCGGGGCGCTCGGCTCCCGCCGCGTCCAGGCACGCAGACGGGAGGACCTCGCCGCGGCCGGCGTGTCGCCCGACGCCCTCGCGCGGTTGCGCGCGCCCCTCGGCCTCGACCTCGGCGCGTCGACCCCGGAGGAGGCCGCCGTGTCCTTCGCCGCGGAACTCATCGCCGTCCGCTCCGGCCGCACCGCCCGCCCGCTCTCCCTGCTGGACGGCCCCATCCACCCGGCCGCGGCAGCGGACCGCCCCGGCGCCGCCGGCGGCCGGTGCGCTGCCGGAACCGATCCCGTGCGCGGACGGACAACGGCGGCGCTGCGCGCTCACTAGCGTGGGCCGGGCGCGAGGCAGGCCCTCCGTGCCCCCGCCCGGAGGGTCGTGCCGCAAGGCCCGAACCCGAGGAGAGCCATGGCCAAGCAGACCATCGCCGAACAGTACGTCGACCTCATGGCGCGCGCCGGTGTGCGCCGCATGTACGGCGTGGTCGGAGACAGCCTGAACCCCGTCGTCGACGCGGTCCGGCGGCACGCCGACGTCGAGTGGATCCAGGTGCGCCACGAGGAGGTCGCCGCGTTCGCCGCCGGAGCGGAGGCCCAGCTCACCGGGCGGCTCGCGGCCTGCGCCGGATCCTGCGGGCCCGGCAACCTCCACCTGATCAACGGCCTGTACGACGCCCACCGCTCGATGGCACCCGTGCTGGCGCTGGCCGCCCACATACCCAGCGGCGAGATCGGCACCGGCTACTTCCAGGAGACCCACCCCGACCGGCTGTTCGCCGAGTGCAGCCACTACTCCGAGCTGATCTCCTCACCCCGTCAGATGCCCCGCGTGGTGCAGACGGCCATCCAGCACGCCGTCGGCCGGCGCGGGGTCTCGGTCGTCGCCCTGTCCGGTGACACCGCCGCCGAGGACTCCCCGGACGCGGCACCCGAACTCGCCATGCCCCTGGACCTGCCCGCCATCCGCCCGAGCGACCACGAGATCGCCCGGCTCACCGAACTGGTGGACGGCGCCGAACGCGTCATGGTGTTCTGCGGCCGGGGCGTCGCCGGAGCCCACGCCGAGGTGATGGAGTTCGCCGGGAAGGTCAAGGCCCCGGTCGGCCACGCCCTGCGCGGCAAGGAACACATCCAGTACGACAACCCGTACGACGTCGGCATGTCGGGACTGCTCGGCTACGGCGCCGCCTACGAGGCCATGCACGAGTGCGACCTGCTCGTCCTCCTCGGCACCGACTTCCCGTACACCGACTTCCTGCCCCGTCACGTGCGCACCGTGCAGGTCGACGTGCAGCCCGAACGGCTCGGCCGGCGCACCCAGCTCGACTTCGCCGTCTGGGGAGACGTCCGCGAGACCCTGCGGTGCCTGACGCCCGCGGTGCGGGAGAAGCAGTCGCGCCGGTTCCTCGACCGGATGCTGGAACGGCACGCGCACGCCCTCGAAGGAGCCGTCGGCGCCTACACGCGCGACGTCGACCGGCACACCCCCATCCACCCCGAGTACGTGGCCTCGGTACTCGACGAGGAGGCCGCCGACGACGCCGTGTTCACCGTCGACACCGGCATGTGCTGCGTATGGGCGGCGCGTTACCTCACGCCGAACGGCCGTCGCCGCATCCTCGGCTCCTTCGTGCACGGTTCCATGGCCAACGCGCTGCCCCAGGCCATCGGCGCCCAGTTCCTCGACCGTGGCCGGCAGGTCGTCTCGCTCTCCGGCGACGGCGGGTTCTCCATGCTCATGGGCGACTTCCTCACGCTCGTCCAGTACGACCTGCCGGTCAAGGTGGTCGTCTTCAACAACTCCTCCCTCGGCATGGTCGACCTGGAGATGATGGTCGACGGCCTGCCCCCGCACGGTACGACCTACCCGCACGCCGACTACGCCGCCATCGCCACGGCCGCAGGTGCGCGCGGCATCCGGGTGGAGCAGCCCGGCCAGGTGCGGGACGCGCTGCGCGAGGCGTTCGCCCACGACGGGCCCGCACTGGTGGACGTCGTCACCGACCCCGCCGCGCTGGCCGTACCGCCGAAGATCACCACCGAACAGCTCACCGGGTTCGCCCTGTCCGCGAGCCGGACCGTCCTGAGCGGGGGCGTGGGCCGCATGGTCCACCTGGCCCGGGCCAACCTGCGCAACATCCCCCGCCCCTGACCCGGCGCGCCCCTACCCGGCGAGCGGCGCTGTACGCGTGGGGCTGGCTGCCCGCCGCCACCGCCGAC
>NZ_JBEYXM010000039.1:0-50429 GCF_040704595.1 Streptomyces sp. NPDC046870
CCGACTACATCGAAATCGACGGCGCCCCCCACGGCCTGCTCTGGACCCACGCCGAAGAAGTCAACAACGCCCTCCTCACCTTCCTCGCCAAGTAGTCACCGCCGATGCCACGGTGGTCCACTCCGCGATCCGGCGGTGCGGGCCACCCGGGCCCAGCGCCACGTCGTCCGGAGGCGGCGCGGACGGACGGGGGCACACCTGCCTGGTCTGTCGTCGACCACGTCGAATGACAGATGTCAAGGACGCCACTTGTGTCTAGGTTGGAACGGTCTCGCTGCCCGGGCCCCCGATCCGCCCGGTCGTGCGGGCCCGTGGGCGGCCCGCGGCCTCGGTGCCGGGCGGGAAGGCCATCGAACGAACCGGAGATGCGGCATGAAGCCGGACATCCACCTCTGCGACGCCGTGAGCGCGCCCCCGTTCCGCGACGGCGGCGCGGCACGCCACGGAGAGGACTGCACGTTCCCGCCGGCCGGCGGCGAGCGGCCCGCGCCGACCCGTGTGCCGGCTGTCCCCTGTCGACGGCGGGCCTCCGAGCCGAAGGCGGGAACGAGCCGATGACGACCACTTCTCCCCCGTACCGGGGTGCGTGGGCCGACACGGCTCCGCGTTCCTCGGGGTCGGGCAGCGCCCGGCCCGCCGAGCCGGTCGGCAGGGGCGGTGACCTCGACACCTGCCGGCGCGCCCTCGGCAGGGCCGCGCACGGCCGGGGTGTCGCGGTGGTGGTGCGGGGCGAGGCCGGAATGGGCAAGAGCACGCTTCTGGGGAGCGTCGCGGACCGGGCGGCCGGCAGCGGGTGGCGGGTCCTGCGTGTGTCGGGCCGCGACACGCGCGCCAGGGGCGCCTTCGGCGCGTTCGAACCCCTGGCCGATGAACTGCTCGCGCTGGCCGTCGGACTGCCGGACCTGCTGCGCACGGCTCTGCGGAGGGCGCTGGCGGGAGACGCGGCCCCGGACGCGCTGTCCACGTACGCGGCGCTGAGGCAGGTGCTGGCGTCCGCGGCACAGCGCGGTCCCGTCCTGCTGGTCGTCGACGACTGCCATCTGCTCGACACCGTCTCGGCCCGCGCCGTCACGTTCGTCACCAACCGTCTGCCGGGCACGGCCGTCGCCGTGCTGGCGGCCACGGCGGACGATGTCCGCGACCCCTTCGACGGGTGCGAGATCACGGAGGTCTCGCTGACCGGTCTGGACCAGCACCGGGCCGGGCGCCTGCTGACGGCGCGTCACCAGGGCCTCGCCGCGGTGGTGCGCGCCGCGGTGATCTCGGCCGCGCAAGGCAATCCGCTGGCGCTGCTCAGCCTTTCCGACGCGCTGACCCCGGCGCAGCGCGACGGCGGTACGCCCCTTCCCGACCCCCTGCCGGCGGGCCCGCTGCTGGACGGCAGGCTGGGCGGACTGTTCCGGTCGCTGCCGCTTCCCACCCGCGATCTCCTGGCCCTCCTCGCCCTGACCGAGGCGGGCATGAGCACGGTGGATCTCACGCACGCGGCGGAGCGGCTCGGCACGGGGCTGGACGCCCTCGACCCGGCGGAGAAGGCGGGGCTCGTCCGCGGTGACCGCACCGTGCGCTTCACGCGCCGCTTCTTCCGGGCTCTGGCGTACTCCACGGCGTCACCGGCCGCGCGACGGCGGGCCCACACCGCGTGGACGAACCTCGGCCTGGCACGGTGGGCGTCGGCGGGCGACGGAGCGCATGCCGCCCGGGGCAGCGACGGGGACGCGTCGGTCGACCGGTTCGCCCGGGCGGCGGCGGCCCGGGGCCAGTGGAGCGCCGCCCTGCGCGCGTGGCAGCGGGCCGCCGACGCCGGCTCGGACCCGGCGGGCCGTTCCCGCGGGTACGCGGCGGCGGCGACCATGGCCCTGCGCTGTGGCCGCCCAGGGCTGGCGATGGCGTTGAGTCGTCAGGCGCAAGGAACCCGGGAGCCGGCGCTGGCCCGCACCGTCAGCATGGTCCAGGCGAGCGCGGGGTTCGACACGGCCTTCGCCGCCGACACGAACCGGGCGTCCCTCTCCGCGGCCCTGACGCACGGCCAGGTGCTGGGGTGCGACGGGCGTGAGTGGGCCGCCTTCCAGTTGGCCCTGCTCGGCTCGCTGACCCACCGGCCCGGACCGGCACGCCAGGCGCTGGACTGGCTGGGCGCGCGGCCGGTGCCCAGCGCGGCGCTGCGCACGGCCGTACTCGCCCACCTGGACCCGGTGGGCCGGCTCCATGAGATCAGGTCGGGTCTGGCCGAGGCCACCGGTCCCCTGGCCGCGGGGGTCGCCCGCTCGAACGCGCGGGAACTGACCTGGCTGGCGGACGCGGCGTGGCGCATCGACGACCTCGCGCTCAGCGAACACCTGACGGCGACCGCCCTGCGGCGCGGCAGGCCCGAGGACCGTACCCATCTCTCCCATGCCTCCGCCCTCCGGGTCGCGCTGATGGTGGCGGCCGGGCGGTGGTCGGAGGTGCGCGCCGTGGTGCCGGCGCTGCTGCGGGAGGCCGAGCGCGAGGGCCTGACCCGGTACGGCGTCTCGCTCAAGGCCCAACTGCTCCTGGCCTGCGCCTTCCAGGGGCGCGCCGAGCAGGCGGGCGAACTGCTGGCGGACGTCCGCCGGTGGGCCCGCGCGTACGACTCCCCCCACCATGGCCAGATCGCGTCCTACGCCGCGTACCTGCTCGCCGAGTCCGGCGCCGCCACGGCCGGCGGCGGGAGCCACGCGCCGCTGCCGCCCGGTCCGGTGAGTGACGTGATGGCGCGCCATGCCTACGTGGACACCGTACGCGCCGCCCTGGCCCGCGGCCGGACGGCACTGGCCCGAGCCCAGGCCGCGCGTGCGTCGCTGCATGGTCTCGAAGGGTTCTCGGCGGACATGCGGCTCGCGGTCCGTCACGCCCGGGCGCTCCTGGCCGCCCACGACGGCCGGGACGACACGGGGGAGCTGTTCCGCGCCGCCGCCGAGGCGGCCACGGCCGCCTCCCGGCCCTTCGCGCGTGGCAGGCTCGCCCTGGACCACGGGATGTGGTTGAAGCGGCAGCGGGAGATGGCCGGGGCGCGCAGTCAACTGCGGTTCGCCCACGACCTGTTCACCCGGCTGGGAGCCGCGCCCTGGCAGGAGTCCGCGCGTGCCGAACTGCGGGCGGTGGGCGTGCGTCTCCCCGGTCCGGGCGCTATCGCGCAGCTGGACCCCGGGCGGCCCGCCCTGACCGCGCACGAACTGCGCATCGTCCGGATGGCCGCCCGAGGGCTGTCCAACCAGGAGATCGCGGACCAGCTGGCCATCTCGCCACGGACGGTGGCTTCCCATCTGTACAAGGTGTTTCCGCGGCTGGGCATCAGCTCCCGCCGGGAACTCGACCGCGCATTGCAGGAACTCGGTGATCACACATGACACGAAGTGCCGTCAAGGCACCGCTGCGGGAGCGTCCGGGTCCGGCCGGCCGGTTCCGTCTGACGTCCGTGCCGGACGCGCCGGCGATGAGGGCCCTGGGAGGGGGCGAGGACCGGGACGTCCTGCCGGTGACGCTCACCCTGACGGCGAGCGACGTGCTCACGGAGGAGGGCGCGCAGGCCTACCTCCGGGGGGCGTCGGGTGTGCGGGTGGTGCCCTGGGAGGACCGGCACGGTGCCGACGTCGCCCTGGTGCTGGCGCACAAGGTCTCCCTGGCGACGCTCACACGTGTCGAGGAGGTCGCGGGGGCGGCCCAGGGGCGGGGGGTGCCGGTGCTGCTGGTGGTGGACTCGATCAGCGAACGGCACCTGCTGTACGCGGTCGACCGCGGTGTGGTGGGTGTGCTGCTGCGCGGCGAGGTCGGTTACGCCGACATCGTGCGGGCGAGCCGCAGGGCCCTGCAAGGCGAGTCGCCGCTGCCGCCCACCCTGGTGCGCGCCCTGGTCGAGCGGCTGCGCTCGCTGCCGGGGCACCAGCCGGGCTCGTCCGACCTGTCCGCGCGGGAGGTGGACGTCCTGCGGCTGCTGGCCGAGGGGTTGAGCACCGCGGAGGTGGCCGGACGCCTCAACTACTCGGAACGCACGATCAAGAACGTGCTGCACGACGTCATCACCCGGCTGGGCCTGCGCAACCGGACGCAGGCGGTGGCCTACGCCATCCGCAACGGCGCGCTGTGAGAGCGGTGCCGGGGACCGATGGCCGTCACCGCCGAGCGCGGCGCGGCCCGTCGAAGCCGAGACATTTTCGTGTAGGCGCCGAGCGCAAGGCGATAACAAGCCAATGCCGCCTTGTGTACGCTGACAGCACACCTGGCCGGGACGACTGCTCGCCGGTGACGGGCTGTCATGTCCTCGCGCAGCCGCCCGGCAGCGGTGTGCGGGTGTGCGGCGGACCACGGGGTCGGCGGACCGTCCGGCGGACTCGGCGACGCCCCCGGTCAACGGACCCCGAAGCCAACTCCCCCACGGCAGGATCGCGCCGGACCACTGGCGCACTCCACTACCCGCGGAGGCGGCGCATGCAAGCACTCTCCTACGACCCACCAGGCCCCCGGTCCGGCCCTCCCGGTCCGGACGGGGAGGCGAACCCGCCCGGCGGCGCCGGCGGGACGGGCACGGACCAGGACACGCTCCGTCCGGCACCGGCGGCTCGCCCCGCGCTGCTCGGCCGAGAGGCCGAGACACGCGTGCTGAAACGTTTCCTCACCGGCGCCCGGACGTCGGGCGCCGCGCTGGTCGTACGCGGTGCCTCCGGCATCGGCAAGAGCGCGCTGCTGGAGGAGACCGCACGACTGGCGGGGACCGGATTCGCGCTGCTCGACGTCCGTGGCCTGCGGGCCGAGGCCGACCTCCCGGCCGCCGCCGTCACCCGGGTCCTGCTGCGGTGCGGGTCCGGCACGGACCGCCCCACCCCGCACGACGGAGCCGGCGGCTGGCTCCCGGCGCATGGAGCAGCCGACGTGCCGCGCGACGCGGGGGCGGTCCTGGCCCAGGCCCTCAACTCCGCCCGGGCCGCGGCGCGAAGACCCGTGCTCCTGGTCCTCGACGACGCCCACTTCTTCGACGCCGAGTCCCTGGACGCCTTGGGCCACGCGCTGCCCCGGCTGGCCGGGAGCCGGGTGAGCGTGCTGCTGTCCGTCGATCCGGCGGCCGGCGCAGCCGTCCTGCCCGGACTGCCGAGCCTTTCCCTGGGCCCGCTGGACCACCGGTCGAGCGCGCGGCTGCTGCACCGGCACGGCCCCGGCCTCTCACCCTCCCTGCACGAACGCATCCTGCGCGAGGCGTGCGGACACCCGGCCGCCGTCGTGAGCCTCGCCTGGAACCTCCAGGTCCGCGAGGTGACGGCGGCGGCCCTGCTTGCTCCCGCCCTGCCGCTGGGGAAGCGGTTGCAGGAGAAGGTGACCGCCCAGTTGGACGCGCTTTCCCCGGCCGCCCGTGACTTCCTGCTGCTGGCGGCCGAGGCGCACACCGGCCGTCTGCCGACCCTGCGTGCCGCCGCGCAGGTGGCGGGGGTGCCGGCACGGGGGCTCAAGGCGGCCGCAGACGCGGGCCTGGTGACCGTCGACGGGGACCGGCTGTGCCTCAGCGGCCCCCTGCTGCGCTCCGCACTGCACTGGAGCGCCTCGCTCGCGGAGCGACGGCGGATGAACCTCGCCCTGGCCGCCGTCCACACCGACGACGACTACCGGCACGCGCTGTACGTCGCGGCCGTGACCGCACAGCCGGACGAGGCCGTCGCGGCGGCGCTGGAGAAGGGAGCCGAGAGGGACCCCGCTCGTGCCGTCACCGTCCTGGAGGCCGCCGCCGAGCTGACGCCCGATCCCCGCCGCAGGACGCGGCGGCTGGTCCGGGCCGCGCAGGCGGCGCAGACCGGCGGCCGGCCGGGCGACGTGCAAAGGCTGGTGACTCTCGTCACCGACGCTCCCGTGGGTGCCTCGCTCGCGGCAGTCGTGGCGGCGTTGGAGGCCGGTGTCGCCTACCACAGCGATTCCGTGCCGGCCCACGCGCTGTCGCTCCTGCTGCGTTCGGCGACGGCGGAGAGCGCCGGGTGGCCGCCGCCGTTCCTGCCGCTGACCGGCGCCCTCGCTCCGGAGCTGTGCGAGCCGGACGTGCGCGGAGCCGTCGGTCCGCTGCTGGCGGAGCTCCTGCGGAAGAACCCGGCCCGCGCGGGCTGCCCCTTCCTCGTCTCCGCGCTGTGCTGGACGGACCGCGACAACCACTCCGCGACGGCCCGTGCCCTGCTGGCGGAGGCAGCGCGGGCGGTGCGGGAGGGAACGTTCCCCCGGGATCCCGCCCGGGACGCCGCACTCGTCATCGCCGCGTCCGCGCTGGACGAGCCGGTCGCCGCCGAGCAGTACGCCACGCGCGTCCTCGGGCCGCTGACCGCGCGCGGGCAGTTCGGGCTCGCCCTGATGGTGCTGACCCATCTGCAGACGGCCCGCGTCCACCTCGGCGACCGCGAGGGCCTCCTGGAGGACGCGCGGACCGGCCTGCGCTGGGCGCGTTCCGCGGGCAACGCCCACGCGGAGCTGGTGTTCGAGGCCGGAGTGGCGCACACGCGGGCCTGGACCGGGGACGAGGAGGGCCACCGTGAACTGACCGACCGCATCCTGGCCTTCGCGCTCCCCCGCCGACTGCACATGCTGGCCGCGCGGGCCCGGTGGGCTCGGGGGCTGCTGGCGCTCGCCCACGGCCGGCCGGAGGAAGCCTACGAGGAGCTGCGGATGCTGTCGGCCGCGGACGGTGACGCCCGTCATCCGGTCGTCGCGGCCTGGGCCCTGGGCGACCTGGTCGCGGCCGGCATCGCCACGGGGCACACGGAGGAGGTCCGCCATCAGGTGGACCTGGTGCGCGAGGCCAACCGGGCTGTCGGCTCGGCCCTCCTGCGACACCTGATCGGGCGCTCGGAAGCCCTCCTCGGCGAGGGTCCCCGCGCGGAACGGCACTTCTCGGCCACGCTCACCGAGCAGGACGACGCCCTGCGCTACGAGTCGGCACGCACGCATCTCGCCTTCGGTGAGTGGCTGCGCCGCCGGCACCGGGTGCTGGACGCGCGGCCCCGTCTTCAGCGGGCCCGGGAGCTGTTCGGCGCGCTCGGCGCGACCGCGTGGGAGCGGCGCGCGGCCTCCGAGCTGCTGGCCGCGGGCGAGGCGGTGGACACGTCCCGCCCCGCGTGGGCCGAGAGGTACGACCTGACGCCCCGCGAGGCCGAGGTGACCCGCCTCGCGGCCGCGGGGCTGTCGAACCAGCGGATCGGCTGGCAGCTGGGAATGAGCCATCGCACGGTCGCGAGCCATCTGTCACATGTCTTCGCCAAGACGGGTGTGAGCTCGCGCAAGCACCTGCCCGCGGCACTCCGTGACTGACGCGCGCGGGAGCACGTCACATCGCCACCTTGACAGGCAAGGTTCGATGAAGAAACCTTGGGTTCCGGAATGTGTACCCCCAGGCACCTGGGCGTCGCCGCTCCCCGAGCGGGCCGTGACCCGGTGCGGGGCCGGCGCGGAAGCGGGAAACACGTATGACCGACTGGCACAAGACAGCGTGCAGCCTCTGTTACGTCAACTGCGGTCTCGATGTCGCGATCGACGGGCGGGCGATCACCCGCGTACGCGGCGACAAGGAGAACCCGCGCACCCGGGGCTACCTCTGCCAGAAGGCGCAGCGGCTGACGTGGTACGGCGACCACCCGGACCGTCTCACCACGCCGCTGCGCCGCCGCCCCGACGGCGGCCACGAGCCCGTGGACTGGGACACCGCGCTGACCGAGATCGCCGGACGCCTGCGGGACATCAGGGACACCACCGAGCCGTCGGGTCCCGGCGCACTCGCCTACGTGGGCGGCGGGGGCCAGGGCAACCACTCCGGTGGCGCGTACGGGAACGCGCTGATGAGCTGGATGAACTCCACGCGGTTCTTCGGCGCCCTGTCACAGGAGAAGACCGGGGACTTCTGGGTCAACGGCAAACTGTTCGGCGGGCAGGTCTGCCACACGTCCGAGGGCGTCGAGGAGTGCGACCTGCTGGTGGCGATCGGCTGCAACCCGTGGCTGGCACACGGTTTCAACCGTGCCCGCACCGAGGTGAACGGCATCAAGAACGACCCCGGCCGGAAGATGATCGTCATCGATCCGCGCCGTACCGAGACGGCGGACATGGCCGACGTCCACCTGCCGTTGCGGCCCGGAACCGACGCCTACCTGCTGGGCGCGATCCTCGCCCTGGTCGTGCGGCGCGGGGGCGCGGACGAGGCGTTCCTGCGGGCACACACCGAGGGCTACGAAGAGGTCGCCGACGCCCTGCTGCGCATCCCCGTGGACGAGTGGATCGCCCACGCCGAGGTGGAGCGGCCGGAGGTGGAGCGGGCCGTGGAGCTGATCCTGGCCGCGCGGGCGATGACCGTCCGCGTCGAACTGGGTGTCCAGCAGGGGCGCAACTCCACGCTCAACAGCTACCTGGAGAAGCTGCTGTACCTGGTCACCGGGCACTTCGGCCGGCCGGGCACCAACGCCCTGCACTCCTGGCTGATCCCGTTGTGGAAGGAGTCCCGCGGGGAGCGCTCGCAGATCACCGGGTTCGAGTACATCGGCGGGTACCTGCCCATGAACACCCTGGCCGAAGAGGTCCTCGCCGACCATCCGCACCGGGCCCGTGCCGTCTGGGTGGACTCGTCCAACCCGGCCAACACCGCGGCGGACACGGCGTCCGTCGAGCGCGCGCTCACGGAATGCGAACTGTCGGTGGTCGTCGACATCGCCTACACGGAGACGGCGGCGCTGGCCGACTACGTGCTGCCCGCGGCCTCGCAGCACGAGAAGTGGGAGTGGACGTTCTTCGACTTCGAGTGGCCGACGAACTACTTCCAGCTCCGCCGGCCGCTGTTCGCCCCGCTGCCGGGCACCCTGGTGGAGGCCGAGATCTACACCCGGCTCCTGGAGAAGCTCGGCGCCCTGCCGGACCGGGCGGAGCTCGACCGGCTCACTGAGCTGGCCCGCACAGACCGCCCGAACCTGCTGCGGCACGCCGCCGCCACCCTGCGCGAGGCTCCGGGCATCGCCCCCGCGCTGCTGTACCGCACGCTCGGCCGCGCGCTGCCCGAGGGCGCTGCCTCCGCGGCGGTCCTGTGGCCCGGCTGCCACACGGCCGCGCGCCGGCTGGGGCCCGCCGTCCAGCGGGCGCTGGGCAGCGAGGCGTCCGGGACCGCGCTCGGCGAGGAGCTCTTCGACCGCGTCTTGCGGTCACCGAGTGGTCTCGCCTTCAGCGAGCACCGGTACGACGAGGTGTGGAGCCTGATGCGCAGCGAGCGCGTCACGCTCGCCGTGCCGGAACTGCTCGCCTGGCTCACCTCCCTGGACCCGGCCGCCGACCGCCGTGACCCCGACTTCCCGCTGTCCTTGGTCAACGGTCAGCGCCGCAGCCACAACGCCAACCAGATCCTGCGGCCGCCCGCGTGGCGCAGGACCGACCCGGACGGCGCCCTGCGCGCCCGCTCCGAGGACCTGTCCGCCGCCGGTGTCGCCCCGGGCGACTGGGTGGCCGTGGTGTCGAGGACCGGCCGCCTGGTCGCGCGGGCCGAGGCCGACGAGACGCTGCGGGCCGGGCAGGTGGCCCTGCCGCACGGTTTCGGGATGTCGGTCCCCGACGGCCGCGGTGGGCGTGTCACCCATGGCCCGCGGATCAACCTGCTCACCGACGCCGCCGACCGCGACCCGATCGCCGGCACACCGCACCACAAGGACATGCCGGTACGACTGGAGCGGCCGACGCCCGGGGAACGGGAGACCGCCCAGCGGGACAGCGACCGCGTGCACGCGCTGATGCGCACCTGACCGGCGGCGGCGACGGCGGCCCCGAGCATGGCACTGGTCCCAACTCCCGCGACTGGGAGGCGACTCCGGAAATACCGGCATACGCTGCACCTCATGGACCTGCGGGGCCGGAACGAGACGGACGGCGGCCCCGACGCGACGGCGTACCGGCGGGAGGAACTCGGCGAGGACGTCGTAGCACTGGCCGGGGCGCTCGGCGCTCGACCACATCTGGCCGGCCACTCCACGGGCGGCCGGATCGCCCGGGGCGCCGCGCTCGCCGCCCCTCGGCGTTCGCGTCCCTGACGCTGCTGTCCTCGGGCCCGCGCAGGTGGGCGAGGAGCGCGGGGCGCAGGTGAAGCCGCTCACCGGGGCGCTCACCACGCTGACGATGGAGCAGGTGGGGCAGGTCATGCGACACCTGCGTCCCGAGCAGGCCGCGTCGTCCGGCACCGAGGAGCGACGCGCGCGCTGGCTGCGCACCAGCCGCACCCCACTACCGGCCACCGGACGGAACCTGCTGGACGAACCCGACCGGACCGCGGAGCCGGCCGGGCTGAGCGGGCTCGCGGTGCACGTGCTGCACGGCGAGCAGGGACGACAGCTGGGCGCCGTCCCTGCTCGCCGACACGGCACGCCGGCTGGACGCCCGGCACACCGTCCTGGCGGACACCGGGCACTCGCCGCACGTGGAGCGCCCCCGGGCGACGGCGGGGCGATGGCGGGCTTCCGGGACGGCGTACCGGTCACGGCGCCACCGCGGTGCGCGAGGCGCTTCCCACTCCCCGGTGGCCCCGCCGCCGGTCAGGCGTCCGTGGGCGGCACGGTGTCGGGGCGCAGCCAGGGGGACGCGAAGTCCACGTCCTCGTGGCCCAGTCCGTGGGGCTCGTCGGTGTAGAACCGCAGCCGGACACCGTCGGGGTCGGGGACCACCAGGAGGTGGCCGACCAGGGCGACGATGACCGGTGAGTGCGGCACGCCGAGCGTGTCGAGGTGACGGATCCAGCCGTCGAGTTCCGCCCGGCCCTTCACCGTGAAGGTCAGCGGGTCGAAGCCGGCCAGCCGTCCGGCGGTCGCCGGGTCGAGACGCAGTTCCACGGGCACGTCCACACCGGGGACGTCGAGGATGACGGCGAACAACTCCCCGTCCTGGGTGACGTGGTCGAACTCCTCAAGGCGCCGCGCGCCCAGGACGGAGCCGTACCAGGCGATGCTCCGCTCCAGATCGGACACGGGAATCTTGATGTGGTGCAGGCCCCGTACCAAGGGTCGGGCTGACATACGGAACACACTCCTCGGATCTGCGTACGCCACTGCGACGGGCACCACCGAACATACTCCTCGTACATGTGGAACCGTTCGTGCAACCGAACTGTCCTCCCGTGCACATGTGCGCCGCCGGAGTCCCACACGCGAGGCGATCCGTAGCCGCCCGGTGGCATTCTTCGGGCATGGCAACCTCATTCCCCGAGATCGGTGATCGTCCCGACGATCTCGCCACCGCCGCCGAAGTGCGGCTGGACGACGGTCAGCTCGCCCGGGCCACCCGGTACGCGACCTGCGAGGAGGTCCGGGCGGGGGACGTCCTCTACCAGGTGGAGGACGATTCGGTCGACCTCTTCCTGTGCGGGACGGCGACGCTGGAGGCGATCATTCCGTCCTCGGAGGGCGGTGACGGGCACCTCTTCATGACACACGGCCCCGGCCAGTTCGCCGGCGAACTCAACCTGCTCACCGGGCAGCGGCGCGGGCTGACCGTACGCGTCGCGACCGGCGGCACGGTCCACCGGGTGCGGCCGGCGGCCTTCCGCCGGCTGATGGCCCAGGAGACCGAACTCTCCGACCTGCTCCTGCGTGCGATCCTCGCCCGGCGCCGGCTGCTGCGCCAGGCGACGGAGCAGACGCTGCGGATCGTCGGCGACTCCGGCTCGGCGGCGGGCCTGGCCATGCGTACCTTCCTGGACCGTCAGGGCGTGCCCCACCGGTGGCTGGACAGCGACTCCCCGCAGGGCGCGGACGCGCTGCGCTCGTCCGGTCTCACCGAGGAGGACCTGCCCGCGGCGCTGACCTCGCGCGAGGCGACGCCCCGTGTGACGCCAGGCGTGCTGAGCCAGCAGCTCAACCTCGCCTACCGCCGCACCGGACGCGGCTCGGCCGACCTCACCGTCGTGGGGGCCGGTCCGGCGGGGCTGGCGGCCGCGGTGTACGGCGCCTCCGAGGGCCTGGAGACGGTGCTGCTGGACGGGGTGGCCGTCGGCGGCCAGGCCGCCACGAGCGCGCGTATCGAGAACTACCTCGGTTTCCCCTTCGGGCTCAGCGGAGCCGATCTGACCGCGCGTGCCGCCGTGCAGGCGCTGAAATTCGGTGTGCACCTCGCCAGTCCGTGCGGTGTCGTCGGACTGAGCACCGAGGGCCCCGACCACGTCGTGACCCTGACGGACGGAACCCGCATCGAGACGCGGGCGGTGATCGTCGCCACCGGAGCGGAGTACCGGGCGCTCCCCCTCGACGGCTGGGCGGAACTGACCGGCTGCGGCATCTACTACGCGGCCACCGACCTGGAGGCCCAGGCGGTGGCCGGCCGGCCGGTCGCGGTGGTCGGCGGCGCCAACTCCGCGGGACAGGCCGCCCTGCACCTGGCCCGGTACGCCTCCGAGGTCACCCTGGTGGTACGGGGACCCGATCTCGGCGCTCGCATGTCCGCGTACCTCGTGGAACGCATCCTGAACGATCCGCGGATCACGGTGCTCACCGGCACCGAGGTGACGGCGCTGCACGGCAGGCCCCACCTGGACGGTGTGTCCCTGACCACCCGGGCCGAGGGCACCGGGGCACGCCGTATCGCATGCACGGGTCTGTTCTGCTTCATCGGGGCCCGGCCGGCCACGACATGGCTCAGTGGAGTGGTCCTGGACCCGGACGGGTTCGTGCCGACGGACCGGCAGTTGCCGGCGGGGGACCTCGGACCGCGCTGGAAGGAGCTGGGGCGTGAGCCGCTGCCGTACGAGACCAGCGTGCCCGGCGTGTTCGCGGCCGGTGACGTGCGTCTGGCCTCGATGAAGCGTGTCGCCGCCGCCGTCGGTGACGGCGCCAGCGCCGTCCGTTCGGTCCACCAGTACCTCGCGACGATCTGAGACGGAAAACGTTCACCACCAAGCGACTGCGCGACGGCGACATCGTCCACATCGGCGACGCGGAGCGCCTGGGGCTCGCGTACGGCACACCGGTCCTGACGCACGAGCGGGAAGTCCGCCTGACCCGCACCGCCACGCGGGACGGCTGCGCCCCGGCGTGGTAGCGCAGTGCGTGCAGCGCGTAGTGCCGCCGGGACTTGACCGTTCCGGCGGGTATGCCGAGTCGCGCGGTCTTGTGCACGGTGAAGCCGTACATACATGTGTGGACGAGCACCTCCCGGTGCTCGTCGCTCAGGTTCCGAGCAGGGCCTGGGCCTCCAGGGCGGCCGGCACGCGCCCGGCATGGTCGCGCTGCGGAACGTCGCCCATCTCGCCGGTGACGTTCTCATGGCGGACGAGCGCGCTGCGGGACGGTCGGTGATCAGGTCGCGGGTCACCTTGAGCCCGGTCCGTCGCGCAGCGCGTCGGTATGACGCCAAGCGCGGACGAAGGCTTCCTGCACGATGTCCTCGGCCAGGGTGTCGTCATGGTCGTCATTCCTGGATCGGGGGGAAGCCGGGCGTCCGGGGCCGGCCCCGGAAGGGGGGCACATCCGCCGGACCGACGGCGACATGGGCGCCTGTCCGGTCCCATCTCACCAGGCTTCCGACCACAGGCGTCCAAGACCGCTTCCCCATCACGCGATGCCGCGGCGGCATGGTGCCGGTCGGTGGTGGGGTGCGGCCGGCGAGCGGGTCCGCACCCCGCCACACGTGACGCGACGGGGCGTTCGCCTCCTTCTCAGCGGGACAGTGCGTAGGCGGTGCGGACCGCGGTGTCCTCCACTCCCGTCAGTCCGTCCGCATCGGTGAGGGCATCGGTTCCGAAGCTCTGCGGAACGTCGTCGTCGGCCGTGCCGCCGATGCCGTCGGGACCCGTGCTGAGGAACGTGCTGTCGTTGTCCATGAGCGTGGACGTCCCGTCGGTGGCCGTGTGCCAGTTGCCCAGGGCATGGCCGATCTCGTGCGAGACGAGGTTGGAGACCACCGTGCTGATGAACGTGATCCTGTCGCTGGTCGGCTTCATGTAGTGGTTCAGCGAGATGGTGTCGTCCGCCGGTCCGCTGAGCAGGTCCAGCAGCACGATCGACGTGTCCGAGGTGTCGAAGTCGCCGGGGTCGATGGAACTGGTCACGCCCAGCGTGGGCAGGTCCGTCTCCTCGATGGTCCCGCCGATGACGACGCGGTCGACGTTCTTCGCGGCGCCGGGGTCGGCGTCGTGCTCACTGCTGAGGACGCGGACACCGAACCGCTTGTTGATGCCGCCGGCCGCCAGATCGGTCTGGAGTCGCCGGCGCACGTCGGCGGTGATCGCGTCGGCCAGGGGCTTCTCCGCACTCGCCGGCAGTCCCCAGGCGTCGAGGAAGGCGCTCAGCGGGCTCGTCGTGCGCAGCCCGGGGGTCACCGGCAGCCCGGAGGACGCGAAGACGGAGGGATCGATGCGGGCGCCGTCGAAGTCCAGGAAGATCGTCTGCTCGTCACCGGTGCCTTCCAGACGGGGGCGCGTGGCGAGCAGCCTCAGCCGGTAGGGACCCCGGGTGTCGCCGGACACCGCGACGCAGTACCACCCGTCCTCGGCCGCCACGTCGTCGAGGGAGATCCTGCCCGAGGGCAGGGGGCTGGACGCGGGGTGATCGTGGGTCACGTCGCCGGTGGAGCCCTCGTCCTCGGTCCCGTCCGGCCCGTAGATCGCGACCTTGTCCGGGCTGCCGTCCACCGCCGCGCCGACGACGTCTCCGGCCCGCAGGTGGACGGCGTGGTACCGAGTGTGCGGGACGGCCGCGCTCAGGCTGAGCGTGTACACACCCTCGCTCGTGACGCCGTTTCCGCTGCCGGAGTCGGACGGGTCCTGCGGCCGTGTGCCCGAGCCTGCGACCATCAGGTAGTACGTGCCCGTCCCGGCGGCCTTGCTGATGAGGGTCGGGGCGAGGGTGCCGGCGGAGTCGTCCGCCCCGGCGAGGACCTGCCCGGAGGCGTCGTACAGGGTCAGCGCCGCGTCCACGGAGCCCTTGGTGATCTTGGCCGTGATCGTCTGTCCGGCACGCGCCCGCAGACGGTAGAAGTCGAAGTCGCCCGTCCCGTCGCCCTTGCCGCCGTGGGGCCCGTCGCCGACCGTGCCCGTCACGTGGATGCCGGACCGCCCGGTTCCGATGCCCGTGTCCGTGGCCTTGGCCAGGGACCCGTCGTCCTCCGCGCCGGCGGGCAGGCTGACAAAGCGGACGGTCGACGGCAGCGTGCCGGTGACATGGGCGGCACGCCCCCTCTTCCCGTCCGCGGGTGTCGTAGGGAGGACGGAGGCGTCCTGGCAACGGCGCGCGGTCTCCGTGCCGGGCGGGGCCGTCCCGAGCCGCCGCTGCTGCGGCTCGCCGGCCTGAAGGGTCGACGGCGGGTGGGCGGTGGGGTCGGCCGCGGCAGCGGGTGTGAGGGTGGCACCCACCATGACCACGCCGATCGCCGATGAAACGAGAGTCCTTCTCACATCTCTTCCTGATGTCGCGTGAGGGGGGAGGGGAAGCCCCGGGGGTGTGCAGGAGGCCGGTCGTGCGAGAGGCCGGCGTCGCGGATGAACCGACGCCCGGCCGCGACGCGGCGGGAGGCCGGGGCTTGAGATCCCCGGCCTCCCGATGCCGCGCTACGCCTCGAACACCTCGCGCAGCCTGGCCTCGTCCTGCTCGGACAGGTTGCTGTGGATCAACCGGGCGGTGCCGTGGGGCAGCGCCTCGTGCACGCGGTCCACGACCGCGTCGGAGGTGAGCAGGAACAGGGCGGACGTGCCCTGCTTGACCTCACCCCGGACGCTCTCGATGAAGTCGTCGTCGATGCCGACGTCGGCCAGCGAGCCGCCCAGCGCACCGCTGAGGGCGCCTACGGCGGCACCCAGCAACGGCACGAAGAAGATCAGGCCGAACAGCAGGCCCCAGAAGGTGCCCGACAGCGCGCCCGCCGCGGTGAGGTTGTACAGCTGCTTGGTCCTGGGCTGCTTGCGACCCTCCGGCCAGGTGACGACCGCCGCGTCGTGGACCTGGACGAGACCCTGCTTCCGAAGGGACAGCAGGGTCTCCTCGACCCGGTCGGCGCCGTCGGGGGTGGGGAACTTCCAGACGGTGAGAGTGGCCACGGGGGCTCCTTTCGAGGGGTGGGATCGCCGCGGATGACGACAGCGCCGAAGGCGTCGTGGCGATCACGCGGGAGAAGAGGCCGGCCGGTACGCGCCGGGGGCCGCGGCCCGGCACCGTGCCGTCGCGGTGTGCCGGCGATTCACAGAGAAGGGCATGTACACGGCCGGGAACGGTGGACAGCATGCCCAAGACGGCCGCAGCACAGATACGTGTGTCCGGGGCGGGGTGCCTGGACGTGTGCGGGACGGAGTCCGAGGCCTGTGTTCCGAAGGCGCCGGGCCGGTCAGCTCCGCAGCAGTTCGTCCGGTACGTCCGTGCCGAGGAAGTCGAGGAGGGCGGCGAGCTTCCGGTCGAGTTCGACGCCGACCTCGGTCACCTCCGGGATGCCGAGCCCGGCGAAGTGGGTGCTGGGCTGGTCCACGCTGAACCAGGCCGCTCCGGCCTCGTCCTGCCAGATCACGGTGCGCAGCGGCGCGTAGAGCATGGTCCGCGGGTCGTGGCGGTACATGCGCTCGGCGATGGTGTGGTTGCCCATCAGGTACCAGAAGCAGACCGCCTGGTGTCCGGCGCGGCGGAAGAGGGGGTGCGCCGCGTTCCTCTCGAAGATCATGAAGCCGTGCGGGGTCGCCGAGTCGATGAGCCCGGTGATCTCCGGCCAGGAGGCTTCCCGGCGGATCAGGGACTCCAACTCCTCCTCCGGCACCGGCGGCACGGCCACCTCGTAGCTCTGCCGGAAGTCGGACACGGACGGCACGGCCATGTCCAGACGCCGCACGGGGAACGTACTCATTTCGCCTCCTGGCTGGTGCGCGGTGCGATCGACTCGACCATAACGGCGCAAGCCGTCGACGCACGGCGCACACGTATTCAACGAGCGGTCCAGTGACCTGTTGCTGCCCCATCGGGCAACCGGCCCACACAAAATCCACAAGTGCCGCTCACCCTGGGGGCAGTCCACCGATGTCAACGACCGTCGTGCGGAGGGGATGGACATGTTCCTGCGGAGGTTCGTCCGGTCGGCCTACCGGTCCGCCTTGCTCGCACGTGCGACGGCGGACGCGGGGGCGATCTGCGCGGCACTGCCGACGGCCCTCGGCCCCGGGCGGCACCGCTTCGACCTGGTGGTCGAGTGGAGCGACGGCACCCTCGACCGTGCCGAGGGCGCCGTGGACGAAGGCTCCGCCGGCCGGCCCGGTGCCGCCGGTCCGGAGCCGGCCGGAGAGCTGGCGGAGGTGCGGGCCCTGCTCGTGTCGGCGTTGGCGGGCAGGGAGATCCGCTGTGCCGTTCTGGTGGCCAGGACCGTGGCGGCCGGTACCCGGGTGTGCGGCTGGAGCGTGCGGCACGGCTGGGTGGAGGCCCTGGACCCGCGCGTACTCGGTCTCGCGGTGATGCCCTGCCCCGGCGTGCCCGTGGTCGCGAGCACGGTGTCACGCGCCCCCGCCCTGGTCCGGGACCACCGGCGGCACGGCCGTCACGTGCCGCCGGCCTCGTCGAAGGCCTTGAGCGCGTCGCGCAGGGCGGCGCGGGAGGTGATGCCCAGCTTGGGGAACACCCGGTAGAGGTGGGCGCCGGCGGTGCGGGGCGAGATGTTGAGCTGCCGGCCGATCTCCTTGTTGGACAGGCCGCTCGCCGCGAGTTCCGCGATACGACGCTCCTGCGCGCTCATCTTCACGCCGGTCCTGGCGTCGGCGATCCCGACGCCCACGCCGGCCGCGCGGAGCTCGTCCCGCGCGCGCTGAGCCCAGAGCGGGGCCTTCAACTGCTGCTCGAACAGGTCCAGTGCCAGGCTCAACTGGACGCGCGCGGCCGTGTACTCCCGGCGCCGGCGGAGCCACTCGCCGTACCAGAGCCGGACCCGGGCGTGTTCGAAGGGCCACAGGGAGGCGTCCGGCACCGCGAGGGCCGCCTCGTACAGCGCACCCGCCTCCTCGTCGGGCGCGGCGACGGCGGCAGCCGCGGCGAGGATGAGCTCGTGGTGCGGCGAGATGGCGTCCAGACGCGCCTGCCGGCCCGCCTCGACGTGTGCGCGGGCCGCCTCGGTCCGGCCGGTGCGCATCGCCGACTCCACCAGGTCCAGGAACACGCGCGAGAAGTGCGGGAAGTGTGAGGGCAGTTCTCCCGGCGGGGTCAGCGTGGAGGTCAGCAGGTAGGCCTCCTCGAAGTCCCTGCGGCCGACCGCGGCGCGGGCCCAGGTCTCGTTCACCGTGGACATCAGCAGCTGCATGCGTCGCGGCTGGGCCCACGCGGTGATCGTGTCGCAGTGCCGGCGCAACGCTTCCTCGTCCCCGCGGCCGGACGCGACCATGGCCAGTCCGTACGTGAAGATGATGTGGATGAGGTGGTACTCGTGCTCGGTGGCGTCCGCGAAGCCCTGTGACGCGATCGCCTGGACCTTGTCCCACTCACCCCGCATGAACGCCTCGTGGGTCCTGGCCACCACGCCGAAGCGCAGGCTGTCGTACGCGCTGTGCCCGACGGCCTCCCGCCACACGCCGTCGTAGTACGTGAAGCAGTCGAGGTACATGGCCGTGTAGATCAGCCAGTTGACGCGCCACAGGGGCGTGTCGGGAGACAGCGCGGCCGTCGCCCTGTCCAGCCGCTCCCGCACGTCATGAGCGGTCCGCGCCGGATCGGCGACGCAGTCGAAGCACATGCGCGCGGGCTCGGAGATCTGGTCGAGCGCGCGGTACACGGGTGGCCACAGTTCCGCACGGCCTCCCCACACCGCCGCGTTGAGCAGGACGTAGAACGCGTCGTCGAACGCGTCCACGTCCGTCGGGACGGTGCTTGCGCGCGCCGCCTCCATGGCAGAGGGCAGGATGCGGTAGACCGCGTCGATGTCTCCCTCCCGGTGGAACTGCACGTAGCCGGCGGCCGCCGCGCCCCGCAGTGATTCCGTGGTCTGGCCGGCCAGTTCGTGAGCCGTGCCCAGGAGGCCGGCGATACCGGCGGCGAACGCGGCCTGCTCCAGACGGCGGACGCGTTCGGTGGGGTCCTGGCTGAGTTCGGCGGCACGGCGGTACGCCGTGGCGGCCTCCGCGGCGCCGCCACGGGCCATGGCCCGCTCCGCGGCGCGGGTGAGTTCGACGGCGACCGCCTCGTCGGGGTCGTCCGCCGCGTGGGCGAGGTGCAGGGCGCGCCGCTCCGGCTCCGTCTTCAGGACCTCGGCGAGGGCCCGGTGCGCGGCCCTGCGACGTCCGGCCGGGGACATGTGCACCACACAGGAGCGGACCAGGGGATGCCGGAAGGTGACCTGCTCCGCGACGTGGTCGACGCGGACCAGTCCGGTGCGCTCGCCCGTCTCCAGCAGGCCGTCGTCCCACTCCTCGCTCCCTGCGCCGAAGGCCGCCCGGATGTCCCCCAGATTGCCGGGGCGCTCTCCGTCCAGGGCCGTCAGCAGCAGGGCGAACCGTGTCACGGAGCCGAGCCGCCGGACGCGGTCGGCGAACACGCTCTCCAGCCGGCTGTTCAGCGGCAGGTTCGCCGGCAGGGCTTCGACACCGTCCCGCTGGGCGTCGGTGAGCTGGCTCGGCAGCTCCACCAGGGCGAGCGGGTTGCCTTCGGACTCGTCCAGCAGGCGCCGCCTGGTCGTCTCGGCCAGCCCCGGGTGACTGCTGTCGAGCAGCACCAGCGCGTCGGGGACGGGCAGCGGACCCACGTCGAGTACGCGCAGGCCCGTGGGGTCGAGGAAGCCGTGCGCTCCGCTGCGCGCGGCCATGACGAAGGCCGCGCGGCAACTGCTGAGCCTGCGGGTGATGAACGTCAGCACCTCGGCGCTGGAGCGGTCGATCCAGTGCACGTCGTCCACCACCACGCACAGTGGCCGCAGCTTGGACGCGGCCTGGAGGAGCGCCAGCGCCGCCGCCGAGATGGCGAAGCGTCCCGGCGCCGAGCCCTCGCGGATGGAGAGCGCCTGTTCCAGCACGGCGCTCTGGAAGGCCGGGAGCCCCGCGATGTGGTCGAACAGCGGATAGAGGAGCTGGTGCAGCGCGGAGAACGCGAGTTCCTGTTCGCTCTCGACCCCGACGACCTGGAGCACGCGCAGCCCGCCCGCCCGGGCCTGGGCGGTCGCGGCGTCCAGCAGCGCGGTCTTCCCCACCCCGGGGTCGCCCTGCAACAGCAGCGCCGCTCCTTCTCTCTCCGCCTCGACCAGCAGTGCTTCCAGGGCATGCAACTCGGACGTACGGCCCACCAACGACAACGTTCCTCCCACGCCGGAGGGCGGTTGCCCCTGTCGGCGCTCATATGGTGGCTGCCGGCGGGCCGGGGACGCATCTGTCGGTCGACTGGTATCGGCCGGGTTTCAGGGCGCTTCGGCCAGGAAGGCCAGCACGTCCCGCGCGACCTCCTCGTGGTGCTGGAACAGGAAGCCGTGGCCGGAGTCGGGATACGTTCTCACCCGTGCGTCGGGCAGCAGGCCCGCGAGCAGACGGGACGCGCCGGGCGGGATGACGAGGTCGTTGTCCCCGTGCACCACGAGCGCGGGTTGCCTGATCGCGGAGAGCCTTCGCAGAGCGCCGTGTTCCGGGACGCCCCACTCGGTCATCGCCTGGTACTGCGCCTGCCTGGCCGCTCGGCCGGCCGGCAGGTCCCGGTCGTGCTCCCGCTCGATGTACCTGCCCAGGAACTCCAGCCCGCTGCGCTGACTGGACTCGGTGTGGTTGAAGAAGGCATACAGGTAGTCCTCCAGGCTCGGCTGGTCGACGTCCGCGCGGGCGAAGACGTCGTCCGGCCGGCCGAGGACGCCCGGGCCGCCGCGCGGGGCGGTGGCCGCCAGCACCAGGCGGCGGACGGCGGCGGGGCGCAGCAGGGCCAGTTCCTGGGCCGTGTAACCCCCCATCGAGAATCCCAGCAGGTCCGCCTGCCGTACCCCGATGGCGGTCATGAAGGCCAGGGTGTCCTCGGCCGTCTCCGCGATGGTGCGGGGAGTGCGGCCGGTGCTCAGGCCGACCCCGGCGTTGTCGAAGGCGATCACGTCGCGTTCCGTCGCCAGGGCGTTGACCAGTGCCGGGTCCCAGCTGTCCAGGGTGCCGCGGAAGTGGTGGAGCATGAGCAAAGGCGGCTGTGAGCCGGAGGGGCCGCAGCGCCGATAGGCGTATCTGACGCCGTTGGCGGCGTCGACGACGTGGTTCGGTGCGTCGATGTACATGTCGGGTCCTTCGCCGGGGTCCTGCTTCCCGCTCGGATGGGAGCAACGCATGCCGTCGAGTGTGACCACGGGCCGGGTCCGGGGCATCGGGCATTTGACCATGCGGGAAGGCGTGACCGGAACGAGATCCCGGGTTCAGACGGGCGGCAGCAGGCTCTCGGTGAGGGTGGCCCAGTCCAGGAGCGCGCCCTCGCTGCCGGAGGGGACCATGGCATAGGTGTCTTCCAGCCATCGGCGCAGCGCGGTCAGGTCGGCCGCGAACGTCGCGTGCCCGTGCGGGCTCTCCAGCCTCAGGTGGAGCGACGGCCGCCCGCCCGGCCCCGTGGAGGGCCACACCTTGCAGTCGCCCTCGCCGCTGGGCCGGTCGGTGCCGGCGCTCAGCAGGTCCCGGCCGACCACCCAGGTCACGCGGGTCTCCGCGGTCACGAGGAGGTCCATGCGCACCGCGAACGGGTCGTCGACGCTGTAGCTGAACCGGCAGTCGATGCCGGCGTGTCCCGGGGGCACCGGCCGGAACTGGAGGGTGGTGAGGAGTTCGAGGGTGCCCAGGGGGTTGCCGTGGGCGCGATCGGAAGGGTGCGCGTGCTCGGTCATCTGGTCAGCGTCCTCTCTGTCGGTCTCGGGTCCTGTTCGACGGCGGCGGCTCCGGGGG
Source organism: Streptomyces sp. NPDC046870 (assembly GCF_040704595.1). Lineage (NCBI taxonomy): Bacteria > Bacillati > Actinomycetota > Actinomycetes > Kitasatosporales > Streptomycetaceae > Streptomyces > Streptomyces sp. NPDC046870. The sequence continues at coordinate 21,830 of NZ_JBEYXM010000039.1, forward strand.
CACGCGTCGAGGTGCCGCGCGGGCCGCGCGTGTCCTGATGGCCCGCCGTTCCTGCTCGCTGAGGCCGCCCCATACGCCCGCCTCCTCGTGGTGGTCGAGGGCCCAGGCCCGGCACGTGCGGACGACCGGGCATCGCCGGCAGACGGCCTTGGCCTCCTCGATCTGCCCGAGCGCCGGTCCTGCCTCGCCGACCGGGAAGAACAGCTCCGGGTCCTCGAACCGGCACATCGCGTACCGCTGCCAGGCCGCAGAGGTTCCCCCGGACCGCGCCCACCGGTCCGGAGCCGGAAGGGCACGCCGGCTCCCGGGGCCGGGCGGACCCCACGACGGGAGTGCCGTGGGGGCGGGCCACGACCGTGCCCCGTCGAACGCGTCCATCGCCACCTCCGCGACGAGCCTGTGTTCCCACCAGCCTTTCGGACCGGCGCGTGGCGGGCATCCGTCGTGTGACTGACCGCTTGGCGCACAGCGGTGCCCTGGCGTTGCGCCGGGTGCCGGCACCGGTGCCCGGAAGGCGGGACGTGCGGGCGTCCCGTGACCCGGACGTCGGCGTGCCGCTCTCTCGGAAGGCACAGTCAGTCGACTGATGGATCGCGGGGTGAGGGCTCCTAGCCTGAACGAGGCCGCGGCCACTGACCGTTCGACGGCCGCCCGTGCGCGTATCCGTGTCCCAAGTGGTTCCGTACACAACAGACCGAGGCAGGTCGGAAGTGACAGACTCCTCTCCCGTCACCCTGGCGGATCTCCAGGTGACGCGTTCCGAGCCCGACATCGACCTACGACTGCTGCGGGCGTTCCTGGCCGTCGCCGGGGAAGGTCACTTCGGTCGTGCCGCGGACCGTCTCATGGTCGCGCAGTCGGCTTTGAGCAGGCAGGTGCAGCAACTCGAACGCCTGCTGGGGGCGACCCTGTTCACCCGTACGTCCCGGGGCGCCCGGCTGACCGGTGTGGGACGGCTCGTGCTGCCGCACGCCGAACGGGCCGTCGCCCAGAACCGCCGCCTCGTCCGCATGGCGAGATCGGCGGCAGGTCGGTACGGAGCGCGCACGTTGACGATCTCCGCTCCCCTGCCCAGTCCTCCCGGCGGCCTGCTGGCCGAGGCGGTGCGTCATTTCCGTGCCACGCACCCGGACGTGCAGGTCGCGGTCGTGGGACTGGACGACGGAGATGTCGCCGCCGCACTGCGGGACGGCCGCATCGACGCGGCTCTCACCTGGGGCGGGGACCCGTACGCCGATCACGGGCAGGTACTGCTCGAAGAGGGCGCCAGCGCACTCGTGAGCCGGCACCACGCCTGGGCCGGGGCGACGGAGATGCCCCTGGCCGTGCTGACCGAGGACCCGTTCCTCTTCCCGGTGCGAGAACGCGGGCACTGCTGGGACTCGCTGAACGAGCTGGCCGCCGCCGCACAGGTTCGGCTGACTCCCGTGCCCACGGCCCCCTCCGCCGTTTTGGACCTGGTGGCGGCGGGCCTGGGGGTGTCCGTCGTACCGGCGTCCTTCGGCTTCGCCGGCTACACGGACGTGGCCTTCGTGCCGCTGCCCGGTCTGCACCACCGGATGAGCGTCGTGCGGCACGGCGGCGACGGCTCCGCCGTCGCCGAGGCCTTCGTGGCGTCCTGCCGGTCCGCGGCCGCCGGGCTGAGCGCCGCGCACCCCGGGATCTGGAGACAACCCGCAGTGTTCCGGCCACGGTGACGGGAGCCCGGGTTTGCGCCGACGCGGGACATCGCGGATCGTGTCCACGGCAGGGCGGCGGTCCGCGCGGACGGGTTGTGGAATGAATCTGGAATGCATCCCCTTTTTCTGCGGAAATTCTTGATTTTCTCTGGAAGGGCGACCTTTGGATCGTTGTTGACTTCCCGATGAAAAGGAAGAACCCGGACCCTCGGGTATTCCGTGATAGCTTCCGAACAATTGTGAGGAGCCGGGGAGGAAAAATGATCCGTGGACGCGTGGAAGAGGACCCACTGGACGGGATCATCGGGCGCGAGCCGGAGATATCGCGTGTCCTGCGAGGCCTTTTCCCGAATCGGGCCGAGGACGCGGGCGCCCTCCTCCTCGTCGGTGAGCCCGGCATGGGCAAGACCACACTGCTGCACGCCGTGGCCGCGGAGGCGGGCCAACGCGGGACCGTCCTCCGCTGCGCGGGCAGCCAGGCGGAGCGAACGCTCGCGTACGGCGCACTGCACCAGCTGCTGAGACCCGTCCTGAACCACCTGCCCGAGCTGCCGGCTCCGCAGGGCGCCGCCCTCTCCCGCGCCCTCGGCATGCGGCACGCGGCTGCCCGTACCGCCGACGGGGAAGGCGGTGACGAGCGGCTGATCGTCGGACTCGCGTCCCTGAACCTGCTGCTGGCGTCGGCGAGCCACCGCCCGGTCACGATCGTCGTGGACGACCTCCAGTGGCTGGACGACGCCTCCCTGGAGACCCTGCTGTTCGTCGCGCGGCGCACAGCCGGCGAACCGGTGGGTCTGCTGGCGGCGGTACGCGGCGACGGCGTGTCCGGACCCGGGTGGCCCGACTTCGAGCCGGTGCCGCTCGGTCCCTTGTCCGGGGAAGCGGCCGGACGCCTGCTGGACGCGCAGCCCGTGGTTCCCCGGGGCCGCGTGCGCGGGCAGGTGCTGCGGCTGGCGGCGGGGAATCCGCTGGCCCTTATGGAGTTGGCGCGGGACGCCGATGAGCGGGGATTCCCGGGGTGGGACACGGCGGTGGGGGCGGGATTCTCGCTGCCGGCCCGGCTGGAGAAGGCGTTCGCGGAACGGTTGGACGGATTGCCGGAGGCCACACGCCGGGTGCTGTTGTTCGCAGCGGCCGCGGACGGACCGGACATGAGGGCGGCGCTGTCGTCGGCGGCGTCGGTGCCGGGTGGCGGGGCCGAGGCGTGGGCGGCCGCGGAGGACGCGGGGCTGGTGCGTCTGGTGAGCGGGAGGGTCGAGTTCCGGCAGCCGCTCATGCGCTCCGCGGTGTACGCGACCGCGTCGTTCGCGGAGCGTCGCGAGGTGCACCTGCGGCTGGCCGACGGGCTGGACGGAGATCCCGACCGGCGGGCCTGGCACCGGGCCGCGGCGTCCCTGGCGCCGGACGAGTCCGTCGCGGGCGCGCTGGTGGAGACGGCGGACCGGGCACGCCGGCGGGGCGGCTATCGCGTGGCGGCCGCGGCGTTGGAGCGCGCGGCGCAGTTGAGCGAACGGGGATGGTCGCGGGCGCGGCGGCTGCTGGACGCGTCCGATCTCGCCGTGCACGCGGGCGAGCCGTGGTGGGTCGAGGCGCTGACGGGCGAGGTGGCCGCGGCGACGGACGACCCCGGGATGCTGACCGAGGCGGCGTTGCGGAGGGGCTGGGCGCTGGCGGCGACCGGCCGGCAGAAGGCCGCGCTCTCCCAACTGCTGCCGCTGGCCGCCGACATGATGGACGCCTCGCCGGTGACGGCGCTGGACGCGGTCAGTCACAGCGCGGTGGTGCTGTACTGCAGCGGTGACGAGGTCTTCCGCCGCCAGGCGCAGGAGTTGCTGGCACGTGTCCCGGGCGAGGTGGGCAGCGCGTACGAACAGGTGTGGGCACGCGCCTGCTGCGATCCCTTCGGCGACCGTCGCGGTGCGCTGGCGGCGCTGCATCGCGCCGCGGCCGAGGCGGACGGCGTGCCCGGACGGCTGAGCGTGCTGGGCGGCGCGGCGTGGATCCTGGACGAGACGGCGCTCGGGGTGCGGTTGCTGAGTGCGGTGATGGAACGTCTCCGGACGGTGACGACCGCGGGCTCCAGCTCCATGGTGGGACAGACGCTGGCGCTGGCACAGTTCGACGCCGGTGCCTGGGAGGCGGCGTGCGAGTCCGCTGAGGACGCGCGGCGGGTGGCGGAGGAGAACGGGCTGGAGGCGGCGGCCTGGGTGGCCGTGTACGTCAGCGCGATGGTGCTGGCCCAGCGCGGGGAGGACGCCCGGGGGCTGATGGCGCGGGCCGTGCGGGGGCTCGACATGTCGGAGAGCCGGGCGCTGGGTGTGCGCATGGCGATGGTGCGTGCGGCGGTGGCCGCCGCCGAGGGTGACCACGCGCTGGAGTTCGAGTTGTTGCGGGGGCTGTTCACGGCGGGGCCCGATCCGCGGCCGGTGCACTACCACTGCTCCCTCTACGGCGTGGGGGACCTGGCGGCCGCTGCCGTCCGGGTGGGGCGGCCGGAAGAAGCGGTCGACGCGGTCGACGCGGTCGAGCGGTGGGTCGGCGAGGGGATGTCGCCGCGGCTGCGGCTGATCGTCGGACGGGCGCGGGCGTTGCTGTGCGAGGGGGAGGAGGCGGAGGAGCTGTTCCGTACGGTCCTGGGGGACCCGGTCGGGGAGCAGTGGCCGTTCGAGCGGGCGGTGGTGTCGCTGGAGTTCGGTGAGTGGCTGCGCCGCAGGCGCCGGATGAGCGAGGCGCGGGCCGAACTGGCGCGGGCGCTGACCGTGTTCGAGCGGCTCAAAGCGCATCCGTGGGTGGAGCGGACGGCCGGGGAGCTGCGCGCCTGCGGGGTACCCGTGCGGGACGCGGAGGGGCATCCGGGGGCGGTGGAGCGCCTGACCCCTCAGCAGTTGCAGATCGCGCGGCTGGCGGCGGCGGGGCTCACCAATCGGCAGATCGGCGAGCGGCTGCTGCTGTCCGCCCGGACCGTGGGCTTCCACCTGTACCAGGTGTTCCCCAAGCTGGGGGTCAGCAGCCGGACACAGCTCCGCGACGCGCTCAGCCGCGCCCAGAGCCCGCGGGAGGGGACACCGGACCACGCGTCCGGCACCGTGAGCAGGCCGGCTGCGCGCCCCGTCGCCGGTCCCGACGAGACCCCGTCACGGCTGGTGAGCCGGCGGTAGTGCCGAGAAGATCGCGCGTGGCTACAAGGAGCTGACCCAGGCGGAGGTGGCGCAGGTCAACGGCCATGCGTCATGGACGGTCCCGGGTCACCTCACCGACGGCTTCCGGACGAGCCGGTAAGTCGATCGACGGATCACCCAGGACGGGGGGAAGGGAAGAATCGGGGTCGAGGCGTCCCGTTGCCGCGTCGGGCCCGCGTCAGGTGACGTCCGTCGTCACCCGGCCGCGTCCGGCGCGCTACGGCCAGGCCGCCACACCCCCGATGAACCAGGAGACCACACCCATGGGAACCGACCAGCGCATCCTGCACCGGATCACCGAGATGGCGGACGAGGAACGCAGACTCCGGGACGCCCTCGCCACGGCCGGCGCGGACCGCGCCGTGGAGCGCGACCGACTCGGCGTGCTCGAACGGGAGTTGGACCAGTGCTGGGACCTGCTGCGGCAGCGGCGGGCCAGGGCCGAGTTCGGCGAGGACCCCGACGGGGCCCAGGTGCGGCCGCAGTCCCAGGTGGAGAACTACCAGTCCTGACCGGGCCGTGGCACACGGCGGGACGCGCGAGGCCGGCGCGGGCCACGCGGTGTATCCGGAAGTTGGGTCGCTTGAGTCCCTGACGCTCCGTCCGGACGCCTGTGACGTGCACGATCGCCGAGCACGCCGACAGCGACCGAAGAGTTCCGGTCGCTGTCGGCGAGGCGAGGCCGGGAGCGGTGCGGCTGCTCAGTCCACCCAGGAGGCGAACAGCGCGTTGAGTCCCTCCGCCATGGTCGGGTGCGCGATCAGACCGTCCCGCAGACGGGTGAACGGCATCTCGGCCCACATGGCCGTCTGCACCACGGACAGCACCTCCGCCGATTCCGGGCCGAGCAGGGCGGCACCGAGGATCTGCTCGGTGTCCCGGTCGACCACCGCCTTCCACAGGCCCCGCGTCTCCCGCAGGGTGCGCGCCCGCGGGATGGCCTTGACCGGCAGCTTCGCGACCCTGATGGAACGGCCCGTGGCGCGGGCCTGCTCCTCGGTGAGACCGACGCGGGCGAGTTCCGGGTCGGTGAACAGGTTCCAGGGCACCAGCCGGCCGGCCGTGCTGCGGGAACCGCCGTCGATGTTGGCCTTGACGATGCGGTAGTCGTCCAGCGACACGTGGGTGAACTGCGGGCTGCCGGCCACGTCGCCCACCGCCCAGGTGTGCGGGGCGTCGGTCGCGAGCCTGTCGTCCACCCGTACGAACCCGCGCTCGTCGGTCCGCACCCCCGCCGCCTCCAGCCCGAGGTCGCGCGTGACGGGGTCCCGGCCGGTCGCCGCGAGGATGTCGTCGGCGGTCAGGGTCCGCCCGTCCTCCAGCAGCACCCGCACCGTCTCCCGTTCCCGGGCCACTTCCTTCACCGCGACGTCGGTGATCAGTTCGACGCCGTCTTCCCGGAGGTAGTCCGCCAGTGCCGTGGCGATGTCCCGGTCCTCGCCGCGCAGCAGGTGGGGGCCGCGTTCCAGGACCGTCACCCGGCTGCCGAACGCGGCGAACATGTGGGCGAACTCCAGTCCCACGTAACCGCCGCCGAGGACCAGGAGCCGGTCCGGGACGCGGCGCAGGTCCATGATGCTCTCGCTGGTCAGCGGTTCCGCCTCGGCGAGTCCGGGGATGGCCGCGATGTGCGGCGTCGTCCCCGTGTTGATCACCGCGTCGGTGCCGCGTACGACCCGGCGGCCTCCGTCGTTGAGGTGGATCTCCACCGTGCGCTCCGCCACGAAGCGCGCGGTGCCCAGGACGAAGTCCATGCCGCTGTCCAGGAACTGCCGGTGGTTGAGCTCGACCATGTCGGAGACGACACCGTCCTTGTGCGCGCGCAGCAGCTCCAGGTCCACCTGAGGCGTGCCCAGCCGCAGCCCCAGCGACTCGGCGCTGCCGGCCCTACGGGCCAGCCGGGCGCTGGTCACCAGCGTCTTGGTGGGGATACAGGCGACGTTGATACAGGTGCCGCCGATCATGCCCCGTTCCACCATGACCACCCTGCGGCCGGCCCGCGCGGTGTCCATGGCGAGCGTCTTGCCGGCCTTGCCGCCACCCACCACCAGCAGGTCCACGTCTTCCACGAGTTCCTCCGCAGCGTTCATTCCCTCTCCGTCCTCCTCGGCCGTGCACAAGTGGTGGGCGGGGCGGCCGGCGCGTCACACACCGGCCGCCCGGGTCCAGGTTCGCCGCTCTGACAGGTGGACGCATCAGTCGAATGACTAGCCACACCGTGGCGCGATGCGGGAAATCCTCGCCGCCCGGCCGTGACGGGGCGCGGAACGGCGGACACCGGGGGCGGGGCGACACGCCCGCAGGACCGTCCCCGGACACAGGTCGCGGGGGTCGTCACGGGCGGTGCGGCGGCTTTGGCGGCGGGCGGCCGGGTTCCGTTCACCACGGTGAGTCAACCGACTGATGACCGTCGAGCGGCCCGGACCTAGCGTTTCGGCGTGGCCGCCGGACGGAGCACCACCTCGGTGGAGGGGTACGGCGGCGCGCAGGCGGCGGACCCGCTGCCGGAACGCCGTCCGGACGGTGAAAGGAGGACGCCTCGATGCCCGTGACACCGCGTCGACGCATCGGCGAAGAACAGGGGCCGGCACAGGCGGTGCGTTTCACGCTGCTGGGTCCGGTGCGGGCCTGGCGGGCCGGGGAGGAACTCCCGCTCGGCCCGCGCCAGCAACGCCTGCTCCTCGCCGCGCTGCTGGCGGGTGCGGGACGGCCCGTCCCGCTGACGGAACTCATCGGCCTGCTGTGGGACGGTGACCCACCGGTCAGCGCGGTGAACGCGGTGCACCGGTACGTCGGCTCACTGCGGCGGCTGCTCGAACCGGGCCTGCCGATCAGGTCGCCGGGCCGGTGGCTCGTCCGGCAGGCGGGGAGCTACCTGCTGCGTGTCGACGCGGACGGCCTGGACCTGCTCCGGTTCCGCGACCTCGTCCGGCGGGCCCGCGCCACGGCCGCCACGGGCGACCTCCCGGCGGCCGTCGACCTGTATCTGGAGGCGCTGGACCTGTGGCAGGGCAACTGCGCGGAGGACCTGGGCGCCGTCGCCGCGGTGCATCCGGCCTTCGCCATGGTGGAACACGAATACGCTCCGGCCGTGTGCGAGGCGGCCACCGCGGCCCTGCGCTGCGGCCGGGCCGGCTCCGTCCTGCTGACCGTGCGGCAGGCCGCCGACCGCTGCCCGCTCGACGAGGCGCTCCAGGCGTCCCTGCTGCTCGTGCTGGCAGCGGACGGCAAGCAGGCGGAAGCGATCATGCTGTACCAGACCATCAGGGCCCGGTTGTCGGAGGAACTGGGGGTCGACCCCGGGCCCGAGCTGCGGGCCGCCCACCAGAGCGTGCTGCGCGGCAGCCCGGCGGAGCCCCGGGTGCCGGCGTCCACCGGGTCCGCGGCACCGCCCGCGGCACCGCTCCCGCGCTCCCGGCCGCCGTGGATCGAGCCGGCCCAGCTACCGCCGGACCTGCCCTTCTTCACCGGACGGGAGCTTGCCCTCAACCAGGCGCTGGACACCGCGCACCGGGTCGGCGCCGGCCTGCGCGTCCTGGCCGTCGACGGCATTCCCGGGGTCGGCAAGACGGCGCTGGCGGTCCACTTCGCCCACCGCGTGGCGGGGGACTTCCCCGACGGGCAGCTCTACACGGATCTGGGCGGCTTCGCGGCACACGGCGACCCCGCGGATCCGGGTGAGGTGCTGTACGGGTTCCTGGAGGCCCTGGGCGTGGAACGGCACCGCATCCCCGCTTCCCTGGAGGCCAGGTCGGCCCTCTACCGCAGCGTCCTGTCCGGGCGTCGCGTGCTCGTGGTGCTCGACAACGCGCTCGACGCGGACCAGGTACGACCGCTGCTGCCCGGAACCTCCGAGTGCATGGTCGTGGTGACCGGCCGGAGCCGGCTGATCGGTCTGGCCGCCGCACACGGAGCACGGCTGCTCTCCCTGGACCTGCCCTCGGTGGCCGAGGCGACGGCGTGCTTCCTCCGCCGTGTCGGCCCCGCGCGGACCGACGTCGGCGTAGCCGTCGTCGAGGAGATCGTGGCGCGCTGCGGCCGGCTGCCGCTCGCCCTGGCCCTCGTGGCCGCCCGCGCGGCGAGCCGCCCCGAGCAGTCGCTGACCCGGCTGGCCGCCGAACTGGCCGCCGCGCAGGGCAGCCTCGGCGGCTTCGACGAGGAGGACAGCGCGAACGCCCTGCGCGGTGTCTTCTCCTGGTCCTACCGGACGCTCGGTGCCGAGGCCAAGCGGGTCTTCCGCCTGCTGCCCCGGCACCGGGCCTGCGACGTCGGCACGGCCGGCCTGGCGAGCGCGGCCGGTATCTCGCGGGACGCGGCGGCCACGGCTGTCGGGGAACTGGTGCGCGCCCGCCTGCTGGACGTCCGGGGTCGTGACCGGTACGGCGCGCACGACCTGGTGCTGGCCTACGCGGCCGAGCTCGGTCGTGCCGCGGAAGCGGACCGTCCGGCCGCTCCGCGGCGCTCGTACGTCCACTCCCGTCGGTCCGCGCGGCCCGTGGCGCGGCCGGTGCCCGGCCGGGCCGACGTACACCTGGAGCAATGGGCCTTCTGAACACACTTCGTGCGGCGAGGGTGTGCGGACGGGTCGGTCGCCGTACCGCCCCGTCGGCCGTACGGCGCGGCGCGCGGCCGGAGACGGCCCACACCCGCCGGCTCGCCGGCACGGGCGACGAGCCAGGGGCGCCCGGGGGGAGGGAGCGCCTGGCGTGAGCCCGTCTCACCGACGGGCCCGCGCGGGCCGCCACGGGCCAACCTGGTACCGTCCAGGCGGCGTTCGCCGTGGGGAAGCTCCGCGGGCTCACCGGCCGTGGCAGCCCGTCCTGACGGCGCCCGGCCGGCCACGACCCCTGTTGCATGCAGAGCCTGACCGGCGCGTCCAAGACGGATTCGTCCTCGGACGATGCGGTACGGCATGCCTTCCCGGTGCGCCGGACCCCCGCGGCGGCACAAGCACGTCGGTTGCCGAGCCCACGGCCCCTGTCAGAAAGGGCAGCCCGCTGTGAACACGTATGAGGTGGACGCGTTGCCGGGCGTCACCGAGCCGGACATCGACCCGAGGCTGCTGCGCGCCTTTCTCGCCGTGGCCAGGGAGGGGCACTTCGGGCATGCCGCCGCCGGCCTGGGCATCGCCCAGCCCGCACTCAGCAGGCAGGTGCGCCGGCTGGAACGTCTGCTGGGGACCGACCTGCTGGTCCGCACACCTCGGGGTGCCGAACTCACCGAGGCCGGCCGGACGGTCGTACCGGAGGCGGAACGCGCCCTGGCGTACAACCGGCGCCTCGTACGGGCCGCCCGGTCCACGGCCGACGCCGGACCCGCCCTCCTGACGGTCTCGGCCCCCCTGCCCAGCCCACCGGGCGGGCTGCTCGCCGAAGCGGTACGCCGTCTGTGGTCCGGCCGTACGCGGGTGTCGGTCGTGGAGCTGCGGGACGGGCAGCAGGCGGCAGCTCTCTCCGACGGGCGGGTCGACGCCGTCCTCACCTGGGATCCGCCGGTGGCGGACGGGCTGGCCTGCGAGGCACTGGTGGAGGAGCGCACCAGCGCGCTCCTGGCCCAGGGGCATCCCGGTGCTGCGACTGAGCCGATGTCGCTCGCGGCGCTGGGCGCGCAAGCCGTGCTGTTCCCGGTGCGCGAGCGCAGCCACTGCTGGGCCCAGCTGGACGCCGCGGCAGCGGCCGAGGGGGTGGGCATCACCCCGGTGCCCACGGCGCCCTCGGCGGTCGCCGACCTGGTGGCGGCCGGCCTGGGGGTCTCCGCCGTACCGGGGTCGTTCCGGTTCGCCGGGTATCCGGGTGTGACGTTCGTGCCGCTGGAGCGGCTGTCCGGCACGATGAGCGTGGTCTGGCGGCGCGACGACGACTCCCGGGCCGTGGCCGGCTTCGTGGCGGCCTGTCGCGACGCCGCTCGGTCCCTGGCCGCCGCGCACGGGGACGTCTGGCGGCTCCCGGAGGCGACCGGCCCCCTCGTCCGGCGCGCGGGGAGCGGCCCGGAAGCGCCCCCCGCCGTCTGACCCGTTCCCCGCGCCGGGACCGGCCCGCCGGGCGCCCTCCCGCCGCGGAGAGGGCCGCCCTCGGCACACCCGCCCGGTGGGGTGAGCACCGGGCCGGCTGCCGCCTGCCCCCTCCCCCGTACGGCGTCCGCTGCCCGCACCCCACCCGGCCGCCCCGCACGGTCGGGTGAGGACACCAACCGTCCGGTCAAGGCACCCCACCGTCCGGTCAAGACACGCACCACAAAGTTTCCACTCCCCATTCCGCATGCTGTTCCGGAGTCAGCGCGTGGCCCGATCCGAAACGGACGGCGAGCCCGCGGAAGGCCGCCCCGGCTGCACACCCCCAGATTCCTATCCCGTTCCGGCAGGGAGAGACATGTCCGCTGTTACCCACCACACGGCTCCTACGCAGTTCGTCGAGGCCGACGGTGTCCGCTACGCCTACCGCCGGCTCGGCTCCGGCGGCGAGGTCCCCCTCGTCATGCTCCAGCACTTCACCGGCAACCTCGACAACTGGGACCCCGCGCTCGTCGACGCACTCGCCGCCGAACGCGAGGTCATCCTGGTCGACTACCCCGGCGTCGCCTCCTCCACCGGCCCCTTCGCCACGACCATCGCGCAGATGGCGCAGCAGATCATCACCTTCACCGCCGCCCTCGGCCTGGAGCGGATCGACCTGCTCGGCTTCTCCATCGGCGGCTTCGCCGCCCAGGACATCGCGCTGGTCAGGCCCCGCCTGGTCCGCCGTCTCGTGCTCGCCGGGACCGGCCCCAAGGGTGCCCCGGGCATGCACGGCTGGCGCAAGGACATCGAGACGCACGCCCGCGCCGAGGTGCCCACCGGCGAGGACCTGCTCTACATCTTCTTCGCCCACACCGAGACCAGCCAGGCCAAGGGCGTGGAGTTCCTCGGCCGGTTCACGGCCCGCACCGAGGGCCGGGACGTGCCCAGCAGCCTCGCCTCGCGTGATGCCCAGTACGACGCCGTACTGGAGTGGGGCATCCCGGACCACTCCGCCTTGCAGCGCCTCACCGGCATCCAGTGCCCCACGCTCATCATCCAGGGCGACGACGACCTGATGATCCCCACGAAGAACAGCTACCTGATGGCCGGTCTGATCCCGGACGCGCAGATCCGGATCTACCCCGACGCCGCCCACGCCTCGCTGTTCCAGTACCCCGCCGAAGCCGCCAAGGACGTCAACGCCTTCCTCGGCTGATCCCCGCCCCATCATCAGGAGAACACCATGTCCGACCTGCTCAGCACCATCTTCGACGCCTACGGCGGGCGCTCCCGCTGGGAAGAGGCCAGCCGGATCACCGCCCGCCAGTTCTTCGGCGGCGCCCTGTGGGGCATGAAGGGCCACCCCGGCGCCCTCAACGACGTCGACGTCACCGTCGACCTGCGCCGCGAGTACGTCACCCAGAAGCCGTTCTTCCACCCCGACCACCACACGGCGTTCTCCGCCGACCGCGTGGCGGTGGAGGACTCGGACGGCAACGTGATCGAGGAACTGACCGATCCCCGCGCCTCCTTCGCGGGCCACGACCTGATGACGCCGTGGACGAGGCTCCAGCTCGCCTACTTCTCCGGCAGCGCCATGTGGACGTACCTCGCCGAGCCGCTCTCGCTCACCTACCCCGGCGTGCGGACGGAGGAGATCGGTCCGTGGACGGAGGACGGGGAGAAGTTCCGGCGCCTGCACATCACCTTCCCCGACAGCATCGCCACCCTCAGCACCGAGCAGACCGTGTACGTCGACGCGCAGGGTCTGATCCGCCGGCGCGACTACAGCGTGGAGATCGCCGGCAACACCCCCGCCGCGCACTACGTCTCCGGCCACCAGGAAGTCTCCGGCCTGGTCATCCCCACCACACGGATGATCTACAGCCGCGACGACGAGGGCCACAAGATCCCCGAGCCGCTCGTCGTCTCGGTCCGGCTCGAAAACGTCGCGGTGTCCTGACCCGCACGGCGCACCCGCGCCGCGGTGGCCCCGGCCGAGACGGGCGCCACCGCGGCGGACCGGTGCACGGCGGCCTCACCGGGTACCGAGGGCACAGCCCCCGAGACCGCACAGCCGTCCGGCCGCCCGAGCGGCCCCGTCCTCATCACGACCCGTCCGACCAGGAGAACCCTGCGACATGACCACCACCATGCGCGCCGTCGCCTACCGCGCGTCCCTGCCGGTGACCGACGACGAGAGCCTCCTCGACGTCAAGCTGCCCGTGCCCGAACCCGGCCCCCGGGACCTGCTCGTCCAGGTCGAGGCCGTCGCCGTCAACCCGGTCGACCACAAGGTCCGCAAGAACCAGGACCCGAAGGGCCGTGAGCGGGTGCTGGGCTGGGACGCCGCCGGCACGGTCGTCGCGACCGGTTCCCAGGTGGAGAACTTCCGGCCCGGCGACGAGGTCTTCTACGCCGGAGCGCTCGACCGGCCGGGCGCCAACTCCGAGTACCACGCGGTCGACGAGCGTCTCGTCGCCCTGAAGCCGACGACGCTGACCTTCAGCGAGGCGGCGTCGCTGCCCCTGACCTCGCTCACCGCCTGGGAGGGCCTGTTCGAGCGGATCGGGCTGCACCACGACCTGATCGACGAGACGGGCTCACTGCTGGTGACGGCGGCCGGCGGCGGTGTCGGAGCCGTCGTCAGCCAACTGGCCCGCGCGCTCACCGACCTGACGGTGATCGGGACGGCGTCCCGCCCGGAGACGGTCGACTTCGCCCGCCGCATGGGCGCCCACCACATCGTGGACCATCACCAGGCACTGCTGCCGCAGCTCGCCGAGGTGGCCCCGAACGGCATCGACCACGTCTTCAGCACCGCCGGGACCCACCGCAACCTGGCCGCCTACGCCGAGGCCCTCAACCCGTTCGGGCAGATCGTCGCGATCGACGACGTCGAGGACCTGCCCATCGGCCTGCTGATGCCGAAGAGCATCGGCTTCCACTGGGAGTTCATGTTCACCCGTTCCCTGTTCCGGACGGCGGACATGGACCGGCAGGGCAAGATCCTCACCCAGGTGGCGCGCCTGGTGGACGCCGGCGTCATGGTCAGCACCGCGACCAGAGACCTGGGCCCCGTCAACGCGGCGAACCTGCGGGAGGCCCACGGCATCATGGAATCCGGCACGGCCATCGGCAAGATCACCCTCACCGGCTTCTGAAACAGCCGGAGGACGGGGCGCCTCGGGCCCCGGTGCTGACGGTTCGGGCAGGAGAGTTGCACGTTGGTGCCTCGTCCACGGCGGACCCGGGTGTCATGAGGTCATATGGGGGAACGTGAGCGAAGCGGCTTCGGACACATGGGGCGTGCTTTCCGCAAGCGCCGCCGGAAAGGGACTCGTGACGACGTGAACATCGTGATCGAAGCTGGGGTGACGGCGGGCATCGCAGAGGACGGGGCGCTCACGTTGCTGTCGCCCCAGGGCGCTCCCCACTTCTACGCGCCCGAGGCCAGCGCCATGTGGATCGCCCTGCGGCAGCACGGTGGGAACGTCCGGGCCGCCGCCGCGGTGCTCGGGAGCGCCTGGAACGCCGATGTCTCGGCGGTCGGCCGGCTCCTCCGGAAGCAGGTGACCGACTGGCAGCGGGCCGGACTGGTCAAGGCGTCTCCCACCCCCGTCCACGCCTCCTGACCGGGACGGGCTGAGGCGTCAGGCACGCCCCGGCCCGGCATCGTGGGCGCCTGTGGGCCGGCTCAGCCCTGCGCGGTGCCCACGTCCCGGAGCGCGGCCAGGACTCCGGTGAACATACGAGCCTTGGTGGTACCGAGGGCGTCACCGGCCTTGGCCGCGTGCGCCGCGGCGATCTCCAGCGCTGTGCCGCGCACGGCGTCCTCGGCGACCGCGCGGTCTGCGATGTGAGCGGCTTCGGCCTCCGCACCGCCGTACCGGCGGCTGGTGAGCATGGCCTCTCGGGCGATCCGCGGGGACAGACGGGCCTGGACCAGGGCGGCCATGCCACGGGGGAACGCCATGCCCATGTCCGCTTCGGGCAGGCACCAGTAACCGCGGTCGGCGCGCATCACGCGGAAGTCGTGCGCGAGGGAGAAGATCGCTCCGGCACCGAAGGCGTGTCCCTGTACGGCGGCCACGGTGATCACCGGCAGGCAGAGCAGGCGCGCGAAGAGGCCGTGGACGCGCGCGGTGAACTCGTGGCGCTCCTCCTCGTGGGCGGACAGCCGGTCCAGGTCCAGGCCGTTGCTGTAGAACCTGCCCGTCCCGGTGGTGACGAGGGCGCGCGGGCCCTCAGCCTCTTCCACCTCCTCCAGGGCGGCGTCCACGGCGGTGACCCAGTCACGGTCGACGCGGTTCTCGCCGCCACCGAGGTCGAGGACGAACACGTCGTTCTGCCGGTCGAGTACGGGCATGTCGGCTCCTTGGGAGATGACTGGTCACATGACTGATGGCGGCGCCGGGACGATCGGACAGGGTTGGTCAGGACACCAACGGCAGGACCGAGCAGGGCGCTCAGACCCTCGCCGGTCCGCACACGTATTTGGAGCGGGCTATGTCCACATGGACCTCGGACCGGTTCGGCCCCGTGGCCGTCCTGACGTTCACCAGGGAACCCGGCAACTTCATGGACTTCGCTTCCATGGTGCAACTCGGCTCCCTGCTGGAGGACTTGGGCCGGCGTACCGACGAGGTGAAGGTCGTCATGCTGACGAGCGGGCTGGACGACAGGTTCATCGACCACGCCGAGCTGTCCGATCTGGCCCGGGCGGGTGCGGGACAGGCGAGCGAGGAGGAACTTGGCTCGTGGTCGCGTGCGCTGCGCCTGCTGGAGGAGATCCCCCAGCCCACCATCGCGGCCGTCGACGGTCTGGCCTCCGGCGGGGGCAACGAGATCGCCCTGGCGTGCACCCTGCGGGTCGCCTCCCCGCGCTCCCGCTTCCAGCAGCCGGAAGTGGCCGTCGGCATCATCCCGGGTGGTGGGGGAAGTGTCCGGCTGCCCCGGCTGATCGGCCCCGGCCGCGCGGCCGAGGCGATCCTCACGGGACGGCTGGTCTTCGCCGAGGAGGCGCTGAGGGTCGGGTGGGTGAACACCGTCCTGACGGGCACCGACTTCCCGCAGGAGGCGTTGGGCTGGGCCGGGTCCATCGCCGGGAACCCGGGGCCCGCGCTGCACGCGGCGAAGCACTCCGTCGTGGCCGGTTCGCGCCTTGCGTTCGGCGAGGCGATCACGACGGAGCGGCGCCTCTTCGGAGAACTCACCGCGGGCAACGACGCGCTCACGTCCGGGTCCTAGCCGGCGCTCAGGGTGCGGTGACGACCTGCCCCGCCCAGGACAGACCGCCCCCGAAGGCGAAGAGCAGAACCGGTGCGCCGGGCGGCAGTTCGCCGCGTTCGACCAGCTTCGACAACGCGAGCGGGACGGACGCGGCGGAGGTGTTGCCGGAATCGACGACGTCGCGGGCGAGCACGACGTCGTCGCGCAGGCCGAGCTGCCGGGCCAGCGACTCGATGATCCGCAGGTTGGCCTGGTGGGTGACCACGCCGGCGAGGTCGGTGGTGGCGATCCCGGCTCGCTCGCACGCTTCCCGGGCGAGTGCGGGCAACTCGCTGGTGGCCCAGCGGAAGACGGTCTGGCCTTCCTGGGCGAACCGGGGCTGCCAGGAGTCCACCAGCCGCACCGCGTCGCCTCGCGCCGGATCGGACCCCCAGGCGACCGGGCCGATGCCCCCGCCGGCCTGGTCCGTCCGGCTGACCACGGCGGCGCCGGCACCGTCACCCAGCAGGATGCAGGTGCTGCGGTCGGTCCAGTCCATGAGGTCCGACATCTTCTCGGCGCCGATGACGAGGGCGTGCCGGGCGGCGCCGGCCCGGATCGCGTGATCGGCGCAGGCGAGGGCCGTGCAGAAGCCCGCGCAGGCGTTGTTGAGGTCGAAGCAGACGGGCGACGGGATGTCCAGGCGGGCGGCGACCTGCGCGGCGATGGACGGGCTGCGGTCGATGGCCGAGCAGGTCGCGACCGTGACCATGCCGATCTCGGCGGCGTCGAGCCCGGAGGCGACGAGCGCCTTGCCCGCCGCCGCAGCCGCCATGTCGGTGACGGACTCGTCCTCGGCCGCGATCCGGCGGGTGACGATCCCGGTGCGCTGCCGTATCCAGGCATCGCTCGTGTCGACGAGGCGTTCCATATCGGTGTTGGTCAGCACTCGGGACGGCTGGTGGTGCCCCAGGGCGACGACACGGGATGCGGGCAAGAGGCTCTCCCTCGTACGGGCTGCGCGGTGGGTCCGGCGGACCGGGTGGAATATAGCAACCGATCGGTCGGAAGCTAAATGGCGGTACGGCTACGATGGGCGGTCATGAGCCCCCGCAAGTCCGTCGCCGAGACCCGGCACACCCGGCAGCGCATCGTCGAGCGCAGTCTGGCCATCGCTTCCGTCGAGGGACTGGAGGGGCTGACCATCGGCCGGCTCGCGAGCGAACTGGGCATGAGCAAGGCTGGCGTCCTCGGGCACTTCGGCACCAAGGTGAGTCTCCAACTCGCCGTCGTCGACGCCGCCGCGACCTCGTTCACCGAGGAGGTGCCGCGCCGCGCAGGGGACATGCGGCCGGGGTTGCCGTACCTGCGCGCGGTGTGCGAGGCGTGGGTGTCGTACCTGGAACGGCGATCCCTGCCCGGTGGCTGCTTCTTCACGGCGGCGGCGGCGGAGTTCGACGGCCGCAGCGGACCGGTCCACGACGCCGTCACCGCGCTGAACGCGCTGTGGCAGCGCGATCTGCGTGTGCACGTCCGGCGCGCGGTCACCGCGGGGGACCTGCCCTCGGACACCGATCCGGACCAGTTGGTGTACGAGCTGATGGGCGTCATGCTGGCCCTCAACCACTTCTTGCAGCTCCAGCACGACGAGGCCGCGCCCGCCCGCGCCCGCCGCGCACTCCGGCGGCTCCTCGGCTCCTGACCAAGAGGGCCCCGCGGCGGCCCCTCCGCCGCCGATCCCCTGCCGAGAGACCCCTCTCCCACGCCCGCCGCGCGCCCCCGCCGGACCGGCGACACCGTTGGCGAATCCGGTCCGCTGAGCCGAGGCACGATAGCCGTCACGCCATCTATGCCAAGATGCGAGGGTGGAGATGACCGACGTCACGCGTGCGATCGCGACTGCGACTTCGATCGCTGCATCGCTCGACCTGCCAGCCAACGACGCAATCGTTCTCCACAACTCGAACAAGCTGGCACTGCGGCTGAGGCCATGCGACGTCTTTGCCCGTGTCGCCCCTGTGGGACAAGAGGTTGCACAGTTCGAAGTCGAGCTCGCTCAGAGGCTCGCCGAAGCCGGATGCCCGGTGTGTCCCTTGGAGCCTCGGACGGACCCGCGTGTGTACACGCGCGATGGCTTCGCGGTGACGCTGTGGACCTACTACGAGCCCGTGACACCTCACACCTCACCAGTCGACTACGCCAAGGCGCTGGAGCGGCTGCACGCCGGCATGCGCAAGGTCGACGTGCCGAGCCCGAGGTTCACGGACCGGATCACGCAGGCGGAAGCAGTCGTCGCCGACCCGGATCGCTCGCCGGAGCTCGCCGACGCGGACCGCGGGTTCCTCAGCGGCAGGCTCGCAAGCCTGCGGCGAGCGATCGACGACCGCGGCGCCGTGGAGCAGTTGCTCCACGGCGAGCCGCATCCAGGCAATGTGCTCAGCACGACGCACGGCCCGTTGTTCATCGACCTTGAGACGTGCTGCCGTGGACCCGTCGAGTTCGATCTCGCCCATGTTCCCGAGGCGGTCTGCGAGCGCTATCCAAGCGTTGACCAAGGGCTGCTGGACGCGTGTCGCCAGCTCGTTATCGCGATGGTCGCCGCGTGGCGTTGGGAGCTTGGCGACCAGTTTCCGAACGGGAGGCGATTCGGAGAGGAACTCCTGCGCTTGCTGCGAGAGGGTCCTCCTTGGCCGACACTCGACACAGTTACCAGGCGGCTGGACGGTCTTCGGCAGTGACAGCCATCGGGCTTCGGCTCATCCGCCGAGTTCTGCTCGGAGGGCCGAGGGCTGCCAGGTGAGATTGGCGTGTGCGGGCTCGTGGGATGCCGGCCCACCAGGCGTTGAGGCGGTGCGAGTTCGACGCTGTCGCGGTGAGCTGGTGCTGTAGCCGGCCTTCGGCCAGGCCGTGATGGCGACATCGTCGCAGGCCGAAGCATCGGACGCCCCGAGAGATCGCGCCTTCGACACCGGCCCGGTCTGCGTACTGCTCTTTCCAGCCCTGGGTGTCTTCCCGGGCTCGTGCCTTGAGAACCGAGTGGTCGAGCCCTCGCTTTCCCCTACTCGGGCCCGACGAAGTCCGCGTCCGAGAACAGCTCGCCCAGCTCGTCACGGATGCGTATCGCCAGGCTGCCCCCCGGGAACGCGGCCCGCGCCACCCGGGCCGTCTCCTCCGGAACCCCACCGATGGGCCGGGGCCACCGCGTACTCGGCGCAGGAGCCCAGGCCGTGCGGGGACGGCAGCATGCCGACGCGACCGGGCTCCCACGCGCGGCGTGCACGCGCACAAGGATCCGCCCCAGACCTGGAGCGGGGCGGGATACGTTCACGGGTTTGAGGACCTCAAGATCACCGAGTGTGTCCTGACTGAAGGCGCGCATGGTCGCGGACGCCTGCGTGGCACACACGCTCGCACCTGCCGGCAGCGGCCGTCCACGGCGGGTATCTCATTCGCACCATCCCGCTAAGTGGTGCACCCACACCACTTATGGTTATGCTGACCGGCACCGGGACGGCGGACGGCCGCCCGGGCCCCTGAGAGAGGCAGACAGCCATGAGTGGCTCGCGGATGGACGAACTCGCTTTCTTCCTGGGCGTCTGGGACGCGCCGGGGCAGTTCCACGCCACCCCCTTCGGCCCGCGCAAACCGATCGAGATGAAGGTGACCGGTTCCGGCGAACTCACCCCGCACTATCTGCGGCTCAGCACCGAGGAGCAGCCGACCGCGGACAACCCGAACCCGCTGCGCGCCACATACGTGTGGGGGTTCGACGCCGCTTCCGACGAGTTCGTCGCGGACTGGTTCGACAGCAACGGCGGCCGGGCCCGGCAGCGGTCCTCGGGCTGGAAGGGCGACATCCTGGTGTTCGAGGGCACCATGACGATGAACGGTGCGACCGTTCCGCTGCGCGACACCTTCACCCGACTGGGGTCCGACACGTATCACCACATCGGCGAGATCGACCTCGGCCAGGGCTGGATACCGGTGGACGAGGAGACGGCGACCAGGCTCACCCCGTCCGCCTCCTGAACCGTGGACACCGCCCCGGAAGGAGAGGCATGAGCGCGCAGGACCCGGGGATGGACGTCGGCATCGCGTCACTGGCCGACTTCCAGCCCCGTACGGTCGACGGCCGTTCCGTGACCGCCGGCGACCGGCACGGCGGGCTGGTCGACCTCGGCGTCACCGCCGACCGGCTCGGACTCGACCACTTCGGCGTCGGCGAGCACCACAGCGAGGACTTCGCCGTCTCCTCACCGGCCGTGGTGCTGGCCGCCGTCGCCGCCCGGACCTCCCGCATCAGGCTCACCAGTTCGGTGAGCACCCTCAGCGCACTCGACCCCGTGCGGCTGTACGAGGACTTCGCCACGCTCGACCTCGTCAGCTCGGGCCGTGCGGAGATCACCGTGGGGCGCAGCGCGCACCCGGAGCCGTTCGAACTGTTCGGCGTGCCCCTGAGCCATTACGACCAGGCCTTCGCGGAGAAGCTGGGACTCCTGCTGCGCGTCCGCGGTGAACCGCGGGTGACCTGGCACGGACGGTTCCGGTCCCCGCTGACCGAGGCCGCCGTCGTGCCCCGGGCACG
The DNA here is from genome assembly GCF_040704595.1 of Streptomyces sp. NPDC046870. Taxonomy (NCBI): domain Bacteria; kingdom Bacillati; phylum Actinomycetota; class Actinomycetes; order Kitasatosporales; family Streptomycetaceae; genus Streptomyces; species Streptomyces sp. NPDC046870. The sequence continues at coordinate 42,479 of NZ_JBEYXM010000039.1, forward strand.
GCAGGACCCCCTGCCGGTGTGGATCGGAGTCGGGGGAACTCCCGCCAGCGCCGAGCGCGCCGGACGACTCGGGCTGCCCATGATGCTCGGGTACATCGGCGGCCCCCTGGAGCGCCTGGCCCACCTCGCCGCCGTCTACCGGGCGGCGGGCGAGGCGGAAGGGCACGGCCACCGGCTGCGCCTCGGCGTGGGGGTGCACTTCTTCAGTGCCGACGACACCGCCACCGCCCTCGACACCTACCCGTACTACCGGGACTTCCTGCGGCCCAAGCGTCCCGGGGGAAGCGGCTTCACCGTCTCACCGGAACAGTTCCGGGCGGGCGTGGGCCCGGCCGGGCACCTCCTGATCGGCACACCCGAAAGCATCACCGAGAAGGCGACCGCCCTCTATGAGGCGGTCCGTTTCGACCGTCTCCAGGCCCTCGTGGACTGGGGCGGCCTGCCCGGCGACGCGGTCGCCTCGTCCGTCGGGCAACTGGCCACCACGGTCGCGCCCGCACTGCGCCGGCTCGCGGTTCCGGCAGCCCGGTCACAGCCCGGTGCGGCACGAGGATGACGGCCGTGCACGGGGACCGGGCGGACCGGACCCGTTCCCCACCTGGCGGACAACCGTAAGCTGTCGGACCGTGCCACCCACCGACAACACCTCACCACTCCGGCAGCGCCGCGCCGACGCACAGGCCAACCGTGCCAAGATCCTCGCAGCCGCGGCCGAGCTGTACACGACGCGCGGCCTGGACGTCTCGCTCAACGAGATCGCGCGGCGTGCCGGAGTGGGCATCGCCACCCTGCAACGCAACTTCGCCGGGCGCGAGGAACTCGTCGCCGCGGTCTTCACGCCCCGGGTCCGCGCATACGCCGACGCCGTGGACCGGGCCCTGGAAGAGCCCGATCCCTGGGCGGGCTTCCGCGGGTACGTCGAGCACGTCGCCGCTCTCCAGTGCGAGGACCAGGGACTGGCCGTCGTACTGAACACGACGTTCCCGACCTCGGCGGAACTCGAAGCCCACCGGCGCCGTGCGATGCGCGGATTCACCCGTCTGGTCCGGCGTGCCAAGGAGGCCGGGGTCCTGCGCCCCGACTTCTCCCCGCACGATCTTCCGCTGCTGCTGCTCGCCAACGCCGGCGTCGTCATGGGCAGCGGGTCCAACGCGGAGAAGGCGTCCCGCCGGCTGGTCGCGTTCGTCCTGCGCGCCTGCGCCATGACGGACGACGAACCGCTGCCACCGGGGCCGCCCGCCCGTAGCCTGCTGCGCACCCTCGACCCACCCGTGCCCCCGACTTCCCGCCGCTGACGCCACCGCTCGGCACGGATGCCACCACTCGGCACGTAGCCGGCATGGTGACCGCGGCACCGCCGACGGCCGGCCGGCCGCCGGCCAGGAACCGTCCTGGCCGGCGGCCGGCGACGTTGCCGGCTGCCTCACGCGGCCACGGCGCCGCCGGACTGGAGGGTGCTGTAGTGCTGGAGATACATGCCGAGGGTGGGCGAGTGTTCCGCCATGAGCCCCGTGAACCCTTCGACGGTCGCCAGGTTCTCATAGGTGCCCTGGAGCTCGGACGCCACGGACAGCCACGTCACCGGCACTGCTCCGACCTGCACCAGACGCTGGACGGCCGCGTCGTGGATCTCCCGGGTCTCACCGGCGACGGCGTCGACCACGACATGGACGTCGTACCCCCGATCCAGCCCCGACATGGCGGTCTGCAGCACACACCCTTCCGTCATCAGACCCGACAGCAGCAGCTTGCGGCGCCCGGTCGCGGCCACGGCGTCGGCGAAGCGCTCGGTGGCGAAGGCGTCGAAGTTGCCTCGCCTCACGACGACTTCCCTGTCGCCCAGCACCTGCTTGAGCCGGTCGAACAGCGGCCCCGAGGGATCGGTGTCGGCGCCGTTGGTCACCACGAGAGGCAGATCGTAGATCACCGCGGTCTTCGCGAGAGCGACGGGGCGGGTCCACCCCGGCCGGTCGCGGCCTCACATGTTGATCATGTGGCCGGCCAGGCCGTGGACGGCCTCCTTGACCGACTCGCCGAGCGTGGGGTGCGCGTGCACGTTGCGGGCGACCTCGTGGACGGTCAGGTCCCACTGCTGGGCCAGCGTCAGCTCCGGCAGCAGTTCGGCCACTTCCCCGCCGATGAGGTGCGCGCCCAGCAGCTCGCCGTGCGTGCCATCGCTGATGATCTTCACGAAGCCCGCGGGGTCTCCGAGGCCCTGTGCCTTGCCGTTGGCGGTGAACGGGAACTTCGCCACCCGCACGTCGAAGCCGCGCTCCCGCGCCTGCGCCTCCGTCCACCCGAAGCTCGCGATCTGGGGCTTGCAGAACGTGACGCGCGGGATCATGACGTAGTCGAGTTCCATCGTCTCCGCCCCGCCGATGGTCTCCGCCGCCACGATGCCCATCGACTCGGCGGCGTGCGCCAGCATCAGCCTGGCCGTGACGTCACCGATCGCGAAGATGTGGGGGACGTTGGTGCGCAGCCGGCCGTCCACGTCGATGGCGCCCCGTTCGGTGAGCCGTACCCCCGTGTTCTCCAGGCCGTAGCCGGTCACGTTCGGCTGGAAACCGAGGGCCTGGAGCACCTTGTCGGCTTCCAGGACCTGCCGCTGCCCGCCGCGGGTGACGGTGACCCGTACCCTGCCGGCCTCCTCCGCGATGGCGTCCACCCGCGTGGAGGTGAGCACCTCGATGCCGAGCCGCCGGTACCACCGTGCCAGCTCGGCGGAGATCTCCTCGTCCTCCAGCGGGACCGGGCGGTCCGCGAACTCCACGATGGTCACGCGGACGCCGTAGTTGTGCAGCACGTACGCGAACTCGACGCCGATCGCGCCGGCGCCCGCGATGATCACGCTGTCCGGCAGCTCCTCGGCGAGGATCTGCTCCTCGAAGGTCACCACGCGCTCGCTCAGCCGGGTGCCGGGCAGCAGCTTCGCGGTGGCGCCGGTGGCGATGACGCAGTGGTCGAAGGTGACCGTCTCCGCGCTGCCGTCGGCGCTCGTCACCCTCAGGGTGTGCGCGTCGGTGAAGTGACCGCGCCCGTCGTACTGCGTGATCTTGTTCTTCCGCATCAGGAAGTTGACGCCCTTGGCGCGGCCGTCGGCGACCTTCCGGCTGCGCCGGAACGCCTCGCCGTAGTCGAACCGCACCCGGCCGTCGACCTCGATGCCGAAGGTCTTGGCCTCGCGGGTGAAGATGTGCGCGAGTTCGGCGTTGCGCAGCAGCGCCTTGGCCGGGATGCAGCCCACGTTCAGGCACACCCCGCCCCAGTAGCGCTCCTCGACGACCGCGGTACGCAGACCCAGTTGGGCCGACCGGACAGCGGCCGTGTATCCGCCCGGACCGGCCCCCAGGACGACGACGTCGTAGTGTGCGCCCATGGTCAGCCGGCCCTCCGGCTCGATACGGCCGACGGCACGGGGGTGACCTCGAAGGATGTCGTGTGCTCGCCGTGACGGGCGGCGGCGCCGCCGCGGGGGTGGACGTGGGGCTGGCTGCGCATGGGGGTGTTCCCGATTCTGGACGTGTGCGGTACGGATGGGTCGCCCAGGCGGGCGTGGGCCGCGTGACAGGCCCGGATCGCCCGCTGGGCGAGGGCCGTCAGCGGCCGAGGAAGGCGTTCACCTCTGCGGCGAACTCGGCCGGGTACTGGAAGAGGAACCCGTGACCGGCGTCCGGGTAGATGCTCAGCTTCGCGTTGGGCAGGTGTTCGGCCAGCAGGTAGGTGTTCTTGGTGGGGACCATCTCGTCGTTGTCGCCGTTGGCCACCAGGACCGGCTGCTGGATGGACTCCAGACGCTGCAAACGCGAGTCGTCCCGCACACCCCACGCGGAGATGGCGGTCAACTGCGCGTCACGGACGGCCAGGTCGGTCGCGGTGTCCCGCTCGGCGGTGCGCAGGCCCAGCCGCTTGAGGAACTCCACGCCCTTGGCCTGGCTGGACGCGCTCTTCTCGAAGAAGAGGGTGAGCAGGTTCGCGGCGGAGGGGGCGTCGTCGAAGGCCGCCTCACGAATGACGCCCGCCGTGTACTGGTGGATGTCCCGGCCGCCCCGGGGCGCCGTACCGGCCAGGACCAGCCGGCGTACCTGCCACGGGCGGAAGAGGGTGATCTCCTGCGCGATGAAGCCGCCGAGGGAGAAGCCGAGCAGGTCGAAGCGGCGCAGTTCGATGGCGTCCAGGAAGGCGATCGCGTTGTGCGCCATCTCCTCGACGGTGTTCGGAGTGGTCCCGGTGGAACCGCCGACCCCGGCGAGATCCACCAGGATGACCTCCCTCTCGGAGGCGAGAGCGTCGACGAGTTCGGGATCCCAGTTGTCGAGGTTGGCGCGGAAGTGCACCAGGCAGACCACCGGCAGACCGCTCGCGTTGGGGCGGCCGAAGCGGCGGTAGCGGTAGGTGACACCGTCGGCGGCCTCGACATGGAGGTTGGGCGTCGTGATCTGGCTGTGGGTGGATTCGGTGGCCATGGTGAGCGCCTTTCAGCACGGGTGGGCGGACTGGGGAGGTCGGGCGGGACCGCGCGGGCCCGTTGGTTCGCAGGGCGCTGCGTACGCACCTTGGGTACGTGGCCCGCGGGTATGTGGCCCGCCGACATGCGGTCCTACGGCATAGCGGCGAAGCTGTCCGGGCTAGCCGCGGGGACCGAGGCGCTCGCCCATGTTCAGTTCCAGGTCGTAGATGGCCTCGGGGCTCGCCTTCGCCGACAGTTGCAGGCGCTGCTGGACGAAGTCCCGGGCGAGCAGCCCGGCGAAGCGCTGGTGGGTGGCCGCCAGATCGTCGGGGCTGTGCAGCGGGGCCTCCTCGTTGACGATCTCCTTGACCGCTCGGAGGGCGTCGGTGTCGAAGGAGGCGATCCGCCGCGCGAACCGGTCGACGACCGCGTCCAGTTCGGCGTCGGGGACGGCACGGTTGACCCAGCCGTACAGCGCGGCCGTGTCGGCGTCGTAGTCCTCACCGGAGGTGATGATCTCCAGGGCCCGGGACCGCCCGGTGAGCTGCACCAGGCGCTGGATGCCGCCGCAGCCGGGAATGATCCCCGTACCGATCTCCAGCTGGCCGAGCACGGCCTTCTCCCGGCTGGCGAACCGCACGTCGAGCGTGGTCAGGAACTCGTTGCCGATGCCACGCGCACGGCCCCGCAGGGAACCCACCGTGATGAAGGGGGCGTTGCCGAGGCGGCCGATGATGTCGAACCAGGCCGGCATGCCCTCCCCGAACTCCGCGACTCTGCCCAGGTTCAGGTGTGCCATGAAGAAGTCGGGAACGGCGCTGTCGAAGACGACCACCTTGACGTCGTCGTCCGCCTCCAGCCGGTCGACGATCTTCCCGAGAGCGGACTCCACCTCGGGCTCGTAGAGGTTCAGGGGAGGATTGTCGAAGGTGACCCTCCAGTATCCAGGGCTCTGCTGTTCGGCACGCACAGGGGCATGCGTGGAGGAGATCGCGGTGTTCGACATGGAGAAGTCCCGGTTCGTAGAGTGCACGCGAGAAATGGCACACCGGCCCTGTCGCAGAAGACCGGTCGACTGACCATGACATTACGGCCGTCGGCGTGCCGGGCGCGGTGCCGGACGCCAACGGTGCCCGATAGGGCACACATCCCTCACTGCACCGTCCGAGGTGTCAGTCATTCCTCGCCCGCCGGCAGTCGTTCGACGGAAGCGGGCAGCTCCCTTCCGCGCTGGACTGTCCTCATATGTCGACCCCGGCGCGGACGCGGGACCTCACGCTTCGCTGCCCCTGCGCCCGATACAGGACCTCACCGTGACACCTGATGCGCTGACAGCCCCTTCCACCGGTACGGCCGGACCCGCGGGCCACCGGATCCGCACCCGTTCGGGCCGGATGACCGTGACCCGGCGAGCCGAGGCGGCGGACCTCGCGGCGGTGAACGCCATGCACGGCCGCTGTTCCCCGCAGACACTCTTCAGCCGTTACCAGACGGGGCGTTCCGCCCTGCGGCAGCACGAGTGGGCCCGTCTGACCCGGCAGGGTGTGAGCTGGGTGACGAGCCCGGTGAACCGTCCCGACGTGGTCGTCGCCACCACCCACCTGGTGCACGACGGTGCCGAAGGCCGCGGTGAGCTGGCCTTACTCGTGGAGGACGGCTGGCAGGACGTGGGGCTCGGCACGGCGCTGGCGTGTTGGACGCTGTCCCAGGCGCCGTTCTTCGGCGTCCGGGAGGCGGTGGTCGTGACGACGCGTGACAACCGCCGTATGACCGCCATCTGCACTGCGCTCGGCGCACACGTCGAGCCCGCGGAAGCCCTGGGCGGCACGCGGGACGGCACGGAAGACGGCAGTGACATCGTCCACTTCGTGCTGGCCGTGCCCGAGGAGGCCACGCCCCGGCATGTGTGCGGCACATGCGGCCATGCTTCGGCCTGACGCAGTCCGCCGGTGCGACCGCGGCACCGTCCCCGGCCTTACGCCCGGTGTGTCATGGGCGGGGCGGCGCAAGGGCCGTGGCGCGCACGCCAGGGCGGTCGCCGAGGTCACTTGGGCGGCGAGGTCCGTACTCCGTGCGCGCGGGTGATCAGGTACTGGAGCGGTGCTTCGGCGTACGGGCCGTCACCGGCGATCAGACGGGCCGCGTGCCCACCCAGGTCCTCGGCACTGAACCAGCCGGGGTCGTCCGCCCCGATGGCCGCCCTCGGACGGGTGCGAATGGGACCGATGACGAGTTCGTAGACCCTCGGGCCCGAGCCGTCCAGCTCGGCGGTGAGGGAACGCACCAGGGACTTCTTCGCCGCGTTGGTGGCGCCGACGAGCGCGGCGAACGGATAGGGGATTTCGGCGCTGAAGCCGCTGAGGTGCACCAGGGCCCCGTCCTTCCCCAACAACGGGGTGAGGGTCCGCAGCGCGTGGAAGTGACTCGTCAGGTTGGCGGCGATCATCCGCTCCCACTCCTCTGACGACGTGTCCAGGATGCCCGTGCGTTCCGGGCTCCCCCAGTCGCCGATCGTGATCACGACCCCGTCCAGGTCCCCGAGGGCGGCCAGCCGGTCCCGCACACCTGAACCGTCGGCGTCACCGACGTCCAGTACCTCGGTCACCAGGGTGCCGGGACCGGTTTCCCCGACGTATGCGGCGAGGCGGGCCAGCCGCTCGGCGTCGCGGCCCGCGGCCACCACCCTCGCCCCCTGGCCGAGCAGGGCCCGGGTCACACCTTCGCCAATTCCGCCGGTGGCCCCGGCCACCAGTACGGTACGGCCTTCCAGCAGCGGTTCCTCAGAGGTCTGGCTCATCGGGCACGCTCCCCTCTCCGCGATGCGCGCGACCGGGAAAGGGTTCTGCCCCGCTCACGGCCCGGCACCCGACTCACTAATGACCATCTGGTCACTAGCAACCGTACTCCCGCGCCGTCCCTCATGTCCACGTACGCGAGCCGGATTCCACCCTGCGGGACGTGGCGTCCGCCGGCCGGTTCACCGCGCCGCCCGCGAAGCGCACCCGGCAGCGGCTCTTCCTCGCGGCCGTCCCCAGTTCCCGCAATCCGACGGCCGGGATCACGGGAGACCCCGGCTCACCCCCCGCACGGGTGGCCCGGGCATACGTACGCCGCATGTCCGAGAGACCGCCAGGTGCTGGGCGGGGCACACCTGGACGAGCGCGTGAGCTCCGCGGGTGCCTGTCTCATCGGCGTGACGTTCGCGCGATACTGCTGCCTTGAGGCGGGCCGACGCCACACCGCCGACCCGGCGCGGGGCCGGCGCCCCGGACGACCGCCTGCCCGATGCGTACCGGGACCGCCGCCCTCGCCGGCAGGCAGGGCGTCCCGGGACACCGAAAAGTTCACGGCGTAAGTCATTAGACGGATACGCGCAGGTGTGTGTCCGGGGGACGGTGGGTGCGTCGCCGGCGGTGCGAGACCCTCGCACCGCCCCCACACCCGAAAGGACACCACCATGCCCTACATCACCGTCGGCCGGGAGAACACCACCGACATCGA
>NZ_JBEYXM010000040.1:0-48397 GCF_040704595.1 Streptomyces sp. NPDC046870
CCAAGTACGGCAAGCCGGTCGGCGTGGACGACCCGTGGGGCTACGGCCGTTCGCTGGAGTGGGCGACCTCCTGCCCGCCGCCCCGGCACAACTTCGTCACCCTGCCGCGGATCCGCAGCGAATCCCCGGCGTTCGACCTGCACCACCCTGAGATCGCCGCGCTCGAACAGCTCGAGCACGCCGGTCACGGCACCGCCGTCGCGGGCAGCAAGGAGGCCGGCAAGTGAAGATCCAGGGTCGGATGTTCGTCTGGCTGAGCGTCTTCATCCTGATCATGGCCATCGTGTATGGCGTGTGGTCGAAGGAGCCGGCCGGCACCACCGCGCTCTTCCTGGCCTTCGGCCTGAGCGTCATGATCGGCTTCTACCTGGGCTTCACCGCCCGGCGGGTCGACGCGGGCGCCCAGGACGACAAGGAGGCCGACGTCGCGGACGACGCGGGCGAGCTGGGCTTCTTCAGCCCGCACAGCTGGCAGCCGCTCATGCTGGGCTTCGGCGGCGCCGTCGCCTTCCTCAGCATCGCGGTCGGCTGGTGGCTGATCTACTTCGCCGCCCCGTTCATCGTGGTCGGGGTCTTCGGCTGGGTGTTCGAGTACTACCACGGTGAGAACCGCACCCAGTAGAACGCGCAGCGACGCGCCGGGAGCCCGGACCCTCCATCAGGGGGGTCCGGGCTCCCGGCTTTTCCGGCAGCTCCGGCGTCTCCTCCGCGCACCCCGCGCGTGCCCGGCGGGTGTCCTTCCGATGGCGCAGTGTCGTTCGCTCGTACGAGTTACCTGCCATGCCAGTAAGCTCTTCATCTCATAGCGTGATCATATGAACCACACTCCGCGGACCCGCACCGTCGTCAGCTGCGCGCTGCTGGTGACCGCCCTCGGCGCGGGCGTCACCGCTTGCGGTTCGGACGGCAACCCCCTGTCGGCCAGGCCGTACGACGCAGCGGGCCTGATCTCCTTCAACGGCCCCACCGAAGCGGGGAAGCGGGCCGACCCGGACAAACCCCTCGAGGTGACCGCCAACAGCGACGAGGGCCGCATCACGGATGTCACCGCCCAGGACGCCACAGGGCGCCATGTGGCGGGCGAACTCTCCGCCGACGGCAGCCGCTGGCACAGCACCTCCCCGCTGGCCGCCAACGCCCACTACACGGTCACGGTGAGCACCGAGGACGAGGACGGCGCGCCCGGCCGCAAGGTCCTCACGTTCGACACCAGCGGGCCCACCAGCAAGCAGCGCCTGAACGTCACGTTCGGGCCGGAGAAGGGCACGTACGGCGTCGGACAGCCGATCACGGCCCAGCTCGACCACGCGGTCAAGGACAAGGCGCAGCGCGCCGTCGTGGAACAGGCCCTGCGGGTGGACTCCACGCCGGCCGTGCAGGGCTCCTGGTACTGGGTCGGCGACAAGGAGCTGCACTACCGGCCCAAGGAGTACTGGCCCGCCCACGCCACCATCCAGGTGCACAGCAACCTGGAGGGCGTCCGGGTCGGCGACCGGCTGTGGGGCGGCGCGGCCAAGCCCCTGAAGATCACCACCGGTGACAGGATCGAGGCGGTCACGGACGCCGCCACGCACCAGATGACGGTCTACAAGAACGGCCGGGAGATCAACCAGATCCCCATCACGACGGGCAAGCCGGGCTTCGAGACCCGCAACGGCGTCAAGGTGGTCCTGGCCAAGCAGTACTTCGTACGCATGCGCGGCACCACGGTCGGCATCGCCGAGGGCAGCGCCGACTCCTACGACCTGCCGGTCTACTACGCCACCAGGGTCACCTGGTCCGGCGAGTACGTCCACGCCGCCCCCTGGTCGGTGGGCTCCCAAGGGGTGGCCAACGTCAGCCACGGCTGCACCGGCATGAGCACGTCCAACGCCGAGTGGTTCTTCGACACCGTCCGCGAGGGCGACATCGTCAAGGTCGTCAACTCCAACGGCGACGAGATGGAGCCCTTCGGCAACGGCTTCGGCGACTGGAACGTCGACTGGCAGAAATGGCGCAAGGGCAGCGCCCTCTTCAACGGCACACCGGACGGCCCGGCCCCGGGGGACGCGCTGCGCGTCCAGCCGGCGGCGGCGTGATGAAGGGGCGCGGGGAACCGTGCGAGGAGGACCCACCGGCCCGCACTCGCCCGGGAACCCGGCGCCCCGCCCCGCTCGGGCCTCTCGTCCGGCTCATGCCGGGCTCGCGGGCCCTGGCACCGCGCCTCGCCGCGTTGTCGTCGGTCGCCATGGCTCCGCCATGGCGCCCTCCTCCGCCTTGCGACGCACGGCACCGGACCCCGCTCCCTGATCCGGCCTGGTCCGAACGGAAGACCCTAGGCGCCCACCAGGCGCCGCTGCCGCAGCAGGGAGGCCAGGGCGGAGGCGAACTCCACCGGGTCCACCGGCAGGGTGACCGCCGCGTCGGCCCGGCTCCACGTGGCCAGCCACGCGTCCTGCGGCCGCCCCATCAGCAGCAGCACCGGCGGACAGTCGAACACCTCGTCCTTGATCTGCCGGCACACCCCCATGCCGCCCATCGGCACGGCCTCGCCGTCGAGCACGCAGACGTCGATGCCGCCCTTGTCCAGCTCCCGCAGCACCGCCTGCGGAGTCGCGCACTCCACGAACTCGACGAGGGGGACGTCGGGCGCCGGGCGGCGCCCGGCGGCCAGCCGTACTTGCTCGCGGGTGTTGGAGTCGTCGCTGTAGACCAGCACCGTGGCGGTCGGCTGCATTGTTCCTCCGAGACGTCAGCGTCGTACGGACAGGACGGGCGGGCCCGTTCCGGCGGATGTTACTCCCGCCATCGTCCCCATGAACACCACGTCAACACCGGTCCGCCGGGTGGCAACACTCCGAACGGCACCCCCCGGAGTGAGCGCGAGATAAGCGACCGACATAATGTCGGTCGTGGCGACAGCAACGACAGTAGAAACCGGGCACGCGCACCCGTCGGTCAACCGGCCGAACCTCACCAGCGTCGGAACCATCATCTGGCTGAGTTCCGAGCTGATGTTCTTCGCGGCCCTCTTCGCGATGTACTTCACCCTCCGGTCGGTGACCGGACCGGCTCACTGGAAGGAGATGGCGGAGGCACTGAATGTGCCCTTCTCCGCCACGAACACCACGATCCTGGTGCTCTCCTCCCTCACCTGCCAGCTCGGCGTGTTCGCGGCCGAGCGCGGCGATGTGAAGAAGCTCCGTGGCTGGTTCATCCTCACCTTCATCATGGGTGCGATCTTCATCGGCGGTCAGATCTTCGAGTACACGGAGCTGGTGAAGAAGGACGGCATCTCGCTGTCCTCCGACCCGTACGGCTCGGTGTTCTACCTGACCACCGGCTTCCACGGCCTGCACGTGACGGGCGGTCTCATCGCCTTCCTGCTGGTCCTCGGCCGCACCTACATGGCCAAGAGGTTCACCCACGAGCAGGCGACCGCCGCCATCGTCGTGTCCTACTACTGGCACTTCGTCGATGTCGTCTGGATCGGCCTCTTCGCCACGATCTACCTGATCAAGTAGCCGGGCCCGCTCCCGCACATCCAGAAGCACCGACGCAGAAGATCCTGACACCGGGGTAATCCGTGAAAAAGCTCTCCGCACGACGACGCCATCCGCTGGCGGCGGTCGTCGTCCTACTCCTCGCGCTGGCGGCCACTGGGGGGCTGTACGCCGCGTTCGCGCCCGCGGGCAAGGCGCAGGCCGATGAAACCTCCCAGTCCCTGACCATCAAGGAGGGCAAGAAGCTCTACGAGGTCGGCTGCGCCAGCTGCCACGGCACCGGTGGCCAGGGCTCCTCCGACGGCCCGAGCCTCGTCGGCGTGGGCGCCGCGGCCGTCGACTTCCAGGTCGGCACCGGCCGTATGCCCGCCGCCACCTCGCAGGGCGCCCAGATCCCGCGCAAGAAGAACATCTACTCGCAGGCCCAGATCGACCAGCTGGCCGCGTACGTCGCGTCGCTGGGCGCCGGCCCGGCCGTGCCCACGAAGCAGCAGTACGGCCCCGCGGGCGCGGACACCGCCAAGGGCGGCGAGCTGTTCCGCACCAACTGCGCGCAGTGCCACAACTTCACCGGCAAGGGCGGTGCCCTGACCAAGGGCAAGTTCGCGCCGAGCCTGGAGGGTGTCGCTCCGAAGCACATCTACGAGGCCATGCAGACGGGCCCGCAGAACATGCCGTCCTTCCCCGACACCACGCTGTCGGAGAAGAACAAGAAGGACATCATCGCGTACCTCAACGCGGTCAACGGCGACAAGACCGAGAACCCGGGTGGTCTGGAGCTGGGCGGCCTCGGGCCGGTCAGTGAGGGTCTGTTCGGCTGGATCTTCGGCCTCGGCACGCTCATCGTGGTCGCCGTCTGGGTCGCCGCTCGGACCGCAAAGGCCAAGAAGTCATGAGTAGCCAAGACATTCCAGAAGAGAACCTGCCCGCTGAGCAGGACCACGCGCACGGCGCGGTAGGGATCGCGGACGAGGAGAACCCGTTCGCGGACCCGGGGCTGCCGCCGCACGAGCACCGGATCCAGGACATCGACGAGCGGGCCGCCAAGCGGTCCGAGCGTGTGGTGGGCCTGCTGTTCACGGTGTCGATGCTGGCCACCATCGGCTTCATCGTCGCGTACCTGGCGGTCCCGCACGACAAGTCGATCTTCGTCTTCCCGATCGGTCACATCAACGCGCTGAACTTCGCGCTCGGTCTGACCCTCGGTGTGGCGCTGTTCTGCATCGGCGCGGGCGCGGTCCACTGGGCCCGCACCCTGATGTCCGACGTGGAGATCGCCGACGACCGTCACCCGATCGAGGCTCCCGCCGACGTCCGGGCGAAGGTCCACGAGGACTTCCGCCAGGGCGCCAAGGAGTCGGTGCTCGGCCGCCGCAAGCTGATCCGCAACACGATGTTCGGCGCGCTGGCCCTGGTGCCGCTCTCCGGCGTCATGCTGCTCGGCGGTCTCGGCCCGGCGCCGGGGACCAAGCTGCGCCACACCCTGTGGGCCAAGGGCAAGCGCCTGGTCAACATGAACACCAACCAGCCGCTGCGTCCCGAGGACGTCGCCGTCGGCTCGCTCACCTTCGCCAAGCCGGACGGCCTGGAGGAGCACTCCGAGGAGTTCCAGACGGAGATCGCCAAGGCCGCCCTGATGATCGTCCGGCTCCAGCCGGGCAACATCAAGGACAAGCGCGAGCTGGAGTGGTCGCACGAGGGCATCGTCGCGTACTCGAAGATCTGCACCCACGTCGGCTGCCCGATCTCCCTGTACGAGCAGCAGACGCACCACGTGCTGTGCCCGTGCCACCAGTCCACCTTCGACCTCTCCGACGGTGCCCGAGTGATCTTCGGCCCCGCCGGCCACGCCCTGCCGCAGCTGCGCATCGGTGTGGACAGTGAGGGTTACCTCCAGGCGCTCGGCGACTTCGAGGAGCCCGTCGGTCCTGCTTTCTGGGAGCGCGGATGAGTACTTCAGCGAACGAGACCTCCCGCTCCCGCGGGAAGGCACCCACCGGCGAGCGTCTCGCCGACTGGGCCGACGGCCGGCTCGGGATCTACTCCCTCGCCAAGGCCAACATGCGCAAGATCTTCCCCGACCACTGGTCGTTCATGTTGGGTGAGGTCTGCCTCTACAGCTTCATCATCATCATCCTGACGGGTGTCTACCTGACGCTGTTCTTCCACCCGTCGATGAACGAGGTGGAGTACCACGGCACGTACGTCCCGCTCCAGGGACAGCTGATGTCCGAGGCGTTCAGCTCGACCCTGCACATCTCCTTCGACGTGCGCGGCGGTCTGCTCATCCGGCAGATCCACCACTGGGGCGCGGTCGTCTTCATCGCCGGCATGTTCGTGCACATGATGCGCGTCTTCTTCACCGGCGCGTTCCGCAAGCCGCGTGAGATCAACTGGCTGTTCGGCTTCCTGCTGTTCGTCCTGGGCATGTTCACCGGTTTCACCGGTTACTCGCTCCCGGACGACCTGCTCTCCGGCACCGGTGTCCGCTTCATGGAGGGCGCGATCCTGTCCGTGCCGATCGTCGGCACGTACATCTCGTTCTTCCTCTTCGGCGGCGAGTTCCCGGGCGGCGACTTCGTGGCCCGCTTCTACTCGATCCACATCCTGCTGCTGCCGGGCATCATGCTGGGCCTGGTGGTGGGCCACCTGATCCTGGTCTTCTACCACAAGCACACGCAGTTCGCGGGTCCCGGCAAGACGAACAACAACGTCGTCGGCATGCCGCTGCTGCCGGTGTACATGGCGAAGGCCGGAGGCTTCTTCTTCCTGGTCTTCGGTGTGCTCGCGGCGCTCGCGGCCATCGCGCAGATCAACCCGATCTGGGCCATCGGCCCCTACCGTCCGGACCAGGTGTCCACCGGCGCCCAGCCGGACTGGTACATGGGTATGGCCGAGGGTCTGATCCGTGCCATGCCGGGCTGGGAGATCAACTTCTGGGGTCACACGCTGGTCCTGGGCGTGTTCATCCCGCTGATGCTGTTCGGCGTGATCCTCGCCGCGATCGCGGTCTACCCGTTCATCGAGGCCTGGGTCACCGGCGACAAGCGCGAGCACCACATCCTGGACCGCCCGCGCAACGCCCCGACCCGTACGGCGTTCGGTGTCGCCTGGCTGACCGTGTACTTCGTGATGCTGATCGGTGGTGGCAACGACATCTTCGCCACCCACTTCCACCTGTCGATCAACGCGGTCACCTGGTTCGTGCGGATCGCCTACTTCGTGGCCCCGGTCATCGCGTTCATCGTCACCAAGCGGATCTGCCTGGGCCTCCAGCGCCGCGACCGCGACAAGGTGCTGCACGGCCGCGAGACCGGCATCATCAAGCGGCTGCCGCACGGTGAGTTCATCGAGGTGCACGAGCCGCTGAGCCAGGAGCAGCTGCACACGCTCACCTCGCACGAGCAGTACCAGCCGGCCGAGATCGGTCCGACGGTCGACGAGAACGGGGTCGAGCGCAAGGTCCCGGCCTCGACGAAGCTGCGGGCGAAGCTGTCCAACGCCTACTTCGGCGAGGACAACCAGATCCCGAAGCCGACCGTCGAGGAGTACAAGGAGATCACGAGCGGCCACGGCCACCACTGATCACCGCGTCGCCACGCCACGTTGAAGGGCCCCGTCCGGGTTGCGGACGGGGCCCTTCAGCGTGCCGTCCGGCTGGATAGGGTGGTGTACGACGTAGCAGGAACTGTTCGAGGAGCGGCTGATGAGCGCTGTGACCCCCGCTGGAGGCGACACCGCGGCGGGCCGCTCCTGGCCCGCCCTGCTGAACGGTCTGCTGGACGGCCGGGACCTGTCCGCCGACGACACCGCCTGGGCGATGGACCTGATCATGCGCGGGGAGGCGACCGACGCGCAGATCGCCGGGTTCATGGTGGCGCTGCGGGCCAAGGGCGAGACGGTCCAGGAGATCACCGGACTGGTACGGACGATGTACGCGCACGCGAACGTCATCGAGGTGCCCGGCCCGGCCGTCGACATCGTCGGCACCGGCGGCGACGGCGCCAAGACGGTGAACATCTCCACCATGTCCTCGATCGTCGTCGCGGGCGCGGGGGCGAAGGTCGTCAAGCACGGCAACCGCGCCGCGTCCTCGGCCTCCGGCTCCTCCGACGTCCTGGAGAAGCTGGGCATCAACCTCAACCTGACCCCGCAGCGGGTGGCCGAGGTGGCCGAGGAAGCCGGCATCACCATCTGCTTCGCGGTGCGGTTCCACCCGTCGCTGCGTCACGTCGCCGCCGCGCGCGGTCAGTTGGGCATCCGGACCACCTTCAACGTGCTGGGCCCGCTGACCAACCCCGCCCAGGTGCGGTCGCAGGCCGTCGGCGTCGCGGATCCCCGCATGGCGCCGATCGTCGCCGGTGTCCTCGCCGAGCGGGGCAACTCCGCGCTGGTCTTCCGGGGCGACGACGGCCTGGACGAGCTGACCGTCACCGCCGCCTCCCGGGTGTGGGTGGTCCGGGACGGCAAGGTCACGGAGGAGGTCTTCGACCCGCGCGACGTCGGCATCGACCTCGTCCCCGTGGACGCCCTGCGTGGTGCCGACGCGTCCTACAACGCCGAGGTCGCCCGCCGGCTGCTGGACGGCGAGCGGGGAGCCGTACGGGACGCCGTCCTGCTGAACTCGGCGGCCGCGCTGGTGGCCCTTGAGCCGACGGACGCGCCGCTCACCGAACAGATCCGCGCGGGCATGGCGCGGGCCGCGGAGTCCATCGACTCGGGCGCGGCCAAGCGCACCCTGGAGCGCTGGGTGGCCGTCAGCAACGCCTGACGCCCCCGGGAGCCGTCCCGCGATCCGGACACGGGTTGCGGGACGACGATCACTTCAGTACGTTCCTGTACCAGGTCATGAGTGACAGTCATGAGGCCCCGGCCGACTGTCCGGCAACCCTCCGTCCGTGGCGGGGTGCCCCGGGTGAAGACCAGGTCGTACGGCAGCAAGGCCTACGGCAAGCGCGGACCCCTCACACACCAGGGGTCCTGGTCGTTCGAGGGAGCCTTCCGTGAGCAAGCGAATGCGTTAGGGCCGCAGAGCCCCGCCTCCGCACAGCCCTTCGCAGCACTTTTCTGCATTTCTCCGCATTCCTGTCACGGGAGTTCCGTCATGTCTGTCTTCACCGCTGCCGCCAACCAGTCTGTTTGCACCCCTCTGCCCGTTCTGGGCCGTGATGTCACCGTCCCGCTGGTCACCGGCGGCGAGGTCAGCTACGCCGCCCTGGACTACGCGGCCAGCGCCCCCGCCCTCCAGCGCGTCTGGGACGACGTCGCCGCGTACGCCCCGTACTACGGCAGTGTCCACCGCGGTGCCGGCTACCTCTCCCAGCTCTCCACCGACCTGTTCGAGAACGCCCGCAGGACGGTCGCCGACTTCCTCGGCTGCCGCCCGGCCGACCAGGTGGTCTTCACCCGGTCGACCACCGACTCCCTCAACCTGCTGGCCCGGGCGGTCCCGGCCGACTGCCAGGTCTTCGTCTTCGAGACCGAGCACCACGCCTCGCTGCTGCCCTGGCAGGACGCGCGGGTCACCTACCTCGACGCCCCGCGCACCCCGCGGCAGGCCGTGCAGACCCTGGAGCGGGCCCTGGCCGGCCGGGACCCCCACGGCCCGGCCCTGGTCTGCGTCACCGGCGCCTCCAACGTCACCGGCGAGCTGTGGCCGGTGCGTGAACTGGCCGCCGCCGCGCACGCCCACGGCGCCCGCATCGTCCTGGACGCGGCCCAGCTGGCCCCGCACCACCCGGTGGACCTCCGCGAGCTGGACGTCGACTGGGTCGCCTTCTCCGGCCACAAGCTGTACGCCCCCTTCGGCTCCGGCGTCCTGGCCGGCCGCGCCGACTGGCTCCAGGCGGCCGCGCCGTACCTCGCGGGCGGCGGCGCCAGCCGCAAGGTCACCCGGCGCGAGGACGGCGGTGTGGCCGTCGAGTGGCACGAGACGGCGGCCCGCCACGAGGCCGGCTCCCCGAACGTCATCGGCGCCTACGCCATCGCCTCCGCCTGCAAGGCCCTCACCGAGGCCGGCTGGGACACCCTCGTCGCCCGCGAACAGCACCTGATCGCCAAGGTCCGCGAGGGCCTGGCCGAGGTGCCCGGGGTGCGCGTGCTGTCCCTCTTCGGCGACGACGCGCCGCGCGTCGGCGTGATCTCCTTCGTCGTCGAGGGCTGGAACAGCTCGCACTTCGCCGCCGCGCTCTCCGCCGAGTACGGCATCGGCGTCCGCGACGGCCTCTTCTGCGCCCACCCCCTGGTCCGCACCCTGCTCGGCAGCGACCCGCAGACCCAGGGCGAGTGCGGCGCCCCCGAGGCGGCCCCGGGCGAGAAGTCCCTCAACGCCATCCGCGTCAGCTTCGGCGCGGGCACGCCGGACGAGCACGTGGAGCGCTTCGTGAACGCCGTCGGGGAACTGGTGGCGCAGGGCGCGAAGTGGCAGTACCGCACGGAGGACGGTCGTTGCGTGCCCGCGGTCTGAACCGCGCTATAACCTCCCCTTGACACCACGTCGGACAGGGGGACACCGGAGTGCAGCCGCTGCGCGCCACGGATCCGCGCCACATCGGCCCGTACACCACCACGCACAGACTGGGCGCGGGCGGCATGGGCGAGGTCTACCTCGCCGAGTCCCGCACCGGGCTGCGGCTCGCGGTGAAGGTCGTACGGGCCGAGCACGCCGAGGACCGCACCTTCCGCGCCCGCTTCCGCCACGAGGTCCGCGCCGCCCAGACCGTCGGTGGCGCGGACACCTACACCGCACGGGTCGTCGACGCCGACACCGAGGCCGAACGGCCCTGGATGGCGACGGAGTTCGTGTCCGGACCGAACCTGCGGGACGCCGTGCTCGACCACGGCGCGCTGCCGCGCCCCGCGGTCCGGATCCTCGCCGGCGCGCTCGGCGAGGCGCTGGCGGCCATCCACGCCAAGGGGCTGGTCCACCGCGACCTGAAGCCGTCGAACATCCTGCTGGGCCCGGACGGGCCCCGGGTCATCGACTTCGGGATCGTCCGGGCGCTGGAGGCCACCTCGCTGACCCGCACCGGAGCGGTCGTCGGCTCGGTCGGCTACGTCTCGCCGGAGCAGATCCGCAACGGCGGCCAGGTCGGCCCGCCCAGCGACGTCTTCTCCCTCGGCGCGGTCCTCGCGTACGCGGCGGCCGGCCGGGAGCCGTTCGGCGAGGGCCAGGACTCGGTGGTGCTGCTGCGCATCCTCACCCGCGACTTCGACCTGTCCGGCGTCCCGGAGGACATCCGCCCGCTGGTGACGGCCTGTCTGCACGAGGACCCGCTGGAGCGCCCGGAGCCGGCGGCGGTGGTGGCGGGCGCCGGGTTCGCCCCGGACACCCTGCGCGCCGCCGTCCGCCCGGGCTGGTACGGCCCCGCCTCCCCGCCCCGCCCCACCCCGGACGACCGCCCCAGCGGCGTGGAGTACCTGGCCCCGCACCCCACCACCGACTCGGCGGACCCGCCTGCCCGCGCCACCCCGGCCGACCCGGCATTGGCAGCCACCCCCGGTGGCCCGGCGACGGTGACCACGGGCGACTCGACGGCTCCCGCGACCTTGGCGGACTCGGCAACCCGTGCCACCCTGGCCGACCCGGCATTGGCAGCCACCCCTGGCACCCCCGATGGCCCGGCGGCGACCGCGGGCGATTCGACGGCTCCCGCGACCCCGGCGGACTCGGCAACCCGTGCCGCCTCGTCCGGCTCGGCGGGTTCGGCGGCCCTGGAGGGCTCGGCCGGCCCCGGCGCCCGCGGTGACTCGGCGCGGACGGCCACCTCCAGCGGTTCGGCCGGCTCGGACACCGTCACCACTCCGAGCCGCCGTCCGGGTGCCGTGGCTCCCGGGCGGCGGCGGCTTCTCACGGCCCTTGCCGGGGGAGCCGTGGCCGTGGCCGGGGTGGGGGTGGGCGGCCGGCTGTGGGGGTCGTTCGGTACCGAGAGCGGTGGCGGCAGCGACCGCTCACCGGCCCCGTCCGCCGACCGCACGGACCGGGCGGCGGCGGTGCTGCGCTGGCAGTACGACCTCGGCGGCATCGGCGGCCTGGACGGGGCCTGCTGCGCGCTCTCCCCGGACGGTGCCGTCGTCTACGCGGGCACCTCCGGAGGTGTGCTGCACGCGGTCTCCCGGAACGGGGCCAGGCGCTGGAAGGTCCGGCTCGGCGACGACGTCTCCACGCCCGTCGCCACCCGGGACGCCGTGTACTGCGTGGTGGGCCTGCACTCCGAGGACGAGCGCCGGCTGACCGCGGTGAGCCCGTCCGGCAGCCCGCTGTGGACCCGCACCCTCGGCGACCGGCGGTACGGCGTTCCCGTCCTGCTCGGCCAGGACGTCCTCGTCTCCGTCGGCGGCACGGACACGGGCGGGCTGCGCTGCTACGCCTCCGACGGCAGCGAGAAATGGACCGCCAAGACCCCGGCCGGCCCCACCGGCATCCCGCTCGTCTCGGCCGGGACCGTCTGCACGGGCAGCTACGGCGACGTCCTGCTGGCATTGGACGCCCGGGACGGTTCGCGCAAGTGGCAGGTGGTGTCCGCCGGCACCGACGTCACCGTCCTCGCTCTCGCGGGCACCACCCTGTTCACGGACTCCGCCGCCGAACGCCAGGGCTTCCGCGTCTCGGACGGGCGGCGGCTGTGGCGCAGGGAGGACGACGGCGGGATCCTCACCGGGGGCAGCCGTACGCTGGCCGTCGGCACCGAACAGGACGGCGTCTACGCCGTCCGGGCGGCCGACGGCTCCCGTGCCTGGAGGTACGGTCTCGAGGGCGGCACGGCCTACCCCCGCGTGGTGGTGGCCGGCGACACGGTGTACGCGCGGGCGGGCGAGCGGGTCTGTGCGCTGGACCTCGACGGGAAGAAGCGCTGGAACGCGGTCCTGGGCCGGGACGCGGGCGACGACCAGCACACCCCGGTCGTGCGCGGCGGCCGGCTCTACGTCCCTTCGGGCGGCGGGATCGCCGCGGTGGACGTGAGCGCGTAGCCGTTCCGCCGGCCGTCCGGACCGGTCAGTTGTCGAGGCCGATCGCGAACGCGGCCTCCAGGTCGTGCTGGGAGTAGGTGCGGAACGCGACGTGCGTGTCCGTGGCCTCCACCCCGGGGATCTTGCTGATCCGCCCCGGAATGATCTCGGCGAGATCCTCGTGCTCCCGCACCCGGACCATCGCGATCAGGTCGTAGGTACCGGTGACGGAGAACACCTCGCTCACCGAATCCAGCGAAGCGATCCGCTCCGCGATCTCGGGGATCCGGTCCACGCTGGTCTTGATCAGGACGATCGCGGTGATCACGGCTGTGTCTCTCCCTCGGTGACCGGAGCTGGGGCGGCTTTCACTCTAGTCCCACGGCCGTAACGCACCCACGCGTAGCCGAAGCCCAGCCCGAACCCCACCAGGTGCGCCAGATACGCCACCCCGGGACCGTCGGAGGCGCGCCCCGCGGCGAGCCACTGCAGGGCCGCCCAGGACGGCAGCACCACCCACGCCGGGAAGCGCAGCGGCAGGAAGAACAGGAACGGCAGGAGACTGGTCACACGGGCGCGGGGGAAGAGGAAGAGGAACGCTCCGAGGACCGCCGAGACCGCCCCGGAGGCGCCGACCAGCGACTGCTCGGAGGCCGCGTTGGCCGCCGCGTACCCCAGCAGGGCGAGGTAGCCGCAGCCGACGTAGAACAGGGTGAACTCCACCCGGCCCATCCGTTCCTCGGTCATCGCCCCGAAGACGAAGAGGAAGAGCATGTTGCCGAGCAGGTGCACCCAGCTGCCGTGCACGAACAGTGCGGTGGCCGGGGTGAGCGCGGCCCCGGCGGGGCCGTCGAACAGCTCGGCGGGCACCACGCCCCAGTGCCGGAAGTACGCCCGCTGCGCGGCGAGCAGCGCGTCCCCCGAGCCGTACCCGGGGACCAGTCCGGAGGCCGGGCCGAGGGCGAAGACCAGACCGCACAGGACGATGAGGCCGTACGTCACCGGTGCCGAGGTGCCCCGGACCGCTCTGAGTGTCCTGCCGGCCGCCGTGCTCCAGGTGCTGATCATGACTACAGAGCATGACGTAACGGGACGCTTGCTGACAGACCGCCTCGCCGCCGTGGACGGACGGGCGGCGGGCGCCCGGCAGGCCGTAGGGTTACGGCCACACGCGTCGGGGGACGGCGCGGACCGATACGAGAAGGAAGAGAACAGTCACCATGACGGTTCCCCTGCCGACGGCCACGACACGATGGCGCTGCACCCTGTGCGGCAACCTGACGCGCTTCGACGTGACCCGCTCGTCCAAGGTCGTCGAGTACGTCCACCTCGACCTGGCGGGCGAGCCGACGGTGGAGGAGCGCGAGGTGGTCAGTGAGACCATCGAATCGGTGCGCTGCCGCTGGTGCAACGCGGTGGACCAGGTGGAACTCGTGGACAGGCCGGGCGCCGGCTCCTGAGCGGAGCGGCCCCCGGAGAGGCTTATTCCGGTATTGGGGTGTGACGGATGGCGGAGACCGCAGGCGGGGGGCCGGGCGACGGCACCGCCGAGGTGCTTGACCGTCCGCTGCCCGACGGCGTGCGCAAGCGGGTCGTGCAGATCGTCTCGGACGGCTTCGGCGGGCTGACCGTGGCGGAACTGCCCGCCCAGCTCAGGCAGTACGCCCGGTTCACCCCCAGTCGCCGGGCGAAGTTCGCCGGCAACGCGATGGCGGCGGCGCTGGAGACCGACGCCGTGTTCCGGCAGCGGATCGGGGAGCGGTTCAAAGAGGCGCAGCCGGAACTCGCCGGTGCCCTCGACGCCGGCTCCCCGCCCCCGGCCGCGGACCCGCTCGACGTGGCGGCCGCCGCCTATGTGCTGCGCCCGGCGGGCTGGGTGAAGCTGGTCACCGCGGCCGGCGAGGAGGCACTGCGCGCGCACGCCGAGCGCGCCGACGAGGAGAACCGGGCCGAGCTGGAGCGGCTGCGCGCGGAGCTGGCGCAGGCCCGCGACCACACCCGCGCCGAGACCGATCGGCTGCGCACGGAGCTCGAGTCGGCGAAGAAGGAAGCGGAATCGCTTCACCGCAAGCTGCGCGCCGCCCTCAGTGACGTCAAACGCGGCGAGGCCGCGCTGCGCAAGGCGCAGGGCGAATTGGACGCCGTACGCGCCGAGGCGCAGGCGCAGGTGTCGGCCGCGGAGAGCGAGTCCCGGCGGCTCAAGGCCCGTCTGGGCGAGGCCGAGGCCGCGCTGGAGGCGACCCGCCGGGCGGCCCGGGAGGGCCGCAGCGTGGAGGACATGCGGGTGCGGCTGCTGCTCGACACCCTGCTGGACGCGACCCAGGGGCTGCGGCGTGAACTGGCCCTGCCGCCGGTGTCCGTGCGCCCGGCCGAGACGGTGGACGCGGTCGAACCGGGCCGGATGACACCGAAGGACATCGCGGCGCGCGCCCTGTCGGAGCACGATCCGGCCATTCTCGATCAACTGCTCGCCCTGCCGCAGGCGCACCTGGTCGTCGACGGCTACAACGTGACCAAGACCGGCTATCCGCAGATGCCGCTGGAGAAGCAGCGGCTGCGGCTGCTGGGCCAGCTCTCCGCGCTCGCCGCGCAGACCGGGGCTGAGGTGACGTGTGTCTTCGACGGCGCGGAACTGGCCGCGCCGGTGCTGCTCGCGCCGCCGCGCGGGGTGCGGGTGCTGTTCTCCAAGCCGGGTGTCACGGCGGACGAGCTGATCCGCCAGCTGGTGCGCGCGGAGCCGCCGGGCCGTCCCGTCATCGTCGCCTCCACCGACCGGGAGGTGGCCGACGGGGTCGCGAAGGCGGGTGCCCGACCCGTGGCCTCTGCGGTGCTTCTGAAGCGACTGTCCTGAAGGTCCAAGGGACGTGGGCGATGCCCGAATTGGCCGCATCGTCACGCGACGTAGGGTCAACCGGCTCTCACTGCAGGTGAGTTGTGTGCAAAGAATGCACGGTGTGACGAGTTTTTTTGCTGTGGGATTTGAACTGATCACAACGAGGTCACTAGGGTCTGGGCTCGAACCTCCGAACGGGTGATCACTCACAAGAAGGAGTTCGTCCTCCGTGGCGTCCCACCGTCGACCCAAGCAGCCGAGTCGCACCCGTGTGACCGTGCTGACCACCGCAGCCGCCGCTGCCGTCGCGCTCAGCGCGAACGCCGCCAACGCCGCCCCCAGCGAGAAGCTGAGCAAGGACGAGGTGAAGGCGAAGGTCGACAAGCTCTACGAGCAGGCCGAGCAGGCGACCGAGAAGTACAACGGCGCCAAGGAGAAGCAGCAGAAGCTGCAGAAGGAAATCTCCACCATCCAGGACAACGTCGCCCGCGGCCAGGAGGAGCTCAACAAGCTCCGCGACGGCCTGGGTTCGCTGGCCACCGCCCAGTACCGCTCCGGCGGCATCGACGCCTCGGTCCAGCTCTTCCTGTCGTCCAACCCGGACGACTACCTCGACAAGGCGTCCACCCTCGACCAGTTGAGCAGCCAGCAGGTCGACGCGCTGAAGAAGATCCAGGACAAACAGCGCGAACTCGCCCAGGAGCGGGCGGAGGCCACCGAGAAGCTCAAGGACCTCTCCGCCACCCGCACCGAGCTGGGCAACAAGAAGAAGGAAGTCCAGAACAAGCTCGCCGAGGCGCAGAAGCTGCTGAACTCCCTGACCGCCAAGGAGAAGGCGCAGCTCGCCGAGGAGCAGCAGCGCGCCAACCGCTCCTCCAACGAGCGCGTGGACCTCGGCGACGCCCCGCCCGCCTCCGGGTTCGCCCAGGCGGCCTTCTCCGCCGCCCAGACCCGGCTCGGCTCGCCCTACGTCTACGGCGCCACCGGCCCCTCCTCCTTCGACTGCTCGGGCCTGACCTCCTGGGCGTACGCCCAGGCCGGCGTCTCCATCCCGCGCACCTCCGAGGCGCAGGCGCAGATCGGCACGAGGATCTACAACCAGAGCGACCTCAAGATCGGCGACCTGGTCTTCTTCTTCAACGACATCCACCACGTCGGCCTCTACGCGGGCAACGGCCGCATCCTGCACGCCCCGCGCACCGGCACGGTCGTCCGGTACGAGTCCATGTCGACCATCGGTGGCCCGTTCATGTTCGGCGTCCGGGTCTGACACCCGTCGACACACGGACACGGTGACGCCCGAACGGGCGAATCACCGGAACCCGAACTGACTCCACGCCCCGCCGGTGACCTGCGTCAGCGGCGGGGCGTCACCCTGTGTTGACTCCGGGGTCTTTGGTCCGGGCCGGTCCGCACGGCTACTGTCTGCCGCGTTTCCCCGGCGCCGGGGCCTCCCCGTCCCCAGGCGCCGGGGAAACGGTCTGTGTCCGCCAGCAGTTAGGACTGCCGTGGGGTCCCACCGTCGCCTTGCCCCGTCCGGATTCGACCGGGGTGCCGTCGCCCTGTGCGTGCTGTCGGCCGCCGCCGCGCTCGGCGCCGTACCGGCGCAGGCGGCACCGGGTGCCGACACCCGGGCCGAGGTGGACCGCCTGTACGAGGAGGCGGAGAAGGCGACCCAGGCCTTCGACAAGGCGGACGAGCGCGCCGGCCGGCTGCGCCGGGAGGTCCGGGACGCCCAGGACCACATCGCCCGGCAGCAGCAGCGCGTCAACGACCTGCGGGAGCAGCTGGGTTCGCTGGCCGGCGCCCAGTACCGCTCCGGTGGCATCGATCCGACGGTCGCCCTGCTCTTCGCCGCGGACCCCGACGACTACCTGGACAAGGCGTCCACGCTCGACCGCATCGGCACCCGGCAGGCCCGCCGGCTGGGGGAGTTGCAGTCGGCGCTGCGCGACCTCGCCCAGGAGCGCGCGGAGGCGGCCGGGAAACTCGCCGAGCTGGAGAAGAGCCGCCAGGCCGTGGCCGCGCACAAGCGGACCGTGGAGCGGAAGCTGGCCCGGGCCCGGCGGCTGCTCGGCACCCTGCCCGCCGCCGACCGCGCGGCCTACACCCGGGCCTCCCGTGACAGCCGCGCCGACCTGCCCGGCCTGCGCGGTCTCCCCGCCCCCGACGGCCGCGCCGCCGCCGCCCTGGCCGCCGCCCGCGCCGCCCTCGGCCGTCCCTACGTGTGGGGCGCCAACGGCCCCTCAGGCTTCGACTGTTCGGGCCTGATGCAGTGGGCGTACGCGCACGCCGGCGTCCACCTGCCGCGCACCTCGCAGGAGCAGCGGTTCGCCGGCCGTCAGGTGCCGCTCTCCCAGGCGCGCCCCGGGGACCTGGTCGTCTACCGCTCCGACGCCAGCCACGTGGCGATGTACGCCGGCAACGGCCAGGTCATCCACGCCCCCTATCCCGGTGCTCCGGTGCGCTACGACCCGGTCGGGATGATGCCGGTCTCCTCGATCACCCGGCCCTGACCGCCCTCCTCGCCGTACGATCGGGAAATGGCTGGTCGCAGACGGGTGTGGGAGAGCGGGGCCGTGGGGCTCGCGCTGCTGGCGCCGCTGACCGGGTGCGGCGGGCACACGGTGACCGACTCCGCGCGGGCCGAGGTGCAGCGGGTGCTCGACCGGCGCGCGGCGGCCCTGCTCGGCCACGACGAGACGGCGTACGCCGCGACCGGCACCCGCACCGGGTACACCCGGCTGCGCGCCCTCCCGCTGTCGTCCTGGAGCTACCGGGTCACCGCCCTGCGCCGCACTTCCTCGGGGGCCACCGCCGACGCCGACCTGCGCTACCGCGTCGCCGGTTACGACAAGGCCCCCGTCGACGCCCCCCGCACCCTCACCCTGGGCCGCGCGGCCGACGGCCACTGGTACGTCACCGCCGACGAGCCCGCCCGGAAGGCCGGGCAGCAGCTGTGGGACCAGGGCACGGTGACCGTGGTCAGGGGCGCGCACAGCCTGGTGCTCGGCGCCGGGGGGTCCGCCGCCGGCCTGCGGCCGTACGCGCGGCTGGCCGACCGGGCGGTCCCGGCCGTCTCCGGGGCCTGGGGCCGGGACTGGAGCCGCCGGATCGTCGTACTCGTCCCCCCCTCCCTGGAGGGCATGGCGGCGCTGCTGGGCTCTCCCGCCGGGAACTACCGGGGCATCGCGGCCGTCACCACGGGCGAGACGGGCGGCTCCGGCCGGTCGCCGGCGGACCGGGTGCTGGTCAACCCGGAGGCGTACGCCGTGCTCGGGGACGCCGGGAAGCAGGTCGTCCTCACCCACGAGACGACCCATGTCGCCACCCGGGCGGACACCACCGCCGCCACCCCTCTGTGGCTGTCCGAGGGCTACGCCGACTGGATCGGCTACCTGGGCACCGGCCGCACCCCGGCCGAGATCGCGCCGGAGCTGGCCCGGGCGGTCCGGGACGGCGAGGTGCCCGACGCGCTCCCCGGTGACGGGGACTTCGCCTTCACCCGCGAGCCGACCCGGCTGGCACGGGCCTACGAGGGCGGCTGGCTGGCCTGCCGGATGATCGCCGAGCGGTGGGGCGCGGACCGGCTCGCCGCCTTCTACCGGGCCGTCGGCGCCCACGGCAAGCGGGCGGGCGCGGTGCGACAGGCCCTGCGGAAGGTGCTCGGGACGACACCGGAGGAGTTCACCGCGAGCTGGCGCGCCTACCTCACGAGCCGCCTCGGCTGAGCACGGCGTCCCGCCCGGAGCCCCTCGCCGCCCGGACTCAGGAGGACACCGGGGTCTCCTGCGCGTGGGTGGGCCGGGGCGGGAAGGGGGCGGTGGCGGGCGGCGGCGCGGTCGCGCGCCACAGCCGCCGGGCCGCCATGACGGTGGCCGCGACCAGCAGCCCGTTGCGCACCACCAGCAGCGTGACCCCGTACCAGTCGCTCGTCACCACGTGCGAGAAGCCGAGCGGGAACTCCAGCACCGTCACGAAGGATGCGAGGAGACAGAGCAGCGCGGGCGGTCCCATGCGGCTCGCCCGGTACGAGACGCAGACGGCGGCCAGGCCGATCAGCCACACCAGGTACTGCGGGCTGATCACCCGGCTGGTCACCGTGAACAGCAGCACCGCCGTCAGGGCCGCGTCGGCGAGGGTGTGCGGCGCGAACCGGGTCGCGCGCAGCCGCCACAGCAGCAGCCAGCCGAACGCGGCCCCGGTCAGCGCCAGCGCGGCCGTGCTGACCTGGTCGACGTGCGGGCCCAGGAACTCGATCGAGCCGTAGTTCAGCAGCACCTCGCCCCGCCAGCCGAAGTGCCGGGCCACGTGGAAGACCAGGGAGCCCAGCGACTCCACCTCGGTGCCCCGGTCCCGCTGGAAGGTCAGGAACGCGAAGGCGCCCGGCATGGACACCGAGAACAGCAGGGCGAGGCCGGCCGCGGTCACCACCGCCGACGCCCACGCCCGCCGCCGCACGGCACCGACCAGCAGCAGCGCCGGCCACACCTTCAGCAGCGCCCCGAAGGCGGTCAGGGCGCCCATCACCCGCGGGTGCCGGGTCCCGGCCAGCAGCGCCGCCACGGCCACCGCGGTCACCATCACGTCGTAGCGGGCGTACACCGTCGGCCCGAGCAGCGGTACGCCCGCCACCCACGCCCAGGCCCCGCGCGGCGACCGGTCCGGCCGCCCGCCCGCGTACCGCAGCAGGGCCAGCACGACGGCGTCGGCGAGGCAGGCCAGCACGAAGAAGGCGTGCGCGTACGACAGGAAGGGCAGGACGCCGGGGGAGAGGACGGGAAGGGCCGCGGCGGGCGGGTACTGCCAGGTCACGTCGTCCAGCGGAAACGTTCCTTGGCGCAGGACCTCGTACCAGCCGCGGTAGATCACCGACACGTCCGAGGTGACGTCCGGGCCCGGGAAGGCGAACACCCGGAACACGAACAGCAGCAGCACCGCACGGGTGACGGCCCAGGTCGCGAGCAGCCATGCCAGGGACCGCCCGGCACCCTTCGTCTCCACCTGATCCCCCTGCCGTCCGCTTCCCGCGTCGATCGCCGTGCCGTCCGCATCCGCGGCGAGCGTCCATGATGGCGTGCACACCTGTGCGCATGCCACAGGCTCGGCCGCTCCCGGCCTCGAACGCCCCGTTCGGTAGGGTCGGCGGCGATGCACAAGACCCTGATCGTCACCAACGACTTCCCGCCCCGGCCGGGCGGCATCCAGGCCTTCCTGCACAACATGGCGCTGCGCCTGGACCCCGGCCGGCTGGTCGTCTACGCCTCCACCTGGAAGCACGGCCGGGAGGGCGCCGAGGCCACCGCCGCCTTCGACGCCGAGCAGCCCTTCACCGTCGTACGCGACCGTACGACCATGCTGCTGCCCACCCCGCGGGCCACCCGGCGCGCCGTCGGGCTGCTCCGGGAGCACGGGTGCACCTCCGTCTGGTTCGGTGCGGCGGCACCGCTGGGCCTGATGGCGCCGGCGCTGCGCAGGGCCGGCGCCGAGCGGCTGGTGGCCACCACCCACGGCCACGAGGCCGGCTGGGCCCAGTTGCCCGCCGCCCGGCAGCTGCTGCGCCGGATCGGCGAGTCCACGGACACGATCACCTACCTCGGCGAGTACACCCGCTCCCGGATAGCGACCGCCCTCACACCGGAGGCGGCCTCGCGGATGGCGCAGCTGCCGCCGGGGGTCGACGAGAAGACCTTCCACCCGGCCTCCGGCGGCGACGCCGTCCGCGCCCGGCTCGGCCTCACCGACCGCCCGGTGGTGGTCTGCGTCTCCCGGCTGGTCCCGCGCAAGGGCCAGGACACCCTGATCCGGGCCATGCCCCGCATCCTGGCCGCCGAGCCGGACACCGTCCTGCTCATCGTCGGCGGCGGACCGTACGAGAAGGACCTGCGCCGCCTCGCCCACGAGACGGGGGTCGCCGGCTCGGTGCGCTTCACGGGCGCCGTGCCCTGGGCCGAGCTGCCCGCGCACTACGGTGCCGGGGACGTCTTCGCGATGCCCTGCCGCACCCGGCGCGGCGGCCTGGACGTGGAGGGCCTCGGCATCGTCTACCTGGAGGCGTCGGCGACCGGCCTGCCGGTCGTCGCGGGCGACTCGGGCGGCGCCCCGGACGCGGTCCTGGAGGGCGAGACGGGCTGGGTGGTCCGGGGCGGCTCGGTGGAGCAGACCGCCGAACGGATCGTGGCCCTGCTGGCCGACGCCGGACTGCGCCGCCGCATGGGGGAGCGGGGCCGCCGGTGGGTGGAGGAGAAGTGGCGCTGGGACCTGCTGGCGGAGCGGCTGAGGACGTTGCTCTGACACGACGCGGCCCACGCGACGATCCACCGGCCGCACGTCACCGACGGCTCGCTCGACCCGGGGCCGATCGGCGTGAACCCCTTCGTCACCGGCGCGGCCCTCGCCGAACGCACCGTGGCGCGGGTCCTCGCCGAGGACAACGCGCCATGAGGCACCGTCCGGACCACCGGGCGCGCACCGCCGCCGGTCACTTGGCGTAGATCGCCTCGATCTCGTCCGAGTAGTCCTTCGCCACCACGTTCCGCTTCAGCTTCAGCGACGGGGTGAGGTGGCCCGACTCCTCCGTGAACTGGGAGGGCAGAATGCGGAACTTCCGCACCGATTCCGCCTTGGACACCGCGGCGTTGCCGTCGTCCACGGCCGCCTGGATCGCGGCGTTCAGATCCGGGTCGTCCTTCAGCGACGCCGCGGTGGACCCCGCCGGCTTGCCGTGCTCGGCGCACCAGCGGCCCAGGAACTCCTCGTCGAGGGTGACCAGCGCCCCCACGAACGGCCGCCCGTCGCCCACCACCATGCACTCCGCGACCAGCGCGTGCGCCCGGATGCGGTCCTCGATCACCGCCGGGGCCACGTTCTTGCCGCCCGCCGTGACGATGATCTCCTTCTTCCGGCCGGTGATCCTCAGATAGCCGTCCTCGTCGAGGGTGCCGATGTCACCGGTGTGGAACCAGCCGTCGGCCAGCGCCTCCGCGGTCGCGGCCGGGTTGTTCCAGTACTCCTTGAACAGGTGCTCGCCGTGCAGCAGCACCTCGCCGTCGTCCGCTATCCGCACCACCGAGCCGGGCAGCGGCTGTCCGACCGTGCCGATCTTCTGCCGGTCCCACGGGTTGAACGCGGTCGCCGCGCAGGACTCGGTCAGGCCGTAGCCCTCCAGCACCGTGAAGCCGATGCCCCGGAAGAAGTGCCCGAGCCGCTCGCCCAGCGGGGCACCGCCGGAGATGGCGTACTCGCCCCGGCCGCCCAGGACCGCGCGCAGCTTGCTGTAGACCAGCTTGTCGAAGACCCTGTGCTTGAGCTTCAGGCCGAACGACGGGCCCGACGGGCTGTCCAGCGCCTTGCTGTAGGCGATGGCGGTGTCCGCCGCCTTGTCGAAGATCGCGCCCTTGCCGTCCGCCTGAGCCTTCGCCCGCGCCGAGTTGTAGACCTTCTCGAAGACCCGCGGCACGCCGAGGATCAGCGTCGGCCGGAACGCGGCCAGCTCGTCGGTGAGGTTCTTGATGTCCGGGACGCAGCCCAGCTTGATCGGCGCCATCATCGGCGCCACCTGCACCAGCCGCCCGAAGACGTGCGCGAGCGGCAGGAAGAGCAGGACGGAGCACTCACCGGTGCGGAACAGCGGGCGAAGCCGCTCCACGACGTTCCCGCACTCGGCGAAGAAGCTGCGGTGGGTGAGGACACAGCCCTTGGGGCGCCCCGTCGTGCCGCTGGTGTAGACGATGGTCGCCGGGTCGTCGGCCTTGGCGAGCGAGCTGCGCTCCTCCACCGCCTGGTCCGACACGTCCTGGCCGAGCCGGGCCAGCTCCGCCACGCCCCCGGCCTCGATCTGCCAGAGGTGCTTCAGCGCGGGCAGCGACTCGCGCACCGCCTCCACGGCCGCCGTGTGGCCGTCCAGCTCCGTCACGCAGGCGGTGGCACCCGAGTCGGACAGGATCCACCGCACCTGCTCCGGCGAGCTGGTCTCGTACACGGGCACGGTGATGGCGCCCGCGCTCCAGATCGCGAAGTCCAGGAGCGTCCACTCGTACCGCGTCCGCGACATCAGGCCCACCCGGTCGCCCGGCTGCACCCCGGAGGCGATGAGGCCCTTGGCGGCGGTGCGCACCTCGGCCAGGAACTCCCGCGCGGTCACGTCCTGCCAGGCGCCCGCGGCCTTGCGGGCGATGACGGCGACGTCGGGATGCTGCGCGGCGTTTCTGCGGACGATGTCGGTCAGATTCCCGTCCGCGGGGACCTCGTACAAAGCCGGAAGGCTGAACTCGCGCAAGACTGCTGCTCCTCATAGGGCGCCGGCGCCACGACGTTGTGCGATGCGACGGTGCGGTCCAAGGCTCGGGCAAGTGCTCCGGAACAACATGAGGATTCACATGTTGAAATCCTGAGCACGACTGGACTGCCCGGACGTTACCCGCCGGTATGGCGTCTACGACAGGGGGTCCAGGCGAGATGTTCGCTGCGTCACACAGGTGGGCGTTCCTTCGCGCACAGTAGTCCACGGCCGAACCGACCGGCGAGTAACCGCAGGCCGGCCCCGCACTGTTCACCTGGACCGCACACGCCTACGCTTGATCGGCATGGCATCCACACGTTCCGGCGCCCGGCGGACCCGCGTCCATGTGGTCAGCGACGTGCACGGCAACGCCCGTGACCTGGCCCGGGCCGGGGACGGTGCCGACGCCCTGATCTGCCTCGGCGACCTCGTCCTCTTCCTCGACTACGCCGACCACGCGCGCGGGATCTTCC
Source organism: Streptomyces sp. NPDC046870 (assembly GCF_040704595.1). Taxonomy (NCBI): domain Bacteria; kingdom Bacillati; phylum Actinomycetota; class Actinomycetes; order Kitasatosporales; family Streptomycetaceae; genus Streptomyces; species Streptomyces sp. NPDC046870. The sequence goes on from NZ_JBEYXM010000040.1 coordinate 24,019, forward strand.
CCGACCTGTTCGGCGAGGAGAACGCCGACCGCATCGTCGAGCTGCGCACCGCCCGCCGCTTCGAGGAGGCCCGCGCGTTCGGCGCCCGGCTGTGGGCCGGGATCGGCGCCGACCGGGCCACGGCCATCGAGAAGGCCGTGCGCAAGCAGTACGCCGAGCTGTTCGCCGCGTTCCCCACCCCGACGTACGCCACCTACGGAAACGTCGACATGCCGACACTCTGGCCGGAGTACGCCCGGCCCGGCACCACGGTCCTCGACGGCCAGCGGGCCGAGATCGGCGGGTGGACCTTCGGCTTCGTCGGCGGGGGCCTGCGCACCCCGATGCGGACCCCCTACGAAATCGGCGACGAGGAGTACGCGGCGAAGATCGAGGCCGTCGGCGAGGTCGACGTGCTGTGCACCCACATCCCGCCGGAGGTGCCCGAACTGGTCTACGACACCGTGGCCCGCCGCTTCGAGCGCGGCAGCCGGGCCCTGCTGGACGCCATCCGCCGCACCCGGCCCCGGTACGCCCTGTTCGGGCACGTGCACCAGCCGCTGGTGCGCCGGATGCGGATCGGCGCCACCGAGTGCGTGAACGTGGGCCACTTCGCCGGGACCGGCACGCCCTGGGCACTCGAATGGTGAGGCCGGGCAGGCGGGGTGAAGGCGGCGGGCCTGCGGCGCGGTAGCCTTCACGCTGCACACACGTGCGCAGCCCGGCGCACACGAACCTCTCCCACCCGGCCCGCATCTGGAGGAGCCACCGCGATGGCGGAACACACCAGTTCGAGCATCACGATCGAGGCCGCTCCGGCCGACGTCATGGCGGTGATCGCCGACTTCGCGCGCTACCCGGACTGGACCGGTGAGGTGAAGGAGGCGGACGTCCTCGCCACGGACGAGCAGGGCCGCGCCGAACGGGTCCGCCTCGTCATGGACGCCGGCGCCATCAAGGACGACCAGACCCTCGCCTACACCTGGACCGGCGACCGCGAGGTCTCCTGGACCCTCGTCAAGTCCCAGATGCTCCGTTCCCTCGACGGCTCCTACCTGCTGAAGCCGGCCGGCGCGGGCGCCACCGAGGTCACCTACCAGCTCACGGTCGACGTCAAGATCCCCATGCTGGGCATGATCAAGCGCAAGGCGGAGAAGGTCATCATCGACCGGGCGCTGGCGGGTCTGAAGAAGAGGGTCGAGTCGGGGGAGGAGTAGACGGCTCCGTCCACCCCCCGCGCGCGGCGGTACCGTTCACCGTCATGCGCACCATCCTGATCACGGGCCCCGGCGGCAGCGGTCGTACGACCGTGGCCGCCGCCACCGCGCTCGAAGCCGCCCGCGAGGGCCACCGCACCCTCCTGCTGAGCGCCGATCGCACGGACACCCCCGGCACGGCCCTGGGCACCGCGACAGGACCGGTTCCCACCGAGGTCACCCCGCACCTGTGCGCCTGGCGGCCGGACGCCGCCGAACGCTTCCGCCAGGACCTCACCGCCTTCCAGTCCCGCGCCGCGAGCGTCCTCGACCTCCTCGGCGCCGCCCGCCTGGACGCCGAGGAGGTCACCCCGCTGCCCGGCGCGGAGGAACTGTCCTTCCTGCGCGCGCTGCGGGACGCGGCCCTGTCCGAGCGCTACGACCTCCTCGTCGTCGACCTCCCGCCCCTCCCGCAGGCCCTCGCCCTGCTCGCCCTGCCCGAGGAACTGCGCCGCTACCTGCGCCGCCTCCTGCCCCCCGAACGGCAGGCCGCCCGCGCCCTGCGCCCGGTCCTCGGCCGGCTCGCCGGCGTGCCCATGCCCGCCGACTGGCTCTACGAGACGGCGGCCCGCTGGGACGTCGAACTGGCCGCCGTCGAGGCCGTCCTCACCGACCGGAACACCGCCGTGCGCCTGGTCGCCGAGCCCGGCCCGGCCGGCGCCGACGCCGTCCGCACCGCCACCCTCGGCCTCGCCCTGCGCGCCCTGCGCACCGAGTCCCTGATCGCCAGCCGCGTCCTGCCCGACACCGCCCCCGACAGCTGGCTCTCCCCGCTCCTGGCCCAGCAGCGCAAGGCGCTCGCCGACTGGCAGGAGTCCTACGACGTCCACCCCGTCCCGCACCTCGGCCACGACCCGCACGGCCCGGACGACCTCACCGCCCTCGCGGTGCCCGGCGTCAACCCGGCGACCACCCCGGTCGGGTGGCCCGTCACCGACCGGCTCGCGGAGGACGGCGTGCTGGTGTGGCACCTCCCGCTGCCCGGCGCGATACGGGACGAGCTGGACCTCGTCCGGCGCGGCGACGAACTCCTGATCACCGCGGGCCCGTTCCGCCGCATCGTCGCGCTGCCCTCCGCCCTGCGCCGCTGCACCGTCGCCGGCGCCGGGCTCCGGGAGGGCGAGCTGCGCATCCGGTTCGCCCCGGACCCCGATCTGTGGCCCGCCGCCGGACGGTGAACGGGTACGCCCGTTCGGGTAACGTCGTAAAGGCGAACCGTAGTCAGGAGCCGCCATGAGCGAAGAGCGTCCCGCACCCGACCCTTCCCCGGAGGAGCCGGCGAAGGCGACCGACGCCGACGCCTGGGCCACGGCCGCCGCCGAGGACCTCGCCGCCGAGCAGGCCCGCCGCCGCGCCGAGCACGGCCCGCAGCCGGGCTCGGCGGCCGAGGAGCTGAAGAGGCTCGTGGACACGGTGGCCGACAAGCTGGCCGGCCTCCAGTCACCGCTCCTCGGCGGCCTCGCCGGGCCCGCCGCCCAGCAGGTGGTGCGGCAGGTCGTCCAGCAGGCCAAGGCCGCCGTCGAGCCCGTCATAGAGCGCAACCCCGACGTCTTCGACCACCTGGCCGCGGCCGGCGGCGAACTGCTCGCCGCCTACCGCTCCGCCGTCCAGGCCCAGGAGCGCCGCTGGACCACGGGCACGGCCCCTCCCGCGCGGGACCGGAAGGACCCGGACGACCCGGGCGAGGGCACCGGCCCGGGGGAACGCATCGACCTGGACTGAAGCCCTCGCACGGCAGGGCCTCGGGTACGGTTGGCCGTAGCGGGGCTCGACCGAAACTGAGGGATTCATGGGACTCACCATCGGCGTCGACATCGGCGGCACGAAGATCGCGGCCGGCGTGGTCGACGAGGAAGGCAACATCCTCTCGACCTTCAAGGTGCCGACCCCCACCACGCCCGAGGCCATCGTGGACGCCATCGCCTCGGCGGTGGAGGGCGCGCGCGCCGGGCACGAGATCGTCGGCGTGGGTATCGGCGCGGCCGGTTACGTCAACCGGCAGCGCTCCACGGTGTACTTCGCGCCGAACATCGACTGGCGCAACGAGCCGCTCAAGGAGAAGGTCGAGGCCCGCACCGGCCTCCCGGTCGTGGTCGAGAACGACGCCAACGCCGCCGCCTGGGGCGAGTACAAGTTCGGCGCGGGCAAGGGCCACCGCAACGTCATCTGCATCACGCTCGGCACCGGCCTCGGCGGCGGCATCATCATCGGCAACAAGCTGCGCCGCGGCCACTTCGGCGTCGCCGCCGAGTTCGGCCACATCCGGATGGTGCCGGACGGCCTGCTGTGCGGCTGCGGCTCGCAGGGCTGCTGGGAGCAGTACGCCTCCGGCCGCGCCCTGGTCCGCTACGCCAAGCAGCGCGCCAACGCCACCCCGGAGAACGCCGAGCTGCTGCTCTCGCTGGGCGACGGCACCCCGGAGGGCATCGAGGGCAAGCACATCTCCATGGCCGCCCGCCAGGGCGACCCGGTCGCGGTCGACTCCTACCGCGAGCTGGCCCGCTGGGCCGGCGCCGGCCTGGCCGACCTCGCCTCCCTCTTCGACCCGTCCGCCTTCATCGTCGGCGGTGGCCTGTCCGACGAGGGCGAGCTGGTCCTCGACCCCATCCGCAAGTCCTACAAGCGCTGGCTGGTCGGCGGCAACTGGCGCCCGGTCGCCGACGTGATCGCGGCCCAGCTGGGCAACAAGGCCGGCATGGTGGGCGCGGCGGACCTGGCCCGGGAGCCCGACCCGATCATGTAGCGCCCGCAGGGGCGCGGGGAACCGCGCGGCGAGCCACGACGGATGCGGCCCTCGCCCGCGGTCCCCGCGCCCCGCACCACGGGGCGTACATTGATCCACATGGCGCTGCTCCCCGACTCCGCAACGCAGGCCGACGGCTCCGCGGTCGTCCGTGTCCTGAGCTACAACATCCGCTCGATGCGCGACGACACGGACGCGCTGGCGAGGATCATCACCGCCTGCGCCCCCGACCTGGTCCTCCTCCAGGAGGCCCCCCGCTTCTTCCGCTGGCGCAAGAAGCTGGCGCGGCTCGCCGCGGCCTCCGGCCAGGTCGTCCTCACCGGCGGTGCCACGGCCGCGGGGCCGGCGATCCTGTGCTCCCTGCGCGCCACCGTCGAACGCACGGAGGACGTCCTCCTCCCGCTCACCCCGGGCCTGCACCGGCGCGGCTTCGCCACGGCGGTGGTCCGCTTCGGCGGCGCCCGCCTCGGGGTGCTCAGCTGCCACCTGTCGCTCCAGGGGGACGAGCGTCACGACCAGGGCGGCCTGCTCCTCGATCATCTCGCCGGACTCGGTGTCGAGCACGCCGTCGCGGGCGGCGACCTCAACGAGGGGCCCGGCGGCCGCACCTTCCGCCGGCTCGCCGGGACCCTCCAGGACTGCCGTGCGACCGCTCCCTGGGGCGGCGAGTTCACCTCCCCGGCCACCGGCCCCCACCAGCGCATCGACGCGGTCTTCGCGACGAAGGGCATCGAGGTGCTGGGCTGCGGGGTGCCCCTGGACCAGCCGGGCGTGCGCGAGGCGGACCTGCGGGCGGCCACGGACCACCTCCCGGTCCTCGCCGCCCTCAGAATCCCGGCCTGACCCGGCTCAGACCACCGCGCCGCGCCCGGGGTCGTCGTCCTCCTCGTCGTCCGTCCGCATCCGCGTCACCAGCGTCACGAAGCCGCCGAGGAAGCCGCCGATGCCGGAGGTCGCCAGCCACCAGGTCATGTCCCAGCCGAGCAGCACCGCCAGCAGGAGCAGGACCGGGCCGCCGACCACGCCGAGCCAGGCGAACCTGGCGGTCGTGTCCGAGGTCGGCAGCGGGGGCGGCTCCGGCGGCACGAAGTGGCCCTCGTCGTCCTCGTCGAAGTCGTCGTCGGACGGCTCGGGCGCCGTGTGGTCCCGCGGGCCGATGCCCGGCGCGAAGGAGACCGATCCGCCCAGCGGCCGGGCGGGCTGCCGGCCCGCGGACTCCTCCTGGTCGTCGCGCGGCTCGGCCTCCTGGTCCTTCGCCGCCTTCTTCTCCAGCAGCGCGAGGTCCTCGACCGGCTTGAAGGGCCGGGCGCCCGGCGGGTCCGGCGGTTCCGCGCCGTACCCGGCGACGATGGCGCGCCAGGCGGCCTCCTCGTCGAACGGCACCTCCTGCCGGTCCGGCTCACGGGTCTCGTGACCGCCCTGGTCCTCGTGGCCCTCGTGGCCCTCGCGGTCCTCACGGTCGGAGTAGTGCTCAGCCAACTGCGGCCGTCCCTTCCTTGCCGACACCGGGTGCGAGCCGGCCGATGAAGGCGAGGCTCTCCTCGAAGATCCGGTCCGCGTCCTTGTCCAACGTCGCGACGTGGTAACTGTGTTCCAGCACGATCTCCGTGACGTCCGTGGCCGACACCCGGCTCAGCACCCGCGCCGAGTCGGCCGCCGGGACGACGTGGTCCCGGGCGCTGCGCAGCAGCAGCAACGGCTGGGTGACCTGGGGCAGCTCGCCGTCCAGGCGGCGCAGGAACATCCGCAGCGAGTGCGCCGCGTGCAGCGGCACCCGGTCGTAGCCCAGCTCGGCCGCGCCCTCCTTCGCGATGTCGCTGGCGATGCCCTTCGTCGTGCGCACCAGGTGCCGGGCCACCGGAAGGGCGTACGCCGACAGGCCGTGCACCTTGTTGGCCGGGTTGACGACCACCGTGCCCGCGACCCGCCCGCCGTGCCGGGCCGCGAGCCTCAGGGCCAGCGCCCCGCCCATCGACAGGCCCGCGACGAACACCCGGGAACAGCGCTCGGTGAGCAGCCGCAGTTCGCGGTCCACCTGCGCGTACCAGTCCTGCCAGGTCGTGAGCTGCATGTCCTGCCAGCGGGTGCCGTGGCCGGGCAGCAGGGGCAGGGAGACGGTCAGGCCGTGGGCCGCGTGGTGCTCCGCCCAGGGGCGCAGCGACTGGGGCGAGCCGGTGAAGCCGTGGCAGAGGAGAACCCCCACCTCACCGCCCTCGTGGCGGTACGGCTCGGCTCCGGGGAGAACTGGCATGTGCTTCACCGTACGCGACCGCACCGACACCGACCAGGGTCGTCGGGCCCATTGACGGTCCCGCGGGTTAAGGTCTCCTCGGAGAAACCAGGAGGCATACGGGTGTTGTACGGCGCGATGAAGGTCGCCATCGGAGGGCCGCTGAAGGTCGCCTTCAGGCCATGGGTGGAGGGCCTGGAGAACATTCCGGCCACGGGCCCGGCCATCCTGGCCAGTAACCACCTGTCCTTCTCGGACTCGTTCTTCCTGCCGGTGGTGCTGGACCGCAAGGTCACCTTCATCGCCAAGGCGGAGTACTTCACCACCCCGGGCGTGAAGGGCCGGCTCACCGCCGCGTTCTTCAAGGGCGTCGGCCAGCTCCCGGTGGACCGCTCCGGGGCGCGCGGCGCCGGTGAGGCGGCGATCAGGAGCGGCATAGAGGTGCTGGAGCGGGGCGAGCTGTTCGGCATCTACCCGGAGGGCACCCGCTCGCCCGACGGACGGCTGTACCGGGGCAAGCCCGGCGGCCTCGCGCGCGTGGCCCTCGCCACCGGGGCGCCGGTCATCCCCGTGGCCATGATCGACACCGAGAAGATCCAGCCGCCCGGGCAGGTCGTGCCGAAGCTGATGCGGCCCGGCATCCGCATAGGCAAGCCGCTGGACTTCAGCCGGTACCAGGGCATGGAGCACGACCGGTTCGTGCTGCGCGCGCTGACCGACGAGGTCATGTACGAGATCATGAAGCTCTCCGGCCAGGAGTACGTCGACATCTACGCGACCGCCGCCAAGCGGCAGATCGCGGAGGCGGCGAAGGCCGCCAGGGAGGCGGAGAAGGCCGAGAAGGCGGCGAAGGCCGCCAGGGAGGCGGAGCAGGCCGGCGAGGAGCGGGCCGGGTCCTAGACAGGGCACGAGGGGGAACCGGGGGGGGGGACCGGGGGACATGCCCAAGCGTGAACGCGTCATGCGCATGTCGGTCGAGCTGCCGCTGTGGCGCGCGCTCGCCGGCTACCGCGTCCTGACCATGCTGTACGCGATCGGCCTGTGCGCCACCGCGTACGAGCACTTCGTGCGGCCCTGGGTCGCCGTCGCCTACTACGCCGTCCTGGCCGTGTGGACCCTCGCCACCCTGCCCAAGGTGGCGGGCGCGGCGAGCTGCACCCGGCGCTTCCTGGCCGCCGACCTGACCGTCGCCCTCGTCGGCATCCTGCTCACCCCGGTCGCCGACAACCACGAGCGGATCGCGGGCGGTGGCCCCACCCTGCCGTCGATATGGACGGCGGGCGCGGTGCTGGCCTTCGCCCTCAAGGGCGGCTGGCGCTGGGCGGCGGTCGCCTCCACGGCCGTGGCCGCCGTCAACCTGGTCGAGCGCGGCCGGCCGGCCCGGGACACCGTGCACAACGTGATCCTCGTCTGGGTGGCCTCCATCGCCATCGGCTACGTGGTGGAGGTGGCCCGCGCCTCCGAGCGCACCCTCGCCCGCGCGCTGGAGATCGAGGCCGCCACCCGCGAGCGGGAGCGGCTGGCCCGCGACATCCACGACAGCGTGCTCCAGGTGCTGGCGATGGTGAAGCGCCGGGGCGCCGCCCTCGGCGGCGAGGCGGCGGAACTGGGCCGGCTGGCCGGGGAGCAGGAGGTGGCCCTGCGCACGCTGGTGTCGGGCGGCCTGGTCCCGGTGTCCCGGCTCTCGGAGGACGCGGCGGCCGGAGCCGTGGTCCGCGCGGTGGAGGAGCCCGACGAGGACGACCCGGCCGGCCCGGTCGACCTGCGCTCCCTGCTCGCCCGGTACGCGTGCGCCCGGGTCAGCCTCGCCGAGCCCGGCGCCCCGGTGCTGCTGCCGTCGGCCGCGGCCCGCGAGGTGGCCGCCGCGGTCGGGGCCGCCCTGGACAACGTGCGCCTGCACGCGGGGGCGCAGGCCCGGGCCTGGATCCTGGTGGAGGACGAGCCGGACGAGATCGTCGTCACCGTCCGGGACGACGGCCCCGGCATCCCCGAGGGCCGGCTGGCGCAGGCCGAGGGGGAGGGCCGGCTCGGGGTGGCGCAGTCGATCCGGGGCCGGCTGCGCGACCTCGGGGGCAGCGCCGAGATCGTCTCCGTGCCCGGGCAGGGCACGGAAGTGGAACTGAAGGTACCGAAGGGCGCCGTGCGGGCGCGGGGGAAGAAGGCGGAGCAGCGATGACACAGCAGGACCCGATCAAGGTCATGGTGGTGGACGACCACCCGATGTGGCGTGACGCGGTCGCCCGTGACCTGGCCGAGTCCGGCTTCGAGGTGGTCGCCACCGCCGGCGACGGCGAGCAGGCGGTCCGCCGCGCCAAGGCCGCCGCCCCGGACGTCCTCGTGCTGGACCTCAACCTGCCCGCCAAGCCCGGCGTCCAGGTGTGCAAGGAACTCGTCGGCCACAACCCGGCGTTGCGCGTCCTCGTCCTCTCGGCGAGCGGCGAGCACGCGGACGTGCTGGAGGCCGTGAAGTCCGGCGCGACCGGCTACCTGCTGAAGTCGGCCTCCACCGCGGAACTGCTGGACGCGGTGCGCCGCACCGCCGTCGGCGACCCGGTGTTCACGCCGGGTCTCGCCGGGCTGGTCCTCGGCGAGTACCGGCGGCTGGCCGCCGAGCCCGCGCCCGCGCCGGACGCCGACGAGCCGGGCGCGCCCCGGCTGACGGACCGGGAGACGGAGGTGCTGCGGCTGGTGGCGAAGGGCCTGAGCTACAAGCAGATCGCCGAACGCCTCGTCATCTCCCACCGCACGGTGCAGAACCACGTGCAGAACACCCTCGGCAAGCTCCAGCTGCACAACCGGGTGGAGCTGGTGCGGTACGCGATCGAGCGCGGCCTCGACGAGGAGTAGGACCGGCGCGGTCCGCTTCCGGGCCGTGCACCGGAATCACCCTTCCCGCCCCTCCCGGTGTGACCTGAATCACCATTAGCGTGACCGGATGTCAGGGAACCGCTGCGAAGGGACATTTCCATGCGGGTCGGAGTACTGACCGGAGGCGGCGACTGCCCCGGGCTCAACGCCGTCATCCGGGGCATCGTCCGCAAGGGCGTGCAGGAGTACGGCTACGACTTCGTCGGCTTCCGGGACGGCTGGCGGGGTCCCCTCGAAGGCGACACCGTCCGTCTCGACATCCCCGCGGTGCGCGGCATCCTGCCCCGCGGCGGCACCATCCTCGGCTCCTCGCGGACCAACCCCCTCAAGGCGGACGACGGCATCCGGCGGATCAAGGCCAACCTGGCCAAGCTGGACGTCCAGGCCCTCGTCGTGATCGGCGGCGAGGACACCCTGGGCGTCGCCGCGCGGCTGTCCGGCGAGTACGGGGTGCCCTGCGTCGGGGTGCCCAAGACGATAGACAACGACCTGGCGGCCACCGACTACACCTTCGGCTTCGACACCGCCGTCAACATCGCCACCGAGGCCATCGACCGGCTGCACACCACCGCCGAGTCGCACATGCGGGTCCTGGTGGTGGAGGTGATGGGCCGGCACGCCGGCTGGATCGCCCTGCACTCCGGCCTGGCAGGCGGCGCCAACGTCATCCTCATCCCCGAGCAGCGCTTCGACATCGAGCAGGTCTGCGACTGGGTGACCTCCCGGTTCCGGGCGTCGTACGCGCCGATCGTGGTCGTCGCCGAGGGCGCCGTGCCGAAGGACGGCGACATGGTCCTCAAGGACCGGTCGCTGGACTCCTTCGGGCACGTCCGGCTGTCCGGGGTGGGCGAGTGGCTGGCCAAGGAGATCGAGAAGCGCACCGGGAAGGAGGCCCGCACCACGGTCCTCGGGCACGTCCAGCGCGGCGGCACCCCGAGCGCCTTCGACCGCTGGCTCGCCACCCGCTTCGGTCTGCACGCCATCGACTGCGTCCACGACGGCGACTTCGGCACGATGGTCGCCCTGCGCGCCACCGACATCGTCCGCGTCCCCCTGGCCGAGGCGACGGCCCGGCTGAAGACGGTGGACCCGAGGCTGTACCAGGAGATCGGGGTGTTCTTCGGCTGACGGCGGCCCCCCGCGGCTACACGGTCGTGCGGCGCAGCCGGCCGATCAGCTCCCGTACGACCGCCGTGCCGTTCAGGGTGAGCACCGACTCCGGGTGGAACTGTACGCCCGCGAAGCCGGGGCCCCGCAGGGCGTGCACCTCGCCGTCGGCCGCGCGGCTCACCTCGACGCCGTGCGCGGCCAGTTCGCGGGCCGCCTCCTCGTCGCAGCGCGCGACGAAGCTGTTGTAGAAGCCGACCGTCTCCGGCCGCCCGAACAGGTCGATCTGCGTCTGCGCCCCCTGGTACGGCACCTCCTTGCGGACCAGGTCCAGGCCCAGCTCGGCCGCGAGCAGCTCGTGCCCCAGGCAGACGCCCAGCACCCCGTGCCGGTGCTCGCGGATCACGGCGGCCGCGAGCTCCCGCAGGCACCGCATCCTCGGGTCGGCCCCGTCGCGCGGGTCGCCCGGGCCGGGGCCCAGCACGACCGGCCCCTCGTGCGCGAGGACGTCCGCCCGCAGCCCCGGCTCGTCGTAGCGCCGTACCGTCACCTCCAGGCCGCCCGAGCGCAGCACGTGCGCCAGCATCGCCGTGAAGGTGTCCTCGCCGTCGACGACCAGCGCGTGGCCGGCCGGCTCCGGCGTGCGGTCCTGCATCCGCAGCCAGAACGGCGCGAGCCCGGCCCGGCGCCCGTCCAGTGCGGCCCGCACCCGGGGGTCGTCGGTCAGCCGGGGCCCCTCCCGCTCGGCCCGCGGCCGGGACGGCCCCACCCCGAGGGCGGCCAGCACGCCCGCCGCCTTCGCGTGGGTCTCCGCGACCTCGCCGGCCGGGTCCGAGCCGCGCACCAGCGTCGCCCCCACCGGAACACGCAGCCGGCCGCCGGCAGAGATGTCGGCGGTGCGGATGAGGATGGGGGAGTCCAGGGTCTGCGCGCCCCCGGAGTCCCGCCCGAGCAGGGCCAGCGCCCCGGCGTAGTACCCGCGTCCCACGCCGTCCCGTCCGAGGGGCTCGTACCGCTCGATCACCCGGCACGCGTTCTGCACCGGCGACCCGGTCACCGTCGCCGCGAACATGGTCTCCCGCAGCACCTCCCGCACGTCCAGCGAGGACTTCCCGCGCAGCTCGTACTCGGTGTGCGCGAGGTGCGCCATCTCCTTCAGCCGCGGGCCGACGACGACCCCGCCCCTGTCGCCGACGGTGCACATCATCTTGAGCTCCTCGTCGACGACCATCGACAGCTCCTCGATCTCCTTGCCGTCGGCGAGGAAGCCGAGCAGGTGCTCGGGGGTCGGGCCCTCGGGCGGATAGCGGTATGTCCCGCTGATCGGGTTCATCACGACGGTCCCGCCGCTCATCCGGACGTGCACCTCCGGACTGGCCCCCACCAGCGTCCGGTCCCCGGTGTGCACCACGAACGTCCAGTACGCGCCCCGCTCGCCCTCCAGCAGCCGGCGGAACAGCGCGAGGGCGTCGGCGCGGCCGAAGCCCGGGATCTCACCCTCGTAGGTGCGCCGGATCACGAAGTTCGCGCCCTCGCCCCGGCCGATCTCCTCGCGCAGCACCCGCCCGACGGTCTCCGCGTACTCCTCGTCGCTCACGTCGAAGCCGCCGCTCTCGACCCGCACGTCGTGCGCGGGGAGCCGGCCGAGGGCCTCGTCCAGCGGCAGCGTGTGCGTCTCCTGCGGCGTCAGCACCAGCAGCGGGGTGCCGTCGTCGCGGACGTCGAAGCCGCGCTCGCGGATCTGCCGGAACGGGATCAGGGCGAGACCCTCGTCGGGCAGGTCGGCGAGCCGGTCCCGGCTGCTCACCGGGCCGAGCAGCACCTCCACCAGGTCCTCGTCGCGGCCCGGGGTGCGGCGGCGGAGCAGGGCGAAGGGGCGGGGATCGGACAACAGGTCCATGAGGTCCACGGGTCGGGCTCCTTCTCGATCGTCTGACGGAGAGGAACGACCCCGGACACACCGAAGGCCGCCCCTCGGGCGGCCTTCGCGAAGTGTTGCGTACGCGCAGTCAGTGGGCCGCCGGATGAGCGGTCCACCACCAGGTCTGGGTCGAAAGCGCGAACATGCGACGCACCCTACCGCATGTCCGCACTGTGTACGCGGTGTCTCATCAGCTGAGCACCGGCGGGGACCCCACGACGGCACCCCGTAATGTTGGGGTCGTGACCGTGAACGCTAAGACCAGCCCGAGCGCTGGCAACACCTGGCGAGACCTGCCCGCGGCGCAGCAGCCCGAGTACCCCGACCCCGAGGCTCTGCGCGCAGTGATCGCGGACCTCGAGTCGTATCCGCCGCTCGTTTTCGCGGGCGAGTGCGACCAGCTGCGCGCCCGGATGGCGGCCGTCGCCAAGGGAGAGGCGTTCCTCCTCCAGGGCGGCGACTGCGCCGAGGCCTTCGACGCGGTGTCCGCCGACCACATCCGCAACAAGCTCAAGACGCTGCTCCAGATGGGTGCCGTCCTCACCTACGCGGCCTCCGTGCCGGTGGTCAAGGTCGGCCGGATCGCGGGCCAGTACTCCAAGCCCCGCTCCAAGCCGACCGAGACCCGCGACGGCGTGACGCTCCCGGTGTACCGGGGCGACTCCGTCAACGGCTTCGACTTCACCGAGGCCAGCCGCATCCCGGACCCGGAGCGGCTCAAGCGCATGTACCACGCGTCGGCCTCGACGCTGAACCTGGTGCGCGCCTTCACCACCGGCGGCTACGCCGACCTGCGCCAGGTGCACGCCTGGAACCAGGACTTCGTGCGGACCTCGCCGTCGGGCCAGCGCTACGAGCAGCTCGCGCGCGAGATCGACAGCGCCCTGAACTTCATGCGGGCCTGCGGCACCGACCCCGAGGAGTTCAAGACCGTCGAGTTCTACTCCTCGCACGAGGCGCTGCTGCTGGACTACGAGTCCGCCCTGACCCGGGTCGACTCCCGCACGGGCAAGCTGTACGACGTCTCGGCGCACATGGTGTGGATCGGCGAGCGCACCCGCCAGCTGGACCACGCGCACATCGAGTTCGCCTCGCGGATCCGCAACCCGATCGGCATCAAGCTCGGCCCGACCACCACGGCCGAGGAGGCGCTGCGGTACATCGACCGCCTCGACCCCGAGCGGGAGCCGGGCCGGCTGACCTTCATCGTCCGCATGGGCGCCGGCCAGATCCGCGACAAGCTCCCCGAGCTGGTCGAGAAGGTCACGGCGTCCGGCGCGACGGTGGCCTGGGTGACCGACCCGATGCACGGCAACACCTTCGAGGCGGCGTCCGGGCACAAGACCCGCCGCTTCGACGACGTGCTCGACGAGGTCAAGGGCTTCTTCGAGGTCCACAAGGCGCTCGGCACCCACCCGGGCGGCATCCACGTGGAGCTGACCGGCGACGACGTCACCGAGTGCGTGGGCGGCGGCGACGAGATCTTCGTGGACGACCTGCACCAGCGCTACGAGACGGCCTGCGACCCGCGGCTGAACCGCAGCCAGTCGCTGGACCTGGCGTTCCTGGTGGCCGAGATGTACCGGGACCAGTGAGCCCGGACCGGTAGCGACCGCCTTGTGACGCGGAGTCCTGGGGCGCGGATCACACCCGATCCGCGCCCCTGCCACTTTTGCGGCCACCGGGGACATGGGTAAGGTTAGGTTTGCCTCACCGAAACGGGGATGGCAGGAACAGGGACCCCCGTCGGGAGGTGAGACCGCGTGTACGTCTGCAGTTGCTTCGGTGTCACCGAGGACCAGGTCAAGCAGCACGCGGAGAACGGCGCCTGCACCCCGCGCCAGATAGCCTCCGCCTGCAAGGCGGGCACCGACTGCGGCGGCTGCGTCCGGCGCATCCAGGCGCTGCTCGGCCGTGGCGCCTGCCCCCGCCGGGAACTGATCGACCAGCGCGCCCCGGCCCTCGTACCGCTGGACGACGCCGCGTAGCCTCCGCGCCCCCGCCGGGGCCTAGGAGTCGGGCTGGCTCTGCTCGACGACGGTCGACAGGTACAGCGCCTCGCCCAGCTTGTCCACCAGCTCCAGCTGGGTGTCCAGGTAGTCGATGTGGTGCTCCTCGTCGGCCAGGATCGCCTCGAAGACGTTCGCCGACGTGATGTCGTCCTTCTCGCGCATCACCTGGACGCCCCGGCGCAGCCGGTCGATGGCCTCGACCTCGATCTGCCGGTCGGCCTGGAACATCTCGGTCACCGTCTGCCCGACCCGCACATGGAAGAGGCGCTGGTAGTTGGGCAGGCCGTCGAGGAGCAGGATGCGGTCGGTGAGGACCTCGGCGTGCCGCATCTCGTCGAAGGACTCCGCGCGGGTGTACCGGGCCAGCTTCGTCCACCCCTTGTGGTCCTGGAGCTTGGCGTGCAGGAAGTACTGGTTGATCGCGGTCAGCTCGGCGGTCAGCTGTTCGTTGAGCAGTTCGATGACCTCGGGGTCGCCTTGCATCGCTGTGGACTCCTTCCAGGTGGGCCCGGCCGATAGCGCCGCATGATTCCACCGGCGAGGAAGATCGTCCAGTAAGTACGCACTTAGTAAGTACGTCATGAGTTCATGGCAATTGTCCGGTTGGGGAGTGGGTGGTCAAGGGCACTGCCCGAGGTCTGTCAGGATGGATACATGGGTCATCCGGTGGAGCGAGAGTCTGGGGCAGCGGCAGGGTCCGACCTTCCGCCGGGTCAGCGGCTCCAGCGGGGCTGGCCGGTCACGCACTACGGGCCGGTCCCGAAGTTCCGGCCCGAGCGCTGGGAGTTCCGGGTCTTCGGCGCCACCGCCGACGGTGACAAGCGCACCTGGGACCACGAGGAGTTCACGGCCCTGCCCTACACCACGGTGGTGGCCGATCTGCACTGCGTGACGAAGTTCAGCATGGTCGGCGCGGAGTGGGGCGGCATCCCGGCCCGCACGATCGTGGACCTGGCCCCGCCGGCGCCGGACGTCACCCATGTGATGGTCTGGGCGGAGTACGGCTTCAGCTCGAACCTGCGCCTCACGGACTTCGTCTCCGACCGCACGATCTTCGCCACGCACAAGGACGGTGAGCTGCTCACCGCCGAGCACGGCTTCCCGGTCCGGCTGATCGTGCCCCACCTCTACGCCTGGAAGGGGCCCAAGTGGGTCCGGGGCGTGGAGTACATGACCGCCGACCGCCGCGGCTTCTGGGAGGAGCGCGGCTACCACAACATCGGCGACCCCTGGAAGGAACAGCGCTACTCCTACCAGGAGGAGCCCGGGGACGGCCCCGAGCTCTGATCCCCGGCCCCCTCAGTGGTGGTACGCGTGGACCACCGCGTGGCCCTTGCCCCGGCCGATCATCCACTTGTTGACCGGGGTGGTCACCATGAAGGCGATCGCGAACGAGACCGCGAGCGAGATCCAGAACAGCGCGTCGCCCAGCGTGGCGTCCATCGCCGACGGCCAGACCAGGATCACCGCGTTGTCCATCAGTTCCATCACGACGATGGACAGGGTGTCCGCGGCCAGCGCCACCCGGAAGGCCGTGCGGAAGCCGACGCCGGCCCGCAGGACCCCGCGCAGGGTGAGCGAGTAGCCGAAGACGAAGGCCAGGACGACCGCCAGCACCATGGTCGGCAGGTTGCCCCAGCCGAAGGCCGTGCCGGCGACCATGCCGAGCACCTCGCCGATGGCGCAGCCGGTGAGGCAGTGCAGGGTGGCCTGGACGGCCGTCGCCCAGGTGGCGACGGGTGCCGGGGGCCGGCCCTGGTGGCCTTGGTGCTGCCCCTGGTGGCCCGCGCCGGCGTGGCCGTGGTGGTGTGCGTGTGCCGTGTGCGTCTCGTGCTCCATGACTGCCCCCAGGTCAGGTGACGGCTCCTGCGCCCGACAGGAACCATATACCCCACGGGGGTATTCCCCAACGGTCAGTCCTCGCGGAGCCCCTTCAGCCGCGCCACGTCCGCCGCGTGCCCTTCCTTGCCGCCCGGCGTCTCGATGACCAGCGGTACGCCCTCGGTCGCGGGATGGGTCATGAGCGCCCGGAACGGGTCCTCCCCGATATGGCCTGCGCCGATGTTCTCGTGCCGGTCCTTGTGGGCACCCGCCACATCCTTGGAGTCGTTGGCGTGGATCAGCTTCAGCCGGCCCGGGCCGACGGTGTCCACGAGCAGGTCCAGGGTCCGGTGCATGCCGTCCGGTCCCGTCAGGTCGTGCCCGGCGGCGAAGACATGGCACGTGTCCAGGCACACGCCCAGCTTCGGATGCGCGTCCAGCGCCTCGAAGTACGGCCCGAAGTCCCAGGTGCGCGAGCACAGCGAGGCGCCCTGCCCGGCGGTCGACTCCAGCAGCAGGAACGGGTCGTCGTCGTGGGTCAGCTCCTCCAGCAGGGGCAGCAGGTACGCGCGCACCTGCTTCAGCGCGACCTCCCGCGCCCGGCCGCCGGTGGCGCTCCCGGTGTGCACCACGACACCCAGCGCGCCGATCTCCCGCCCGCGCCGCAGCGAGTGCCGCAGCGACTGAACCGACCGCTCCACGGTCGCCTCGGTGTGCGAGCCGAAGTTGATCAGGTACGGCGCGTGCACGTAGGCCGGGATCGACTCCTCGGCACAGGCGGCGCGGAACGCCTCGTCCTGCCGCGGGTTGCCGGCGGGCGTGGCCCAGCCGCGCGGATTGGCGACGAAGACCTGCACGGTCTCGGCCTTGAGGTCACGGGCGTAGGACAGCCCGACGGAGTGCAGGCCGCCGGCCACGGGCACATGGCCGCCGACGGGGTTGCGCAGGGGGGAGCGAACGGGACTCACCCGTTCAGGGTGTCACGTCCGGCCCGGTGCCCGGACCGCGCTCCCCGGTGAGACCGGTCACCGGTGGCTCGTCACCGGATGGTGATCGTTATGGTCGACCCCTTGGGCGCCTCGTCGCCGCCGTCCACGGACTGCTTCTTCACGGTGTCCCCGAACAGCCCCAGCAGCCCGCGGTCCTCCTTCACCTCGAACCCGGCGTCCTCCAGGGCCTGGTGCGCGTCGTCCACGCTGTCGCCGACCACGTCCGGGACCTCGATCATCTCCGGGCCCTTGGACAGCGTCAGCGTCACCGTGTCGCCCTCGGCGGCCTGGTGGCCGTCGTCCGGGCTCTGCGCGGCGACCTCGCCCTCGTCGTACTCGGAGGTGATCCGCTTGCCGGCCACCTTCACCTTCAGCCCGGCGTCCGTCAGCTCCTGCTTCGCGCTCTCCAGGTCGTCGCCGGTGACGTCCGGCACGTCGATCGGGCTGCCCTTGCTGACGATCAGCGCGATCGCCGAACCCGCGTGCCGCTCGGTGCCCGCCTCGGGCGTCGTACCGATCACCGAGCCCCTGGGGACGTCGTCGCTGAACTCCCGGGTGACCATGCCCGGCTCCAGGTCCTCCGCCTTCAGCCGCGCCCGCGCCCGGGCGAGCGACTGGCCCGCCACGTCCGGGACGTCCACCGTCTTCGGTCCCAGCGACACGGTCAGCGCCACGGAGTCGTGGTCCCGGATCCGCGCGCCCGGCGCCGGATCGGTGCCGATCACCGTGCCGCGCTCGACCGTGTCGCTGTACGCGCGCCTGACCTTCCCGACGTCCAGCCCGGCCGTCTTCAGCCGCTCCCTGGCCTGCGCCTCCGTCTTCGCCAGCAGCGGCGGCACCTTGGTGAACTGCCCGGAGTTGATGTACCACACCCCGGCGCCGACGCCGAACACCACCAGCACGGCCGCGATCAACGCCAGCACCGCGCGCGCGGACCGCGCCGGGCGCCGGCGGGGCGGCACGGGCGGGCTCTGGAAGCGGGCGGTGCGGTCGACGCCGTTCCCCGGGCCGCCCTCGAACGCGTCCTCCTCCACCGGCAGCGGCCGGGACGGGGGTTCCCCCACGCGGGCGAAGCCGAGGGTGGGGGAGGTCAGCGCACGCGGGATCACGCTCGTGCGGTCCTCGGCGTTGTCGTGCTCCGCGGTCAGGGCCTGCGGCGGCAGCGCGTCCAGCTGCTCGTCGGTCAGCGACAGGTGGGCCTCGCGCACCTGGGCGAGCAGGGCCACGGCGTCGTGCGGCCGGACGTCCGGGGTGCGCGCGGTGGCCGACGCGACCAGCTCGTCCAGCTGGTACGGCAGGCCGGGCACGAGCGCCGAGGGCGGCGGCACGTCCTCGTGGAGGTGCTTGTAGAGCACCTGGGCCGGGGAGTCCCCGGAGTGCGGCTTGGCGCCCGTCAGCATCTCGTACAGGACCACACCGCAGGCGTACACGTCGGCCCGCGGATCGGTGATGCCCTGCTCGATCTGCTCCGGCGCGAGGTAGGAGACGGTCCCGAGCACGGCACCCGTCGTGCTGGTCACCGTGTCCACGGAGCGCACCAGCCCGAAGTCGGCGACCTTGACCCGGCCGTCGTCGCCTATCAGCACGTTCTCGGGCTTCATGTCGCGGTGCACGAACCCGGCCC
Source organism: Streptomyces sp. NPDC046870 (assembly GCF_040704595.1). Classification (NCBI taxonomy): domain Bacteria; kingdom Bacillati; phylum Actinomycetota; class Actinomycetes; order Kitasatosporales; family Streptomycetaceae; genus Streptomyces; species Streptomyces sp. NPDC046870. Next base: position 42,569 of record NZ_JBEYXM010000040.1, read on the forward strand.
GGTGCGCGGCGCCGAGCGCGGCGAGCACCGGCTCCAGGACGTCCAGCGCGGCCCGCGGCTGCACCGCGCCCCGCTCGCGCAGCACGTCCCGCAGGGTGCAGCCGGCGATGTACTCCATCGCCAGGTAGACGTACGACCCGTCGGTCCCCTGGTCGAAGACCTGCACCACGTTGGGGTGGTCGAGCCGGGCGACGGACTTGGCCTCCCGGATGAACCGCTCGACGAACGCGCCGTCGGCCGCGAGCGTCGGGTGCATCACCTTCAGCGCGAGCACACGGTCCAGGCGGGTGTCCAGGGCCCGGTAGACCGTGGCCATCCCGCCGGCCGCGATCCGCGCGTCGACGCGGTACCGGCCGTCGAGCACCTGCCCGACGAGGGGGTCCTGAAGGGTCGTATCCACGAGAGGCGAGTCTACGAGGGGCACCGGCGGTTCCCGCGCCGAGACCGCTTTCCCACCAGCACTGCAGCCGACCTGTGACGCACCCACGACCTGGCGGCCACCGACCGGACGCAGACCGCGGCACCGGTCAGAACGCGGGACGCTCGGGGTCCAGCACGGCCAGGCCCTCCGCGGGGGACGACGCCTCGGCGAGGTACCTGCGGGGAATCCGCCCGGCCCGCCGGGCCAGCCGGCCCCCCTCCACCGCGAGCTTCATGGCGGAGGCCATCAGCTCCGGCTCCTGGGCCCGGGTCACCGCGGAGGCGAGCATCACACCCGCGCACCCCAGCTCCATCGCCAACGCCGCGTCCGACGCCGTACCGGCCCCCGCGTCCAGGATCACCGGCACGCGCGCGTGCTCCACGATCAGCTGGAAGTTGTGCGGGTTGCGGATCCCGAGCCCGGACCCGATCGGCGACCCCAGCGGCATGACCGCGGCGCACCCCACGTCCTCCAGCTTCCGCGCGAGCACCGGATCGTCGTTCGTGTACGGCAGCACCGTGAACCCGTCGTCCACCAGCGTCTCCGCCGCCTCCAGCAGCTCCACCGGATCCGGCAGCAGCGTCCGCTCGTCGGCGATGACCTCCAGCTTCACCAGGTCCGTGCCCAGCGCCTCGCGGGCCAGCCGGGCGGTCAGCACGGCCTCGCCCGCGGTGAAGCAGCCGGCCGTGTTCGGCAGCACCCGGATGCCGAGCCTCTCCAGCACCGACAGCACCGAGCCGTGCACGGAGGGGTCCACCCGGCGCATCGCGACCGTGGTCAGTTCCGTACCGGAGGCGACCAGCGCCCGCTCCAGCACGTCCAGGCTGGGCGCCCCGCCCGTGCCCATGATCAGCCGGGAGGAGAAGGACAGGTCACCGAGGACCAGGGGATCGTCGGCCATGGCTCAGCCTCCCTGCACGGCGGTGAGGACCTCGACCCGGTCGCCGTCGGCGAGGGCGGTCGTCGCCCACCGCGCGCGCGGGACGACGGTCTCGTTGACGGCGGCGGCCACCCCGCGCGGGGCGGCGGTGAGGGTCCGGACGAGGGTGTCGAGGGCGGTGCCCGGGGCGATCTCCCGGCGCTCCCCGTTGACGGAAATCATGACCGGGCTGTTCATACGGGCTGCTCCACCTCTTCCCTCGTCTCCCCGCGCTCCTGCCTCGTCCCCACGCGCGCGGCGGCTCCCCAGGCCGTGGCGCCGAACCGCCGCGGCGTGAACGGACGGGCCTCCTCCGGCAGCTCGCCGGTGACCAGCGCGTGCGCCAGCACGTCCCCGGTGACCGGCGTGAGCAGCACGCCGTTGCGGTAGTGCCCGGTGGCCAGCAGCAGCCCGGCCAGCCCGGACGGGCCGAGCAGCGGCGCGTTGTCCGGGGAGCCGGGGCGCAGCCCGGCCCGGGTCTCGGTCAGCGGCAGCTCGGTGATGCCGGGCACCAGCTCGTGCGCGTCGCGCAGCAGCTCGTACACGCCCCCGGCGGTGACCGTCGTGTCCCAGCCCAGCTCCTCGCTGGTGGCGCCGACGACCAGTTCGCCGTTCTCCCGGGGCACCAGGTAGACCTGGCTGCCCCGCACCACGGCCCGCACGGTCCGGTTCAGGAACGGCGCGTACCGGCGCGGCACGGTCAGCCGCAGCACCTGCCCCTTCACCGGCCGCACCGGAGGCAGCAGCTCGTCCGGCACGCCCGCGAGCCGCCCGCTCAGGCTGCCGGCCGCGAGCACCACCCGGTCCGCGCGCAGAGCCGTGCCGTCCGCCGTGGTGACCCCGGCGGCCCGCTCGCGCACCACGTCCAGCCGCTCCGCCCACGCCCGGTGGAACACCACGCCGGCCCGCTCGCACGCGGCCACCAGGGCCGCCGCCAGCCGGCGCGGGTCGATCTGGTGGTCGCCGTCGACCCGCAGCCCGCCCCGCACCCCCGGCGCCAGCATCGGCTCCAGGCGCCGGCACTCCCGCCCCGACAGCCACTCCGAGGCGAGGCCCGAGCGCTGCTGGAGCGCGTGCAGTTCGCGCAGGTGGGCGCGGTCGTCGGCGTCCAGGGCGACGGCGAGGGTGCCGCAGCGGCGGTAGCCGAGGTCATCGCCGGTCAGTTCGGTCAGCTCGGCCGCGAAGGCGGGGTAGCGGCGGGCCGACTCCAGGTTCAGGGCGAGCAGGGTCTCCTCGCCGTAGTGCAGTTCGGTGACCGCGGCCAGCATCCCGGCCGCGACCTGCGCGGCCCCGCCGCCGGGTGAGGGGTCCACCACGGCCGTGGCCAGCCCGCGCTGCGCCGCGCGCCAGGCCGTGACCAGGCCGATGATCCCACCCCCGATGACGAGGACGTCGGACGTACGTGACGACATGGGCGTCCAGCCCCTCCCTTCGCCGGCATGACCCGGATCAGGTTCGTACGGTCGGAGGCCGCGAGCCTCCCTCTCAGCCCGGTGCGTCCGGGCTCCCGCGAGTGCTTGTACGGTGGCAACCCTAGCCCGCCGCCCCTCTCACCCGTAAGGGAGCCCCGTTCCATGGCCCGGTCGCTCGACGGACTGATCCTCGCCCCCGTGGCGGACCAAGCCCCAGGTCAGGTGGGCACCCGCACGCGGTTCGCGTACCACGAGCAGGACGGCGCGATCTGGGCGGAGTACGCGGGCGGCGACGTCGTGCGCGGCCATCTGGTCGGCACCCGCGAGGGCGACCGGCTGGACTTCCGGTACGTGCAGCTCAAGACCGACGGGACCACCTCCTCGGGGCACTGCGTGTCCGCGGTCGTCGAGCTGCCGGACGGGCGGGTGCGCCTGGACGAGACCTGGGAGTGGGAGTCCCAGGCCGGCTCCGGTACGAGCGTGGTGGAGCAGGTCACCGAGCCCGCCCCCTGACTGACTCCTCGTCAATTGTCTATGGTGATCGGGTGAGCGAGCAGACAGCGCGAGAGGGCACGGCGGCGGCGCGGCGCGTGGCCGTCGTCGGCGCGGGCATGGCCGGGGTGCAGACCGCGGTCGCCCTGCGGGAGCAGGGCTTCCGGGGCGACGTGACCGTCATCGGCGCCGAGCCGCACCAGCCGTACGACCGGCCGCCGCTGTCGAAGGCGGTGCTGCTCGGCAAGGCCGAGGACTCCGCCTTCGAGGTGGACTTCGAGTCCCTCGGGGTCGAGCTGCGGCTCGGCTGCGAGGTGTACGGCGTGCGCCCCGCCGAGCACGAGCTGGACACCGCGACGGGCCCGGTGGCGTACGACGTCCTGGTCCTCGCCACCGGCGCCGAACCGGTCCGGCTGCCCGGCACCGAGGGCATGCCCGGCGTGCACCTGCTGCGCACCCTGGACGACGCCGAACGGCTGCGCCCCGTGCTCGCCCGGCAGCACGACATCGTGGTCGTGGGCGCCGGCTGGATCGGCGCTGAGTTCGCCACCGCCGCCCGCGAGGCCGGCTGCGCGGTGACCGTCGTGGAGGCCGCCGGCCAGCCGCTCGCCGGTGCCCTGCCCGCCGAGGTCGCCGCGCCCATGGCCGCCTGGTACGCCGAGGCGGGCGTGGAGCTGCGCACCCACGCGCGCGTGGAGCGCGTCGAGCCCGGCGAGGTGGTGCTCGCCGACGGCACCCGGCTGCCCGCGGGCGCCGTCGTCGTCGGCATCGGCGCCCGCCCGGCCACCGGCTGGCTGGCCGGCTCCGGCATCGAGCTGGGGGCGCACGGCGAGGTCCTCACCGACGACCGCCTGTGCACCTCCCTGCCCGATGTGTACGCCGTCGGCGACTGCGCCTCCTTCCCGTCGGCGCGCTACGGCGAGCGGCTCCTCGTCCACCACTGGGACAACGCCCTGCAGGGCCCGCGCACGGTCGCCGCGAACATCCTCGGCGAGACCCCGGCGGTCTACGACCCGGTGCCGTACTTCTGGTCCGAGCAGTTCGGCCGCTTCGTCCAGTACGCCGGTCACCACACCGGGGCCGACCGGCTGGTGCGGCGCGGCGATCCGTCGGGCCCCTCCTGGACGGTCTGCTGGCTCCGCCAGGGCCGTCTGGTGGCCCTCCTGGCCGTCGGCCGCCCCCGCGACCTGGCCCAGGGCCGCCGCCTGATCGAGGCGGGCCGGCGGATGGACCCCGAGGCGCTGACCGACCCGGCGCGGCCCCTGAAGAACGCCACGGCCGGGCACACCCTCCCGCCTGGACCTGCCTGACTTCCGACTGTCGGTGGGGGATGGCAGGCTAGGGAGCGTGACCGAGATTGACGCAAAGATCGATGCTCTCGTCCCCGCATGGCTCACCCTGCCCGACATCGCCGACATGCTCGGTGTCGAGGTGACGCGTGTCCGGCAGCTGGTCAAGGAGGGCCAGCTCATCGCCGTGCGCCGCGGTGAGAACAGGGCGCTGCACGTCCCCGCCGCCTTCATCGACGGGGACAAGGTCGTCAAGGGCCTGTCCGGGACCCTGACGCTCCTGCGGGACGACGGCTTCACGGTCGAAGAGATGATCGAGTGGCTCTTCACCCCCGACCCGACCCTGCCCGGCACCCCCGCGCAGGCCCTGAGCGAGAATCGCGGCACGGAGGTGAAGCGCCGCGCCCAGGCGCTCGCCGTCTGAGCCGATCCGCAGCAGGCAGGTGGCGTGCGGGCCGGACGCCCGTACGCCACCGCGCACCACCGCCAGGGACACCGACCACGGGGGACCACGCATGTCCGACACCGCCCGCGCCGCGCTCGCCGACGCCCGCCTGTACCTCTGCACGGACGCCCGCACGCGCCAGGGCGACCTGCCGGAGTTCCTGGACGCGGTCCTGGCCGGCGGGGTCGACGTCGTGCAGCTGCGGGACAAGGGCATGGAGGCCGCCGAGGAACTGGAGCATCTGGAGGTCTTCGCCGACGCCTGCGCCCGGCACGGCCGGCTGCTCGCGGTCAACGACCGGGCGGACGTCGCCCATGCCGCCCGCGCCGACGTGCTCCACCTCGGCCAGGGTGATCTCCCGGTCCCCGCGGCCCGGGCGATCCTCGGCGACCGGGTGCTGATCGGCCGCTCCACGCACGCCGAGGCGGAGGCCGCCGCTGCCGCCGTCCAGGAGGGCGTGGACTACTTCTGCACCGGCCCCTGCTGGCCCACGCCCACCAAGCCCGGCCGCCACGCCCCCGGCCTGGACCTGGTCCGCTACACGGCGTCCCTGGGCACCGACCGCCCCTGGTTCGCCATCGGCGGCATCGACCTCGCCAACCTGGACCAGGTGCTCGACGCCGGGGCCCGCCGGGTGGTCGTGGTCCGCGCGATCACCGAGGCGGACGACCCGGGCGCGGCGGCGGCGGAGTTCGCGAAGCGGCTGCGGGACGCCCGCTAGAGCCTCTCGTTTGGATCAGGCCGGGCTCGCGGGCCCTGGCACCGCGCCTCGCCGCGTTGTCGTCGGTTGCCATGGCTCCGCCATGGCGCCCTCCTCCGCCTTGCGATGCACGGCACCAGACCCCGCTCCC
>NZ_JBEYXM010000041.1:0-48236 GCF_040704595.1 Streptomyces sp. NPDC046870
GGTTACATTCCGAACCCGGAAGCTAAGCCTCACAGCGCCGATGGTACTGCAGGGGGGACCCTGTGGGAGAGTAGGACACCGCCGAACAATTCTTGAAAAGGTCGGATCCTGAACTTCGGTTAGGGGTCCGGCCTTTTTCTGTTGTGCTTAACGTGTCGTTCACGTTGCGAGCCCAGCATCCCAGGCATGGGAACTGCAGCAATGCTCAGGGCCGCCGGCGTCGGAGTCGGTGACGAGGTCGTCGTACCGGCCTTCGGGAACGTCGAGGTCGCCGAGGCCGTGACCCTGGCGGGCGCGCTCCCGGTCTTCGCGGACATAGATCCCGTGACCTACTGCCTCGACCCGGACGCGGTCCAGGCGGCCGTAACCGCCCGTACGGCCGCGGTGGTTGTCGTGCACCGCTTCGGACGCCGGGCCGACATCGGGCGGTTGCACGCGCTCGGGCAGCGGCACGGGTTGCTCGTGCTGGAGCAGGGGGAGTCCGAGGCGCCGTACGACGAGATAGCGCAGCGCAGGCAGCGGGCGGCTTACCTCGACGCCAAGTTGAAGGGCGTACGGACACCGGACGGTGGGGACGGGCACACCTATCAGCAGTACGTCGTGCGGGTGCCGGGGAACGGCCGGCCTGACCGGGACGCCTTCGCACGGGCCGTGCGGGCCAAGGGCGTCGAGTGCCGGGTGCCGGTGAAGACGCCCGTGCACCGGCTGCCGGAGTTCCGCCGGTGCGTGTCGTTGCCGCAGACCGAGCTGGCCGCCGACGTGACGCTCGCGCTGCCCGTGGACGCCGCGCTCACCAAGCGGGAGATGCACCGCGTGGTGTCCGCCTGCAACGCCCTGGGCGGTCTGCTTCAGCCTGCCTTCTGACCGGGCAGCGTACGAATTTGGGAACTCGGGCCTGCTCGGGGTACAGTTTCTTCGTCGCCGCGAGGGAAACCTCGAAAAACGACAGGCCCCTATAGCTCAGTCGGCAGAGCGTCTCCATGGTAAGGAGAAGGTCAACGGTTCGATTCCGTTTGGGGGCTCCGGCAAAAAGGCCCCACCCTTCCGGGTGGGGCCTTTTCGTGTTTCCTCACGCCTCCTTGTGGATTCCCGGGACCCGCATCGCCAGAATCGCCATGTCGTCGGACGGGGCGTCGGAGGCGAAACGCTCGACCGCGCGCATGATGCGCGCCGCGACCGCGCCCGCCGTCAGACCCGTGCACGTCGTGAGGACGTCGGCGAGGCCGTCGTCACCCAGCATGCGCGTGCCCTCCCGGCGCTCGGTGACGCCGTCCGTGACGCAGAGCAGCACGTCGCCCGGGTCGAGGGTGACCGTCTCCTCGTACAGCTCCAGGTCCTCGATGACGCCCAGCAGCGGCTGGGGTTCGGCCGCCGCCGTCACGGTGCCGTCCTGGCGCAGGCGCAGCGGGAGCGGGTGGCCGGCGCAGACCACCTTCAGCTCGGCGCTGCCGTCCTCCTGCGGGCGCATCTCGCCGTAGAGGAGGGTCAGGAAGCGGCTGCGGTCGCCCTCGTCGAGGATCGCGGAGTTCAGGCGCTCCAGCACGGCGGGGCCGGACAGGCCCTCGCGGGCCAGCAGGCGCAGGGCGTGCCGGGCCAGGCCGGTGACCGCCGCCGCGTTGGGGCCCGTACCGCAGACGTCGCCGATGGCGAAGCCGTACGCGCCGTCGCCGATGGGGAAGAGGTCGTAGAAGTCACCGCCGACCTCGTTGCCCTCGCCGGCCGCGCGGTAGATGACCTCCACCTCGACGCCGTCGATCTGCGGCAGGCCCGGCGGGAGCAGGCTGCGCTGGAGAGACTGGCTGATGGCCGTGCGCTCGGAGTACAGGCGGGCGTTGTCGAGGGCGAGGGCGGCCCGTCGGCTCAAGTCCTCGGCGAGCTCCAGGATCTCCTGGCGGAAGTGCTCGTCGGCGGGCTTGCCCAGGGTCAGCATGCCGATGACGCGGTTGCGGGCGACGAGCGGCAGGACGACCGTCTCGCCGCCGACCGCGGAGGCCGTGGCCAGCGTCGGACCGATGCCGGAGGCGACCTGGTGGGTGAGGCCGCCGGCCAGGCCCAGGCTGCGCATGGAGGTGCGCAGGGCGGCCTGGTGGGCGATCTCGCCGGGGGCCGTCCACACGCGGGCGCCGGGGGTCGGCACCGGGTCCGGCGGGGGGACCTTCGACAGCAGTGACTTGATGCCGTCGATGAGTTCCTCGTCCTCGTGCAGGACGTACGACAGGTACGGCTCGGAGGCCTGGTCGGCGATCGTGTAGACCGCGCACCAGGTGGCGAGCGTCGGGACCGTCATCTGGGCCATCAGGGCGAGGGTCTGGTCGCGGTCCAGGGTGCCGGCCAGCAGGTCGGAGGCCTCGACGAGGAAGCTCAGGGAGCCGCGGCGCAGCCGTTCCAGTTCGCCGAGGCGGGCGGACTCGACGGCCAGGGCGATGCGGTCGGCGGCGAACTGCAGCCGCAGCGCCTCCTCGTTGGTGTACCGGCCGGGTGCCTCCGCCGCGACGCCGAGGGAGCCGGTGAGGCGGCCCTCCACCTTGAGCGGGACGGTGACGACGGATCGCATGCCGGTTCCGGCGAGCAGGGGCACGGCCCCGGGGACGGCGACGAGGTCGTCGTGGACGGCGGGCATGCGGGCGGAGCCGTAGCGTCCGGGGCCCGCTTCGACGGGCACGCGCGCGAAGCGCTGGCGGGCGGAGGGCAGGCCGGTGGAGGCGCGGACCTCCAGTTCCGTCTCGTCGTCGGTGGCGAGCAGCAGGAACGCGGAGTCGCCGTCGAGCATGTCGCGGGCGCGTTCCACCGTGCGCTGGAGGAGGCCGTCGAGGTCGTCCGGGGCGGGGGAGCCGATGAACACCTCGAAGGGGTCGGTGCTCTGCCCGTCGGCGGACGGGGCGGGGTCGGCGGCCGGGACGCGGGAGGGGGTCTGCAGGACGGCGCGCTCGTGGTCGCGGACGAGGAGGCAGACGGTGGAGGGTTCGCCTCCGGTGTCGCGCACCCTGAGGTGGGAGGCGTAGACCTGGGCCACACGGCCGTCGGCGCCGCGGATGCCGTAGGTGCCCTCCCAGCGGGAGAGCTGCAGGGCTTCGGCGACGCCGGTGCCGGTGCCGGGGGTGTGCGGCCAGGCGGCCAGGTCGGTGAGGGGTTTGCCGATGACGTCGGACGCCGGGTAGCCGAACAGTTCCTCGGCGTCCTCGTTCCAGGCGCTGATGCCGCCCTTGCGGTCGACCTGGAGGACCGCGACGCGGACGCGGCCGTCGGCCAGCGGCAGGAGGTCGGCGGGCAGGGCCGGGCCGGCGGTGCGGGTGCCGACGATACGTTCGGGCAGGTCGAGCTGGAACCAGACGTTCTTGTGGGTGGGGGTGTAGTCCACGCCCCAGCGGGTGGCCAGGGCCGCGCAGAGCTGGAGGCCGCGGCCGCCCTCGCGGTCGGGGCTGCTCATGGTGACGGCGGAGCTCTGGAGGGGGACCTCGCGCTCCGGGTAGCGGTCGGAGACCTCGATGCGCACGCCGTCCTCGGTGCGCAGGCACAGCACCTCCGCGTGGGTGCCCGCGTGGACGACGGCGTTGGTCACCAGTTCGCTGGTGAGGACGACCGCGTCGTCGACGATGTCGGCGAACCCCCAGCCCTGGAGGGTGTCGCGGACGAAGGACCGGGCGGTCGCGACCGATCGTCCGACGGGCTCGAAACTGGCAGCCGCGCGCGCGGTGATCACAGAACTCCTCGGCCGGTTGTCGACATGCAGGGCTGCGTGGCCGGCCGGCTCGCTCCGCTGCTGCGGCATCAGCTCGCCCGTCGGCTGTGGCTCCGGGGGCTGTGCCCCGGGGATCAGTCCGGTGGTCATGGTGTCCGGCCGCCCCTCCGATGCCCGCTCGTACTCGTGCCACCGCCCAGACCGGTCGGACCGGTGCGGCTGGACAGCCGCATGCAAGGTTACTTACCTTCGCGGTCCGCGCGGATGCCGGTCGCCGGTGTTTACGCCCCCAGGGTGTGCGGACGATGTGCGAAGCTGCCGAACTGTTATGGCCTGGTTGGGCCGGGGTGAAACACTGGGCAGGCTTCTGACGGAGGTCGGGTCGCGCTGCGTGTGTTCGGTGTACGGCGGGCAGCAGCCCTGGGTGAGGCCGGATCTCGTCTGGCAGGAGAACGCAGCAGTGATCGGTACGCGTGAGTGACCGGCAGGCCGATGACCGGCAGGCCGGGCCGAAGCGGCCGAGTACAGCAGTAACGGTCTACCCCTCCGGGAGGGACACAGTGGAGTCTGGCGCGGCGACGCGAGGCACGAGGACGCGCGCGAAAGGCGAATCGTCCCTGGGCAGGAGCGGCGGCACCACCACGGTGGACACCGCTGCCCTGAACCGGCTGCTGGCGGCTCTCGTGTCGATGCGCGACGGGAACTTCCGCAAGCGGCTCACGGTCTCCGGGGACGGCGTGATGTCGGAGATCGCGGCCGTCTTCAACGAGGTGGCCGACCGGAACCTGCACCTGACCGGCGAGCTGTCGCGGGTGCGGCGCATGGTGGGGCGTGAGGGAAAACTCACGGAGCGGCTGGAGACGGGGGCCTGCGAGGGCTCCTGGGCGACGGCCATCGACAACTCCAACGCGCTGGTGGACGACCTCGTCCGGCCGGTCTCGGAGGTCGGCCGGGTGCTCACGGCGGTCGCCGAGGGCGATCTGTCGCCGCGGATGGAGCTGCGGACGCAGGCGCCGGACGGCGGTACGGGGCATCCGCTGCGGGGTGAGTTCCTGAAGGTCGGCCGTACCGTCAACAACCTGGTCGACCAGTTGTCGACGTTCACGGACGAGGTCACGCGCGTGGCCAGCGAGGTCGGCACCGAGGGCAAGCTCGGCGGCCAGGCCCGGGTGCGCGGTATGTCCGGTTCGTGGAAGGACCTGACCGAGTCCGTCAACACCATGGCGGACCGGCTGACCGCCCAGGTGCGGGACATCGCCCTGGTGACCACGGCGGTGGCCAAGGGCGACCTGTCCCGGAAGGTCACCGTCCATGTCGCCGGCGAGATGCTGGAGCTGAAGAACACCGTCAACACGATGGTGGACCAGCTCTCGGCGTTCTCCTCCGAGGTGACGCGGGTGGCCCGGGAGGTGGGCACGGAGGGCATCCTGGGCGGCCGGGCGCAGGTGCCCGAGGTGGCCGGGGTGTGGAAGGAGCTGACGGACTCCGTCAACACCATGGCGGGCAACCTGACCGCGCAGGTGCGCGGGATCTCCCAGGTGACCACCGCGGTGGCCAACGGTGATCTGTCGCAGAAGGTGACGGTTCCGGCGCGCGGCGAGGTGGCGCAGCTCGCCGAGACGATCAACCAGATGACCGAGACGCTGCGGATCTTCGCGGACGAGGTCACACGGGTGGCCAACGAGGTCGGCGCGGAGGGACGGCTCGGCGGGCAGGCGAACGTGCCGGGCGCGGCGGGCACCTGGAAGGACCTGACGGACTCCGTCAACACGGTGTTCCGGAACCTGACCACCCAGGTGCGGGACATCGCCGCGGTGACGACCGCGGTGGCCAGCGGTGACCTGTCGCAGAAGGTCACCGTCGACGTGGCCGGCGAGATGCTGGAGCTGAAGAACACCGTCAACGGCATGGTGGACCAGCTGTCGGCGTTCGGTGCCGAGGTGACGCGGGTCGCGCGGGAGATCGGTGTCGAGGGCGAGCTGGGCGGCCAGGCGCAGGTGCCGGGGGCGGCCGGTACCTGGAAGGACCTGACGGACTCCGTCAACACCGCGTTCCGCAACCTCACCGGGCAGGTGCGCAACATCGCCCAGGTGACCACGGCGGTGGCCAACGGCGACCTGTCGCAGAAGGTCACCGTGGACGTCTCCGGTGAGATGCTCCAGCTGAAGAACACCGTGAACACGATGGTCGACCAGCTGTCGAGCTTCGCCGACCAGGTCACGCGGATGGCCCGGGACGTGGGTACGGAGGGCCGGCTGGGCGGTCAGGCCCGGGTGGACGGCGTCTCCGGCACCTGGAAGGAGCTGACGGACTCCGTCAACTTCATGGCCGGGAACCTGACGTCCCAGGTGCGGCAGATCGCCCAGGTGACGACGGCCGTGGCGCGCGGTGACCTGTCGCAGAAGATCGACGTCGACGCGCGCGGCGAGATCCTCGAGCTGAAGAACACGATCAACACGATGGTCGACCAGCTGTCGGCCTTCGCCGACCAGGTGACCCGCGTGGCGCGGGACGTGGGGACGGAGGGCCGCCTGGGCGGGCAGGCGCAGGTGCCCGGTGTGGCCGGTGTGTGGCGGGATCTGACCGATTCCGTGAACGGCATGGCCGGCAACCTCACGGCCCAGGTGCGCAACATCGCGCAGGTCGCCACCGCCGTGGCGCGCGGTGACCTGTCCCAGAAGATCACCGTGGACGCGCGCGGGGAGATCCTGGAGCTGAAGAACACGCTGAACACGATGGTCGACCAGCTGTCGTCGTTCGCCCAGGAGGTCACGCGTGTGGCCCGTGAGGTGGGTACGGAGGGCATGCTCGGCGGTCAGGCCGAGGTGCAGGGTGTCTCCGGCACCTGGAAGGACCTCACGCAGTCCGTGAACTTCATGGCGAACAACCTGACGATCCAGGTGCGCAACATCGCCGAGGTGACGACGGCGGTCGCGAAGGGCGACCTGTCCAAGAAGATCACGGTGGACGCGAAGGGCGAGATCCTCGAGCTCGTCACGACGGTCAACACGATGGTCGACCAGCTGTCCAGCTTCGCCGAGCAGGTGACCCGGGTGGCCCGTGAGGTGGGCACCGAGGGCATCCTGGGCGGCCAGGCGCACGTACCGGGCGTCACGGGCATCTGGAAGGACCTGAGCAACAACGTCAACCTGATGGCCAACAACCTGACCATGCAGGTGCGGAACATCTCCCAGGTGGCGGCGGCCGTCGCCAACGGTGACCTGACGCGGCAGGTGACGATCGAGGCGCGCGGTGAGGTCGCCCAGCTCGCCGACACCATCAACACCATGGTGAAGACGCTGAGTTCGTTCGCCGACCAGGTCACCAAGGTGGCCCGTGAGGTGGGCACGGACGGCATCCTGGGCGGCCAGGCGCACGTTCCGGGCGTGGCCGGCACCTGGAAGGACCTCACCGAGTCGGTGAACCAGATGGCGTCCAACCTGACCGGTCAGGTGCGCAACATCGCCATGGTCACCACGGCCATCGCCAAGGGCGACTTGACGAAGAAGATCGACATTGACGCGCGCGGTGAGATCCTCGAGCTGAAGACGACGATCAACACGATGGTCGACCAGCTGTCGAGCTTCGCCGAAGAGGTCACGCGCGTGGCCCGCGAGGTGGGTACGGAGGGCCAGCTCGGCGGTCAGGCCCGCGTGCGGGACGTCGACGGCACGTGGCGGGACCTCACCGAGTCGGTGAACGAGATGGCCGGGAACCTGACCCGGCAGGTGCGGGCCATCGCGCGCGTGGCGACCGCGGTGACCCGCGGCGACCTGAACCTGAAGATCGACGTGGACGCGTCCGGCGAGATCCAGGAGCTCCAGGACTACATCAACAAGATGATCGCCAACCTGCGCGACACCACGATCGCCAACAAGGAGCAGGACTGGCTCAAGGGCAACCTGGCCCGGATCTCGGCCCTCATGCAGGGCCGCCGGGACCTGGAGGACGTCGCCTCGCTGATCATGAGCGAGCTGACGCCGGTGGTGTCCGCGCAGCACGGCGCCTTCTTCGTGGCGATGCCGCTGATGGAGGGCAAGGGCGTCGGCAACGGCGAGGACGACTACGAGCTGCGGATGCTCGGCTCGTACGGCTACTCGATGGGCTCCATGCCGACGTCGTTCCGGCCCGGTGAGGCGCTGGTCGGCACGGCCGCGCAGGAGAAGCGCACGATCCTGGTGTCGGACGCGCCGAGCGGCTACCTGAAGATCTCTTCGGGGCTCGGCGAGGCGCCGCCCGCGCAGGTCATCGTGTTGCCGGTGCTGTTCGAGGGCAAGGTGCTCGGTGTGATCGAGCTGGCGTCCTTCACACCGTTCACGCAGATCCAGAAGGACTTCCTGAACCAGATCGCCGAGATGATCGCGACCAGCGTCAACACCATCTCGGTCAACACCAAGACCGAACAGCTGCTCAAGCAGTCGCAGGAGCTGACCGAGCAGCTGCGGGAGCGGTCGGCCGAGCTGGAGAACCGGCAGAAGGCGCTCCAGGCGTCCAACGCCGAACTGGAGGAGAAGGCCGAGCTGCTGGCCCGGCAGAACCGGGACATCGAGGTGAAGAACACCGAGATCGAGGAGGCCCGGCAGGTCCTGGAGGAGCGTGCCGAGCAGCTCGCGGTGTCGATGCGCTACAAGAGCGAGTTCCTCGCGAACATGTCCCACGAGCTGCGCACCCCGCTCAACTCGCTGCTGATCCTGGCGAAGCTGCTCGCCGACAACGCCGAGGGCAACCTCTCGCCCAAGCAGGTCGAGTTCGCCGAGACCATCCACGGCGCCGGCTCCGATCTGCTCCAGCTGATCAACGACATCCTCGACCTGTCGAAGGTCGAGGCGGGCAAGATGGACGTCTCGCCGACGCGGATCGCGCTCGTCCAGCTGGTGGACTACGTGGAGGCCACCTTCCGGCCGCTGACCGCGGAGAAGGGCCTGGACCTGTCCGTACGGGTCTCCCCGGAGCTTCCGGCGACCCTGCACACCGACGAGCAGCGGCTGCTGCAGGTGCTGCGCAACCTGCTGTCCAACGCGGTGAAGTTCACCGATTCCGGGTCGGTGGAGCTGGTGATCCGGCCCGCCGGCGCGAGCGTGCCGCAGTCCATCCGGGAGCAGCTGCTGGAGGCCGGTTCGCTGCGCGATCCGGGCGGCGAGCTGATCGCGTTCTCGGTGACCGACACCGGTATCGGCATCGCGGCCAGCAAGATGCGGGTGATCTTCGAGGCGTTCAAGCAGGCGGACGGCACCACGAGCCGCAAGTACGGCGGCACCGGCCTCGGCCTGTCGATCTCGCGGGAGATCGCGCAGCTGCTCGGCGGTGAGATCCACGCGCAGAGCGAGCCGGGCCGTGGCTCGACGTTCACGCTCTACCTGCCGCTGAACCCGAGCGAACTGCCGCCGCAGGGCTACCAGCAGTCCGTGCCCGCGCTGGAGGCCGGGGACCTGGTGGCCTCCGAGGCGCACCTGTCCTCGGAGCTGTCCGCGGTGGAGATCGAGACGCCGGCCGAGGTGAAGTCGTACCAGGAGACGCAGAACGGGGCCGCCGCGCTCTTCAGGCGTCGGCGGCGGAGCCTGCCGGAGGGCGGCCAGCGGCCCGAGCAGTGGACGGCGGTGCCGGAGCAGGAGCGCGCGCCGCAGCAGGGCGGCGCGGTGCGGTTCGGCGGCGAGAAGGTGCTGATCGTCGACGACGACATCCGCAACGTGTTCGCGCTGACCAGCGTCCTGGAGCAGCACGGCCTGTCGGTGCTGTACGCGGAGAACGGCCGCGAGGGCATCGAGGTGCTGGAGCAGCACGACGACGTGGCGGTCGTCCTGATGGACATCATGATGCCGGAGATGGACGGGTACGCGACGACCACGGCGATCCGCAGGATGCCGCAGTTCGCGGGGCTGCCGATCATCGCGTTGACCGCGAAGGCGATGAAGGGCGACCGGGAGAAGGCGATCGAGTCGGGCGCCTCCGACTATGTCACCAAGCCGGTCGATCCTGATCACCTGCTGTCGGTGATGCGTCAGTGGATGACCGCGGAGTGACCGCCGGGTGACCATGGTGAACGAATCGGACAGGTGTGCGGTGAACACCGGGGGATGCTCCGGCGGACGCGGGGAGTTGCTGCATGATGAAGAGCGGGTACGCGGCGGAGTCCCGGATTCCGGGAACCATGCCGGGTGCCGCCGCGTTTCCGCTGTGTGCACAGTGACATCGCGGTGACAGGGTGTGTCGACAGGCGGGGTGCGGCTACGATGACCGGCACAAGGACGGGCGGCGAAAGGGAGTCGTCCCCTGGGGCGGCGCCCGGTGTACCGCCGGGGCGAGGAGGGCGGGCCATGGTGCAGAAGGCCAAGATCCTCCTGGTCGATGACCGGCCGGAGAATCTGCTGGCGCTGGAGGCCATCCTCTCTGCGCTCGATCAGACGCTGGTGCGGGCATCGAGCGGGGAGGAAGCGCTCAAAGCACTGCTCACGGACGACTTCGCGGTCATTCTGCTGGACGTCCAGATGCCGGGCATGGACGGGTTCGAGACCGCCGCGCACATCAAGCGGCGTGAGCGCACCCGGGACATCCCGATCATCTTCCTCACGGCGATCAACCACGGCCCGCACCACACCTTCCGGGGCTACGCGGCGGGCGCGGTGGACTACATCAGCAAGCCGTTCGATCCGTGGGTGCTGCGCGCGAAGGTCTCGGTCTTCGTCGAGCTGTACATGAAGAACTGCCAGCTTCGGGAGCAGGCGGCGCTGCTGCGGCTCCAGTTGGAGGGCGGCGGCAAGGGCGGAGCCGCCGGCAAGGAGCCGGCCGGGCTCCTCGCCGAGCTGTCCGCGCGGCTCGCGGCCGTCGAGGAGCAGGCGGAGGCGCTGTCCAAGCAACTGGACGACGACTCCGCGGACGCGGCCGCCGTGGCCACGGCGGCCCATCTGGAGCGCAAGCTCACCGGGTTGCGCCGTGCGCTCGACGCCCTGGAGCCGGGCGCGGGCGGCGCCGGTGCCCCGGTGTCCTCGCAGAACTGACGGTCAGACGGATCCGGCGCACGGGCGGAACCGACGTACACCGCAGCCGGGGTCCCGGATGAGCCTGCGTCAGTTCCGGGCCCCGGCAGGCACGACACGAACGGGTGAAGCTGTGGGCACAGGTGTCCGCTGTCGTCTCCCCCGGTAACCTCACACCATGGCCTCACGTCCCTCCGCAGCCAAGAAGCAGCCCGCCAAGAAGGCGGCGGCTCCCGCGAAGGCTCCGACGAGGAAGGCCGCCCCGAGGAAACCCCCGGCCAAGAAGGCTCCCGCCAGGAAGGTCCCGGCGAGGAAGGCCGTGCCCGCGAGGCCGGCGCCCAGCGCGACCGGGGGCCTGTACCGGATCGTGCGCGCCCTCTGGCTCGGCCTGGCGCACGCCGTCGGCGCCGTCTTCCGCGGCATAGGGCAGGGCGCGAAGAACCTCGACCCGGCCCACCGCAAGGACGGCATCGCGCTGCTGCTGCTCGGCATCGCCCTGATCGTCGCCGCCGGCACCTGGGCGGACCTGCGCGGCCCCGTCGGCGACCTGGTCGAGATCCTGGTCACCGGGGCCTTCGGCCGGCTCGACCTGCTGGTGCCGATACTGCTCGCGGTGATCGCCGTACGGTTCATCCGGCACCCGGAACAGCCGGAGGCCAACGGGCGGATCGTGATCGGCCTGTCCGCCCTCGTCGTCGGCGTGCTCGGCCAGGTCCACATCGCCTGCGGCTCGCCCGCGCGCAGCGACGGCATGCAGGGCATAAGGGACGCCGGCGGCCTCATCGGGTGGGCGGCGGCCACCCCGCTGACGTACACCATGACCGAGGTGCTCGCCGTACCGCTGCTGGTGCTGCTGACCGTCTTCGGGCTGCTCGTGGTGACCGCCACCCCGGTCAACGCCATCCCGCAGCGGCTGCGGACGCTCGGCGTGCACCTGGGCGTGCTGCGCGACCCGGAGGAGGACCGGTACGGGGAGGAGTACTACGACGAGGAGTGGCGCGAGCCGACGCCCGCGCGCCCCCGCCGACGCTCCGCCGCCCCCCACGCGTACGACCCCGACAGCGCCGAGGAAGAGGCCCTCTCGCAGCGCCGCGGGCGCCCCAGGCGCTCCGCGGTGCCACAGCCGGACCCGCAGCGCCAGATGGACGCCGTGGACGTCGCGGCGGCGGCCGCCGCCGCGCTCGACGGCGCCGTCCAGCACGGCATGCCGCCGTCCCCGCTCGTCGCCGACCTCACCCAGGGGGTGAGCGCGGGCGAGCGCGAGGACACCACCCCGGTGCCCACCCCGTCGCCCGCGCCGGCGCCCGCCGCCGAGCCGGCTCCCGCTGCCGCGCCCCGGCCGGTCCCGGCGGCCCGCCCCGAGCAGCAGAAGCCGGCGAGCGGCTCCGTCCCGGACCTGACCAAGAAGGCCCCCGAGGAACCCCGCGAGCTGCCCGCGCGCGCGGAACAGCTCCAGCTGTCCGGCGACATCACCTACGCGCTGCCCTCCCTGGACCTGCTCCAGCGCGGCGGCCCCGGCAAGGCCCGCAGCGCGGCCAACGACGCCGTCGTCGCCTCGCTCACCCAGGTCTTCACCGAGTTCAAGGTCGACGCGCGCGTCACCGGCTTCACCCGCGGCCCGACGGTCACCCGCTACGAGGTCGAACTCGGCCCCGCCGTGAAGGTGGAGCGGATCACCGCGCTGACCAAGAACATCGCGTACGCGGTGGCCAGCCCGGACGTGCGGATCATCAGCCCGATCCCCGGCAAGTCCGCGGTCGGCATCGAGATCCCGAACACCGACCGGGAGATGGTCAACCTCGGTGACGTGCTGCGCCTCGCGGAGTCGGCGGAGGACGACGACCCGATGCTGGTCGCCTTCGGCAAGGACGTCGAGGGCGGGTACGTCATGCACTCGCTGGCGAAGATGCCGCACATGCTGGTCGCCGGCGCCACCGGCTCCGGCAAGTCGTCCTGCATCAACTGCCTGATCACCTCGGTCATGATGCGGGCGACCCCCGAGGACGTCCGGATGATCCTGGTCGACCCCAAGCGCGTGGAGCTGACCGCCTACGAGGGCATCCCGCACCTGATCACGCCGATCATCACCAACCCCAAGCGGGCCGCCGAGGCGCTGCAGTGGGTGGTCCGCGAGATGGATCTCAGGTACGACGACCTGGCCGCCTACGGCTACCGGCACATCGACGACTTCAACCGCGCGGTGCGCGAGGGCAAGGCCAAGCCGCCCGAGGGCAGCGAGCGCGAGCTGCAGCCGTACCCGTACCTGCTGGTGATCGTGGACGAGCTGGCCGACCTCATGATGGTCGCGCCGCGGGACGTGGAGGACGCGATCGTGCGCATCACGCAGCTCGCGCGCGCGGCCGGCATCCACCTCGTGCTCGCCACCCAGCGCCCCTCGGTCGACGTGGTCACCGGTCTGATCAAGGCCAACGTGCCCTCCCGGCTCGCCTTCGCCACCTCCTCGCTGGCCGACTCCCGGGTCATCCTCGACCAGCCCGGCGCCGAGAAGCTGATCGGCAAGGGTGACGGCCTGTTCCTGCCGATGGGTGCGAACAAGCCCACGCGTATGCAGGGCGCCTTCGTGACCGAGGAGGAGGTCGCGGCCGTCGTCCGGCACTGCAAGGAGCAGATGGCGCCGGTCTTCCGGGACGACGTCACCGTGGGCAGCAAGCAGAAGAAGGAGATCGACGAGGACATCGGCGACGACCTCGACCTGCTGTGCCAGGCGGCCGAGCTGGTCGTCTCCACCCAGTTCGGCTCGACGTCCATGCTCCAGCGCAAGCTGCGCGTCGGCTTCGCCAAGGCCGGACGGCTCATGGACCTGATGGAGTCCCGCAACATCGTGGGGCCGAGCGAGGGCTCCAAGGCACGTGACGTCCTGGTGAAGCCCGACGAGCTGGACGGCGTGCTCGCCGTGCTCCGCGGGGAGTCGGAGGGGTGAGGCGCGAAGGGCCGTTCGGCGGACGTGCTTACGCCGGGTGGCGGATCGCCGTGACCCACCCGTTAGCGACCGGCGGGCAACCGTTTCCCTTTGTCGTACGTCCAGTTGAGCGAAAGGACAGGTAGCCGCCCCATCATGGGGTACCAGCCTGTCAAACCATCGGATTGTCCGGCCATCCCGATGGCGCACAAATGTCCTACCGTCCGGTTGTCCCACCCTTTCGTACCCCCCCTAGACTGAGCTTCCAGCACAGGTGGCTACACGCTCGAAAGGCGCCCCCGTGTCCATCGGCAACTCCCCTGAAGACGAGCGTCCGTTCCGAGACGAGTCCCAGGAAGCCCGACCCTCCGTGGGCCGCGCGCTGCAGCAGGCGCGGATCGCGGCCGGGCTCACCGTGGACGACGTCAGCAGTGCCACTCGTGTCCGTATCGCCATCGTGCGCGCCATCGAGGCGGACGACTTCGCCCCCTGTGGCGGCGACGTGTACGCCCGTGGCCACATCCGCACGCTGGCCAAGGCCGTCCACCTCGATCCCGAGCCGCTGATCGCGCAGTACGACGCCGAGCACGGCGGCCGGCCCGCGCCCACCCCGGCCGCACCCCTGTTCGAGGCGGAGAGGATCCGGCCCGAGCGGCGCGGCCCGAACTGGACCGCCGCGATGGTCGCCGCGATCGTCGTCGTGATCGGGTTCGTCGGGTTCACCGCGTTCAAGGGCGGCGGGGCCTCCGGTGACGCGAAGTCACAGGTCGCCGAGGGCGGGACGCCCACGCCCGGCAAGTCCGCCGCACCGACGCCGAAGAAGGAGACGCCGGCCGCGCCGACCGGAGCGCCCTCCGACAGCGCCATCGCCGCCGCCCCGCAGGACAAGGTCACCGTCCAGGTCAGCGCGCCCAACGGACGCAGCTGGATCTCGGCCAAGGACCACAACGGCCGGATGCTCTACGACGGGCTGCTGAAGAAGGGCGAGTCCAAGACGTTCCAGGACAGCTCCAAGATCAACCTGATCCTCGGCGACGCCGGTGCGATCGAGCTGTACGTCAACGGCAAGAAGATCGAGGACACCTTCCGGCCGGGCGCGGTGGAGCGCCTCACCTACACGAAGGGCGACCCGGTCGCGGGCTGACGGGGGCCCGCGGGACGGACGTGTGACGGAGTCGGCCACGATCGGCCAACCCCGTCGACGTGGGCCGTCAGTGAGACAAAGTAGTCTTGAGCCCATGCCTGAACGCCGTACCGTCGCACTCGTCACTCTCGGCTGCGCTCGTAACGAGGTGGACTCCGAGGAGCTCGCAGGCCGTTTGGAGGCGGACGGCTGGCAGCTCGTCGAGGACGCCGCGGACGCCGACGTGGCCGTGGTCAACACCTGTGGCTTCGTCGAGGCCGCCAAGAAGGACTCCGTCGACGCGCTGCTGGAGGCCAATGACCTCAAGGGCCACGGCAGAACCCAGGCCGTCGTGGCGGTGGGCTGCATGGCCGAGAGGTACGGCAAGGAGCTGGCCGAGGCGCTGCCCGAGGCCGACGGCGTCCTCGGCTTCGACGACTACACGAACATCTCGGACCGCCTGCAGACCATCCTCTCCGGCGGCGTCCACGCCGCCCACACCCCCCGTGACCGGCGCAAGCTGCTGCCGATCAGCCCCGCCCAGCGCCAGGAGTCGGCAGCGTCCGTCGCCCTGCCCGGACACGGCCCGGCCGACCTCCCGGAGGGCGTCGCGCCCGCCTCGGGCCCCCGTGCGCCGCTGCGCCGCCGTCTCGACGGCTCCCCGGTCGCCTCGGTCAAGCTCGCCTCGGGCTGCGACCGGCGCTGCTCCTTCTGCGCCATCCCCTCCTTCCGCGGCTCCTTCATCTCCCGCCGCCCCAGCGACGTCCTGAACGAGACCCGCTGGCTGGCCGAGCAGGGCGTGAAGGAGATCATGCTGGTCTCCGAGAACAACACCTCCTACGGCAAGGACCTCGGCGACATCCGCCTGCTGGAGTCCCTGCTGCCGGAGCTGGCGGAGGTCGACGGCATCGAGCGGGTGCGCGTGAGCTACCTCCAGCCGGCCGAGATGCGCCCGGGGCTCGTCGACGTCCTGACCTCCACCCCCAAGGTCGCCCCGTACTTCGACCTCTCCTTCCAGCACTCCGCGCCCGGCGTGCTGCGCGCCATGCGCCGCTTCGGCGACACCGACCGCTTCCTGGAACTGCTCGACACCATCCGGAGCAAGGCGCCCCAGGCCGGTGTGCGCTCCAACTTCATCGTCGGCTTCCCCGGCGAGTCCGAGTCCGACCTCGCCGAACTGGAGCGCTTCCTGAACGGCGCCCGGCTGGACGCCATCGGTGTCTTCGGCTACTCGGACGAGGAGGGCACGGAAGCGGCGACGTACGAGAACAAGCTGGACGAGGACGTCGTCGCCGAGCGCCTGGCCCACATCTCCCGGCTCGCCGAGGAACTCGTCTCGCAGCGCGCCGAGGAACGCGTCGGCGAGACCGTCCAGGTCCTGGTGGAGTCCGTGGACGAGGCGGAGGGCGTCTACGGCCGCGGCGCGCACCAGGCGCCGGAGACCGACGGCCAGGTGCTCCTCACGAGCGGCGCGGGCCTGAGCGTCGGACGTATGGTCGAGGCGAAGGTGGTGGGCACCGAGGGTGTCGACCTGGTGGCCGAGCCGCTGACCGGCTCGCTCGCGTGTAGTGAGGAGGCGGGCAGATGACCGGAGTCCCGGCATCCGCCGCGGGCGGCTCCTCCGGCGCACAGGGCGCCCGGGGCTCTGCCGCCGCTGCCGACGGCGGAACCCCGTCCGAGGTCTCCGGTTCTGTTTCGGGCCCGGCCACGGCTCCCGAGAGCGGCAGGTCCCCGCGCGGCGCGAAGATCGCGGCCGCGGCCGTCAACCAGGCGAGCGTCTGGAACGTCGCCAATCTGCTGACGATGCTCCGCCTGGTCCTGGTGCCGGGCTTCGTGGCACTGATGCTGGCCGACGGCGGTTACGACCCGGCCTGGCGCTCCCTGGCCTGGGCGGCCTTCGCCATCGCCATGATCACCGACCTGTTCGACGGGCACCTGGCGCGCACCTACAACCTGGTCACCGACTTCGGGAAGATCGCCGACCCCATCGCCGACAAGGCGATCATGGGTGCGGCGCTTGTCTGCCTGTCCGCCCTCGGCGATCTGCCGTGGTGGGTGACGGCCGTGATCCTCGGCCGGGAACTCGGCATCACCCTGCTGCGTTTCCTCGTCATTCGCTACGGTGTGATCCCCGCCAGCAGAGGCGGCAAGCTGAAGACGCTCACCCAGGGCGTGGCCGTCGGAATGTACGTCCTGGCCCTCACCGGGTGGCTCGCCAGCCTGCGCTTCTGGGTGATGGCCGCGGCGGTCGTCCTCACCGTCGTCACGGGCCTCGACTACGTAAGACAAGCCATTGTGCTGCGCCGGCGGGGAATCGCCGAGCGCGCGGCAGCGTTGGAGGAGAAGGAAGCGTGAGTTCCCCGGCCACCGAACTGGTGCGACTACTGACCGTGAGGGGCGAGACCCTCGCCGTCGCGGAGTCGCTGACCGGTGGCCTGGTAGCGGCGGAGATCACCGGGGTACCCGGCGCGTCCCGGGTGTTCCGGGGCTCGATCACCGCATACGCCACCGAACTGAAGCATGAGCTGCTGGGTGTCGACGCCACCCTGCTGGCCGAGTGCGGGGCGGTGGATCCGCAGGTCGCGGGCCAGATGGCGGCCGGAGTCCGCAAGGCACTGGGCGCCGACTGGGGCATCGCGACCACCGGGGTCGCCGGTCCCGATCCGCAGGACGGCAAGCCCGTCGGGACGGTCTTCGTGGCCGTCGACGGTCCCCTCGGCGCCCCGTCCGGTTCTGCCGGTGGCGGAAAAGTCGAGGGCCTGAGGTTGAACGGCAGCCGTGCGGAAATTCGTATGGAGAGTGTACGGAGCGTACTCGCAGTGCTCCTGGAGCAGCTTGCGGGCGAACAGACTGGGAATGAGCGGGCACAGGATACGGAACGGAACGGGGGGTTTTGATGTTTGCAGCCCTGAGTGAACACGACATCGCTCCCCGCACGGCCGCGGCGCGAGGCGGTACGGTGGGGCGAGAAGGATGCGGCTACGCGGTCCGAGGAGGGAGCCACCGATGATTCTGCTCCGTCGCCTGCTGGGTGACGTGCTGCGTCGGCAGCGCCAACGCCAGGGCCGTACTCTGCGCGAAGTCTCCTCGTCCGCCCGAGTCTCACTCGGCTATCTCTCCGAGGTGGAGCGGGGGCAGAAGGAGGCTTCCTCCGAACTGCTCGCCGCCATCTGCGACGCGCTGGACGTACGGATGTCGGAACTGATGCGAGAGGTGAGCGACGAACTGGCGCTCGCCGAACTGGCCCAGTCCGCCCGGGCCACCGAGCCCGTGCCCACACCGGTCCGGCCGATGCTGGGTTCCGTCTCGGTGACCGGCGTGCCACCGGAACGGGTGACCATCAAGGCGCCCGCGGAAGCGGTGGACGTCGTCGCCGCGTGAGGTTCGTGCGCGCGGTCTGACGATCCGGAACGAGTGACGGTCCACCACCGTCCGATACGGCTTGAGCCCCGGCCGGCTTCTCCAGGGAGACCTGGGAGGCCGGCCGGGGCTTTTCGCGTCTTCGCCCGGTGTGCGCCCGTTTGCCGGTGCTGTGGGGTGCGGTCATCGTGGGAGGGACGTGACGGCGCCAGAACACCGGAGGAAGCGGATGTACGTCGTGAAGAGCCCGTTGGCCGAGGGCGACCTGAAGACCGTGTCCGGGGCGCTCCAGGGCGCCCTCGTCGATCTGGTGGACCTCTCCCTGGTCGCCAAGCAGATCCACTGGAACGTCGTCGGCCCCCGCTTCCGCTCCGTCCACCTCCAGCTGGACGAGGTGGTCGACTCCGCCCGCGCCCATATGGACTCGGTGGCCGAGCGGGCCTCGGCGCTGGGCGTACCGCCCGACGGACGTGCCGGCACGGTGGCCTCCGGCAGTGGCATCAAGACCACCCCGGCCGGATGGATCAAGGACACGGACGCGGTCGGGGCGATGGTGGACGCCCTGGGCTCGGTGATCACCCGCATGCGGGAGCGGGTGGAGGCGACCGGGGAGCCCGACCCGGTCTCCCAGGACATGTTCATAGGCATCACCGCGGACCTGGAGAAGCATCACTGGATGTTCCAGGCGGAGAACGCGTAAGCGGTGTGGCCGGGGCCGGCACCCCGTTGGAGGGCCGCCGTGAACGCCGGGCGGGCCGGATGCCTCCCGGCGCTGCACCGGTGAGCCCTCGGTGCGCCCTCGGTGCGCCTCCCGCGCGGTCGCGGCGGCGGTCTAGCGTCCGGCTGGAGGTGATGGCGGGCATGGCGGGACGTACAGTGCGCTGGGGACTGGCGCTCGGCCTGGGAGCGGTGTGGTGGTGGGCCGTGCTGCGGCTCGCCCTGGGAGAGGGCTCGGGTGTGCTCGAAGGGGCCGTCGCCGCCGGTGGCTGGGGGCTGAGCGTGCTGCCCGTGCACTGTGTGCCCAAGGGGCGCGCGACCGGCGCCGTGCACCCGGGACGCTGGGTGGCCGCCTGGCGGGCGGGCGACGTCACCCAGGCAGCGCGACGCCCTCGTTCGGGCGACGTGTCCGGCCCGTCATGAAGGCCGACGCGTCCGACACCCGGTACGGCACCGCGTGCGCGACGTCGTCCGGTTCCGAGGTGCGGTTGACCAGGACGCCGGCCACCGGGGCCGGCCCGCACGGCATCCGCGTCGACGCGCTCGCGCCGGGGTGGATGCGCCCTCCCGTGACCGACCGGCACGACCGCGAGGCCCGGACGCACACGGGGCAGCGGTGACCCGGATGACCCCGCTGGGCCGGCTCGGCGTGGCTGTGCCCTCCAGGCCGTCGGCGTCGCGGTCGGCACAGTGCACCGTCACACCCGCCTCGGCCGGCAGTACGGCGGAAGCCCGCCCGATGGCACCGCCTTCGTCTCCGGAGCCGCCGGTGCCGGTGAGTCGGGTGGGGCCGGGGGCGGGCGGTCGGTGAGACGGGCCGGTCAGCCGGTGCGGCGCGGGTACTTGTCGCGCCAGCGCTGGGGGGCGCCGGGTGCGGGGGCGGGGCCCGTCTGGCAGGTGGGGCACCAGTAGGTGGGGCGTTCCTGGGAACCGTCGCCCTGGTCGGCCACCCGTACGGAGGTGTGGCAGCGCAGGCACGGGCGGGGTGCGCGGCCGTACACGAACAGGTCGTACCGGTGCAGGCCGGTGGTCTGCCGGACCGGGCGGTCGCGGTTGGTCTCCAGCAGCCGCTTGGCCAGCCCGGGCAGCCGCCGGGCGAGGTCCGCGGGGAGCGCGCCGGCCGGCAGCCAGGGGGTGACGCCGAGGAGGAAGCACAACTCGCTCTTGTAGACGTTGCCGATGCCGGCCAGATTGCGCTGGTCCAGCAGGGCCTCGCCGAGCTCGCGGGCCGGGTCCGACAGGACGTTGGCCAGGGCGCGCTCGGGGTCCCAGTCCGGGCCGAGCAGGTCGGGGCCGAGATGGCCGACGACCCGCTCCTCCTCGGTCGTGCGCATCAGCTCCAGGACCGGGAGCCGGTAACCGACGGCCGTGCGGTCGGCGGTGCCGAGAACCGCCCGGATCTGGTACGCCGGTCCGCCCCGCCAGCGTTCGCCCGTGCCGAACACCTTCCACGCGCCCTCCATGCGCAGGTGGGTGTGCAAGGTGAGGCCGCCCTCGAACCGGGTGAGGATGTGCTTGCCGCGCGGAATGGTGTTCAGCACCCTGCGGCCGGACAGGTCGACCGTCGCGTACTTCGGCACGCGGAAGTCGCTGCGGGTCAGCGCCTTGCCCGCGAGGGCCTCGTGCAGCCGCCGCGCGGCCTGCCAGACCGTGTCACCTTCGGGCATGGGTCAAGGGTGCCACGGTGGGGTGAGAGGGGGACGGGGCAGCGGGCGCGGGTCGACGGGACCAGGGCCGGCCCCGTGTCCGCGTCGGCCCCCGCTGCCTGGCGTACCGGGCCTCATGCTCTCAGGCGCAGGCCGCGCGGTGTCGCCACGAATCCCGCCGCCTCCAGGAGGGTGCCTATGGGGGAGGTCAGGGCCTGGGTGCCGTTGATCCGCTCGACCGTGACCGTGCCGAGCGAGCCCGCGCGGGCTGCCGCGGCCAGCGCCTCGGCGGCCGTGCGCAGGCGTGGGTCGTCCGTCGCGTCCGTGTCCGGGGCGGTCGGCCAGGCCAGCAGCGTCTTGCCGCCGCGTTCCATGTACAGCGTCAGTTCGCCCTCCACCAGGACGACGAGCGAGCCCGCCTTTCGGCCCGGCTTGTGCCCGGCGCCGGCCGGCGGTTCCGGCCAGGGCAGCGCGGAGCCGTAGGCGTTCGCGGGATCGGCCGCGGCGAGGACCACGGCGCGGGGGTCGGGCGTGGCGGTGCCCGGCCGGCCGTTGCCCTGGCCGCGGTACGGGGCCGCGCCGTAGGCGGACGGGCCGTAGGAGGTGGGGCCGCTGCCGCGGGGGCCGCCGTAGCCGGGGGAGGCGAACGGGTCGGCGAGGTCGCGGGCCGCCGCCGGGGTGCCGTCGCCGGAGGGGTCCTCCGGCGGCCAGCTGAAGTCACCGTCCAGGCCGGGGTGGCCGAAGCCGCCCTCGGCTCCGTCGAAGGCCCCGGGGGGCGTGTGGCCGTGCGGGGTGCCGGTGGCGCCGCCGGGACCGCCGAACGGGCTCGGGGAGTCCGGCCCGGCGAAGCCGTTCATGGCATCCGGAGCGCCGAAGCCGTTCGCACCCCCAGGGACGCCGAAACCCTGCGGGCGGGCCGGGGCCGGCAGTCCCTCCGTCCGCTCGCGGGCGTTCGCCACCGCGCGGAGGCGGTCCACCGCGCCGTCCATGGCGAACTGGGCCGCGCCCAGCCCCTCGACCACGTAGCCGCGCCGGGCCTGACCGCTCTCCTCGAACACCGACAGCACCCGGTACACCGCCGAGAAGCCGCCCTCGACGCCCTCCGCGGCGACCGCGCCCCGGGTGACCACACCGTGCCGGTCCAGGAGCGTGCGGGCCAGCGCGTGCGCGCGCACGGTGGCGTCCGGCTCGGCCGCGGGCAGAAGTGACCAGCGGCCTGCGACGGTCGGCGGGCCGGTGCGGGAGGCGGTGCGCGCGGCGGCCGTCAGCGAACCGTAGCGCCCGCGCGGGACGGCACGCTTGGCACGGTGCGCGGTCGAGCCGGCCGTACGGCCCGAACCCAGCAGGGAGCGCATCGGCGCCAGGGTGTCGTTGGTGAGCCGGCCCGACCAGGCCAGGTCCCACAGCGCGTCGGCCAGGTGCGGGTCGGTGACGTCGGGGTGCGTGGTGGCGCGGACCTGGTCGGCGATCTGCCGGAAGAACAGGCCGTAACCACCGGAGAGGGCGTCGAGGACCGACTGGTGCAGCGCGGTCAGCTCCAGCGGGTGCGGTGCCGGCAGCAGCACCGGTGCCGCGTCCGCCAGATACAGGGAGACCCAGCCGTCCTTGCCGGGCAGGGCACCCGCTCCGGCCCACACCACCTCGCCCGCGGCGGTCAGCTCGTCCAGCATCGAGGGCGTGTAGTTCGCCACGCGTGAGGGCAGCACCAGTTTCTCCAGCGCGGAGGCCGGCACGGAGGCGCCCTGCAACTGCTCGACCGCCCGCACCAGCCCGTCGACGCCCCGCAGACCATGGCCCCTGCCGATGTGCTGCCACTGCGGCAGGAACTGGGCGAGCGCGGCGGGCGGCACGGGCTCCAGCTCGTGCCTTAGGGCCGCCAGCGAACGGCGGCGCAACCGGCGCAGGACGGCCGCGTCACACCACTCCTGGCCGATGCCCGCCGGGTGGAACTCGCCCTGCACGATCCGGCCGGCCGCGGCCAGCCGCTGCAGCGCGCCCTCGGTGACCGCCACGCCCAGGCCGAACCGCGCCGCCACGGTGGCCGAGGTGAACGGGCCATGGGTACGGGCGTACCGCGCGAGGAGGTCGCCCAGCGGGTCCTTGACCGGCTCGGTGAACGCCTCGGGGACACCGACCGGCAGCGCCGTGCCGAGCGCGTCGCGCAGCCGGCCCGCGTCCTCCACGGCCGCCCAGTGCTCGGCGCCCGCGATCCGCACCCTGATCGCCCGGCGGGCACCGGCCAGCTCCCGCGCCCACTGCGGGTCCGCACCGCGCGCGACCAGTTCCGCGTCGGTCAGCGGACCGAGCAGCCGGAGCACGTCGGCGACGCCCTCGACGTCCTTGACCCGGCGGTCCTCGGTGAGCCACTGCAGCTCGCGCTCCAGCTCGGTCAGCACCTCGGCGTCGAGCAGCTCGCGCAGCTCCGCCTGGCCCAGCAGCTCGGCCAGCAGCCGCGAGTCCAGGGACAGCGCGGCGGCGCGCCGCTCGGCCAGCGGGGAGTCGCCCTCGTACAGGAACTGGGCGACGTACCCGAAGAGCAGGGAGCGGGCGAACGGGGACGGCTCCGGGGTGGTCACCTCGACCAGGCGCACCTTGCGGGACTCGATGTCGCCCATCAGCTCGACCAGCCCGGGCACGTCGAAGACGTCCTGGAGGCATTCGCGGATCGCCTCCAGGACGATCGGGAACGAGCCGAACTCGCTCGCCACCTGGAGCAGCTGCGCCGCCCGCTGGCGCTGCTGCCACAGCGGGGTGCGCTTGCCCGGATTGCGGCGAGGCAGCAGCAGCGCGCGGGCGGCGCACTCCCGGAACCGGGAGGCGAACAGGGCCGAGCCGCCGACCTGGTCGGTGACGATCTGGTCGACCTCGCCCTTGTCGAAGGCGACGTCGGCCGCGCCGACCGGGGCCTGCTCGCTGTCGTACTCGGCGCCGGTCTTCACGGGCTCCTGGTCGAGCAGGTCCAGGCCCATCAGGTCGGTGTCGGGCAGGCGCAGCACGATGCCGTCGTCGGCGTGCATGACCTGGGCGTCCATGCCGTACCGCTCGGACAGGCGGGCGCCGAGGGCGAGGGCCCAGGGAGCGTGGACCTGGGCGCCGAACGGCGAGTGGACGACGACCCGCCAGTCGCCCAGCTCGTCGCGGAACCGCTCCACGACGATCGTGCGGTCGTCCGGGACGTGACCGCAGGCCTCGCGCTGCTCGTCCAGGTACGACAGCACGTTGTCCGCCGCCCACGCGTCCAGGCCCGCCGTCAGCAGCCGCAGCCGGGCGTCGTCCTTGGGCAGCGAGCCGACCTCGCGCAGGAACGCGCCCACCGCGCGGCCCAGCTCCAGCGGGCGGCCCAGCTGGTCGCCCTTCCAGAAGGGCAGCCGGCCCGGCACGCCCGGCGCCGGCGAGACGAGGACGCGGTCGCGCGTGATGTCCTCGATCCGCCAGGAACTCGTGCCCAGCGTGAAGACGTCCCCCACCCGGGACTCGTAGACCATCTCCTCGTCCAGCTCACCGACCCGGCCGCCGCCCTTCTTGGGATCGGAACCGGCGAGGAACACGCCGAACAGGCCGCGGTCCGGGATCGTGCCGCCGGAGGTGACGGCGAGGCGCTGGGCGCCCGGACGGCCCGTGATGTCGCCCGTGACGCGGTCCCACACGACGCGCGGGCGCAGCTCCGCGAACGCGTCCGACGGATAGCGGCCCGCCAGCATGTCCAGCGTCGCCGTGAACGCCGACTCGGGCAGCGAGGCGAACGGGGCCGCCCGGCGGACCACGGCGAGCAGGTCGTCGAACTGCCAGGTGTCCAGCGCCGTCATGGCGACCAGCTGCTGCGCGAGCACGTCCAGCGGGTTGGCGGGCACCTTCAGCGACTCGATCGCGCCCGTGCGCATCCGCTCGGTGACCACGGCGGCCTGGACCAGGTCGCCCCGGTACTTCGGGAAGACCACACCCGTGGAGACGGCACCGACCTGGTGTCCCGCACGGCCCACCCGCTGGAGACCGGAGGCGACCGACGGCGGGGACTCGACCTGCACCACCAGGTCCACGGCGCCCATGTCGATGCCGAGTTCCAGGCTGGAGGTGGCCACCACCGCCGGCAGCCGCCCCGCCTTGAGGTCCTCCTCGACGAGGGCACGCTGCTCCTTGGAGACCGAGCCGTGGTGCGCGCGGGCGATCACCGGCGGCGCGCCCTGGGCCGCGCCGGAGCCGCCCATCAGCTGGGCGGGGGAGTGGTGCTCGTCCAGGGGCTCGCCGGTGGCGCGCTCGTACGCGATCTCGTTGAGCCGGTTGCACAACCGCTCCGCCAGACGGCGCGAGTTGGCGAAGACGATCGTGGACCGGTGAGCCTGCACCAGGTCGGCGATCCGCTCCTCCACGTGCGGCCAGATCGACGGCCGCTCCCCGCCCTCGGAGGCGTCGGCGGCCGGGGCGCCCGCCAGCTCGCCCATGTCCTCGACGGGGACGACCACGGAGAGGTCGAACTCCTTGCCGGACTCGGGCTGGACGATCTCCACCTTGCGGCGGGGGGACAGATACCGGGCCACCTCGTCCACCGGGCGCACGGTCGCCGACAGGCCGATCCGGCGGGCGGGCCTGGGCAGCAGCTCGTCCAGCCGCTCCAGGGAGAGCGCCAGGTGCGCGCCCCGTTTGGTGCCCGCGACCGCGTGCACCTCGTCCAGGATCACCGTCTCCACGCCCGTGAGCGCGTCGCGCGTGGCCGAGGTCAGCATGAGGAACAGCGACTCGGGGGTGGTGATCAGGATGTCCGGCGGGCGCGTGGACAGGGCGCGGCGCTCGGCGGCCGGGGTGTCGCCGGAGCGGATGCCGACCCTGACCTCCGGCTCGGGCAGGCCCAGCCGCACGGATTCCTGCCGGATACCGGTCAGCGGGCTGCGCAGATTGCGTTCGACGTCGACCGCGAGGGCTTTCAGCGGGGAGACGTACAGCACCCGGCAGCGCTTCTTCGGATCGGCCGGGGGCGGGGTGGAGGCGAGTTGGTCGAGGGCGGCGAGGAACGCGGCGAGCGTCTTGCCGGAGCCGGTCGGAGCGACCACCAGCACGTCCGAGCCCTCCCGGATGGCCTGCCACGCGCCCGCCTGGGCCGCGGTGGGCGCGGAGAAGGCCCCCGTGAACCAGCCGCGGGTCGCGGGGGAGAAGCCGTCGAGGGCTCGGTGTGCGGAGCTGACCATGCGTCCATCCTGCACCCACCCACTGACAAACGCCCTGACCTGGGCAAACGGGACGGGTACGGGGCGCGTGACGTCGAGTGCCGGGAGGCGCGGACCGAGTGCCAGGGCCGCGGAGGGGCGGTGGGCGCCCGGAGGCCCGCGGGGCGAGGCGGCTCCGACGGCGGCCGGGCCGAGCGGGCAGGCCGAGCGGGCGGGGCGGGGCCCGGGGTGGGCCGGGGTGGCTGGACACCTGCACGTGGGGCCTGGACGCGGTGGCGACTCGCCGCCCCGCTCGCCGCGCTCCTGGCCCAGCAGACGTTCACCGCCGGGCAGGCGCTGGTGCCGGACGCCCTGCTCACCCGGCTCGGCGCGGCGGCCCGGGCGCTCGTGGCGCGGGCGCCGTCCTGCTGGTCATGGCGGCGGGGCCGGGGCGGTGACGACGGCGGGCGGGCCGTCGGCGGGTGAGACGCGCCGTCGGCGGGTCAGCGGAGGCGGCCGGCACGTGATCGGCCGCTGGTGGCCGAGCGGGCCGCCCATCGTGTGACGGACGGCCCCGGCCGTCGACGGGGTCAGCCCACGAAGCGGCCGTAGGCCCGCAGGGTGCGCAGGGCTTCGATCGTCACCAGGGAGCGCGCCTCCAGGGCGGGCGCGGGGGCCCACCGGCGCCACCGTACCGGCCAGCCGCCGTCCTCCTCCTGCCCGGCGGCCAGGTGGTCCAGCGAGCGCGCCATCTCCGCGTCCGTGAACCACGCGCGCGCGAGCGAGTCCGGGCGCGGGGCGAAGTCGTGCGGGAAGTGGTGCTCACCCGGGGCATAGCCGGACGCGACCGGGAACGCGTCGAGGCGGTCCGGGTCCAGGGCCGCGAGCCGCTGCTCCCGCACCAGGCGGCCCAGCCGGTCGGCGGCGGCCTCCGCGCGCGTGCGGTCGGGGGCGGAGTCCAGGAAGGTCACGGCGGCCCGCACCTCGTAGGGGTGGGACTTCTCCAGGGACTCGACCGCCTGCCAGCAGTAGTCGGTGGCCCGGAACAGCCAGGCGTGCCACACCTCGTTGCGGTGCAGCAGCCCGACCACCGGCCCGGTGGCCAGCAGGTCGCTGGGCGGATCGTCGACGACCGGGACGAACGGCGCCGTCGGGTACCCGCGCTGGCTGGGGTGGATCGCCGGCAGGGCGCCGTCCGGGGTGGACACGGAGGTCAGGTAACGGCACACGCGCTCCACCCGCTGGCCGCCGCACCGCCCGACGGCGTCCAGCACGCCCAGGGCGTGCGCCGTGTGCAGGGGCTGGCTGACCGGTCCGCGCAGATCGGGCTCCAGCGCGTGCCCGTAGCCCCCGTCCTCGTTGCGGTAGGCGTCCAGTGCCGCCTCCACCGCCTCCGGGCTGCCGCGCAGGAAGTGGTACGCGAAGAGGTGCTGCTCCAGCACGCGCGCGGTGAGCCATACGAACTGTTCGGCACGGAAGAGCGGGGAGCGCGC
Organism: Streptomyces sp. NPDC046870; assembly: GCF_040704595.1. Lineage (NCBI taxonomy): Bacteria > Bacillati > Actinomycetota > Actinomycetes > Kitasatosporales > Streptomycetaceae > Streptomyces > Streptomyces sp. NPDC046870. The sequence goes on from NZ_JBEYXM010000041.1 coordinate 27,051, forward strand.
CGGGGGCGTGGAGGGGAGTGGGGAAGCTCCTGTATCGGCCATGCGTCAGACCGTAGGACGGAAAGCGGTCTCGGCAGGCGCTCCCGGGCAGGGCCCACCCCCAGGGGCGGGATACTGGAGTCATGCGGTTGACGGTCTTCTGGCAGCGGATGGCGGAACACTTCGGTCCGGGGTACGCCGACACCTTCGCGCGCGATCACGTGATGTCGGAACTGGGCGGACGGACGGTGAACCAGGCGCTGGACGCCGGCTGGGAGGCCAAGGACGTGTGGCGCGTGGTCTGCGCGGTGATGGACGTGCCGGGCGAGAAGCGCTGAGGCGGGACGGTCGTGCCGGACGTGCCGGGCGAGAAGCGCTGAGGCGGGACGGTCGTGCCGGACGTGCCGGGCGAGAGACGCTGACGTGCCGATCGAAATGCCGGGATTGCCGGTGAAGAAGTCGACAGTACGGCACTGATCTGTCACGAAGATCGCCGCGGGGCGCCGGTTGTCGGTGACGTGGGCGAGACTGGGCGCGTGGCACCCAACGAGGACCCCCTGGCACCCACTCCCGAGGACGGCGAGCAGTCCCGCGGGCAGACGGCGACGGCCGATACGCTCCCGCCCGGCCGGCCCCCCGCCTCCAGCACCGTCGCTCCGGGCGGCCGCATGCCGCGCTGGCTGCCGCGCGCCATGGTGCTCGCGCTCGCGCTGGTCGCCGCGTTCCAGCTGGGCAGCTGGGCCTTCCACCAGCTGACCGGGCTTCTGATCAACATATTGATCGCGTTCTTCCTGGCCCTCGCGATAGAGCCCGCGGTGAGCCGGATGGCGGCCCGGGGCATGCGCAGGGGGCTCGCGACCTTCCTGGTCTTCCTCGGCCTGACCGTCTTCGCCGCCGGGTTCGTCACCCTGCTCGGGTCCATGCTGGCCGGCCAGATCATCAAGATGATCGAGGGCTTCCCCGGCTACCTCGACTCGCTCATCCACTGGATCAACCTGACCTTCCACACCGACCTCAGACGGGTGGACGTCCAGGAGGGCCTCCTCCACTCCGACTGGCTGCGCAAGTACGTGCAGAACAGCGCGGCCGGAGTCCTGGACGTCTCCGCCCAGGTGCTCGGCGGGCTCTTCCAGCTGCTGACGGTCGCGCTGTTCTCCTTCTACTTCGCCGCCGACGGCCCCCGGCTGCGCCGCGCCCTGTGCTCCGTCCTGCCGCCCGCACGCCAGGCCGAGGTGCTGCGCGCCTGGGAGATCGCCGTCGACAAGACGGGCGGCTATCTGTACTCCCGCGGCCTCATGGCACTCGTCTCCGGCATCGCCCACTACATCCTGCTGGAGGCCCTCGGCGTGCCGTACGCGCCCGTGCTCGGCGTCTGGGTGGGCCTGGTCTCGCAGTTCATCCCCACCATCGGAACGTACCTCGCGGGCGCGCTGCCGATGCTGATCGCGTTCACCGTCAACCCCTGGTACGCGCTCTGGGTGCTGATCTTCGTCGTGATCTACCAGCAGTTCGAGAACTACATGCTCCAGCCGAAGCTGACCGCCAAGACGGTCGACATCCACCCGGCCGTCGCCTTCGGCTCGGTCGTCGCGGGCACCGCGCTGCTGGGCGCGGTCGGCGCGCTGATCGCCATCCCGGCGGTGGCCACGCTCCAGGCGTTCCTGGGGGCGTACGTGAAGCGGTACGCCGTCACCGACGACCCCCGGGTGCACGGCCGCCGCGGCAGCGGCGCGGGCGGCCCCGGGATGCTCACGCGCGCGCGTCGGCTCTGGGCCGGCCGGCGCCCCGACGGGGCACAGCGGCCGTAACCCGCCCGCGCCCGACGGCGCCGCCTCAGTACGTCAGGACCGCCCACCCGGCGGCCACGGCGACGACCGCCGTGTAGCCGCCCACCGCCACGGCCACGATCCGCCGGCGCGTCCGCTCGTCCCACGGCGTGCGGGCCAGCAGCCGGGCCAGCAGGGGCAGGACGAGGACCGCGTGCAGGCTCACGCCGTGCAGCGGCTTGAGCGGGGCCGTCGAGCGATAGGCCGCCTCCTGGTGGCCGGTCCGGGTCAGGACGACCCCGCGCGCGATCATCGCCGCGCCGGAGGCCAGCGCGACCAGCAGGAGCGCGAAACCGGAACGCACGGCCAGGGGCATGCCGGCGGGGCCCGTCGGCCGGCGCCGGAAGGACGCGACGGCGAAGACGGTGAGCAGGACCACCAGGACACCGCCGCCCACCGCGAGCGTCAGGGACACCGCCGTGTCGAAAGGGGTCTCCCTGTTCAGGTGCGAGGGCACCCGGCGCCACGCCTGGAGGGTGATCCCGCCCACCTCCACCACGCAGTCGGCGGCGAAGACCAGCAGCAGTACGGAACGCAGCCGGTCACCGGTCCGCAGGTATGACGTGACCCATGTGACCGCGATCAGCGTCACCCCGAACGAGAGCCCGAACGTGACGGGCTTGCGCCAGGAGACGGGACCGTCCCAGGGGCCGCCGTCGACCGCGAACACCAGCAGGTGGGCGAGACCGGACAGGACGAGGAGCAGCCCCGTCGTGTGACAGAGGCGGTCGACGGCGGCGCGCGCGTTCTTCATGGGACCAAGGCTTCCGGGCACGGCCCGCGCGGTCGTCGTCCTGCCGGAGGCACCCGTGGTACGCCGCCGGGAGCAGGCCCGCGCGTGTCACAGGTGGTCGAAGAACCGGGTCCACCAGGTCGCGTGGTTCTCGTCGGCGAGCCAGGTCACACCGTCGTACGGCCGGTGGAGCAGCCGAGGGGCGACGAGCCGGTAGCCCAGGTCGGCCAGGGCGGCCGTGATCCGGTCGCGGTCCGTCTCCGAGAGCGCTCCGTCGCGCACGGCGTCGTCCAGGTCGCCGTGGCCGTCGGGCGCCGACGTCGTGACCACCGCCAGATCGCCGTAGTTGCTCAGCCGCACGCCGAGGGGCGTCCCGGCCCCGGTCGCCTCGGCCGGGATGTCAAGGCAGAAGGAGAAGCTCGCGTCCTGGACGCCCTCGTCGAGCCGGCAGGGCCGGCCGAAGTCGTGGGAGAGCCGGTCCCGCAGCCCCGTCGCCCGGAGCCGCGCCCCGGCGTGGTCGAAGCCGTCGGGGTGTTCCAGGTGGCGCGGTGCGGGCAGCCGGTCCAGGGCGTGCAGCAGGGCCCGCGTCCCGTCGTCGTCGTTCATCCCCGCCCAGCCTACGGGGGTCCCGGCAGGAGCTGGTGGCGCGCTTGACACGAAAATCGAACATCCATTCTTATGGAGGCTCAGGCGAGGCTTTCGGTTGGGGATTTCGTCCCGTTCCGGGGGTAGATGTCCCTCGGTTATCCACAGGCTGGGCCTGCGTCGGGGCGCATTGTCAGTGGCAGGCGTTAGCGTCTTTGACGTGAAGCGATCGACTCAAGCAAACCGGGTGGAACCCATGGCAGGAACCGACCGCGAGAAGGCGCTCGACGCCGCGCTCGCGCAGATTGAACGACAATTCGGCAAGGGCGCGGTCATGCGCATGGGCGAGCGGTCGAAGGAGCCCATCGAGGTCATCCCGACCGGGTCGACCGCCCTCGACGTCGCCCTCGGCGTCGGCGGCCTGCCGCGCGGCCGTGTCGTGGAGATCTACGGACCGGAGTCCTCCGGTAAGACGACCCTGACCCTGCACGCCGTGGCGAACGCACAGAAGGCCGGCGGCCAGGTCGCCTTCGTGGACGCCGAGCACGCCCTCGACCCCGAGTACGCGCGCAAGCTCGGCGTCGACATCGACAACCTCATCCTGTCCCAGCCGGACAACGGCGAGCAGGCCCTGGAGATCGTGGACATGCTGGTCCGCTCCGGTGCCCTGGACCTCATCGTCATCGACTCCGTCGCCGCGCTCGTCCCGCGCGCGGAGATCGAGGGCGAGATGGGCGACAGCCACGTGGGTCTGCAGGCCCGCCTGATGAGCCAGGCCCTGCGGAAGATCACCAGCGCGCTCAACCAGTCCAAGACCACCGCGATCTTCATCAACCAGCTCCGCGAGAAGATCGGCGTGATGTTCGGCTCGCCGGAGACCACGACCGGTGGCCGGGCGCTGAAGTTCTACGCCTCGGTGCGTATCGACATCCGCCGCATCGAGACCCTGAAGGACGGCACGGAGGCGGTCGGCAACCGCACGCGCTGCAAGGTCGTCAAGAACAAGGTCGCGCCGCCCTTCAAGCAGGCCGAGTTCGACATCCTCTACGGCCAGGGCATCAGCCGCGAGGGCGGTCTGATCGACATGGGCGTGGAGCACGGCTTCGTGCGCAAGGCCGGTGCCTGGTACACGTACGAGGGCGACCAGCTCGGCCAGGGCAAGGAGAACGCGCGCAACTTCCTGAAGGACAACCCCGACCTGGCCAACGAGATCGAGAAGAAGATCAAGGAGAAGCTGGGCGTGGGAGTCCGGCCGGAGGAGCCCGCCGCCGAGCCGGGCGCCGACGCCGCGGTCACCGCAGCGGCCGACGACTCCGCCAAGTCGGTCCCCGCCCCGGCAGCCGCCAAGGCCACCAAGCCCAAGGCCGCCGCAGCCAAGAGCTGACCCGTGACACGACGAACCGACTGGGCCGAGTACGAGTACGCCGCCGGCGCCCCACGGGGGAGGGGCACCGGTGGCCACCCGGACTCCGCCCCGGAGGGCGACGCCGGACACCGGAACGACGCGTTCGGCGGTGCGTACGGCGGACCTGACGCATATCCCGGGACCGGCGGCTACGACGGTGAGGGTGCCGCGGGCCTGGGAGACGAGGGCGGCGAGCCGTACGGGGGCGGTTCGCTCGGCGGTCGTGGGTTTGGGCGGTCCGGCGGAGCGCGCAGCGGTCGCCGGGGGCGTGGCCGGCGGCGCGGGTTCGGCGACGCGTCCGGACCCGGTGAGGACGAAGGCGCCCCTTCCTCGGCGAGGGACGAGCGGGGGGAGTCTTCAGGGGACCCGGTCGAGCGGGCCCGGGCGATCTGCCTGCGCCTGCTCACCGGGACCCCGCGCACCCGCAAGCAGCTCGCGGACGCCCTGCGCAAGCGGGAGATCCCCGAGGACGCGGCCGAGCAGGTGCTGTCGCGGTTCGAGGAGGTCGGGCTCATCGACGACGGTGCCTTCGCGGACGCCTGGGTGGAGTCCCGGCATCATGGCCGGGGGCTCGCCCGCCGCGCACTCGCCCGGGAACTGCGCACCAAGGGGGTCGACTCGGCAGTGATCGAGGACGCCGTCGGCCGGCTCGACTCCGAGCAGGAGGAGGAGACCGCCCGCGAACTCGTCGCCCGCAAACTGCGGGCCACCCGTGGCCTCGAACGGGACAAGCGGCTCCGCCGGCTCGCGGGCATGCTGGCCCGCAAGGGCTACCCGGAGGGCATGGCCCTCAGGGTCGTCCGCCAGGCCTTGGAGGAAGAGGGCGAGGACACGGAGTTCCTCGGGGACGGGGACCTCTGACGGGCCTCGGCGCGTGGGCTGCGGCCGCTCGTCGGCGGCTGCCGGCTGCTTCGCGGAGACGGGGCGGTGCGCGGGCTCTCCCTGGACGAGGGGTGCGACGGCCGCCCGGGACGGAGGCCGACGGTCTGACCGGAGGCGCATGACGGGCGCCCGGGGTGGGGCCGACCCCCGCCGCGGACGGTAGGGATGGCCCCCGTCCCAAGACGCCGGGCCACCGCAGTGCTCTCCCACCCCGCACCGGCGAGTCTGTACGCACGCCCAGCGCACGACTCAACCGATGCGTACAACAGAAGAGAGCCCGTCCCATGATGCTGCGTTACGCCCTGCAGTCGGTCCGCGCCCGCAAGGCGGGCTTCCTCGGCGCGTTCCTCGCCCTGCTGTGCGCGGCCGCTCTGATCACCGCGTGCGGCACCCTGCTGGACACCGGCCTGCGCGGCACCATCCGGACCGAGCGCTACTCCGCCGCTCCCGTCGTGGTCTCCGCCGACCAGTACGTGCACCGGACCACCGTCAAGCACAAGAAGGGCAAGACCAAGGTCAAGCACAAGGCGAAACCCATCGCCGAGCGCGCCTGGCTGCCCGAACGCCTGCGCGGCACCCTCGTCCACACCCCCGGCGTGGCCCGGATCGTCCCCGAACTGACCTTCCCCGCCCAGCCGTTGACCCCGGCCGGCACCGGTGGCCGTACCGCCTACGGCCATGCCTGGGACTCGGCCGTGCTGACCCCGTACCGGCTGACAGCGGGCGGTGCCCCTCAGGCCGCCGGTGACGTCGTCATCGACGGCGACCTCGCCGCACGGAACCGGCTCCGACCCGGCGACCGGCTCACCGTGCAGTCCACCCAGGCCCCGCGCACCTACCGGATCACCGGTATCGCCACCCCGGCCACCGCCGTACGCCACCAGACGTCCCTGTTCTTCTCCGCCGGGGAGGCCCGCAGACTGGCCGCCCACCCCGGACAGGTCACCGCGTTCGGTGTACTGCCGGCCAAGGGGGCGGACCCCGAGCGGGTGCGCGGAAGCGTGGCGCGGGCGCTGCACGGCACCACGGCACAGGTCAGCACCGGTAACGCCCGCGGGCCCGTGGAGTTCCTCGACGCGGCTGCGGCCCGTACCCGGCTGGTCAGCATGGGCGGGGCCATGGGCGGCACCTCGCTGCTGGTGGCGGTGCTCGTGGTGGTCGGCACCTTCGCGCTCACCGTCCAGCAGCGCCACCGCGAACTCGCCCTGCTGCGGGCCATCGCCGCCACCTCCGGGCAGATCCGCAAGCTGCTCGGCAGGGAGGCGCTGATCGTCGGCGTGGCGGCGGGCACGGCCGGCTCCCTGCTCGGGCTGCCGCTCGGCGGCTGGTTGCACGCGAGGTTCGTCGCCCTCGGCGCCGTACCCGACACGCTCGACCACACCGTCAGCGTCTTCCCGCCGCTCGCCGCTCTCGCCGCCACCCTCCTCGGAGCCTGGGCGGCGGCCCGGATCGCCTCCCGGAGGATCGCCCGGATCCGCCCGGCCGAGGCTCTGGCCGAAGCCAGGACCGAGCGCACCCGGCCGGCCTGGGGCCGCATCGCCGCCGGAGTGTTGCTCCTCGCCGGCGGAGTCGTCCTCGTCGTCGTCCTCACCTCCCTGCGCACCGAGCCCGCCTCGACTCCCGTGACCTTCCTCGCCGTCGTCGTCCTGTCCGCCTCCGTCGCCCTGCTCGGTCCCCTCCTGGTCAAGGCCGCCGCGCTGCTGCTGGCCGGCCCGCTCCGGCTCACCGGTCACGGTGGCAGACTCGCCACCGCCAACCTGCGCGGCAACGCCGCCCGCATGGCCTCCGTCGTCACCCCCCTCACCCTGCTCGTCGGCATGACCTGCACCGTCCTGTTCGTCCAGGCCACCCTCGGCGACGCCGCCCGCACCCAGGTCCGCGAGGGCGTCCGGGCCGACTGGGTCGTCGCCGCCCAGGGGCCCGGTGTTCCCGGCGAGGCCGCCGAGCGACTACGCGCGCGGCACGACACCGTCACCGAGGTGGTCCGCACGACAGTCCGCGTCGGCCTCGACAAGTACCCCGCACAGGGCGTCACCCCGGCGGGTCTGACCCGCACCTGGGATCCGAAGGTGACCGCCGGCTCCCTGGACCGGCTCGGCCCCGGCACCGTAGCCGTCAGCGAACTGGCCGCCGGCCAGCAGCATCTGACGCCGGGAAGCACGCTGAAACTCACGCTCGGCGACGGCACGCCCGCCACGCTGACCGTCGCCGCCGTCTACGCCCGGGGTCTCGGCTTCGGCGACCTGACCCTCGCCCACGACCTCGTGGCCCACCACGTGGACAATCCGCTCGCCTCCTCCGTCCTCGTCCGCACGACCCGTACACAGACACAACTCGCGACTACGCTCCGTGAGTTCCCGGGCGTGAGGATTCTTTCGCCGGCCGCCGCCGACGCGCTCCAGGCCGATCGGCAGCAGGCGAACGCCGAGGTCAACTATCTGGCCATGGGTCTCGTCCTGGCCTTCACCGCCATCGCCGTCGTGAACACGCTCGCGATGTCGGTCGCCGAGCGTGTCCGGGAGTTCGCACTGCTCCGCCTCGCCGGCGCGACCCGCCGCCAGGTCCTGCGCATGCTGCGTACCGAGGCACTGTCCGTCCTGCTCCTCGCCACATCGGTCGGCAGCGGTATCGCCCTGGCCGTGCTCACCGCGTTCAGCGTCGGCATGACGGGCCGGGCCGCACCGACGGTCACCCCGCTGCTCTACCTCGGCGTCGTCGCGGTCGCCGGTCTCCTCGCGCTCGCCGCCAGCGCCGTACCGGGACGCGCGGCGCTCAGGGTGCGGGCGGTGACCGTGGCCACGGCGAAGGAGTAGGACCGGCCCCTGGTGCGAGCGGGTTTCCGGTCGGTGCCGGCCGGGGCTCCCGGTCCGGTCAGAAGCCGGTTGCGGGCAGGGCGCCGAGCCCCGACCGGGGCGTCAAGGTCCCGCAAGGCGCCGGTAAGGCCAGGGCGCCGGCCCCGGCCACGGCACCCACTCCCGGTCAGGGCGTCCAGCCCCACGCAGGGCGCCCCGACCCGGTCACGGTGCCCCGTGCCGGCCAGGGTGCCCCGTGCCGGTCAGGCTGTCGCCGGGTTCACCGGCAGGCCCTCCGCGCGCCACGCCTGGAAGCCGCCCACCAGGTCCGTCGCGCGGTGCAGGCCCAGCTGGTGGAGGGAGGCGGCGGCGAGGCTGGAGGCGTAGCCCTCGTTGCAGATCACCACGACCCGCAGGTCGTGGCCGGTGGCCTCCGGGAGGCGGTGGCTGCCCTGGGGGTCGAGTCGCCACTCCAGTTCGTTGCGCTCGACCACGACGGCGCCCGGGATGAGCCCGTCCCGGTCGCGCAGGGCGGCGTACCGGATGTCGACCAGGAGAGCGTCGCCGGACTGCGCCGCCTCGTACGCCTCCCGCGCCTCGACGCGGCGGTAGCCGGCACGCACGCGCTCCAGCCACTCGTCGATGCCCAGTGGGCGCTCCGACGCCACCCCGGCGGTCCCCGGCTGCTCGATCGTGCCGCTCACTGCCAGTCCTCCGGGCGTTCGACCTGCTCCAGGCGCAGCACCTGGCCCGTGCGACTGTAACGGCGGATCCGGGGCAGCGGCGGGTAGTAGGCGTGGACGGAGATCGCGTGTCGCTCGCGGGACTCGTTGAGCACCTCGTGCACATGGTGGCGGCCGAAGGCGCGGCCCTGTCCGGCGGGCAGCCGGCGTACGCGGTCCACCCCCTCGGTGAGCTCCAGGGTCTTCCAGCCGTCGGTGGGCAGCCGGGCGGCGAGGGAGTTCTCGGTCAGTTCGCCCGAAGCGGTGAGGAAGGCGCCGACCGAGTCGGCGTGGTCGTGCCAGCCGGTGCCGGTACCGGGAGGCCAGCCGATGAGCCAGGCCTCACTGCCGCCGGGGCCCTGGAGCCGTACCCAGGTGCGGCCCTCGGGGTCGAGCGGCAGCGAGGCGATCAGCTCGGTGTCGGCCGCCGTACGCCGGACGAAGTCCAGGAGTTCCGCCTGGGTGGGCGCGGGTCCGGTGGCGGGGGACGCGGGCAGGGAAGGGGTGGGGGAGGGGACAGACACGTGCACCGTCCTGAGGAGCGTTCGCGGAACGGGCGCGCGACGGCGCCCGGAAAAAGAGGGATGCGAATTCAGCAGGACGGGCGACACACGCAGCCCGCATAGCGGACGAGGTCCATATGGACCCTCCGCCACAGGCGCACACAGGTGTCGGTCACGATCCGGAGTACAGCACTGCCGCCGCATCGCGGTCAACCGGGTGTCACCTTGTGGACGGGGGTGCGAGGGGTGCGGCGGGCGCGTACGGGAGCCCGCCGCGGAGCACGGTCGCCACCCGGGAGCCGTACACCGGCGGCCGCGGCCGGTGTACGGGCGGGCCTGGCGTCAGCGTGCGCCCGAGCCGGCCTCCGCCGCCTTCTTCTCCTTCTGCCCGTCCCCCTCCCTCTCCCTCTCTTCCTGCTGTCGCTGTGTCTCCCGCGCCGGCGCCGCGCCCCCCACCGTGGCCTCGGCCGCCGCGTACAGATCGGCCGGGCGGACCCCGCTCAGGGCGCACACCAGGTGGCCGTCGGGGCGGACGAGCAGCACGCTGTGCGCCGGCGCTCCCGGATAGGTCTCGGCCACCAGCAGTTCGGCGGGGTGCGGCAGCGCGGTCACGGCCGCCGCGAGCCGGGGCATCACCCCGGCGGACATCCAGTGCCTGCGGTCCCAGACACCCGTGCCGGGCGCGATGAGCACGACGAGCAGCGCGCCGCGGCCGAGCCGGTCGCGCAACTGGACGAAGGACCCGTCCTCCGCCGTGACCCGGACGTCGGTGACCGGCGCGCCGGGCGGGGTGCCGACCGGGATCTCCCCTTCCAGGCGCCGGGGTGCGAGCGGTGAGTCGGCGTACGTGCCGGACCCGCCCAGCGGACCGCGGCCCAGGTGGCCGTCGGTGAGCAGCGCGTCGTGGTTGCGGGCCGAGCCCGGGACGATGTGGCGCAGCCCGCCCCCGCCGCGCAGTACCGGCAGGGCCTGGTCGGCGGCGCGCAGCCGGGCGGAGACCTGGGCGCGCCGCTCGGTCTGGTAGCTGTCCAGCAGGGCCTCGTGCGGGCCGTGGTGCCAGGCCGTGGCCAGCTTCCAGGCGAGGTTGTCGGCGTCCCTGAGGCCCTCGTCGAGCCCCTGGGTGCCGAGTGCGCCGAGCAGATGGGCCGCGTCCCCGGCGACGAAGACCCGGCCGGCGCGCCACCGGCGGGCGAGGCGGTGGTGCACCGTGTGGACGCCGGTGTCGAGCAGCTCGTACACCGGTGCGGTGCTGCCCGTCCAGCCCGTGAGGGTCTCATGGATCCGGGCCAGCAGGATCTCGGGTGTGACCAGGTCCTTGCCCGGTGGCAGCAGCCAGTCCAGGCGCCACACGCCGTCCGGGAGGGGGCGGGCGGTCACCTCCCCGGCCGAGGGCCCGGACGACCGCCACGGCGGCATCCGATGGAGCAACGCGTGACCCTCCCACGGAAATTCCGTGCGCAGCGCGGCCACCGCGTGCCGCTCCACCGCCGTACGGCCAGGGAAGCGGATGTCCTGGAGCTTGCGCACGGTCGAGCGGGCGCCGTCGCAGCCGACCAGGTAACTGCCGCGCCACCAGGTGCCCTGGGGGCCACGGGTGCGCGCGGTGACGCCGGAACGCTCCTGCTCGATCGCGTCCAGGCGGCTGTCCACCGACGTCCTCACCAGGGGCTCGGCCGCGATGGCCCCGCGCAGCAGGCCCGTGAGCACGTGCTGGGCGATGTGCAGGGGCGCGGGTTCGCTCGCGGCGAAGGTGATCTCCTTCATCACCTGCTTGCGCCTGACGGACCGCCAGCCGGCCCAGCGCACACCGTGCTCCGCGAGCGCCGCCCCGGTCAGCCGCTCCAGCAGGGCGGCCGTGTCCTCGTGCAGGACGACGGTGCGCGCCGGACGGGGCTCCTCCTTGCCGGCGCCCTCGTCCAGCACGATGGACGGCACCTGCTGACGCGCCAGCGCCAGGGCGAGCGTGAGCCCGACGGGTCCCGCTCCGACGATGATCACCGGGTCCACGGTGTGGCGCCCCCTGCTCGCGGCGATGCCTTGACGGAGACAAGTGAACAGGAAGGTGAAGCGGGGTGCACGATCACACAACGTATGCAACCCATTGGCAGAGTTTGCGTCAAGCGAACGGAGGCAGTGGCGATCATGCCACTGCCTCCGAACGGAGTCATACCACCTGACTGGGTGTCATTTCCTGACGCCGTCGACGTCGCCGACGCCCGCGGCGCTGCCGGCCGGGTCGGCGCCGGCCGCCGTGCCCGCGATGTCCGCGACGTCCTGGGTGCCGAGCACCGCCCCGGTCGACTTCTTGCCGCGCCGCAGCCGGCCCTCGAGCCAGCTCGCGAACGAGGTCAGCGAGAAGTTGATGATCACGAAGATGACGCCCACGACGGCCAGGGAGGCGATGGTGTTGCCGTAGTAGCCGGCCATCGTGTTGGCCGAGGCCAGCAGTTCCGGGAAGGTGAGCACCGCACCGCCGAGCGCGGTGTCCTTCACGATGACCACGAGCTGGCTGACGATCGCCGGGAGCATGGTGGTGACCGCCTGCGGCAGCAGGATGAGCCGCATCACCTGGTTCTTGCGCAGGCCGATGGCCATGGCCGCCTCGGACTGGCCCTTGGGCAGGGCGAGGATGCCCGCGCGGACGATCTCGGCGAGCACCGACGCGTTGTACAGCACCAGGCCGGTGACGACCGCGTAGAACGGACGGTCGTCCGAACTGACGTCGGTGTACTGGGCGAAGAGCGCGAGCCCGAAGATCATCAGGACCAGCACCGGGATCGCGCGGAAGAACTCGACCACGACCGCGGCCGGGACGCGCACCCACACATGGTCCGAGAGTCGGGCCATGCCCAGGGCCGCACCCAGCGGAAGCGCGATGACCATGGCCAGGGCTGCTGCCTTCAGGGTGTTCTGGAGGCCGGGCCAGATGTACGTCGAGTAGGCCTCGGTGCCGCTGAAGAAGGGCTTCCACAGGGCCCAGGCCAGCTGGCCCTTGTCGTCGAGGGCCTTGTACACCCACCACACGACGGCCGCGAGGACCACCAGGAAGACGGCCGTGTACAGGACGTTGCGCCGCTTGGCGCGGGGCCCCTGGGCGTCGTACAGAACGGAGGTCATCGCTTCACCGCCATCTTCTTGCCCACCCAGCCGAGGATCAGCCCGGTCGGCAGGGTCAGGCACACGAACCCGAAGGCGATGACTGCCGAGATCACCAGCAGCTGCGCCTCGTTCTCGATCATTTCCTTCATCAGGAACGCGGCCTCCGCCACACCGATCGCCGCGGCCACCGTCGTGTTCTTCGTCAGCGCGATCAGCACGTTGGTCAGCGGACCGATGGCGGCGCGGAACGCCTGCGGCAGCACGATCAGGCCCAGCACCTGGGTGAAGCTCAGACCGATGGCACGCGCGGCCTCGGCCTGGCCGACCGGCACGGTGTTGATGCCGGAGCGGATCGCCTCACAGACGAAGGCCGAGGTGTAGAGGATCAGACCGAGCACGGCCAGCCGGAAGCCCTGGACCTTGAAGTCGTGCGCACCGAGGGTGATACCCAGCGTCTGACTGAGGCCGAGTGAGGAGAAGAGGATGATCACCGTCAGCGGGATGTTCCGCACGATGTTCACGTAGGCGGTGCCGAAGCCGCGCATCAGCGGCACCGGGCCCACCCGCATACCGGCCAGCAGGGTGCCCCAGACCAGGGAGCCGACGGCGGACAGCAAGGTGAGCTGCACGGTCGTCCAGAAGGCGCCCAGTACGTCGTAACGTCCTAGAAAGTCGAACACGATCTCCCGCGCTTCCGCGTGTAGGGATGCCCCGGTGCGCCGCCGTCAGGGGCGGCGCACCGGCGGGCATTGCCTCAGCTCTTGATGTCGCCGATCTTCGGGGCGGGCTCGTTCTTGTAGTTGGCCGGGCCGAAGTTCTTCTTCACGGCAGCCTCCCAGGAACCGTCGGAGACCATCTCCTCGAGCGCCTTGTTGATCTTGGCCTTGAGGTCGCTGCCCTTCTTGACGCCGATGCCGTAGTTCTCGTTGGTCATCTTGAAGCCGCCCAGCTTGAACTTGCCCTTGAACTGGGACTGGGAGGCGTAACCGGCGAGGATCGAGTCGTCCGTGGTGAGGGCGTCGATGGCACCGCTCTGCAGACCGGACAGACACGCCGAGTAGGTCGGGTAGGTCTGCAGGTTCGCCTTCGGGGCCAGCGTCTTCTTGACGTTCTGCGCCGAGGTCGAGCCGGCCACCGAGCACAGGTTCTTGTTGTTCAGGTCCGCCGGCGACTTGATCTTCGACTCGTCCGCGCGCAGCAGCACGTCCTGGTGGGCCAGCAGGTACGGGCCGGCGAAGTCGACCTTCTGCTGACGCTCCGGCGTGATCGAGTAGGAGGCGGCGATGAACTGGACGTCACCGCGCTGCAGCATCGTCTCGCGGTCCGCGCTCTTCGACTCCCTCCACTCGATCTGGTCCGCGCCGTAACCGAGCTTCTTGGCGACATAGGTGGCCACGTCGACGTCGAAGCCCGAGTAGCCCTGCGGGGTCTTCTGGCCGATGCCCGGCTGGTCGAACTTGATGCCGACGGTGATCTTCTTGCCGCCACCGGAGGAGCCGTTGTCGTCCTTCTTGTCGTCGCCGCCGCAGGCGGTGGCGGTCACGGAGAGGGCGAGGAGGACGGCCGAGGCGGCGGTGACCTTGCGGAGCTTCATGGTGAACATCCTTCTGAGTGGTGAGGAACGAGTCCCTGAGGCAGGGTGACGCGGACCCGGGCGGCCGTGCGGCGGTGCGGCCGGCGGGAGCGCCGGCCGGGCGGTGCCGTCAGTGGTGCAGGATCTTGGAGAGGAAGTCCTTGGCCCGGTCGCTGCGCGGGTTGCTGAAGAACTGGTCGGGCGTGGCCTGTTCGACGATCCGGCCGTCCGCCATGAAGACCACCCGGTTCGCGGCCGATCGCGCGAAGCCCATCTCGTGGGTGACCACGATCATGGTCATGCCCTCGCGCGCGAGCTGCTGCATGACCTCCAGGACCTCGTTGATCATCTCGGGGTCGAGGGCGGACGTCGGCTCGTCGAACAGCATGACCTTCGGGTCCATGGCCAGCGCCCGCGCGATCGCGACCCGCTGCTGCTGGCCGCCGGAGAGCTGGGCGGGGTACTTGTCGGCCTGCGTGCCCACACCGACCCGGTCCAGCAGGCCCCGGGCCTTCTCCTCGGCCTGCTTCTTGTCGGCCTTGCGGACCTTGACCTGACCCAGCATCACGTTCTCGAGCACGGTCTTGTGCGCGAAGAGGTTGAACGACTGGAACACCATGCCCACGTCCGCCCGCAGCCGCGCCAGCTCGCGGCCCTCGTGCGGCAGGGGCTTGCCGTCGATCGTGATCGTGCCCGAGTCGATCGTCTCCAGGCGGTTGATGGTGCGGCACAGGGTCGACTTCCCGGACCCGGAGGGCCCGATGACCACGACGACCTCACCGCGGGCGATCGTCAGATCGATGTCCTGGAGCACGTGCAACGCGCCGAAGTGCTTGTTGACGCTCCTCAGGACGACCAGTTCGTCGGACGTGACCACATCTTCCTTGGCCACCGATACATTGGTCATCGCTCTCAGGCTCCGTCCTCCTCGGTTTCCGAGGACAGTAGTGAGGGGCTGTGACCTGCGTCATCACATCTGAGGGAGATCTGAGCATCACGATCCGATAGCAATCGGACACATGTCGTAGCACTGGTCGCCGGTGCGCGTATCGGCCGGATAACGGAAGCGACGGGCAACCGGAAGCCTCTTGACGCCGTCCTTGTCCATCAGCGTCACTGCCATGGTGCACGCGCGGGGGCGCGTGATCTACACGCTCGACGCGAACCGAGACCGTACGACCGCTGAACCGGAGGGGGCCGGGATGAGACTGCTCCTCGTCGAGGACGACAACCACGTCGCCGCGGCGCTGTCCGCCGTCCTCGCGAAGCACGGATTCCAGGTCACCCACGCGCGCAGCGGCGAGGAGGCCCTCCAGGCGCTCGTCCCCGAGGGCAACGGATTCGGTGTCGTCCTGCTCGACCTCGGCCTGCCCGACCAGGACGGCTACGAGGTCTGCGGCAAGATCCGCAAGCGCACCAGCACCCCGGTGATCATGGTCACCGCGCGCTCCGACGTCCGCTCCCGCATCCACGGGCTCAACCTGGGCGCCGACGACTACGTCGTGAAGCCGTACGACACCGGGGAACTGCTCGCCCGGATCCACGCGGTCAGCCGGCGCACCGTCCACGAGGACCCGGGGACCGACGGCGAGGGCGCCCTGCTCCTCGGCCCGGTCCGGATCGAACTGCCCACCCGCCAGGTCAGCGTGGACGGTTCGGCCGTCCAGCTGACCCGCAAGGAGTTCGACCTGCTCGCCCTGCTCGCCCAGCGGCCCGGCGTGGTCTTCCGGCGCGAACAGATCATCAGCGAGGTCTGGCGCACCAGCTGGGAGGGGACCGGCCGCACCCTGGAGGTGCACGTCGCCTCCCTGCGCTCCAAGCTGCGGATGCCCGCGCTGATCGAGACCGTACGCGGCGTCGGCTACCGGCTCGTCGCCCCGGCCGCCTAGCGGGGACGGGTGCGCACACGCCTCCTCCCGCTGCTCATCGTCCTGCTGGCGGCCGTCCTGCTCGCGCTCGGCATCCCGCTCGCCGGCAGCGTGGCCGCCGCGCAGCAGCAGCGGGTCGTCGTCGACCGGATAGACGACACGGCACGCTTCGCGGCGCTCGCCCAGTTCGTCACCGACGGGCCCAGCGGACCCCACCGCACCGCCACGGACGAGCGCGGGGAGACCCTGCGCAGCGAACTGGAGAGCTACTACGGCGTCTACGGCATCCGCGCCGGTGTCTTCTACCGCAACGGCTCCGCCATGGCCAACGCGCCCGGCGACTGGTTCGTACCGCGGACGGGTGAGGTCCGCAGGGCGTTCGACGAGGCGCTGCTCAGCCGGCGCAGTCACGACCCGCGGCAGGTGTGGCCCTGGCAGCGCGGTTGGCTCGTCGTCGCCTCACCGGTGATCCGGGACGGGGACGTCGTCGCGGTCGTCGTCACCGACTCGCCGACCGGACAGCTGCGTTCGCGGATCCTGCGCGGCTGGCTGTTCATCGGGGCCGGCGAGATCGCGGCCATGCTGCTCGCCGTCGGCGCCGCGCTCAGGCTGACCGGCTGGGTGCTCAGGCCGGTCCGGGTCCTGGACGCCACCACCCACGACATCGCCACCGGGCGCCTGAAGTCCCGGGTCGCGGTCGCCGGCGGGCCGCCGGAACTCAGACGGCTGGCCCGCTCGTTCAACGAGATGGCGGACAACGTCGAGGCCGTGCTGGAGCAGCAGCGCGCCTTCGTCGCCGACGCCTCGCACCAGCTGCGCAACCCGCTCGCGGCGCTGCTGCTGCGCATCGAACTGCTCGCCCTCGAACTGCCCGAGGGCAACGAGGAGATCGCCTCGGTCCGCACCGAGGGCAAGCGCCTTGCGCAGGTCCTGGACGACCTGCTCGACCTGGCGCTGGCCGAGCACGCCGAGGCCGACCTCGTGCTGACCGACATCGGCGCCCTGGCCGAGGAACGGGTGGCCGCCTGGGCGCCGGCCGCCCGGACCAAGGGCGTCCGGCTGACCGGCGACTGTCCGCCCACCACCGGCTGGGCCGACCCGATCGCCCTGTCCAGCGCCCTGGACGCGGTGATCGACAACGCGGTGAAGTTCACCCCCGAGGAGGGCACGGTCGAGGTCACCGTCGCCGCCGACGGCGACACCAGCACCGTCGTCGTCACGGACACCGGCCCCGGGCTCACCGACGAGGAACTCGCGCGCGTGGGCGACCGTTTCTGGCGCAGCGGCCGGCACCAGAACGTGAAGGGCTCGGGTCTCGGGCTGTCCATCAGCCGTGCGCTGCTCGGAGCGGGCGGCGGCTCGATCGACTACGCCCACCACGAGCCGCGGGGGCTACGGGTGACGGTCCGTGTGCCCCGGCACGCGGAGACCGGGACAGGCGCGGCGGACACCGCCTCCTAGGCTCCGCCGGGGCCGGTGCCGGGGCCGGGGCCGGGGCCGGGATTCCGCGGCCGGCTCGCTCTGGTCACTGCTTCGCCGGAGGCCCTCACGGCTTGACCGACCGGTAGTACCGCCGGGCGCCCTCCTGCAAGGGCAGTGGGTCGGTGTAGATGGCGGTGCGCAGATCGACGAGCTGGGCGGAGTGGACATGGGCGCCGATGCCGTCCCGGCTCTTGATCACCGTACGGGTCACCCACTCGGTCAGCCGGGGGTCCACGTCCGTGCGGGTCATCAGCAGGTTGGACACGGCGATCGTCGGAACCTGCACCCCCTGCTGCACATCGGGGTACGCCGACTCGGGGATGTTCGTGGTCCGGTAGTACCGCGCGCCCTCGCCCTGGCCGTGCAGCCGGGTGACGAGGCCGTCGTCGATCGGCAGGAACCGGAACCCGCCCTGTCGTGCCAGCGCGAGCAGCCCCTTCGTGGGCAGGCCGCCGGACCAGAAGAAGGCGTCGATCTTCCCGTCCCGCAGCCGCGCGGGCCCGGTGTCGATGCCGTCCGAGACCGGCGTGACGTCCTTGCGCGGGTCGATACCGGCGGCCCGCAGCACCCGCTCGGCTATCAGCCGCACACCGGAATCGGGCAGTCCGGTCGCCACCCGCTTGTGCCGCAGGTCGGCGATGCTCCGGACGTCCGAGTCGCGGGGCACGATGAGGTGCACGTAGTCGTCGTAGAGCCGGGCCACCCCGCGCAGCCGGCCGGCGCCGCTGCCGTGCCCCAGCTCGTACGCCGCCACCGCGTCGGCCGCCGCGATGGTGAAGTCGGCCTTGCCGGTCGCCACCCGCTGGACGTTCTCCTGGGAGCCGGCGCTGGTGAGCAGCTTCACCTTCAGGCCCGGCATGTCCCTGCCCAGCTCGGTGCGCAGCCGCTCGCCGTACTCCTGGTAGACCCCGCGGGACGTACCGGTGCTGAACACGATCGTCCCGCTCGGCGGCTTCTCGCCCAAGGGCAGCAGCCACCACAGCAGCAGCGCGAGGGCGACGGCACCGACGGCCGCGCCCTGCAACGCCCGGCGCCTGCCGAGCCGGGGGAACACCTGGGACATGCGGCGATCCTGCCAGGTGACGCGCGCCACTGGCCAGGGCCGGTCCCCACTCCGCGCCCCACGGAGCGGATGCCGCCGGGGCCGCACGGCGAAGGGCGTTGTCGGTGGCCGCCGTTACAGTCGCCGTATGACCACTTCGCCCGCCGACCGTACGAGCACGTCACCGGCCCGCCTCGTCCGTGAGTTCCACCGCGCCTTCGGTCTCGACGCCCGCAGCACGCCGACCGAGGTGGACCCCGAGCTGGCCGCCCACCGCGGTGAACTGCTCGCCGAGGAGGCCGCGGAGGTCGCCGAAGTCGCGGTGGAGGGACCGCTGGACCGGCTCGCGCACGAGCTGGCCGACGTGGTGTACGTGGCCTACGGCACGGCCCTGGTGCACGGCATCGACCTCGACGAGGTGATCGCCGAGATCCACCGCGCCAACATGAGCAAGAGAGGCCCGGACGGGACGGTCGCCCGCCGGGCCGACGGCAAGGTGCTCAAGGGGGAGCACTACCGGGCACCGGACGTGTCCGCCGTACTGCGCCGCCAGGGCTGGATACCGGGCGGCGCGGCCTGACGGCGGCGCGAACTCAGCGTCCCGTCAGGCCGGTGCCGCCGAGACGGGTCAGCAGGTCCGCGAGGCGGGCGATGTCCGCCGCGGGCCACGCCGGGCCGGCGAAGACCTCGGCGGCGGTCTCCTCCGCCGTGGTCCGCATCTCCGCCAGCCGGCGCCGGCCCGTCCCGGTCAGCGCCGCGTAGGCCACGCGCGCGTCCCGGGCGTCCGTCTCCCGGGTGACCAGCCCGATCCGCTCCAGCGGGGCGAGCCCACGGGTCACCCCCGAGGCGGTCAGGCCCAGGGCCTCGGCGAGGTCCACCCGGCGCATCCGGCCGCCGGGCGCCTGCTCCAGCCGCAGCAGCAGGGTGAAGTCGGCCAGGCTGACGCCGTGCAGGCCGCCGAGCCGGGCGTCGAAGCGTCGTACGAGCGCCGACTGGGCCCGTACCAGGCGCAGCGCCGCGTCCAGGCCCTCACCCACGGCCCGTTCCTCTCCGCGTCTCTTGCCTGGTCTTTGAGTACTCAAGTTTATGGCGCACGTCAGAGACCGTTCGCACGGGCGGCGCGGCGCTGCCGCTTGCCCAGGGGCGCCTGCGAGAGGTCCTCCGCGGTCGACCGCAGGTGCTTGAAGCCGTAGCCGCGCGCCGTCAGCCAGGACTTCGCCTCCTCCTCGGCCCGTTCCGTCGCCTTGAGGATGTCCTCCTCCTTCTCTCCCGTCGCGGAGAAGCGGAAGGCGAAGGCGGGCCGGGCGGCGATGTCGTAGGTGAGGGTGCCCTCGGGGGTGAAGGCGGCGCGCAGGACGTCGTGTTCGGCGGCGTCGGCGAGCAGGGCGGCGCGCTGGTCGTCGGTGAGGGCGTCGAAGGCGCCGCGGACGGTGATGCGGAAGGTCCGTGTGGTCATTCCGCGACCCTAGGCGCAGCGCGGGTGACTCCTCCACCGGGTTTCCCGGTCCGGGCGCCGCCTCGGGTGCCGTGTTCCCGTCGGCGTGGGCGAGGACGGGGACGGGACGGGATCGGCTTGAGCGGCAGGCGCCGGACAGGTGGGAACGGGAGGCGGCGAACGCGTCGAGCGCCTCCCGCGAGATCACCGCTCGGGCCCCGGGCCGGCCCGGGCCGGGGCCCGCAGCCGGTTCCGGGGCCGGGGCGGTCAGCCGGTGTAGCCGGCGAAGACCCGCGTGTAGTCCCAGGCGTTCTGGCTGACGCCGGAGCAGCTGTCGGCGGGCCCGCCGGTGCAGGGACGGTCCCGGTTGGCGGACCAGAAGGTCAGCCGGGCCAGGTGGTGCTGCTGGGCGTAGCCGAGGATGGTGCGGAAGTCGGCCACGGTGACGGTCTCGTTCTGGTCGGTGATGCCGTTCATGGACGAGATGCCCATGTCCCGGTAGGCCTGGTCGTCGCTGTAGTGGTAGGCGTTCTTCAGGGCGTTCTTCAGCCCCTCGGCCGCCTGCACGGTCAGGTTGCCCATGTTCTGGCCCGCGCCGCCGAAGTCGAACGGCATGATGGCCCAGGCGTCGGCGGTCAGCCCGGAGGCGGCAGCCCGGTTGATGAGGCTGGTGTCGGGACCGCTCTGCCCGGTTCCGATGGTGATGTACACCTTCAGGCCGGGGTTGTTGGCCTTCACGGTCTTCAGCGCGTCGACCGTGCGCTGCTGCACGGTGCCGTTGCTGTAGGCGTCGGCCTCCAGGTCGATGTCGATCGCCTTCAGACCGTAGGTGTTGATGACCTTCTGGTAGGCGGCGGCGAGCTCGCCGGCGCTGGAGCAGGAACTCTCCAGCTTGTTGCCGCTGTAACCGCCGAAGGACGGGATGACGTCACCGCCGTTCGCCCGCACGGTGTTGACCGTCTGCTGGTCCACTCCGCCGGTCAGCGGACGGCTGCCGTCCCACTGGGGGTTGCAGTAGCCGTTGCTCAGCACGAAGGCGAGCGTGAACCACTTGACGCCCGTGGCCTGGGTGATGGTGGTCGGGCTGGGCGGGCTGCCCCAGCCGTTGTACAGGTACGGGGCCACCGCCATCGGCGCCGAGGGGGTGCCGCCGCCGGCCGCGGGCGCGTTCCACTTCTGGTTGGCGGCGCCGGTGCAGCTCCAGATCTGTGTCCGGGTGCCGTTGGCGGAGTTGTTGTCGGTCACGTCCAGGCACTTGTC
>NZ_JBEYXM010000042.1:0-39639 GCF_040704595.1 Streptomyces sp. NPDC046870
CCCGGCCGGGGCGGCGTCGCCCCCGCCCCCGCGGGGGGGCCGGGGCCCCCCCCCCGCCCCCCCCCGGCGGGTCATCCGAGGTGCACCGACCAGTCCTGTTCCGCCGCCGGCTTCCCGTGCAGGTCGGGGACCCGCTTCAGCCACGCCGGGCGGCCCGCCTGCGTCTTCGCCGCGCGGGCGGCCTCCTCGGCCGCCAGCTCCTCACGGCTCGGGAAGTCGGTGGGCAGCCACTGCGGGGAGAGCCGGACCCGGTCCAGGAGATAGCCGACGTAGGCGTCCCGGACGTCGTCGGGCGTGGCGAACCCGGCGTCCTCGGCGAGCCAGGCGTCCGGCACCTCGGCGACGATCCCGCGCAGCAGCTCCTGCGTCACCCGGGGCGCCAGTTCGGCGTCGGCGGCGCGCACGTCCGGGCCGTAGAGGCCGAGGGCGTGGTGCCGGAAGTCGTACCGCCGGCCCGGGTCCGTGGTGTCCCAGCGGTGGTGGAAGACGAGGGCGGCGCCGTGGTCGATCAGCCACAGGCGCGCGGGCGCGGTGCCGAACGTGGGCCAGACCATCAGGTTGGAGCTGTGGACCGTGCGGTCGACGTTCACGGTCAGCGCGTCCAGCCAGACGATCCGGCCGGCCTCCAGCGGGTCCACCGGGAACGTCCGGGCGATCTCGGGGGTGAGGTCCCGGGCGCCCGGCAGATAGTCCATGCCGAGGTTGACTCCCGCGCTGGCGTTGTGCAGCTCGCGCACCTCCTGGTGCGGCTCGGCGGCGGCGACGGCCGGGTCGAAGTGCACGAGGACCAGCTCGGGGAAGCGCAGGCCGAGCGCGCGGGCGAGTTCCCCGACGATGATCTCGGCGACCAGCGCCTTGTGCCCCTGCGCCGAGCCCGTGAACTTCACGACGTAGGTGCCGTCGTCGTCCGCCTCCACGACCCCGGGCACGGAGCCGCCGGAGTGGAGCGGGGTCACGTATCGAACGGCAGTCACATCGCGCAGCACACCGGCCAGACTACGGCAGGTCAGGCGCCGGCCAGCGGGTTCGGCAGCGGCAGGTAGCGGGCGTCCGCGCCGTCCGCGCCGGTCCAGCGCAGGAGCAGGTTGGTCTTGCCCGGCAGGGTGGGGGCGTCGAGCAGGGCGGGGATCTCGGGGAGGTCGTGGCGGGCGAGTTCCCGGCGGGCGGCGGGCCAGGGATCGAGACCGGGGTGGTGCTCGGTGAGGGCGCCGGCGATCTCGGTGAGGTGGTTGACGACCAGGCAGTACACCAGCCGCTCCCAGCCGGCGGCCCGGGTCACGTCCGGCAGCAGCTTGGCGCCCTCCGCGTCCCGGAACAGGGCCTGCACGGGCGTGCCGGCGGCGTCCACGGCGACCAGGGTGTTCTGCAGATGGGCCTCCAGGACCACCCCGTGATCGCCGAACGCGGTCAGGGCGGGCGGCACGACCTGCCGCAGGTACGCCTCCCACCAGCCCGCCGGGTCGGTGGCGGCGGCGAGCGGGCTGCCGTCGAAGCCCTCGGCTAGACCCGCCGCGAGCAGGGGGGTGGCGCCCGGCAGCAGATGGCCGCGGAACCCGTCGCGGACCAGGACGGCCAGTTCCTCGAAGGCGAACGCGGCGGTGCGGTAGCCGCGGTCGCTCAGCCAGGCCGCGGGCGGGCCCATCGCCGCGAAGGCGTGCGCGGCCGCGGTGTCGGTGCGGCGCAGTCCGCGCAGGTCGTGGCGCCACAGCCGGCGGATGTCGTTGGTGATGCGGACGTCCAGGCTGAACTTCACGAACAGGTCGCGGCGCGGCTCGTACACCGTGCGGACGGCGGCCGTGGGCCAGGTGTCGAACGGGGTCGTGCCCAGCCGCAGCAGCCGGCCGTCGGCGAAGGCGGGCGCGAGATCGCGGGCGACGAGTTCGAGCTGCCAGGGATGGGCGGGCAGCAGCCGGTAGCCGGGCGGGGCGGTGCCGAGGGCGTCCAGGGCCCGGGTGTCGCCCTCCTCGGCCACCTGGTCCTCGCGGACGCCGAGCAGCGTCAGCGGGAACCGGGCGTGCGCCTCGGGGGCGTACGGCAGCCAGGACGCGACGGGCCCGCCACCGCGCGCCTTGGGGGCCGGGTGGTGGGGGTGCCCGGTGAGCAGGGACTGCTCGGAGCGCAGGTACGCGTCCTCGGGCGCCGTGGCCCGGGCGCGGGCGGTGAGCAGGGCGGCGATCGCGTCCCGGCTGTCGATCATCTCGGCGGGCAGGTCTCCGCCGGGCAGCCCGGTGTGCCGGCGCAGCTCCTCGGCGACCAGCTTGACCAGCTCCGAGTGGCCGATGCGGCGCCACGCCCCGGCCGTGTACAGCTCGGGGTCGGCGGGGCGCCGGCCGGGGCGCACCCGCAGCAGCCGGCCGTCCGGCAGCCGGTGGACCCGGCCGTCCCCGCCGTCCGTCAGCGGTTCGGCGACCTCCCGCAGCAGGCAGTTGAGCAGCGGCGCGGTCGCGTACGCGTCGGCACGGCGGCCGACCGCGCCGTTGGGGGGTGTGAGGTCCACTCGATCCATTCGTTCTTCGTCCAGGAGGCCCGCGGTCGTTCCCGGGGCGGACCGGGTGCGCCGTGCGGGAGCCGGTGACGATCAGTATGGCTGCCGTCCCGGACAATCGTGCCGTGGCCCGTGTACCCGAGGAGCCGACCGTGCACCGTCCCCCGACCGCCGACGCCGAGATCGCCGAGGAGCTGGCCGTCGTCCGGCCCGCGCTGCTGCCCCGGTACGCGGCGGAGCTGCCCGGTGCCCGCGCCGCCGTGCTGACCCGGCTGTGGCGGGCGCTGGCCCACGAGCCGCTGCCGTGGCTGTCCGGCCGGGTGTCCGGGGCGGACGGCCTCGCCCTGCGCCTGGCCGACGGGCGGACCCTGCGCGGGCCGCACGCGGATCCGTACGCCACGCGCGCCTACGTCACCGCCGTACGGCTGGACCGGGAGCGGTACGACGATCCGGCGCGGCTGATGGCCGCGCTCGGGGTGCCGCACGGCGCCGCGTTCGCCGCGGAGCTGGCGCACAGCGTGGCCTCGCTCGCGCTGTCCCGGGCCGGCGCCGGTCACCCGAAGGAGTGGCCGGCGGACGGCGGGGGGAGGGACTGGGAGTGGGAGCAGCGGGTGGTCGACGGTCACCCGTACCACCCCAACTGCCGTTCCCGGCCGGGGTTCTCGGTGGCGGACCAGCTGGCGTACGCCCCCGAGCACGGGCCGGTGGTGGAGCTGGGGACGGTACCGGTGCCGGCGGAGGGGTGCCTGGTGTCCGGCGACTGGCCGGCCGGGCTCCGCGACGGCGACCGCATCCTGGTGCCGGTCCACCCCTGGCAGGCCGCGCACGTGCTGGGGCGGTCGTACGACGTCTGGCGCCCCGCCCATCCGCTGATGTCCCTGCGCACGCTGGCGGTGCCCGGCGGACCGCAGGTGAAGACCGCGCTGAGCGCCCGGCTGACGTCGTCGGTGCGGGACATCTCGGTGTACTCGGTGCGGGCGGCGGCACCGCTGTCCGCGTTCGCCGAGGAACTGGCGGCGCGCACGGACGGCCTGCTGCACATCACCCGCACGCTGGGGGCGGTGACGGCCCACTCCCCCGACCTGGCCGCGCTGCTGCGGGAGTCGCCGGAGGTGTACGCCGGTCCGGGTGAGCGCGTCCTGCCGGTGGCCGCCCTCGCCCTCACGCCCCTGCCCGGCTCCCCCGCCTGGCTGGCCGCGTTCACCCGGCTGGCGCTCACGGTGGGCCTGCGGCTGCTGGACCTCGGCGTGGCTCTGGAGGCCCACGGCCAGAACCTGCTGGTCGTCCTGGCGGCCGACGGCACCCCGCTGCGCCTGGTCTACCGCGACCTGGCCGACATCCGGATCAGCCCGGCCCGCCTGGCCCGGCACGGCATCACCCCGCCCGCGCTCACCGGCCGTCTGATCACGGACGACGACACCGCCCTGCGCCGCAAGCTGTTCGGCTCCCTGGTGGCGGGGGCGCTGGCGGGCACGGCGGGCTCGGCCGCCGCGCTGGGCACGGCCCTGGCCGCCGCCGTGGCCGGCCTCCCGCCGACCCCGGATGTCACGGCCTTGCGCCACGCACCCGTGCCCGTCAAAGCCCTGACCCTGATGCGCCTCTCCCCGGGAACCCCCGGCGACCAGTGGGCCGGCCTGCCGAACCCGTTGCACTGAGACCAGAGTCGGATCGATCAGGGCCACCACCGTGCGCGGGGAAGGACGGTGCGCCGCCGGGAGGTCGCGCTGTGGCGGACTCCGCGCCTCCCGCGGTGCGAGGCACACGCGGGCTGCGGCGACCACGGCGTCACCAACCGGCGCGGGAACGCCGGGAAATGGCCGGCCAGGGGAACGTCGCACCATGGAGAAGCGGTGGTCCGTCACCTGTCCGGCGCCGGGGGACGGTGCAGCGGGTCCGCTCGTTTTGGAGCGGGACCTGTCTGATCAATAAGATCCGGCGATGATCAGAAGACAACGGCTGGCGGCGGGCGTCTGTGCTCTGCTCGCCGCCCTGACGGCCGGGATCGCCTTTCCCGCCGGTGCGGTCGCCGACGAGACGGACCAGGCCGCTCCGAAGGTCGAACTGGTGCTGGACGTCAGCGGTTCCATGCGCACCCGGGACATCGACGGCGGCACCCGGATGGCCGCGGCCAAGCAGGCGTTCAACGAGGTGCTGGACGCGACCCCCGAAGAGGTCCGGCTCGGCATCCGTACCCTCGGCGCCAACTACCGCGGCAACGACCGCAAGGAGGGCTGCAAGGACACCGAGCGGCTCTACCCCGTCGGCCCCCTGAACCGGACCGACGCGAAGACCGCCGTGGCCACGCTGGCGCCGACCGGCTGGACGCCGATCGGGCCCGCGCTGCTGAAGGCGGCGGACGACCTGAACGGCGGTGACGGCACCCGCCGTATCGTCCTGATCAGTGACGGTGAGGACACCTGCCAGCCGCTCGACCCGTGCGAGGTGGCCCGGGAGATAGCCGCCAAGGGCATCGGGCTGACCATCGACACCCTCGGCCTGGTGCCGGACGCCAAGACCCGCGACCAGCTCAGCTGCATCGCCGACGCCACCGGCGGCACCTACACCGACGTGCGGCACAAGGAGGAACTGAGCGACCGCGTCGGCGAGTTGGTGGACCGGGCGGCCGACCCCGTGGTCACACCGGTGGCCACCGAGGGCGCGGACCGGTGCGAGCAGGCGCCGGCGCTCAAGTCCGGCCTGTACACCGACCGCGCCGGGTTCGGCCGGCAGCGCTGGTACAAGGTGGACGTGGAGCCCGGGCAGGAGCTGCGCGCCTCGGTGAGCGTGGCGGACGACCGGGCCGTCCAGCCGGACTACGGTGTGCTGCTGCGGGCGGTGACCGTGCACGGCCGGGAGATCGTCCGCGGCGAGGCCGCCGGCACCGGCCGTACGGACGTCGTCTCCACCGGCCTGCGCTACCCCCGGCCGGACGGCGACGACGACGCGGCACCCGCGGAGACGGTGTGCCTCCAGGTCACCACCTCCTTCTCGGCCGCGTCGGGCGTGAAGACGACTCCCGGTCTGCCGCTGGAGCTGACCGTCGACGTCGTGGACGGGCCGTCCGGTCACCACGACGTGGCCGCGTTCGGTCTCGGCCGTGGCTGGTGGCTGCTCGGCACGCTGGTGCTGATCGGCTTCCTCGCCGGTCTGCTGTGGGGCTGGCTGTCGCGCTGGCGGGTCGCCGTCTGGAGGACGAACTGATGCGGATCACACGTGTGCTGGGCGCCGCGCTGCTGGCGCTGGGGCTGGCCGCCGGACCGGCCGCCGCCGACTCCTCGCCCTCCCCGAGCGCCTCCGCCGACGGTGACGCGCCCACCCGGGCGGGCACCTCCTTCCGTACGGCGACCGAGATCGACCAGGGGCAGCAGGCCACCGCCTCCGGCTCCACCGGCGACTACCTGTACTGGTCCTTCCCCGCGGACACCGGGCAGCGCCCCACCGTCAAGGCGACGGTGAAACTCCCCGGCGCGCACGGCTCCGAGACCTGGCAGCTCGACGTGTACGACGGACTGCGGCGCCGCCAGTCCTGCCAGTACGGCGCCCAGAGCCGGACCGCCGCGCAGGGCGCCGGCTCGGTCGAGCTGGCCTGTGTGCTGCGCACGGTGCGGGGCTGGGCGGAGCCGTGGGCCAACGACCCGCTGCCGGGCACGTACTACGTCCGGCTGACGGTGGTGGACCTCGCCGCCGCCGACCTCGGCAAGCCGATGGGCGCCGAGGTGCGCGTCGACTCCAAGGACATCGGCGGCGCGGCGGCCGTGGACGGCTCGCTCGGCAAGCCGCTCGTCCCCGGCATCGCCGTCACGTCGCAGAAGGACGCGGACGGTGCCAAGGGTGCCGTGCTCTCCAGCTTCGGGTCGGACGACGGCTGGTCGTCCGGCTGGTGGTCCGACCGGTGGGTGTGGACCGGGATCGGCGCGGTGCTGGCCTCGCTCGCCGGGATCGGGGGGTACGTGCTGACCCGGGGTTCCGGGCGGCCGTCCCAAGTGCCGCCGAACGTGTGATCCACCGAAGCGCGAAGGCCCGCCCGATGGGCGGGCCTTCGTGTTCGCCGGGCCTCACGCCTCCCGCAGCGCCTTGGCGAGCGTGCCGTCCCCGGTCACCGTGACCCGGCCGTCGCGCACCGCGTCCGGCAGCCGGGTCTCCCCGCGGGCGATGGCCTCGCAGGTGGCCGCGTCCATCACCAGCCGCGCGTCCGCCTCGCCCGGAGCGGGCCCGTCGCCGTACACCGGGCCCTCCTGCGCGCCGACGCGGAGGTGGAAGTCCCCCTCCTCCAGGCGGACTTCCACCAGGCCCTCCCCGTCCAGCGCCCGCAGCAGCGGCAGGGCGAACCAGTGCGCGCGGACGGCGTCCGTGGGCCTGCGCTCCCCCAGTTCCTCCTCGCCCCACGCACCGAGTGCCTGGAGCACGGGCAGCAACCGGCATCCCCGTGCGGTGAGTTCGTACACGTACGCCGCGCCCGGCGGAGGCAGCCGCCGCCTGGTGGTGAGCCCGTCCCGTTCCATGTCCCTCAGCCGCGAGGCGAGTACGTCCGTGCTGACGCCGGGCAGGTCCGCGTGCAGGTCCGTGTAGCGGCGCGGGCCGGCGAGCAGTTCGCGGACGATCAGCAGGGTCCAGCGGTCGCCGACGACGTCGAGGGCGCGGGCTGCGGAGCAGTACTGGTCGTAGCTTCGGCGAGGTGACATGCGACGCAGTCTAG
Source organism: Streptomyces sp. NPDC046870 (assembly GCF_040704595.1). NCBI lineage: Bacteria > Bacillati > Actinomycetota > Actinomycetes > Kitasatosporales > Streptomycetaceae > Streptomyces > Streptomyces sp. NPDC046870. The sequence goes on from NZ_JBEYXM010000042.1 coordinate 7,182, forward strand.
ACGCGTTGTTGGACTTTCCAAGCTCCTGCTTGGTAAAACCAAGCAACACGAGTTCCCGGAGGGGCGCATGGAGTTCCGGCAGTCCAACAAGCTCAGCGAGGTGTGCTACGAGATCCGCGGCCCGGTGATCGAGCACGCCGACGCGCTGGAGGAGGCGGGGCACAGCGTGCTGCGCCTGAACACCGGCAATCCCGCGGCCTTCGGCTTCGAGGCGCCGGAGGAGATCCTCCAGGACATGATCCGGATGCTGCCGCGGGCCCACGGCTACACGGACTCCCGCGGCGTCCTCTCCGCCCGCCGCGCGGTCGTCCAGCGCTACCAGACCCTGGGCCTCGACGTGGACGTGGACGACGTCTACCTGGGCAACGGCGTCTCGGAACTGGTCTCCATGGCCGTACAGGCACTGATCGAGGACGGCGACGAAGTCCTCATCCCCGCGCCGGACTTCCCCCTCTGGACGGCCGTCACCACACTGGCCGGCGGCAGGGCCGTGCACTACCTGTGCGACGAACAGGCCGACTGGAACCCGGACCTGGCCGACATGGCGTCGAAGATCACCGACCGCACCAAGGCCGTGGTCATCATCAACCCGAACAACCCGACCGGCGCGGTCTACCCCAAGGAGGTCGTCGAGGGCATCCTCGACCTGGCCCGCCGGCACGGCCTGATGGTGTTCGCCGACGAGATCTACGACCAGATCCTCTACGACGACGCCGTCCACCACTCGGCCGCGGCGCTCGCCCCCGACCTCGTCGTCCTCACCTTCTGCGGCCTGTCCAAGACCTACCGGGTGGCCGGCTTCCGCTCCGGCTGGCTGGTGGTCACCGGGCCGAAACAGCACGCCAGGGACTACCTGGAGGGCCTGACCATGCTGGCCTCCATGCGCCTGTGCGCCAACGCGCCCGCCCAGTACGCCATCCAGGCCGCGCTCGGCGGGCGCCAGTCCATCGGCGAACTCACCGCGCCCGGCGGGCGGTTGTACGAGCAGCGGAACGTGGCCTGGGAGAGGCTCAACGAGATCCCGGGCGTGTCCTGCGTCAAACCCAAGGGCGCGCTGTACGCGTTCCCGCGCATCGACCCCAAGGTGCACCCGATCCACGACGACGAGAAGTTCGTCCTGGACCTGCTGCTGCGCGAGAAGATCCAGGTGGTCCAGGGCACCGGCTTCAACTGGCCCTCCCCCGACCACTTCCGCATCCTGACCCTGCCGCACGCCGACGACCTGGAGGCGGCCATCGGCCGGATCGGCAGGTTCCTCGGCGGGTACCGGCAGTAGGCGCCTGGCCCGTGCCGCGCGTTCCGTGCGAAGATCACCCCCGTCGACGACCGGGGGTCCGACGCGGGGCGGGCCGCCCATCGGCTGCCGGTGCGCGCCCGACCGGCGCAGCACCCCCTGGTCCGGTTCCGGCGGACCGGCCGGAGATGTCAGACCAGGGGGAGCAGCGGTGTTCTGGTTCGGACAACGCCGTACGCGCGGAAGGCGCCGTACGGCCGTCGCCGTGCTGAGCGCGGTGGTACTCGGCCTCACGGCGCCCGGCGCCCGGGCCGCGGAACAGGCGCGGCCGTCCGCGCCCGTCGCGGGGCGGGAGGCACGGCAGGCCGCGACGTTCTGGACCGCACAGCGCATGGCCGACGCCCGGCCGCTGGACGCGGCACGGCACCTGCCGCCGGAGCCGGGGGCGGCGACCGCGGCGGCGGCCCGGCCGCAGGGCACCCTGTTCAAGGGGACCCGCCTGGTGGGGACGTTCTTCGGCGCCGACGGGCCACGCGGCACCACCTGGCACTGCACCGGCAGCGTGATCGACACCAAGGCGCGGAACATCGTCCTCACCGCGGCCCACTGCGCGCTGAACATGAACGGCGACTACATCTTCGTCCCGAAGTTCGTGAAGGGCGCGGCCCCCGACCGGCAGCCGTACGGCATCTTCCACATCCAGCGGATCTTCATCGACCCCCGGTACGTGCCCGACCGTGGTTCGGCCACCACCAAGAAGACCGCGTCCGACCTGGACACGGCGTTCGCCCGGGTCTCGGCCAACCAGCGGGGCGCGTCCCTTCAGGACGCGGTGGGCGGCGGCCTGACCTTCACCCGGCCGGCCGGCTACACCCACCGGAACGTCACCGTCGTGGGCTACCCCTCGCACCGGCACAACAGCGCCGGACGCGCCGTCAAGTGCACGGTCCCGACCAGACAGCTGCGCGGCTACCGCCAGCTGTCGATGACCTGCGGCGGCTACTACGGCGGCGTCTCCGGCAGCCCGTGGATCACCGACTACGCGGACGACGCCCGCACCGGGCACGTCATCGGCGACCTCGGCGGTTACAACGGCGGCGGCAACGACGCGAACGCCGACTACGTCAGCTACGCCACCGCGTTCGGCGCGGACGCGGCCAACCTCCTCGCCGACGCCGTCGCCGACCAGGCCCCGCCCGCCGACCTGCCGCCGTACCGCGGGCTCAAGGGCGCGCTGCCGGGCGGCGCCGCACGCTGGCGCGGGGCCGCGCTCATGGCGTCCGGCGACTACACCGGCGACCGGCACGGCGATCTGCTCGTGGTCTGGCCCGACGGCGGGATCACCCTGTACCCGGGCGACGGCAAGGGCGGTTTCCTGGCCGAGAAGCGGCTGCGGCGCGCCAACTCCACCTGGACCCACGCCCGCGCCCTGACCGGCGGCACCTTCACCGGCGGCGCCCGGTCCGGACTGCTGGTGCGCTGGTCCGACGGCGAGGTCACCCTCTACCCGGGGCCCGGCCCCGCCGGCCTGGGCCGGGAGATCCGCCTGGCACCACCCGGCTCCGCGTGGAAGAAGGCCGTCCAGTTCACCTCCGGGGCGTTCGGGGCGGACGGGGGCACGGGGCTGCTGGTCCGCTGGGCCGACGGCGCGCTCACGCTGTACCCGGGGGTCGGGGCCGGTGGCCTCGGCGCCGGCACCCGGCTCGTCGCGGCGAACGGCACCTGGACCAAGGCCGCCGTGCTGGCCGGCGGCGACTTCGACGGTACGGGTACCGGCGACCTGCTGGTGCGCTGGGCGGACGGCGCGCTCGACACGTACAGCGGCACCTCGGCGGCGGGGCTCGGCACCAGGACGCGGGTGCGCGGCCCGAACGGCCTGTGGCGGCACGCGCAGGCCATGACGGTCGGCGGACTCCGCCACGGCGGCACCGGGAACGACCTCGTCGTGCGCTGGTCCGACGGGGAGACGACGCTGTACGCCGACACCGGCACGAAGGCGCTCGGCACCGAGCACACGCTGGTCCATCCCGGCACCTGACCACACCACCGCGTACCGCCAAGGGGGAACCATGCGCGTGACCACCCGCCTCGCCGGCGGCCTCACCCTGCTCACGGCCGGCCTGGCGCTGACGGCCTGCGGCACCAGTACGAAGGCCGCACCGGACGCCACCGCACCGCCCTGCCGGACCGCCTCGCTGACGTGGACGCTGTCCCTGCTCGCGGGGGACGGCACGCGGCAGGGGACCGGCCGGCCCGACGCGCGGCTCACCGCCGTCAACAAGGGCCCCGGCCCGTGCGTGTTCGCGGGCTACCCGGCCCTGGAGATCCACAACGGCAAGGCGGAGAGCGTCGAGGGCACCGGGCGGGGCCGCCCGGCCCCGCTCGTCCTGGCCGGCGGGGCCTTCGTGACCGTGGACCTCGACTACACGCGCCGTGGCACGAAGGGCGCGGACGACAGCTGGTGCGTGCGGCAGACCGAGGCCTCGGTCCGCGCACCGCACGACACCCGTGGCGCGGTCGTCCCCGTCACGGACGCGCACGGCAAGGCCGCCACGATCGACGCCTGCGGGGAGACCCTCGACATGGCGGTGCCGCGCCGCGCCCCGGCCGGGTCCTGAGGCGAGGCCGCCGCCCCGGCCGACCGGCCGTCTGGCGCAGTCCGTCCTGCGGGCGGCGGGCGCCCTGTGCCACCGTGCCGTCATGGGTGACCTCTTTCTCGTGCGGCACGGTGAGACCGAGTGGTCGCGGTCCGGGCGGCACACGGGCCGGACCGACGTGCCCCTCACCGAGCACGGGCGGGAGGAGGCGCGCCGGCTGGTCCCGCTGATCCGCTCGCAGCGGATCGGGGCGGCGTTCGTCAGCCCCCTTCAGCGCGCCCGGGAGACCGCCCGGCTCATCGGTGTCCCGGACGCGCGGGTCGACGCCGACCTGCGCGAGTGGGACTACGGCGGCTACGAGGGTGTGACCACCGTGGACATCCAGCGGAGCCGGCCCGGCTGGTTCCTGTTCACCGACGGCGTCGTGCCGGGGCCGCCGGACCACCCGGGCGAGACCCCGGAGCAGGTCGGGGAGCGCGCCGACCGCGTGCTGGCCAAGGCCGACGCGGCGCTCGCCGGCACCGAGGGGGCCGTCGTCCTGATCGCCCACGGCCACTTCCTCCGCGTCCTCACCGCCCGCCGCCTGGGCCTGCCACCCCAGCACGGGGCCCTCTTCCAGCTCGCGACGGGGGCACTGTGCCGGCTCGGCACGGAGCACGGCCGCCCGGTCGTCGCCGGGTGGAACATCCGGCCCCGGACGGAGTGAGGAACCGGGGGGAGCGATGAGGGCGGGGCGTTGTCGGACCCGGGCCGTACCCTGCGGAAGAGTCACCCGTCCGGCGGTCCCTCGGAAGCGGCCCGCCGGCGGTTCCCGAGCCGTCCCCCCTCCCCCGGCAACGCCCCCGAGAGGAGCCCCCCGTGACCCGAACGCCCACCCCCGCGCAGCGGCGGGTGATCGAGGACGCCGATCCGGTCACCGGCCGGCTGCGCGGTACCGAGACCCAGCTCGCGGCGCTGGTGAAGCGGGGGCTCGCCTTCCGGCATCCCCGGCCTCCGCACGACCACTTCCTCACCCCGGCGGGCCACCGGATACGGGACGCGGTTCCCGGGCCACCGGCGGAGCCGGCGCGGGACACCGGCGTGTTCACGGCCCGTGTCGGGGGCGAGGAGGAGCCGCCCGTGTCCGGCCCGGCGCGGCAGCGTGAGGTGCACAGTGCCTGGCAGGGGCTGCTGGAGCTGCGCCGGATGACGAATCCGGACGGCGCGGCGGACCGGCCGTGCGGGTGGGAGCGGACGCACCTGGTGCGGGCCGCGGCGCTCGCGCTGGAGGCGGGCGGGCACCGGCCGGCGGGCGGGGACACGGACGGCTACCGGGTCCGCGCGACCCCGCAGCCGGAGGCGGTGGCGGTGTACGCGCCGGACGAGCGGACGCTGGCCGCCTGCGCGGTCACCCTGGAGCGGGCCGGCTGGCAGGCGGGCGAGTACACCGAGCCCCGGACGAGAGCCCGCTATCTGCTGGCCTCGCCGCGCCGGGTGTGACGGGCGTGCCAGGATCGGTCGACCGGAGATCCGAACAGCAGAAGGGCAAGCAGTGGCCGAACCGTTTTCCGTCCGTGTGACCGTCCGCGGCTACGAGACCGATGTGCAGGGCCATCTCAACCAGGCGGTGTACCTCAACTACGCCGAGCACGCCCGCTGGTCGCTGCTCCAGGCGGCCGGGATCAGCCAGGCCCGGCTGGTGGGCCGGGGCGTGGGCCCGGTGGCGCTGGAGACGACCGTCCGCTACCGCCGTGAGCTGCTCGCCGGCGACGAGGTCGATGTGACCTGCGCGTTCGAGTGGGGGGAGGGAAAGACCTTCCGGATCCGGCAGGAGATCGTGAAGAGCGACGGCACCCTGGCGGCCGAGGTCGTCGCGGTGGGCGGTCTGATGGACCTCACCGCGCGCAAGCTGCTGGCCGACCCCCGCGCGGTGTTCGGGGAACTGGCGGCGGACCCGGCCCTGTTCGGCCTGTAGTCCCGTCGGCGGCCTGGCTCCTGTCGTCAAACCCCCGTCGTCCGCCCGGAGCGCGGCAGACGGGAGTGTGACGACAGGGTTTAAGCGTCGAGCGGGTCCGGCCGGTGCTCGGCGTCGTAGGCCGCCCGCGCCTCGGCGACGTACACCCGGTTGCGCTCGGCCCAGTCGGTCAGCCGTTGCAGGGTGTCGTGCAACTCGTGGGCGACGGGGGTGAGTTCGTACTCGACCTTCGGCGGCACCGTCGGATGGACGGTGCGCGTCACCAGGCCGTCCCGTTCCAGGTTGCGCAGGGTGAGGGTCAGCATGCGGCGGCTGATGCCCTCGATGCCGCGCTCCAGCTCCGTGAACCGGATGGGCCCGTGCGCGGCGGCGACGAGGATCTGCACGCTCCATTTGCCGGCCACCCTGTCAAGAACTTCGCGGACGGGGCACGCGTGCGCGTTCACTGCCTGGGCGGTAACAGCGGTGTTCCCCTGGGACATCGGACTGCCTCCTTACGCCGGCCCTCATGGTCACCCACGATGTTCCCCGTTACAAGTCGTGCACCAAGGTGCGCGAGAAGAACAGGGACGCCGAGGAAGAACGGGGAGGCGGCACACGATGTCGGCCACGATCGAGAACGGTCCGCCACCGGCGGCGGTGGCTCCGGGAGCACGGTACTCCCGCCGGGCCTCCCTCGCCGTGCTGTGCGCGGGCACGCTGATGACGGTGCTGGACGGCAACATCGTCACGGTGGCGATGCCGGCCGTCCAGAGCGACCTCGGCTTCAGCGGGCCCGGGCTGGCCTGGGTCGTCAACGCCTATCTGATCGCCTTCGGCGGACTGCTCCTGCTGGCGGGACGGCTCGGTGACCTGGTGGGCCGCAAGCGGATGTTCACGGCGGGGCTCGCGGTGTTCACGCTGGCGTCGGTGCTGTGCGGCACGGCGACCGGGCAGGGCACGCTGATCGCGGCGCGGGCGGTGCAGGGCGCGGGCGGGGCGATGGCCTCGGCGGTGGTCCTCGGGATGCTGGTGGCGCTCTTTCCCGAGCCGCGCGAACAGGCCCGCGCCATCGCGGCGTTCAGCGCGGTCGGTGCGGCGGGCGGCGCGCTCGGCACCTTCCTCGGCGGCGCCCTGACCGAGGCGCTGGGCTGGCACTGGATCTTCCTGATCAACCTGCCGATCGGCGTGGCCGCATGGCTGGCCGCGGTGCGGGTGCTCGCCCCCGAACCCGGCGCCGGGCTGGGCCGGGGCGCCGACTACATCGGGGCGGCCCTGGTCACCGGCGCACTGATGCTGACGGTGTACGTGATCGTCGGCGCGGGCGACCGCTCCACCGGGGTCACCCTGCCGCTGGCAGCCCTCGCCGTCGCCCTGTTCGCGGCGTTCACCCTGCGCCAGGCCCGGGCCGCGCGCCCGCTGCTGCGGCTGCGGCTGTTCCGCTCCCGGCGGCTGACCGGCGCCAACGCGGTCCAGATGCTGATGATCGCCACGATGTACGGCTTCCAGTTCATCGGCGCGCTGTACCTGCAACGGGTGCTGGGGTACGGCGCGCTCGCCACCGGCACCGCGTTCCTGCCGGCTCCGGTCGCGATCGGGGTGCTGATGCTGGGGCTGTCCGCGCGGACCGTGGCCCGGTTCGGCGGCTACCGGGTGCTGCTGACCGGCCTGGCGCTGATCACGGCGGGCATGGCCCTGCTGGGCCGGGTGCCCGCCGACGGCTCCTACGCCACCGATGTGCTGCCGGCGATGCTGCTGCTGTCCGCCGGGTTCGCGGCGGCCATGCCGGCGCTCACCGGGCTGGCGATGTCGGGCGCCCGGGCCAAGGACGCGGGACTCGCTTCCGGGCTGTTCAACACCACGCAGGTGGTGGGCGGTTCGCTGGGCCTCGCCATCCTCACGACGCTCGCGGCGAGCCGCACCGGAAGCCTGCTCGCCGACGGCACGTCCCTGCTGCCCGCGACCGCAGGGGGCTACCGGCTGGCGTTCACCGTGGCCACGGGCATCGCGGCGACGGCCCTTGCGCTGGCGGCGCTGGTCCTGCGGGAGCGCCGCGCCTGAGGCCGGGCGAGGACACGGGCCGGGGGCGCCCCTCGGCCCCGTGGGACCGAATGGGGATGCGGGGCACGCGGGGAGGGTGGGATGCTCCGGCTCATGCCCGCACGCCGCGTCAAGCCCAGTCTGTACGTCTCCGTCGACATCGAGGCCGACGGACCGATCCCCGGGCCGTACTCCATGCTCAGTCTCGGGGCGGCGGTCGCCGGGGTGCAGGACGGCGCGGGCTTCACCGCCGCCGACCCCGAGGAGCGGACCTTCTACCGGGAACTGCGGCCGGTCAGCGAGGAGTTCGTGCCCGAGGCGCTGTCGGTGAGCGGGCTGGACCGGGCCCGGCTGACCACCGAGGGTGCCGAACCCGCCGTGGCGCTCGCGGAGTTCGCCGCGTGGGTGCGTGAGGTGAGCGCGGGCGCGCAGCCGGTGATGTGCGGCTACCCGGCGTCGTACGACTGGACGTTCCTGTACTGGTACCTGATCCGCTTCACCGGGAGCAGCCCCTTCGGGCACTCCGGCTGCCTGGACATGAAGACGCTGTACGCGGCGAAGGCCCGGCTGCCGCTGCGGGCGGTGGCGAAGGGGACCATGCCGCGGGAGCTGCTGTCGCGGCGCCGGCACACGCACCACGCGCTGGACGACGCGGTCGAGCAGGCGGAGTTGCTGGCCAACCTCATGCGGTGGCCGGGGGTCACGGCGTCGCCGCCGTCTCCCCCGGCCGGTTGAGCGTACTGGTCGCCGGCCTCAGTGCGCGGCGGCGATCTCCTGCCCCGACTCCATGGGGTGGGTGACGTCCTGGGCCTCGCGGCCCTTGCCGAGGTGGTTGAAGAGGAGGTTGAGCACCACGGCGGTGACGCAGCCGGTGGAGATGCCCGAGTCCAGGACGATCTTCGCGGTCTCGGGGAACGCGTGGTAGAACTCCGGCGCGGTGATCGGGATGATGCCGACCGCGAGGGACACGGCCACGATCAGCACGTTGTTGTCCCGGTCCAGCCCGGCACGGACCAGGGTCTGGATGCCGCTCGCGGCGACCGAGCCGAACAGGACGACACCGGCGCCGCCGAGGACCGGCCGGGGTACGACCGCGATGAGCGAGGCGGCCATCGGGCACAGCCCCATCAGGACCAGGAAGCCGCCGCCGGTCGCGACGACGTACCGGCTGCGGATCCTCGTCATGGCGACCAGGCCGATGTTCTGGGCGAAGGCGCTGCACATGAAGCCGTTGAACAGCGGGCTGATCGCGGAGCCGAGGGTGTCGGCGCGCAGGCCGGCCGCGATGGTCCTCTCGTCCGCGGGGCGCTCCACGATCTCCCCGAGCGCCAGCATGTCGGCGGTCGACTCGGTCATCGAGACCACCATCACCACGCACAGCGAGAGGATCGCGGCCAGCTGGAACCGCGGGGCGCCGAAGTGGAAGGGGGTGGGGAAGCCGACCACGTCCGCGTGGGCGACCGGGCCGAAGTCGGTGACGCCGAACGGTATCGCGACGAGCGTGCCCACGATCAGGCCGAGCAGCACGGCGATCTGCTTGACGAAGCCGCGGGTGAAGCGGCGCAGCAGCAGGACGATGAGCAGGGTGATGCCGGCGAGGGTGAGGTAGGTGGTGGAACCGTAGTCGTGCGCCCGGGGGTCGGGGCCCTGGGCCCAGCCGAACGCGACCGGCAGCAGGGACACGCCGATCAGGGTGATGACGGAGCCGGTGACGACCGGAGGGAAGAAGCGGACCGCCTTGCAGAAGACGGGCGCGGCGAGGAAGCCGAGGAGACCGGCGACGATGACCGCGCCGAAGATGACCGGCAGGGCGTGGGACTTGTCCTCGGTGGAGGCGACGATCGCGGTCATGGGGGCGACACCGGCGAAGGTGACGCCGTTGACGAAGGGCAGCCGGGCGCCGATCTTCCAGAAGCCGAGCGTCTGGAGGAAGGTGGCGAGGCCCGCGGTGAACAGGCAGGCACCGGTGAGGAAGGTGAGGTCGGTCGCGCTCAGGCCGACGGCGGCGCCGACGATGAGCGGTGGGGCGACGACCCCGGCGTACATGGCGGCCACGTGCTGCAGGCCACTGGTCGCCATTCTCAGGGCGGGGAGTTTCTCGTCTACGGGATGGGCGGCCACGGCGGTCCTCCGGGCGGGTAACACGTCGTCGTCGACGTGGGTTTCATGGAGGTGGTGCGGGTGGGCATGGGGCACCTCCCTGCTCGGGCGAAGCCGCGAGCCGGGGAAGGGACCTGACGGGGGTGGCGCGGTGAGCGGGGGTGAGCGGTGTGGGGGTGACCGTCCCCGGGGCGGGTGCGTGCACGCGCCCCGGGGACGGCAGCCGTGGATCCCGCTCGGATCCACGGGTCCCGGCCGGGAGCCGTCCCTCCCGGCCGGAGTCTGTACGGGCCCGGGCCGGGTCAGGCCCGCGCGGTGATACGGGCCAGGCGCTGTGCCTCCGCGCGGGTGGAGACGGCGATGGCGTCCTCGTCCACGGTGAGCAGGCGGCCGTTCTCCACGATCTGCCGGCCGTTCACGAAGGACGCGGTGACCGGGGCCGCGGCGCCGAGGACCAGCGCGGTCACCGGGTCGGCGATGGAGGCGTGGGCGAGCGTGTCCATCTTCCACAGCACGAGGTCGGCGAGTTTGCCGGGCTCCAGCGAGCCGATCTGCTCCGCCCGGCCGAGGACCTGCGCGCCGCCGTGGGTGCCGAGCCGCAGCGCCTGGCGGGCGTTCAGAGCGGCTTCGCGGTGGGCGCCGAGGCGGTTGATCAGGAGGGCGTTGCGCAGTTCGGTGTGGAGTTCACCGGACTCGTTGGAGGCGGTGCCGTCGACGCCGAGGCCGACCGGGACGCCCGCCTCGAGCATGTCGGGGACGCGGGCGATGCCGGCCGCGAGGCGGGCGTTGGAGGACGGGCAGTGGGCGACGCCGGTCCTGGTGCGGGCGAACGCGGCGATGTCGGAGTCGGTCATGTGGACGCAGTGCGCCATCCACACGTCCGCACCGAGCCAGCCGGTGGACTCGAAGTAGTCGGTGGGGCCCATGCCGAACAGCTCGTGGCAGAACTTCTCCTCCTCCACCGTCTCCGAGCCGTGGGTGTGCAGCCGTACGCCGAGACGGCGGGCCAGTTCGGCGGCCTGGCGCATGAGGTCGGTCGAGACGGAGAACGGCGAGCACGGCGCGACCGCCACCTGGGTCATCGCGTCGAAGGAGGCGTCGTGGTGCTCCCTGACGGTCTCCTCGGTGGCGGCGAGGGCGCCCTCCAGCGTCTCGACGGCGAAGTCCGGGGGCAGCCCGCCGTCCTTCTCACCGCGGTCCATCGAGCCGCGGGCCAGTGTGAAGCGGACGCCCGTCTCGGCGGCGGCCCGGATGATCGAGCCGGACAGGTCGCCGGAGCCGTGCGGGTAGACGTAGTGGTGGTCCATGGCGGTGGTGACGCCGCCCCGGGCCATCATGGCGAGCGATCCTTGCGCGGCGGCGTACGTCATCCGCTCGTCGATGCGCGCCCAGGTGGGGTAGAGCGCGACCAGCCAGTCGAACAGGTTGTGGTCGGTGGCCAGGCCCCGGGTGATCCACTGGTAGAAGTGGTGGTGGGTGTTGACCAGGCCGGGCGTGGCCAGGTGGCCGGTCGCGTCGATCCGGCGCACCACGTTCTCCAGGCCCTCGGGGGCCTTGCCCGCGCCGACCGACTCGATGCGGTTGCCCGCCAGGACGAGATGTCCCGAGGCGTGTTCCGTGTCGAGCGCGTCCACGGTCGCGATGGCGCAGTTCTCGATGACGATGCGCTCGGCTGCCGGTGGTGCCATCGTGCTTCCTTGTCTTTCGGTGGCGGCCCGTGGACGGGAGAGTTCCACGGGGAGGGCACGGCAGGACCCTAGGAGGATTTGAGTGCCGGAGCCGGTTGCCCGTTCCGGGTGCCGAGGTGGTGGAAGAACAGGTTGAGCAGGACCGCGACGAGCGCGCCGGCGCTGATGCCGGAGCCGAGCACGGTCTGCGCCCAGGCCGGGAAGCCGGCGTAGAAGGTCGGCGCGGCCAGCGGGATGATGCCGGCACCGAGGGCCACGGCCACCAGGATGATGTTGGAGCTGTCGTCCAGGCCCGCCTCGGCCAGGGTACGGATGCCGCTGACGGCGATCGAGCCGAAGAGGACGATGCCCGCGCCGCCGAGGACCGGCATGGGGACGAGGGAGACGACCGCGCCGAGGACCGGGAAGGCGCCGAGGACCAGCAGGGCGGCGCCGGCGACGGCGACGACGTAGCGGCTGCGCACCCGGGTGAGGGAGACGACGCCGACGTTCTGGGCGAAGGCGGAGGTGGGGAAGCCACCGAAGACGGGGCCGAGCAGGGTGGCGATGCCGTCGGTGCGCAGCCCGCGGGTGATGGTCCGCGCGTCGGCGCGGCGGTCGCAGATCTCGCCGAGGGCGAGCATGCCGGCGCTGGACTCGGTCATCAGGACCAGCATCACGATGCACAGCGAGAGGATGGCCGCGGGCTGGAACTCGGGGGCGCCGAAGGCGAACGGCGTGGGCAGCGCGGCGACGGGTGCGGACTTCAGGCCGCTGAAGTCGGCCATGCCGAGGGGGATCGCGGCGAGGGTGCCGACGAGCAGCCCGAACAGCAGCGCGACCTGTTTGACGAAGCCCTTGCCGAAGCGCTGGACGAGCAGGATGACGGCGAGGGTGAACCCGGCGAGCGCGAGGTGCCGCATGGCTCCGAAGTCGGCGGCGGTCCTGTCGCCGCCCTGCGCCCAGCCGACCGGTACGGGCATCAGCGTGACGCCGATCAGGGTGATGACGACGCCGGTGACCAGGGGCGGGAAGAAGCGGAGCAGCCGGCCGAAGAACGGGCCGAGGGCCAGGCAGAAGGCGCCGGCGACCATCACCGCGCCGTAGATCGCGGGGAGTTGGTGGCCCTTGGCGCTGGTCTCGGCGATCGCGAGGATCGGGGCGATGCCGGCCGAGGAGGCGGCGTTGACGAAGGGCAGCCGGTTGCCGACGAGGCCCTTGACGCCGAGGGTCTGCAGGACGGTCGCGACGCCCGCGACGAGCAGGCTCGCGGCGATCAGCCGGGTGCGGGCCGCGACGTCGAGTCCGCAGGCCTGGCCGATGATGAGCGGAGGAGTGACAACGCCCGCGTACATGGCGGCGATGTGCTGGAGCGCGGCGGGGACGAGCCGCGAGAGGTGGAGCTTCTCGTCCACCGGGTGCACGGACGTGACGGCGTCCTCGGTGTGCTCCGGCGGGGTGGGACAGGGGGCTGTGGCGGGCCCCTTCGCAGGCTGTGCCATTTCGTTCCCTCCGGTGTGGCGGGCCCCCGGCCCGGGTGGCGGGTCCGGGGGCGCGCGTCCCGCGTCAGAGGTTGGTCATGTCGACCGGGATACGGGCCTCACAGCCGTCCCGCAGGATGGTGGCCTCGATGAGGCCGTAGGGGCGGTCGGCGGCGAAGTAGACCTCGTTGTCGTTCTCAAGTCCGAACGGCTCCAGGTCCACCAGGAAGTGGTGCTTGTTCGGCAGCGAGAAGCGGACCTCGTCGATCTCGCCGCGGTGGTTGATGATGCGCGCGCCCATCTGGTACAGCGTCTGCTGGAGGGAGAGGGAGTACGTCTCGGCGAAGGCCTGGAGCATGTGCTTCTTCGTCTGCTCGTAGGACTTCTCCCAGTTGGGCATCTTCTGCTCGTCGTCGGTCCAGTTGAACCGCCAGCGGCCGGAGACCTGGGTGGCCAGGATGCGGTCGTACGCCTCCTGGAGCGTGGTGTACCTGTCCTTGACGTAGCCCCAGAACTCGGAGTTGGTCGAGTTCATCACGACCAGGTCCTTCAGGCCGGAGACGACCTCCCACCGCTCGCCGTCGTAGGTGATCTGGGTGAGGCGGGTCTCCTGGCCCTTGCGGACGAAGGAGTGCCTGACCTCGTCGGCGCCGATGAACCTGCTGTTGGCGTCGGAGGCCTCGATCCGCTCCCAGGCGTACTCCTCGATGCGGATGCGGGCCCGGTGGATCGGCTCCTGGCTGGTGACGAAGTGCCGGGCGAGGTGGATGCCGAACTGCTCGGCGGACTCGATGCCGTACTCCTTGGCGAACGCGAACACCGTGTTCTTGGTGGTGTCGGTCGGCAGGACGTTGGCGTTGGAGCCGGAGTAGTGGACCTCCTCCATGTCGCCGCTCAGCGCGACCGAGACGTTGAGGTCCTTGATGTGGTGGGTGGCGCCGTCCCGCGTGATCTTGACGACTCGGTTCTCGGCCTTGCCGTACTGGTTCTGTCCCAGAATGGTGGGCATCTTTAGCTAGCTCCCTCGGTAAACGGAGTAGCCGAACGGGTTGAGCAGCAGCGGTACGTGGTAGTGCTCGCCCGGTACGACGGTGAACGTGATCGCCACCTCCGGGAAGAACACCGCCGGTCCGCTGTCCCGGTTCGCGGGGGCGTCCTGCTGCGCATCGGCTTGCTTCTTCGCGAAGTACGGCTCCACCTCGAAGTCGAGCCGTACGTGGGTGGTCCCCTCCGGCAGCGCCGGCAGGTCCTTGCACCGGCCGTCGGTGTCGGTCGCGGAGCCGCCGAGTGCCTGCCAGTCCCCTCGCCGGCCGCCGCGGGCGGAGAGGTGGACGGCGACGCCCCCGGCGGGGCGGCCGATCGAGGTGTCCAGGATGTGCGTGGACACGGAGGCGGTGGTGCTGGTGCTCATGGTGTCAGGCGTCCTCTTCGACGAGTCGGGCCAGTCGGATGCGGTTGATCTTGCCCAGCTCGGTGCGGACGATCTCCCGCTCCCGCTCCGGCGCGTTCCCGATCCGCTCCTTGACCGCGTCCCGCATCTGCTCGCCGGTCCGGCCGGTGGCGCAGACGAGGAAGACGTGGCCGAACTTCTCCTGGTAGGCCAGGTTCAGTTCGAGCATCTCCGCCCTGAGCTCGTCGGAGGCGCCGGCCATGCCGCGCTGCTCGCGGGCGGAGGCCGGATCGCCGGGCTTGGGGCGGCCGATCGGCGGATGCCCGGCCATCGCCTCCTCGAGGTCCGCCGTGGTCAGCTCGGCCGTGGCGGCGTCGCTGGCGGCGTAGAGGTCCTCCGGGGTGGCGTAGGGGCGGGCGGCGAGCAGTCGCCGGGCCCACTCGGTGGAGGCGCACGCCTCGTGGAGGGCGGCGAGGGCCGCGCGCTCCTCCAGATCGTTGAACCGGGCCAGGCCCGGGGGCGTGGAAGTCGACGTCACGGGAGCCTCCGTGGCCACGATGGGCCGTCGTGCTGATCGGGCTGCCGATAGCTAACGCCCTCGGAAACACCACGTCAACACTTTGTTGAAAATTCCGCGTAACAAGCAGGACCGGGCCCGGACGGGGCGTCGGCCCCCGCTCCCGGCCCGGTCAGGAACCCTTCTCCCGGTTGAGGTAGTTGTAGACCGTGAACCGGCTGACGCCGAGCGCGCCGGCCACGGTCTCCACGCCGTGCCGCACGGCGAACGCGCCGCGCGCCTCCAGGCTGCGCACGAGTTCCTGCTTGGCCTTGCGGTCCAGGTCGGCCAGCGGCCGGCCCTGCCTGCGCTCCATCGCGGCGAGGATGTGGTCCAGGGAGTCGGCGAGCTGGGGCAGGCGCACGGCGACGACGTCGACGCCCTCCCAGGCGAGCACGACGTCCTCGGGGCCGGCCTCGTCGGGCGGGAGCATCTCCCCGCCCATGGCGTCGACCAGTGGTTTCACGGCCGCGATGAACGGCTCGTCCCCGGTCATCTGCCGCCCTCCGCGGTCGCGTCGCCGTCCACGCCGTCGATCACGTTGACCTGGAGCGAGACACGGGTGGCGCCGGCCTCCAGGGCCTTGCGCAGCAGCGCGTCGACCGCCGTGAGCACGCGATCGGCTCCGCCCTCGGCCGTGTTGCCGAACGGGCCGACGTCGACGGCGTCCAGCCCGGCCGTCTCGATGACCTCCCGCGCCACCAGGGCGTGCGCGGGCGCCTCGTCCAGGTCGAAGGGTTCGGTCGTGAACTCCACTCTCAATCGCACGCGCTCAACCTAACGCCCGGCGCGGCTTTTCGGGCGCCCGGCGGCCGACCCCCCTTGACAAGCTCCGACACCCGACGGCAATCTTCCATTAAGCAGAAACAAACTTCCGTAATACGGAAACTCGACCCACGGAAGGGAGCGCGGCCCGCATGCCGGGTTTCGAGTGGAGCACCGCCGCAGACCACCGCTTCAACGTCAACCTGTCGATCCTCTTCACGGAACTCCCGCTCCTGGAGCGCCCCGCGGCCGCCGCCGCGGCGGGCTTCTCCGCGGTCGAGCTGTGGTGGCCCTGGACCGACTCCCCCACCCCCGCCCGGTCCGCACTGGACGCCCTGAAGAAGGCGGTCGAGGACGCGGGAGTCCGGCTCACGGGCCTGAACTTCTACGCCGGCCGGCTGCCGGGCCCGGACCGCGGCGCCCTCTCGGTGCCCGGCGAGGAGTCCGAGAGGTTCCGCGCCAACGTCGACGTCGCCGCCGACTTCGCGGCCTCCCTCGGCTGCACGGCGCTCAACGCCCTGTACGGCAACCGCGTCGAGGGCGTGGCCCCGGCCGAGCAGGACGCTCTCGCCCTGGAGAACCTGGCCCTCGCGGCCCACGCGGCCGACCGGATCGGCGCGATCCTGCTGATCGAGGCCCTCAACAAGCCCGAGTCACCGCTGTACCCGCTGGTGAGCGCACCCGCCGCCATCGAGGTCGTGGACAAGGTCAACGAGGCGACGGGCCTCGGGAACGCGAAGTTCCTGATGGACCTGTACCACCTGTCCATGAACGGCGAGGACCTGCCGTCGGTCGTCGAACGGTACGCCGCGAGGACCGGGCACGTGCAGATCGCCGACAACCCGGGCCGCGGCGCCCCCGGCACGGGCTCGCTGCCCCTGGAGGACCTCCTCGGCCGGCTGAGGAAGGCCGGTTACGACGGCTGGGTCGGCCTGGAGTACAAGCCGGGCGACCGCCCGAGCGCCGAGGCCTTCGACTGGCTGCCCGTCCAGGCCCGCGCGGCCCGCTGACCACCCCGCACTGAGAAAGGCACCCCCGATGAGTCTTCCCAAGATCGCCTGGATCGGCCTCGGCATCATGGGCTCCCCCATGTCCGAGAACCTGATCAAGGCGGGTTACGACGTCACCGGCTACACCCTGGAGCGGGAGAAGCTGGACCGGCTGGCCGCCGCCGGCGGTACGGCCGCCGCCTCCATCGCCGAGGCCGTGCGGGACGCCGACGTGGTGATCACGATGGTGCCCGCCTCCCCGCAGGTCGAGGCCATCGCCTACGGCCCGGACGGCATCCTGGAGAACGCCCGGCAGGGCGCCCTGCTGATCGACATGTCCTCGATCACCCCGCAGACCTCCGTCGACCTCGCGAAGAACGCGAAGGAGAAGGGAATCCGCGTCCTGGACGCGCCCGTCTCCGGCGGCGAGGCCGGCGCCGTCGAAGCCGTACTGTCGATCATGGTCGGCGGCGAGCAGGCCGACTTCGACGAGGCCAGGCCGGTCTTCGAGGCGCTCGGCAGGACCATCGTGCTGTGCGGTCCGCACGGCTCCGGCCAGACCGTGAAGGCGGCCAACCAGCTGATCGTCGCCGTCAACATCCAGGCGTGCGCGGAGGCCGTGGTCTTCCTGGAGAAGTCGGGCGTGGACCTGAAGGCCGCGCTGGACGTGCTGGGCGGCGGCCTCGCCGGCTCGACCGTACTGACGCGCAAGAAGGACAACTTCCTGGACCGCGACTTCAAGCCGGGCTTCCGCATCGACCTGCACCACAAGGACATGGGCATCGTCACCGACGCCGCCCGCGCCGTCGGCGCGGCCCTGCCGGTCGGCGCCGTGGTCGCGCAGCTGGTCGCGTCGCTGCGCGCCCAGGGCGACGGCGGCCTGGACCACTCGGCGCTGCTGCGGGCCGTGGAGCGCCTGTCCGGCGCCCGGGTCTGACGGTCCCCCACCCGCTTCCGGGCCGCGGCGCCGCCGACACCTGTCCTGTCGCGCCCAGGCGGCGCCGCGGCCCGGAACCACCTTCACGCCGGCTCTGCCCCGGCATTCGGTTCAACAAACTGTTGACGCCCCGATCGCCCGCTCCTAGGCTCCACGAAGCGGAAACAGGTTTCCGCTGACTCCCGCACGGAAGGTCCACGATGTCGCAGCGCGTGCTCACCACCGAGTCCGGCGCCCCCGTCGCCGACAACCAGAACTCCGCCTCCGCCGGCGTCGGCGGCCCGCTCCTGATCCAGGACCAGCACCTCCTGGAGAAGCTCGCGCGCTTCAACCGCGAGCGGATCCCGGAGCGTGTGGTGCACGCCCGCGGCTCCGGCGCGTACGGCCACTTCGAGGTGACGGACGACGTCACCGGCTACACCCACGCCGCCTTCCTCGGCGAGATCGGCAAGCGCACCGAGGTGTTCGTGCGCTTCTCGACCGTGGCCGACTCCCTCGGCGGCGCCGACGCCGTCCGCGACCCGCGCGGTTTCGCGGTGAAGTTCTACACCGAGGAGGGCAACTACGACCTCGTCGGCAACAACACCCCGGTGTTCTTCGTCAAGGACCCGATCAAGTTCCCCGACTTCATCCACTCGCAGAAGCGGGACCCGTTCACGGGCCGCCAGGAGCCGGACAACGTCTGGGACTTCTGGGCGCACTCCCCCGAGGCCACGCACCAGGTGACCTGGCTGATGGGCGACCGCGGCATCCCGGCGTCGTACCGGCACATGAACGGCTACGGCTCGCACACCTACCAGTGGACGAACGCCGAGGGCGAGGCCTTCTTCGTCAAGTACCACTTCAAGACGAACCAGGGCATCCGCTGCCTGTCCGCCGAGCAGGCGCGGGAGCTGGCCGGCAAGGACCCCGCCTCCCACCAGACCGACCTGCTCCAGGCGATCGAGCGGGGCGTGCACCCGTCCTGGACGCTGTACGTGCAGATCATGCCGGCGGCCGAGGCGGCGGACTACCGCTTCAACCCGTTCGACCTGACCAAGGTGTGGCCGCACGGGGACTACCCGCTCCGGCGGGTGGGCCGCCTGGTCCTCGACCGCAACCCGGACAACGTGTTCGCCGAGGTGGAGCAGGCCGCGTTCGCCCCGAACAACTTCGTGCCCGGCATCGGCCCGTCCCCGGACAAGATGCTCCAGGGCCGCCTGTTCGCCTACGCCGACGCCCACCGCTACCGCCTCGGCGTCAACCACACCCTGCTCCCCGTCAACACCCCGAAGGCGGTTCCCGGCGGCGCGCGCAACTACGGCCGGGACGGCTTCATGGCCCTCAACGCGCAGGGCCGCCACGCCAGGAACTACGAGCCGAACTCCTACGACGGCCCGGTCGAGACCGGCCGCCCCCTCTCGGCCCCGCTGGCGGTCTCGGGCCACACGGGCACCCACGAGGCGCCCCTGCACACCAAGGACGACGACTTCTTCCAGGCCGGCGAGCTGTACCGCCTGATGTCGCCGGAGGAGAAGTCCCGTCTGGTCGCGAACATCGCCGGCGGCCTCTCGCAGGTCTCCCGCGACGACGTGATCGAGAGGAACCTGGCCCACTTCCACGCCGCCGACCCCGGGTACGGCAAGCGCGTGGAGGAGGCGGTCCGCGCCCTGCGCGAGGACTGAGCGGCGAGAACCCGCGAACGGCGTGCGGAATCTGACGGGAGGTCATGATTTCCGCACGCGGCCCGCGCGGCACGCCGGACGGCCCGGATGAGGGATGGCCGCCGGCGGGGCGCGCGGGCAGGGCGAGGACCGTGGTGGCCCGCGAGCCAGTGCGGTGGTGAAGGACCCGAGTCCCCTTCTCGACCAGAGGGAAGGGCACCCGGTTCCGTCGCGTCCACCACGGTCCCGCCCGCCCCCCCTCCCGAGGGGCCCGCCCACCCCGTCCGGCGGCGCGAACGACCTGTCGCGCCCGGCCTCGCGCCGTCGGACGGCCACCCGACAGCGCCCGGAGCGCCCCTGCCCAGGGGGCGCTCCGGCGTGTTCCCGGCCCGGGGTGCGCCCGCACCGCTTCGGCAGCAGGCTGAAGGCATGGCCAATCCGACCCACTACCCGCACATCGTGGTCCACCCCCCGGCGCTGGACGGTTCCCGGCGGGTGACCGAGGGGGACGTGACGCTGGGGATCGCCTCGCATCTCGATGACGTCGTGGAGATCCTGCGGCTGGCCGACCTGGACCGGATCGAGGTGGAGCAGAGCGACCTGATCGAATGGCAGGGCGGCGGCCCGGACGACTGGCCGGGGCTGTCGGAGCACGAGTGGTGACGGCGACGCGTACGGCAGCGGTCGTAGACCGGGTGCGCAACCCTCAAATCAACCTCTGAAGACCGCGGCGGAGGCTTCAACCACCCCGGCGGCAGGGCACATTGACGGCATACGGGGCCCGTCGGCACGGGGGCGACGGGCCCCGTACGGGGGTGTCTCATGAGCCGTACGGAGTCGAATCCGCCGGACCCGTGCGCGGTCGCGCTGTTGCGCGGGGGTGACCGTGCCGCTCTCACCGTCGCCGTGCTCGGGATGCAGCTGCGCGGCGCGGTCGAGGCGGGCCGGCCGGGCACGCTGCGCAAGACCGCGACCGGCGACGCCGGGCCCTTGCGGCATCCGCTGGAGAAGGCCGTGCGCACCGCCCTCTACCGGCCCGCCGGCCCGCGGGAGCTGCCCGCCCGCGCGGTGGTGCGGCGGGCCCTCGCCCGGATGCGGGCCGAGCTGGCGGCGCAGGGGCTGGTGCGGGTGCTGCCGCCCGGCCGCACCCGTGCGGCCCGCCGTCTGCTGGCGGACCTGCGCGCGCGCCGTCCGCTGCCCGAGGGGCCGGACGGACTGCCGCAGGACGAGGTGCTGCTGGCCGTCGCGCTGTACGGCGGGCGGGCCCTCACCGTGCTCGCCCCGCGTTTCGCCCGGGAAGCGGGGCTCACCGGCCGGGGCGCGCTCGCGGACGAGGGGCGCTTCCCGTTCGGCCGGGGCACCGCCTTCCGGTACGTCCTGGGGGACGGCGCCGCGTACGACGGCTGGGACGGCGGTGGCGGCGGGCACGGCCACGGCGGCTACGGCCACGGCGGTCACGACCACGGGGGTGGCTGTGGCGGGGGCGGCGGGTTCGACTGAGGTCCGGGCGTGTGCGTGTACGACGCGGGGGCGGCCCGTCCGGATGACGGGCCGCCCCCGCGGTGCGCGGTGCCTGCGGCGGGTCAGACCCTCAGCGGCTTGATGGACGTCGGCGCGTGGCCCGGCTCGGTGGCCAGGTCCTCGAACTCGCTGACGTCGCTGACGTCCATGGTGCGGCTCATCGAGATGTTGGTGATCCGCTCCAGGATGGCCTCGACGACGACCGGCACCCGGTACTCGGCGGCCAGCTTCTTCGCCTGCTCGAACGCGGCGCCCAGCTCGTCCGGCTCGGTGACCCGGATCGCCTTGCAGCCCAGTCCCTCGGCGACCTTGACGTGGTCGACGCCGTAGACACCGATCTCGGGCGCGTTGATGTTCTCGAACTCCAGGTTCACCTGGAAGTCGATGTCCAGGCCGAGCTGCGCCTGCCGGATCAGGCCCAGGTAGGCGTTGTTCACCAGCACGTGGACGTACGGAATCCTGTGCTGCGCGGCGACCGCAAGCTCCTCGATCAGGAACTGGAAGTCGTAGTCCCCGGAGAGCGCGACGACCGGGGAGTCCGGGTCGGCCTTGGCGACGCCGATCGCGGCCGGGATGGTCCAGCCGAGCGGGCCGGCCTGGCCGCAGTTGATCCAGTGGCGCGGCTTGTACACGTGCAGCATCTGCGCGCCGGCGATCTGGGAGAGGCCGATCGTGGTGACGTACCGGGTGTCCGTGCCGAAGGCCCTGTTCATCTCCTCGTACACGCGCTGCGGCTTCATCGGCACGTTGTCGAAGTGGGTACGGCGCAGCAGCGTGGCCTTGCGCTCCTGGGTGGCGGCGACCCAGTCGGAGCGGTCGGGGAGCCTGCCCCCGGCCTTCAGCTCCCTCGCCACCTCGACGAACAGCTCCAGCGCGGCCCTGGCGTCGGAGACGACCCCGTAGTCCGGGGGGAAGATCCTGCCGATCTGGGTGGGCTCGATGTCGACGTGGACGAACTTCCGGTCTCCGCGGTAGACGTCGAGCTTGTAGCCGGTGTGACGGTTGGCCCAGCGGTTGCCGATGCCGAGGACGAAGTCCGACTCCAGGAAGGTGGCGTTGCCGTAGCGGTGCGAGGTCTGCACGCCGACCATGCCGGCGTTCAGCTCGTGGTCGTCGGGCAGCACGCCCCAGCCCATCAGGGTGGGGATGACGGGGGTGCCGGTCAGCTCGGCGAACTCCACCAGCAGGTCGGCCGCGTCGGCTCCGATGACGCCGCCGCCGGCGACGATGACGGGGCGCTGCGACTCCAGAAGAAAGGTGAGGGCCTTCTCGATCTGGGCGCGGGTCGCGGCCGGCTTGTAGACGGGCAGCGGCTCGTACGTCTCCGCGTCGAACTCGATCTCGGTGAGCTGGACGTCGATCGGCAGGTCGATCAGGACCGGGCCGGGGCGGCCGGAGCGCATCAGGTGGAAGGCCTGCTGGAAGACACCGGGGACCTGCGCGGCTTCCAGGACGGTGACGGCCATCTTCGTGACCGGCCCCGCGATCGAGGCGATGTCGACGGCCTGGAAGTCCTCCTTGTGGATCACGTGCGTGGGCGCCTGGCCCGTGATGCACAGGATCGGGACGGAGTCGCCGATGGCCGAGTACAGCCCGGTGATCATGTCGGTGCCGGCCGGACCGGAGGTGCCGACGCAGACACCGATGTTGCCCGGCGCGGCCCGGGTGTAGCCCTCGGCCATGTGCGAGGCGCCCTCGACGTGGCGGGCGAGGGTGTGGTTGATGCCGCCGCCCTCCTTCAGGGCCTTGTAGAACGGGTTGATCGCCGCGCCCGGCACACCGAAGGCGTCGGTGACGCCCTCGCGCTTGAGGATCTCAACTGCCGCGCGGGCAGCGGTCATACGAGCCATCGAGTACTCCTGCTTCGGCTGTCGGATGCGTACTCCCGTCGCGCCCCGCGGTGAGCACCCATTTTCCGTATTACGGAAACTTACTTCTACGATCTGGAAGTAATGTAGGGGGGTGCGACAAGGCCGTCAAGAGTGCTCCGGACACCGGCAAGCGCCGGACAGGGGCGGCCGGGGAGGAGCACCATGGGAGCGCCGTCCCGACGCGACGCCCTGGAGTGGGACATGCCCGAGAGCGTTCCGGTGCGCTGCCCGGCCTGCCGGCGCACGCACGTCTACACCGCGCCGGCGTATCCCTGTGCGTGCGGGGCTCCGACCGCGCCCCGGCTGGACCCGGCGGCCGAACCGGCCGTGGCGGCGCACCGCGCCTGGGACGACGAGTGGCTCACACTGCCGTGCGCCGGCTGCGGACGCCTGGGCCACTGGCCCCGCCCGGAACTGGGCTGCCCGTGCGGCACGGTCCTGCGCATCCCGGTGACGGGCCCGTCGGCGGCGAAGCCCGCCGCGGGAACGTGGGGGCCGCCCGGCACGGAGCGATCGCCGGGGACGCGCGACCCGGGCCGCCCCCGGACCCCGGCCGATCCACAGCGCATCGCCGGCCCACCGGAACCCGCCGGTCCGCACTCGGCGCACAGCACCCAGGGACCCGCCGGCCCGGGGAAACCGGCTGGCCCCGGGGACCCCATCGGCCCAGGGGCACCTGCCGGCCGGGAGGGACCCGCCGGCGCGCAGCGACCGACCGGCCCAGGCGGGTCCGCCGACGCACGGGAACCCGCCGGTTCGGGTGGACCCGCCGACGCACGGCAACCCGCCGGCCCAGGCGGGCCCGCCGACGCACCGGGGCCGGACGGCGCCCGCTCCGCACCCGGTCACCGTCCCCCCTTCCAGCCCCGCGCCATCCGCACCGCCCGGGACGCCGTCACCAGCGCCGCGCGGTACCTGCGCTGGCTCGGTTACCGGGACGTCCGCCGGGCCGACCAGCGGCCTGTGCACGGCATCGGGCTCGCCGCCCGCGGGCTGCTCGCCCAGGTGGACCCGACCGTGCGGCCGGCCGGGCCGAGGGACGTGGAGTGCCTGTGGCTGACGGCGATGACCGAGTCCGCCGAGTGCGTGCACTTCTCCCTCGCCGGCCACACCGACGCCGCCCGGGCCGGCGCGGACGCCCTCGGCATCCCGCTGTTCGTGCTCGACCTCGCGGGTGTCCCGCAGCCCGTGAACGGCCCCGCCGAGGCCCTGCACACCAGGGGCGCACCGGAACGGGGAACGAGCGCACGGGACGGGCGGACCTGACCGCGCCGCCGACCGTGCGCTCGGCCCGAGGACCGCCGTGGCACGTTCACGGCGTTCACCGCGTGCTCGTTCCCGGCCGCTTCACCCCCGGATCACGCCCCGTACGTGTCCCGCAGCTCCACCTTGCGGACCTTCCCCGACACCGTCATGGGGAAGGAGTCGAGGAGCTGGAGCCTGCTGGGGATCTTGTAGTGCGCGAGCCGCCCCGCGCAGAAGTCCCGCAGCTCCTCCAGCGTGAGGGGGTCGGCGGGGTCGCTCGGGATGACACACGCGAGGACCTCCTCGCCGTACCGCTCGTGCGGCACCCCGACGACCTGGACGTCCCTGATCTTGGGGTGGGCGTACAGGAACTCCTCGATCTCGCGCGGGTAGATGTTCTCGCCACCCCGGATGATCATGTCCTTGATCCGGCCGACGATCTCGACGTACCCGTCCTCGCGCATCACCGCCAGGTCCCCGGTGTGCATCCAGCGGCCCGCGTCGATGGCCTCGGCCGTCTTCTCGGGCTCGTTCCAGTAGCCGAGCATCACGCTGTAGCCGCGCGTGCACAACTCGCCCGCGGCGCCTCTCGGCCGGGTGACGCCGGTGGCCGGGTCGACCACCTTGACCTCCAGGTGGGGCAGGACCCGGCCGACGGTCGCGGTGCGGTGCTCCAGGTCGTCCTCGATCCGCGTCTGCAACGACACCGGGGAGGTCTCCGTCATGCCGTAGCAGATGGAGACCTGCTCCATGTGCATCTCGGCCACCACCCGCTTCATCACCTCCACCGGGCACGGGGAGCCCGCCATGATGCCGGTGCGCAGGGTCGAGAGGTCGTAGGAGGCGAAGTCGGGGAGGTTCAGCTCCGCGATGAACATGGTCGGGACGCCGTACAGCGATGTGCACCGCTCCCGCTGCACCGCCTCCAGCGTGGCCGCCGGGTCGAAGGACGGCGCCGGTATGACCATGCAGGCGCCGTGCGAGGTGGCCGCCAGATTGCCCATGACCATGCCGAAGCAGTGGTAGAAGGGCACCGGGATGCAGATGCGGTCCTGCTCGCTGTAGGCGATCGACTCCCCCACGAAGTAGCCGTTGTTGAGGATGTTGTGGTGGGAGAGGGTGGCGCCCTTCGGGAAGCCGGTCGTGCCCGAGGTGTACTGGATGTTGATGGGGTCGTCGCAGGACAGCTCCTCGTACGACACCCCGGGCGTCGCCCGCCGCAGCAGTTCCTCCCAGCTCGGGTCGCCGATGTACACGATCTCGCGCAACTCGGGGCAGCGGCCCCGCACGTGCTCGGCCATCGCCCGGTAGTCGCTCGTCCTGTGGCTGAGGGAGGCCACCAGCAGCGAGACGCCCGACTGCCTGAGGACGTACTCGGCCTCGTGGGTGCGGTAGGCCGGGTTGATGTTGACCATGACGGCGCCGACGCGGGCGGTGGCGTACTGCACCAGCACCCACTCCGGGCAGTTGACCGCCCAGATGCCCACCCGGTCGCCCTTGGTGACGCCGCTGACCACCAGGGCCTGTGCCAACTCCTCGACGGCCGCGCCGAATTCGGCGTAGGTCCAGCGCCGCCCGGACGGCACGTCGACCAGGGCCTCGCGGTCCGGCCAGGCCGCCACGGCACGGTCCAGGTTGGCGCCGATGGTGTCACCGAGCAGGGCGGTCGGGCTCGTCCCGTGCGTGTACGACGGCTGCGGGGTCACCGGAAGTCCTCCTCGCGGTACTCGTCCTGCGAGCCGGCCGCCGTGGCCTCGCGCAGCTCGATCCGGCGGATCTTGCCCGAGACGGTCTTGGGCAGCGCGCCGAACTCCAGTCGGCGGATGCGCTTGTAGGGCGCGAGCACGTCACGGGAGTGCTCGAAGATGACCTTCGCGGTGTCCGGGCCCGGCTCCCAGCCCTCGGCGAGGACGACGTACGCCTTGGGCACCGCGAGCCGCAGCTCGTCCGGGGCGGGGACGACGGCCGCCTCGGCCACCGCCTCGTGCTCCAGCAGGGCGCTCTCCAGCTCGAACGGACTCACCTTGTAGTCGGAGGCCTTGAAGACGTCGTCGCTGCGCCCGATGTAGGTGAGGTAGCCCTCCTCGTCCCTGGCGGCGATGTCCCCGGTGCGGTAGTACCCGCCCGCCATGGCCTGGGCCGTGCGGTCCGGGTCGCCGTGGTAGCCGGTCATCAGGCCGACCGGGCGCTCGGTGAGGTCGAGCGCGATCTCGCCCTCCCTGGCGCCGGGCGCGCCGGAGACCGGGTCCAGGAGCTCCACCCGGAAGCCGGGGCTGGGACGGCCCATGGAGCCGGTCTTCAGCGGCTGGCCGGGGCTGTTGGAGACCTGCACGGCCGTCTCGGTCTGCCCGAAGCCGTCCCGGACGGTCACCCCCCAGGCGCGCCGGACCTGCTCGATGACCTCGGGGTTGAGCGGCTCGCCCGCGGCCACGATCTCGCGGGGCGGGGTGCGCAGTTGCCCGAGGTCGGCCTGGATGAGCATCCGCCACACGGTCGGCGGCGCGCAGAACGTCGTCACGCCGGCCCGGTCCATCTCGGCCATCAGCCGGGCCGCGTCGAAGCGGGTGTAGTTGAAGACGAAGACGGTCGCCTCCGCGTTCCACGGCGCGAAGAGGTTGGACCAGGCGTGCTTGGCCCAGCCGGGCGAGGAGATGTTCAGGTGCACGTCGCCGGGCTTGAGGCCGATCCAGTACATGGTGGCAAGGTGCCCGACCGGGTACGAGGTGTGGGTGTGCTCGACCAGCTTGGGGCGGGCGGTCGTCCCGGAGGTGAAGTACAGCATCAGCGGGTCGTCGGCCAGCGTCGGGCCGTCCGGGACGAAGTCGGCCGGGCCCGCGTAGGCGTCCTCGTACGGCTCCCAGCCCTCCTGCGGCAGGCCGCCGACCGAGACGCGGGTGTACGCGCCGGGCACGTCGGCGAACTTGGCGGTGTCCTCCGCCCGGACGACGACGTGTTTCACCCGCCCCCGCTCCACCCGGTCGGCGAGGTCGGCCGGGCCGAGCAGCGGGGTGGCCGGGATGACGACCGCGCGCAGCTTCATCGCGGCCAGCGCGGTCTCCCACAGCTCGGCCTGGTTGCCGAGCATGACGAGGACGCGGTCCTCGGCGGCGACCCCGCGCTCACGCAGCCACCGGGCCACCCGGTTCGACCGCTCGGACAGCTCGGCGAAGGAGAGCCGGGTCTCGGTGCCGTCCTCCTCGACGATGTGCAGCGCGGTGCGGTCGTTGCCGTCGGCGATCTCGTCGAACCAGTCCAGCGCCCAGTTGAAGTGCTCGGGCCGGGGCCAGCGGAAGCCCTCGTAGGCGGTGGCGTAGTCCTCTCGGTGTTCCAGCAGGAAGTCCCGTGCCCTGCGGAACATCTCCGTCGCCGTCGTCATCGGTTCTCCTCCTATGCTCCGGACCATTGCCGGGCGGCTCTCTGGCATCGTCTAATCCGTGATGCGGGTCTCACTACCCCCGAACGGGGGTGTGGACGGCCGAAAGGGCGAACGGGTGACGGCAGACGCGGTGGGGGCGGTGGAGATCGGCGGCGCGCTGGCCCGGCTGCGGCGGGTGACGGGACTGCCCGTGGCCTTCGGCGGCCTGGTGGAGTCGGGCCGGCCGCAGATCCGGATCAGCGAGCTGAGCGGCACGACCACGGCCGCGCTGCGCTCGCTCGCGGTGACCTCCGGCAACGGGCTCGGCGGCAAGGCGGTGGCGCTGGCCCGGCCGTGCGCGGTGACCGACTACTCCAGCTCACGCCAGATCAGCCACGAGTACGACGTGCCGGTGGCCGCCGAGGGCATCCGGGCGGTGCTCGCCGTGCCGGTGGTGGTGCGGCGCCGGGTGCGCGGGGTGCTGTACGGCGCGCTGCGCTCGGCCCGGCCGCTCGGTGACCGCACGCTGGACGCGGCGGTGGCGGTGGCGCGGGACGTGGAGCAGGCGCTGGTGCTGCGGGACGGGGCGCGGGAGCTGCTCGCGGCGGCCCGGCCCGAGCGGACCGGCACCGAGGGCGGTGCCGTGTGGGAACAGGTGCGCGAGGCGCACGCGGCGCTGCGGGCGCTGGCCCCGCGGATCGCCGATCCTCGGCTGCGGGCCGAACTGCTGGCCGCGTGCGGGCTGCTGACCGCGCCGCCGCGAGCCGGCGGCGTGACCCTGGCGCCACGCGAGGTGGACGTGCTGTCCTGGGTGGCGGCGGGAGCCACCAACGCGGCGGTGGCCGAGCGGCTGGGCATCGGCCCGGAGACGGTCAAGGGCTATCTGCGTTCGGCGATGCGGAAGCTGGGCGCGCACACACGAGGGGAGGCGGTCACCGCGGCGCGCAGGGCGGGGCTGCTGCCGTAGCCCGGAGCCGGCCGGGAAACCTGACGGTCATGCAACCCCCCGATCGGGAAACCCGTTGGTCAGGAAACCTGACCATTCATCCGGCGGCACTTTGAATTTCCCTCTGCTTGACCGTTTGTTATTTCCCTCACCAGGGCTTCCGTCCGGATTTCAGGGATCGTTGCCTAGAATTTGCTCCGGACACGACACGAGGGGAGCGGTGACCGTGCGACGGGACTTCAAGGAGCCTGCCAGGTGCCGCCCCGACCTGGTGATAGGCCGCGAGGAGCTGTTCGCCGACGCCCGTGAGCGACTCGCCTCCGGGGGCAGTGTGCTGCTCCACGGCCCCGCCGGAATAGGGAAATCCACCGTCCTGCGGGCATTGGCCGAGGAATACGGCGCCACCGCCCGCACGGTCTTGCGCTGCTCGGCGACCGAGTCCGAATCCCACCTGCCCTTCCTCGCCCTGGCCGACCTCCTCGGCCTGGTGCTCGACGAGGTCTCCCCGCGGCTGCCCGCCGCCCAGCGCACCGCTCTGGAGTCGGCGCTCACCGGCCGCGGCGAGTCCAGCCTCCAGCGCGACGGACTCGCCCTGCGCCTCGCCGTGCTCTCCGCCCTGCGCGCCCTCGCCGCCCACGGCCCCGTCCTGGTCGTCGCCGACGACCTCCAGTGGCTGGACCCGGCCAGCGCGGAACTCCTCGGCTTCGCCGCCCGGCGCCTGGAGGGCACCCCGGTGCAACTGCTGTGCGCGGTCCGCACGGAGGGCCGGCAGAGCCAGGAGTACGACCGCCACCTGCGCGCCTGCCCGCCGGGCACCCTCGCGGTCCGGCTGGGCCCGCTCTCCCGCACCCAGGTCGCCGAGCTGCTCGACCACCGCGGCCACGGCTGCCTGTCCCGCTCCACGGTCCGCGAGATCCACCGCACCAGCGGCGGCAACCCGCTCTTCGCCCTGGAACTGGGCCGCGCCCTCGCCGACAGCCCCACCCCGCCCCGGCCGGGCGAGCCGTTGCCCGTGCCGACCTCGCTGCGCGCCCTGGTGCTCAGCCGGCTGGACATGCTCTCGGTGGAGGCCCGCCGCACGCTGCTGGTGGCCAGCGCCGGCGCCCGCCCCACCCCGGCCCTGCTGCACGCGGCCGGCCGGGAGAACGCCGAGGCCGAGTGCGCCCAGGCCGCCGAACTCGGGCTGCTGGCCACCGAGCCGGACGCCCCGGCCGTACGGTTCGCGCACCCGCTGATATCGGCCGCGCTGTACGCGGAGGCGCCCGCCCACGAACGGCGGGCCGCGCACGCGGCGCTGTCCACCGCGGCCTCCGACCCGATCGAGCGGGCCCGGCACCTGGCCCTGGCCACCACCGGCACCGACCCGGAGGTCGCCGCCCGGCTCGCCGAGGCCGCCGCCCTCGCCCGGGACCGCGGAGCGCCCTCGGTCGCCGCCCAGCTGGGGCTGCTCGCCGCCCGGCACGCCCCCGCCGACGGCTCCCCGAGCCCGCAGGAACGCCGGCTGACGGCCGCCGAGGACGCGATCACCGCCGGCGAGGTCGACCTGGCCCGGGACATCGCCCGGGAGGTACTGGCCCGGGCGACCGTGCCCGCCGACCGGGTGCGGGCCTGGATGATCGTCATCGACACCGCCGGCCACACCATGGCCGAGGTCGACGCCGTCTTCCCGCAGGCCCTGGCCGACGCCGGCGACGACCCCCGGCTGCTCGCCCTGGTCCACTACCAGCTGGCCTGGCGGGCACTCATCGTCGAGGGCGACTTCACCGAGGCCCGGGAGGCCGCCGCGCACGCCGCCGAGCTGGCCGCCCGCGGCGAGGACCGGCGCACCGAGCTGCTCTCCCTCGCCTTCCAGGCGCAGACCGAGACCCTGATGGGCCATCCGGAGGCACCCCGCACCATCAAGCGGGCCCTGAAGGAACCCCAGGACCCCCGGGTGGCGTGGCATCACAACGGCGCGGGCAGCGCCCGGTTCCGCTGGCTGGTCATGGGGGACCAGCTGGCCGAGGCCCGGGCCGCGGTCACCGGGCTGCTGCGCGAGGTGCGCCGGCGCGGCTCGGTGGAGAGCGAGGTGCACTTCCTGCGCGGTCTCGCCGAGACCGAGCTGCGCGCCGGGCACTGCGGGCGGGCCCTGGAACTGGCCCGCGACAGCCTGCGGCTCGCCCGGGACTCCGGGATCGGCGAGACCGCCTCGGCGATGCTCACCTCGCTCGCCGAGGCCTCCGGCGGCGATGTGGACCGCGCCCTGGCCCTGGCCCGGGAGGCGGTGCACCACGCCGAGGAGGACGGCGACCAGATGTACCTGTCCCGGGCGCTGGGCGCCCTCGGGTACGCCCAGCTGGTGGACGGGGACCCGGCGGGCGCCGTGCGCTCGCTGCGCCGGGTGCGCACCCTGGAGCTGGGCCTCGGCATCACCGACCCGGCCCGGGGCCGCTGGCACGGCGACCTCGCCGAGGCGCTCGTCCTGACCGGTGAGGCGGCCGAGGCGCAGGACGTCATCGACGTCAGCCGGGAACACGCGCTGCGGCTCGGCCGGGAGAGCGTCCTCGCCGTGCTCGACCGGTCCGAGGCGCTGGTGCGCGCCGCCCGGGGCGACCGGGAGGCCGCGCTCGCCCAGCTGACGTCCGCTCAGGACCGCCTCGGCAAGCTCGGCTACGGCCTGGAGGAGGCACGGGCCGCGTTCGCGCTGGCCCGGCTGCGCGGCGGCCCGGGGGCGGGACCGGCGGCGTTCGAGGAAGCCACGCGGCTGTTCCGGCGCTGCCGGGCGCTGCCCTGGCTGCGCCAGGTGGACGAATCCCCGGCCACCGCCGGACCGGAACCCGCGCCGGCCGTGCCGGAGGCCCTGGACGCGCTGCACGCGCTGGCCGCGATGGAGCGTCAGGTCGCCGCGCTCGTCATGGAGGGAGCCACGAACCGGGAGATCGCGGCCCGTCTGTTCATCAGCGTGAAGACGGTGGAGGCGACCCTGACGCGGGTCTACCGCAAGCTGGGGATCCGTTCGCGGGTGGACATCGTCCGATTGGCGGCAGGTCACCGCGCGCCCTGAGCGGTGCTCTTGTTAACTGAACCGGACCGAGGGTTTTCCCTCACCCAACCCCCTAGGGGGTTCCCTCATTGGGAGCCGAGGGTGCCGGGTCCTAGCGTAATGGGCGTGCCGCTCGCCCGGGCACATGGGGGTCGGTCCCGCGACCCCCATGCAAACCCCCACACAGACCCGCGCGAACCCCCCACCGGTGCAACCCCACTGAGGAGACTCATGTTCGGGCTCACACGTGCAAGAAAGACCGCCGCGACCGTGGTGGCCACCGCCGCCGCGGCGGCGTCCGCGCTGCTCGCCTCCCCCACGGCGAGCGCCGCCCCCCAGCCCATCGTCGGCGGTACCACCACCACGACGACCGCGTACCCGTTCATGATGCAGATCACGGACGCGTCCCAGAACCAGTTCTGCGGCGGCACCCTGGTGGCGCCCAAGAAGGTGGTGACGGCCGCGCACTGCATGGTCGGCGAGACCACGAGCAGCGTCCGCGTGGTCGGCGGCCGGACCTACCTCAACGGCACCAACGGCACGGTGAGCCGGGTCAGCAAGATCTGGATCAACCCGGACTACACGGACGCCACCAACGGCGACGACGTGGCCGTACTGACCCTCTCGACGTCGATGCCGTACACCACGGCGAAGTACGTCACCTCCTCCCAGACGAGCGTGTACGCGGCCGGCACCACCGCCCGCATCCTCGGCTGGGGGACCACCTCGGAGAACGGCGGCTCCTCCAACCAGCTGCGGACCGCGACCGTCCCGGTCGTGTCCGACTCCAGCTGCCGCTCCTCCTACGGTTCGGACTTCGTCCAGTCCGACATGGTTTGCGCCGGATACACGTCCGGCGGCGTTGACACCTGCCAGGGCGACAGCGGCGGTCCCCTGCTCATCGGGGGCGTCCTGGCAGGGATCACTTCCTGGGGCGAGGGGTGCGCGGAGGCCGGTTACCCGGGTGTCTACACCCGGCTGACCACCTTCTCGGACCTGGTGACCGCGCAGGTCGACTCGTGACCCGGAAGACTTCCCGAGCACCCCTCGGGTAACGGCCGGGGGGGGGGGGGGGGGGGGGCCCCGGCGGCCGGCCCCCCCCCCCCCCCCCCCCCCCCGCCCGGCGCAGGGGAGGCCGCCCCCCCGCCCGCCGAGCGGAGCGCGCC
>NZ_JBEYXM010000043.1:0-35903 GCF_040704595.1 Streptomyces sp. NPDC046870
TGCAGGGGGGACCCTGTGGGAGAGTAGGACACCGCCGAACAATTCTTGGGAAAACCCCCGCACCTCCGGTGCGGGGGTTTTCTGCGTTTAGGGTGAGTTCATGCGCTATGACCTCGTCATCTTCGACAACGACGGTGTCCTCGTGGACAGCGAGCCCATATCCAACCGGCTTCTGGCCGCCTATCTGACCGAGCTCGGGCATCCCACGACGTACGAGGACTCCATCCGTGACTACATGGGGTCGGCGATGCACCGGATCCACGACCTGGTCCTGGAGCGGACGGGCAAGCGGCTGCCGGCGGAGTTCGACGAGGTGTTCCACGCGCGGGTGTTCGCCGCGTTCGAGCGGGAGTTGCGGCCCGTGCCCGGGGTGGCCGGCGTACTGGAGAAGCTGGCCGCGGACGGCGTGCCGTACTGCGTGGCCTCCTCGGGGAGTCATGCGCGCATCCGGGTCGGGCACCGGACGACCGGGCTGGACCGGTGGTTCCCGCAGGAGCGTGTCTTCAGCTCGGAGGATGTCGGGCGGGGCAAGCCGGCACCGGATCTGTTCCTGCACGCGGCCGAGCGGATGGGTGTGGCGCCCGGGCGGTGCGTGGTCGTGGAGGACTCCCCGCTGGGCGTACAGGCGGCTGTGGCGGCCGGGATGGACGTGTACGGGTTCACCGCGATGACGCCGGCGGCGAAGCTCGCGGGTGCCGGTCAACTCTTCTCCCGCATGGACCAGTTGCTCGACCTGCTGGTATGACCCCGGTCGGCCGTGCGGGCTGACATCTGTCATGCGGAGCTCCGGACGAACGTTCCTACTGCCGGACCCGGCCCGGGGGCGAAGCTGAGGGCATGACGAAGAACACGGGGAACCAGGGCCGTAGGCCGAGCGTGCTGGACAACTTCAAGCCGCTGCTCATCGATGTGGCGCTGCCGCTCGGCTCGTACTACCTCTTCAAGGACGCCTTCGGGATGAGCACCTTCGCGGCGCTCGCCTGGAGCAGTGTCGTACCGGCGGTGCGGACCGTGGGGGGACTGGTCAGGGAGCGCAGGACCAACGCGCTGGCGGGTCTGATCCTCTTCGTGAACGTCGTGTCCCTGCTGCTGAGTTTCGTCTCGGGTGACCCGCGGCTGATGCTGGCCAAGGACAGTGGGGTCAGCAGCACGGTGGCCCTCGGCATCCTGGTGTCCGTCCGGCTCGGCAAGCCGATGATGACCGCGGGCATGAAGCCCTTCCTGGTGAAGGGGGACGCGGCGAGGGAAGCCGCCTGGCAGCGGCTGGTGTCCGGGGCGGCGGCCGGTTCCGCGGCCTTCCGGTCCAGGGAGCGGGCGTTCTCCGTGGTGTGGGGGCTGACCCTGCTGACCGAGTGCGTCGTACGGGTCGTGGGTGCCTACACCGTCCCGGTGGACACCATGGTGTGGCTGGGTTCCGTGATCATGATCGCCACGATGGCGATCGGTTTCGTGGTCAGCGGCGGGCTGGCCGCGGGACCGATGGAGCGGATGCTCGCGGCCGAGGTGGAGGCCGGCCGGGCGGAGCGGCCCGAGGTGGCCGTCGCCGCCTGATCGCCGGGCGAGTGCCCGGTGGCCCGGAGCCCTGAACCGAAGCTGAGCAGAATTCACCTTTGGCTGGATCTACCCAGCGGTAGCCCGGGGCCCTACTCTCGCCGCCATGACTGATGTGCTGCGGCGCGGCAGGGCCTCGCTGGCGTTCAGCTTCTTCGCCCAGGGCGTCGCCTTCGCCCTGCTGGTGACGCGCATCCCGGCCATCCAGGACCGGTACGGGGTGTCCGACGCGCTGCTGCCGGTCTTCCTGGCGGCCGTGCCCGTCCTCGCCGGGATCGGCAGCGTGGCCACCGAGCAGCTGGTGAAGCGGGTACCGCCCAGCCGGCTGCTGCGCTGGTCCCAGCCGGTGGTGCTGCTGGCGCTGCTCGGCGTCGGGGCGGGCGGGCACGGGCAGGTCGCCGTACTGGCCGTGGCGCTGGGCGTGTTCGGCCTGGCGGTGGGCGCGCTGGACGCGTCCATGAACATGCTCGGCGTCAGCCTCCAGCGGTCGTACGGGCGCAGCATCATGCTCGGCTTCCACGCCGTCTACAGCCTGGGCGCGATCCTGGGGGCCTCGCTGGCCTGGGCGGGTGCGCACTGGCACCTCACGCTGTGGGTGTCGTACCTGCCGGTGGTGGCCGTGCTGCTGCCGGCGGCGCTGGCCGGGAGCCGGTGGTACGTGGACGGGGAGCCGGCGCCCGCTGCCGAGCGGGGCGCGGAGCGGGGGACCGTCGTCTTCAGGCTGCTGCTGCCGCTGTGTCTGGTGATGATGTTCGCGTACATCGGTGACTCGACCGTCTCCAACTGGAGCGCCAAGTACCTGAAGGACGTGCTGGGCAGCTCGGAGCAGCTGGCGACCGTGCCGTACAACGTGTACATGGTCACCACGCTCGTGGGGCGGGCCCTCGGGGACCTCGGGGTCCGGCGGCTGGGGGCCGTGGCGGTCGTACGTCTCGGGGCGGTGGTCGCGGCCTGCGGGTTCGCGGTGGTGGCCGTGGCGCCCGGCGCGTGGGCCGGGATGCTGGGTTTCACCCTGCTGGGGCTGGGGTTGTGCGTGCTGGTGCCGCAGACGTTCGCAGCGGCGGGGCGGTTGTTCCCCGGGGCGTCGGACGCGGCGGTCGCGCGGCTGAACATCTTCAACTACGTGGGGTTCCTGGTGGGCGCTCCGTTGGTGGGCGCTCTGGGCGACGCGTGGAGCTATCGGGGGGCCATGCTGGTGCCGATGGTGTTGGTGCTGGTGACGCTGGGGTACGCCAGGTCGTTCGCCGCTCAACCGGACCGATACGGTGGCGGGCATGAGCGGCCGCGCACAGCTGATGTGGGACGAGGCAGTAACGGGCTATGACTTCGGTCGGAACCATCCGATGGATCCGGTCCGGCTGGAGCTGACCCGCCGGCTGGTCGGTGCCTTCGGGCTCGACCGGGAGGTGGAGGTCGTCGCGGCGAAGCCGGCCGGCGAGTCCACGCTCCGGCTGGTCCACCGGGAGGACTACATCGACGCCGTGAAGGCCGCGTCTGCCGATCCG
The DNA here is from genome assembly GCF_040704595.1 of Streptomyces sp. NPDC046870. Lineage (NCBI taxonomy): Bacteria > Bacillati > Actinomycetota > Actinomycetes > Kitasatosporales > Streptomycetaceae > Streptomyces > Streptomyces sp. NPDC046870. The sequence continues at coordinate 3,057 of NZ_JBEYXM010000043.1, forward strand.
GAGGGGGCGGACGGCTCGTACGGGCTGGGGACGGCCGACGATCCCGCGTTCGCGGGGATGCACGAGGTGTCCGCGCTGATCGCCGGGCAGTCGGTGGGGGCGGCCGAAGCGGTGTGGCGGGGCGACGCCGGCCACGCCGTGAACTTCGCGGGCGGGCTCCACCACGCCATGCCCGGTGGGGCGTCGGGGTTCTGCATCTACAACGACGCCTCGCTCGCCATCGCGCGGCTGCTGGAGCTGGGGGCCGAGCGGGTCGCCTACGTGGACGTCGACGTGCATCACGGGGACGGGGTGCAGGCCGCGTTCTGGGAGGACCCGCGGGTGCTGACGATCTCGTTGCACGAGCATCCCCGTACGTTGTTCCCGCAGACCGGGTGGCCGCAGGAGACCGGGGCGGGCGCGGGGGAGGGGGCCGCGGTGAACGTGGCGCTGCCGGCCGGGACCGGGGACGCCGGGTGGGTGCGGGCCTTCCACGCCGTGGTGCCGGAGCTGCTCGCGGAGTTCCGGCCGCAGGTCCTCGTCACCCAGCACGGGGCCGACACGCACTTCGAGGATCCGCTCGCGCACCTGGCGGTCTCGCTGGACGCGCAGCGGGCGGTGCAGGTGGCGTGTCACGACCTGGCGCACGAGTACGCCGGGGGGAAGTGGGTCGCGCTGGGCGGGGGCGGCTACGCGGTGGTGGACGTCGTACCGCGGTCGTGGACGCACCTGGTGGGGATCGCGGCCGGGAAGCCGGTGGCCCCGGAGGCGGTGATCCCCGAGGCGTGGCGGCAGGCCGTGTACGCCCGGACGCGGCAGTCGGGGCCGTGGCGCATGACGGACGGGTTGTGGCCGGTACCGTGGGCGTCCTGGGAGGAGGGGTACGACCCCGCCGACCGGGTCGACCAGGCCGTGCTGGCGACCCGGCGTGCCGTGTTCCCGTTGCGCGGCCTTCTTCCCTGACGGGCCGGCCCGGCCCGCCCGAGGGCCGGGATTAGGCCAACCGTGCGGACTTCCGGCGTTCCCGTCCCGTCCGCACCCCCGATGGGCCACCATCGCATCCGTGTCGACCGCCGCCCGTCTCCGAGCGCATCTGGTGGCCGCCCGGCTGGCCGGGGAGGTGGGGACGTCGCGGGAGGACAGTCTGCGGAGCTACCGGCTGTTCGCCGCGCGGGACCCGCGCGTGTTGATCGGGATCGATCCCGAAGGGGCGTGGGGGGCCCGGGACCTGCTCGGGTTGATGGCGGAGAAGTGCGGGGTCTCGGCCGATCCCCGATACGTTTCCGGACCGGATGTGATCGATCCGGAGCGGACGCTCGCCGCGCTGGACGCCTTCGCCGGGCGGATCCGGGAGGTGGCCCGGCGTGGCGCACCGGTGCTGCTCGGCACCGGGCACCCGCGTCCGCTGCTCGGTTTCTACGCCGGTCTGGCGGACGCCTTGTCGGCGGCGGGATGTGAGGTCCTCACCCCGGCGCAGGGTCGCTGTGTCGACATATTGACCCGGTTCGGTCTACGTACCCATCGCCTCGAATACGTACGAGGGGTTGCCCTGGTGCGGGAACCGGCGAGCGGGCGCCCCGGTCGTGAGCCGGGCGCCCACAGCCACTCGCCGCTCCCGGTTCGGGTCGCGCTGGACGCCGCGGCGGAGGCCGGCGGGCCGCTGCCGGAGCTGGTGGTGGGGGACCACGGCTGGGTCTGCGGTGCTGGTCAGCTCGGGTTCGAGGCCATCGGTCTGGCCGACACGGATGACCCCGCGCTGTTCGTGGGTGAGGCCGAGGGACGGGTGTCCGTCGCCGTTCCGGTTGATGACGCAGTGCGGTCTGCTCACTACCGGCCGCTGATCCGCTACGTGCTCAATCGGGCGTGTCTGTCACAGTAGGCCGCCGATGGGTGCACCTCTTCCCCACTCGCATCACCCGCCCCTAGTCTGGGGAGTGAGCACGCAACGACGAAGAGTCACCGGAAGGGGAAGCCGGTGGCCGTCGAGTGCGGAAGGTTCAGGTGTGTCATGGCTGCAGCTGGCGAGAGGCCTCTGAACGAGGTTCAGTTCCTTACCGTGGCGGAGGTCGCCTCGGTGATGCGAGTGTCGAAGATGACCGTGTACCGCCTGGTGCACAGCGGTCATCTGCCCGCGATCCGGGTGGGACGGTCGTTCCGCGTCCCGGAGCAAGCGGTACACGAGTACCTCCGCGACAGCTATGTGGGGGTGGAGACGGCCTGACGGCGACCCCCGGGTGACCCCTCGATTACGACCTCGGCGCTCGGTTGGGTAGGCTAGCCCCTCGTAGGTCGTGTGGGCCCATGGCGCCCAAACAACCGAGTGATGAGAAGTGAGCGAGGGTAGTCGTGGGCTCTGTTATCAAGAAGCGGCGCAAGCGGATGGCCAAGAAGAAGCACCGCAAGCTGCTCAAGCGCACGCGCGTTCAGCGCCGCAACAAGAAGTAAGCGGCGCCGCGAGTAGCGTGGCCCTGTGGCCCCCCACCAGCAGTGGTGGGGGGCCACAGGCATATACCGATGGGGGAATTTCCGTCGCCGGGCGCCCTTGGGGTCATCACAGCGCAACACCGACCGGCTAGGTTGGCCGCAGACGGGGAACGCGGGATACCGGTCATACGGGAAGGAAGGCGCTGATCTTGGGACGGATCGTGCTCGTCACCGGAGTCGCCCGGCAGCTCGGCGGCCGGTTCGTGCGGCGGATCCAGCGGGACCCGGAGGTCGAGCGTGTGATCGCCGTGGACGCGGTGCCGCCGGCGCACCACCTCGGCGGCGCCGACTTCATCCAGGCCGACATCCGGCAGCCGACCATCGCCCGGGTGCTCGCCGAGACCGGCGCGGACACCGTCGTCCACCTGGACGTCACGGGCACGGCCCTGGGCGGCGGCAGCCGGGCCACGGTCAAGGAGACCAACGTCATCGGCACCATGCAGCTGCTCGGCGCCTGCCAGAAGTCGCCGGCCGTGCGGCGGCTGGTGGTGAAGTCCAGTACGAACGTGTACGGCTCCGCGCCGCGCGACCCCGCCGTGTTCACCGAGACCACCCCGCCCAAGTCGCTGCCCAGCGGCGGCTTCGCGAAGGACGCCGTCGAGGTGGAGGGGTACGTGCGCGGGTTCGCCCGGCGGCGGCCGGACGTCGCCGTGTGCGTGCTGCGGTTCGCCAACATCCTCGGACCCGCCGCGGACACCCCGCTCGCCTCGTACTTCGCGCTGCCCGTGCTGCCGACCGTGTTCGGCTACGACCCGCGGCTGCAGTTCGTGCACGAGGACGACGTCATCGAGGTGCTGCGGATCGCCTCGCACGAGCCGCGCCGGGGCACTCTGAACAGCGGCACCTTCAACATCGCCGGGGACGGCGTGCTGCTGCTCTCGCAGTGCTCCCGGCGGCTCGGGCGGCCCACCGTGCCGCTGCTGCTGCCCGCGGTCACCTGGGCCGGCTCCCTGGTGCGTACGCTCGGTATGACGGACTTCTCGCCGGAGCAGATCCGGCTGCTCACCCACGGGCGGGTGGTGGACACCGTCCAGATGCGCGAGACGCTGGGCTTCACGCCCCGCCACACGACGGCCGGGACCTTCGCGGACTTCGCGCGCGGCCAGGGCGCCGGGCTGCTGCCGCCGGAGGGCCTGGCGGCGGCCGTCGACCGGATCGCCGCGCTGACCGCGAGGGCAGGCGGCCACCCCCAGACGCACAGCGCCAACTGAGGAGAGCGGCAACGATGGCGGACGCCAAGGTCATTCCGTTCGACGACGACCGGTCCCGCGGGAGCGCCGCACAGCGCCAGCCGCGGCGGCGGAGCGGGGGCAGCCGGCGCGGTGCGCTCGGGGAGCCGGGGGAGATGGGCGCGGTCCAGCCTCTGCCGGGACGGGAGGGGGCGCCGGAGGATGCCCCTGTGAGCCGCGAGGAGGAGCCGCTGGAGGCCGCGGAGGCCGGCGGGCTCGACGGCGGCCTGGAGCGGCGGGTGGCGGCCGGACTGGCCTTCCTGCGGCGCCGGCTCACCGGGGACTACGAGGTCGACGACTTCGGTTACGACGAGGAGCTGACCGACCAGGTCCTGATGTCGCTGCTGCGGCCGGTGTTCGAGAAGTACTTCCGGGTCGAGGTGAAGGGCATCGAGAACATCCCCGCCGAGGGCGGGGCGCTGATCGTCGCCAACCACTCCGGGACGCTGCCGCTGGACGGGCTGATGATGCAGGTGGCGGTGCACGACCACCACCCGGCCGGCCGCCATCTCCGGCTGCTCGCCGCCGACCTGGTCTTCGTGCTGCCGGTGGTCAACGAGCTGGCCCGCAAGCTGGGTCACACCCTCGCCTGCGCGGAGGACGCGGAACGGCTGCTGGGGCAGGGCGAGCTGGTCGGGGTGATGCCGGAGGGCTTCAAGGGGATCGGCAAGCCGTTCAGCGAGCGGTACAAGCTCCAGCGGTTCGGCCGGGGCGGCTTCGTCTCCACGGCCCTGCGCCGGGGAGTGCCGATCGTCCCGTGCTCGATCGTCGGGGCGGAGGAGATCTACCCGATGATCGGCAACGCCAAGACGCTGGCGCGGGTGCTGGGCATCCCGTACTTCCCGTTGACGCCGACGTTCCCCTGGCTCGGTCCGCTCGGTGCCGTTCCGCTGCCCACGAAGTGGACGATCCAGTTCGGTGAGCCGATCGCGACGGACGGGTATCCGCCGGAGGCGGCGGAGGACCCGATGCTGATGTTCAACCTGACCGATCAGGTGCGGGAGCAGATCCAGCACACGCTGTACAAGCTGTTGGTGCAGCGCCGCTCGGTGTTCTTCTGAGACGTCCGGTGGACGGCACCGAGGGCGCCCTGCTCGGAAAAGGGCGCCCTCGGTGCCGTACGGCCGCTTCGCGTCAGTCCGCGTCCTGCCCGTCGATCCCCAGGCCGGGGAGCAGGTCGGGGATGAGCGGGGGGATCGTGACGTCCGGCTGGCCCGTGGGGGACCTGCCGGCGGACGGCGACGCGGTGTCGGGCCCGGTCTTCGGCGGTTCGAGCAGTCCGCCGGTGTCACCGCCGATGAGCCCGTCGCCGCTGCTGCCGGTGGCCGGACCGCTCGGCGTGCCCGTGCCGGTGTGCTTGCCGGCGGACGGCGTGTTCCCGGCGCTGGGCGTGGTGGACCGGTGGCTGTCGGAGGTGCCGGTGGACGCCTTGCCGGAGCCGCCCGGGTGTCTGCCGTCGCCCGGCTTCGCGGGCGGCTGCGGAAGCAGGGACTGCAGCGGGGCGACCTCTTCGTCTATGGCGTCGAAGACCGAGGACACCTGCTGTTTCACATCGCCCAGCTGCGTGGGCAGCCTGTCGCTGAGCGCGCTCCAGACCTGGCGGTGGGACCGGGAGAACGTGGACAGCGCCTGGATGGGGCCGAGCGACTCCGGGTCGGCCTCGTAGGCCGCGTGGAGCAGGCGGTGGCCCTCGGCGACGTCGTGCTGCATTCCGGACAGGGTGCGGCGGATCTCGCCGATGGACTCGTGGTCCAGGTGGCCGCCCCGGCCGCGCTCCAGCAGGCGCCGGGCCTCGCTCAGGCGGGTGGAGGCCTGGTCGAGGTAGGTCTGGCCGCGCTGGTCGTCGCCGTCGGTCAGGTAGTTGAGCTTGAAGTCCTCGATGCCGCGTTTCAGTCCGTACAGCGAGTCGCCGGGCAGGGCGTCGGAGCTGGCGGCGGCGACCCCGCCGAAGGCCCCGGCGGCCACGCCCACGCTGAGCCCGCCGGCCGCCAGGCCCTTGGTCAGTCTCGTGCGTGGGCGGAGCTTGCCCAGCGGGCTCGCCCGGTGGGCGCCCTTGGCCCGGTGGGAACGCTGTTCCGGTACCGACGTGTCCGTCGCCCCGGTTCCCTCCTGGAGCATGGCCTCCATCGCGGCCACCAGCTGGGCCCGCTGGACCACCTTGACCTCGGGGTCGAGCTGCGGCCTGGGCAGCGCGCCGAGGCCCGCCGCCAGGGCCAGCAGTGCGCCCTGCTCGGTCCGGTCCTCGGTGGTCGGCGGTGATTCCGCCGGGCCTACGGACTGCTCGGCCGCCGTGTCCCGGTCGGACTGCTCCTCCAGGGCCTGGGCGAAGGCGTTCGCCCGCCGGTGCGCCGATACGTTCGCGATCACTGGCGGCACCTCCTCTCGTCATGACGGTCGACTCCCCAGGGGGTCCTGAGGGTTGCACGCCCATGGAACTTCCACGCGATCGGGTGATCGCGGTCGGCCAGGACGTGACCACAGGGAGCCTGTATCCCGCACAACGACTGGCGCGGCACTTGGGTTACGGACGGCGGATGACCGGATCGGAAAGGCAACGGACTTTCACCGAAGGTGAGTTGACCGTCGCCCTGGGTCACGTGGTCAGCGGGCGTCGTCCGGCAGCAGCCGGGCGAGGGTGCGTACGGCGCGGTACTGGAGGGTCTTGATGGCGCCCTCGTTCTTGCCCATGACCCGGGCGGTCTCGGCGACCGAGAGGCCCTGGAGGAAGCGGAGGGTCACGCACTCCTGCTGCTGGGGGTTGAGCCGCCGTACGGCGTCGAGCAGGGCGGCGTTCGACAGGGACTCCAGGACGGAGTCCTCGGGGGAGCGTTCGACCTCGTTGGCGTCGAGCATCTCGCCGGTGGTGACCTCCAGCCGGAAGCGGCTGGACTTGAAGTGGTCGGCGACCAGGTTCCGGGCGATGGTGACCAGCCAGGCGCCGAAGTCGCGGCCCTGCCAGGTGAAGGTGCCGATCCTGCGGAGCGCCCGCAGAAAGGTCTCACTGGTGAGGTCCTCGGCGGTCGCCCGGCCGCCCACGCGGTAGTAGATGTACCGGTAGACGGTGTCGCTGTACTGGTCGTAGAGCCGCCCGAAGGCCTCGGCCTCCCCGGCCTGGGCGCGTTCGACCAGGTCCATCATCCGGGCGCTGTCGCTGTCGGCGGCCGGACGGCGGGCGGTGGCCGCGCCGGTGGCCCGCCCTCGTCTGCCGACGGCGGCGCTGCCGTCGGCCAGTGCGTAGCACGGGCCGACGGGCGCGGCGGCGGCGAAGGCGGGGACGGCGGAGGCGGGGACGGCGTACGCGGTGGGGACGTAGCCGCGCAGCGTCTCCTTGACCATCGCGACTGTTGCGCGCAGCGTAGCCAGGCCCGAGGCGTCAACCCCGACGTGTGGGTACACGGGACTCCCAGAGGCAGAGCTTCCATCACGTGCAGTGCGGGACCGTTCACCCGTCGTAGCGACGGAGGGGTACCGGTTTGCGTCTGAGGAGAATAACGCTTCGTGCAGGGCCTGCTACACCGAGTTGCTCAAATCATCGATTGCGTCGCATACGTAGCTGTTTGATGGGGGGTCAAGTTTCGTAAACTGATCACTTGTTGACCGGAAAGCGGCCGATTTCGGCGAGGAGCGGCGCGTGTTGAAATGGCCGCGGCATAATTCGTGCGCGCGGGAACGGCGGTGGCGGCTATCGGCGCCGCCGGCTCAGGGCGATCGCCGCGGCCGTGCCACCGGCCACCGCGCCGACCCCGGCCGCCGCCGGGATGCCGACCTTCGCCGCCTTGCGGCCGGTGCGGTAGTCGCGCAGGCGCCAGTCCTTCTCGCGGGCGTGCCGGCGCAGCTTGGCGTCCGGGTTGATGGCGTAGGGGTGGCCGACCAGCGACAGCATCGGGATGTCGTTGTGGCTGTCGCTGTAGGCCGCGCAGCGGGACAGGTCCAGCCCCTCGGCGACGGCGAGCGCGCGGACCGCCTCGGCCTTGGCCGGCCCGTGCAGCGGCTCGCCGACCAGCTTGCCGGTGTAGACGCCGTCGACCGACTCGGCCACCGTGCCGAGGGCGCCGGTGAGGCCGAGGCGGCGGGCGATCACCTGGGCGATCTCCACCGGGGCGGCGGTGACCAGCCACACCTTCTGGCCGGCGTCCAGGTGGGCCTGGGCGAGGGCGCGGGTGCCGGGCCAGATGCGGTCGGCCATGTACTCGTCGTAGATCTCCTCGCCGATCGACTCCAGTTCGGCGACCCGGTGGCCCTTGACGATCGACAGCGCCGAGTCGCGGGCGTCCTGCATGTGCTCGGGGTCCTCGACGCCGGCCATCCGGAACCACGCCTGCTGCCAGGCGAAGCGGGCGAGGTCGCGGGTCTCGAAGAACTTCCGCTTGTACAGCCCCCGGCCGAAGTGGAACAGGGCGGCGCCCTGCATCACGGTGTTGTCGAGGTCGAAGAAGGCGGCGGCCCTGTCGTCCCCGATCACCGGGAACTCCGGTTCCTCCGGCGTGGCGCGCGGGGCTTCCTGTGAGGACTTGCGGGCGGCCTCCGCCGAGGCCTCGCCTGCCAACACGCTCCGCGCCGTGGCGGAGCGCCTACGGGGAGTGAGCCATCCGAGAGCGGCCATGTCGTGAGCATAGCCAGTCCGCCCGGCGGTTCCGGCGAGCGGAGGTCGGGAGGTCGTGAACTCTGCGCGACCGGGTCGTTAAGGAGGTGATCCGCAGTGGGCGCCGGCGCGCGAGAATGGCCGGTATGAGTCCCCTCTTCCGACGCAGGGCCGAGCCGCGCGCGCGGCTGGTCACCCTCATCCGCAAGCCGGGCTGCCATCTGTGCGACGACGCGCAGGCGGTGGTCGAGAAGGTGTGCGGCGACCTCGGCGTGCCGTGGGAGCCGAAGGACATCACCGAGGACCGCGAGCTGCACGACCGCTACTGGGAGCAGATCCCGGTCGTACTGGTCGACGGTGAACAGCACACCTTCTGGCGCGTGAACGAGGAGCGTCTGCGCCGGGCACTGACCGACTAGTACAAACCGGCCGGAAAGTCGCTTAGGATCGACGGCGGTTTGGTCTCGGGGGCGGGATTCGTGAGGAGTGTGTGCGGTTTTGCCCCCAGTAACTAAGGAACGCCGCTGCGTATGCGCCGGTTCCCGGCGAGGGCGCAAAAGTGGCGTGACCCCGGTCACTTCTGCCGGGCAAAACGGACACCATCTTTGTGCACGCGTTCACAAAGACATAGCCTGCTGTCGACGGGGCGGTCTGGGGACGTATGACCGCCTACAGCCCCGCTCTACCCGCAGGAGCACCGTGGCAACTGGCCGAACACACCGACCGGCGACCCGTAGCCGAGGGATTCCCGAGGCCACCGTCGCCCGGCTTCCGCTGTACCTCCGAGCCCTGACCGCACTGTCGGAGCGCTCGGTCCCCACGGTCTCCTCCGAGGAGCTGGCCGCGGCGGCGGGGGTCAACTCCGCCAAGCTGCGCAAGGACTTCTCGTACCTGGGCTCCTACGGAACGCGCGGTGTCGGCTACGACGTGGAGTATCTCGTCTACCAGATCTCCCGCGAACTCGGCCTGACCCAGGACTGGCCGGTCGTGATCGTCGGTATCGGCAACCTCGGCGCCGCCCTGGCCAACTACGGCGGTTTCGCCTCGCGTGGCTTCCGGGTCGCCGCCCTGATCGACGCGGACCCGGCGATGGCCGGCAAGCCGGTCGCGGGCATCCCCGTGCAGCACACCGACGACCTCGAGAAGATCATCGAGGACAACGGCGTGTCCATCGGCGTGATCGCCACCCCGGCCGGCGCCGCCCAGCAGGTCTGCGACCGCCTCGTGGCCGCCGGCGTCACCTCCATCCTGAACTTCGCGCCGACCGTGCTGTCCGTCCCGGACGGCGTCGACGTGCGCAAGGTCGACCTCTCGATCGAACTCCAGATCCTCGCCTTCCACGAGCAGCGCAAGGCCGGCGAGGAGACCGCCGCGGGCGACGGCGCGCTGCCCGCCGCCGCCTCCCGCAACGTGGCCGCCGACGACTCCGCCGACCAGGGGCCCGACGGGGACGTCCCCGCCGTGATGCCGGCATGAGCCTCCTCGTCGTCGGACTGAGCCACCGCAGTGCCCCGGTCAGCGTGCTGGAACGGGCCGCGCTGAGCACGGACGCCCAGGCCAAGCTGGTCCAGGACACCGTCGCCGCCGAGCCCGCCGGTGAGGCCGCGGTGCTCGCGACCTGCAACCGCATCGAGCTGTACGCCGACGTGGACAAGTTCCACGCCGGTGTCGCCGAGCTGTCCACGCTGCTCGCCCAGCACAGCGGGGTCGGCCTGGAGGAACTCACCCCGTACCTCTACGTGCACTACGAGGACCGGGCCGTCCACCACCTGTTCTCGGTGGCCTGCGGGCTCGACTCGATGGTCGTCGGCGAGGGGCAGATCCTCGGCCAGATCAAGGACTCCCTGGCCCGCGCCCAGGAGCTGCACACCGCCGGCAAGCTGCTGAACGACCTGTTCCAGCAGGCCCTGCGGGTCGGCAAGCGCGCCCACTCCGAGACCGGCATCGACCGCGCCGGCCAGTCCCTGGTCACCTTCGGTCTGGAACAGCTCGCCGTCGGCACGCCCGTCCCCGCGTGGGCCGCGGGCAAGAAGGCGCTGGTCATCGGCGCCGGGTCGATGTCGTCCCTGGCCGCCGCGACGCTCGCGCGCGCCGGGGTCGCCGAGGTCGTCGTCGCCAACCGCACCTTCGAGCGCGCCGAGCGGCTCGCCGGCATCCTCACCGAGTCCGACGAGAACGAGGTGACCGCCCGCGCCGTGCGCATGGACGCGGTCGCCGACGAGCTGACACGTGCCGACGTCGTCGTCTCCTGTACCGGGGCGACGGGCCTGGTGCTCACGGCGGAGGCGGTCGCGCACGCGGTCGAGGACCGTACCGGCGCCCCCGTCGCCGTCGCCGACGCCGGTGCCGCGGCGGCGCGGCCGCAGGCCGTACCGTCCGAGGTCCCCGCACGGTCCACCGGCACGGGCGCCGACGAGAACTGCCCGCTGGACCTGGCCGCCGTACAGCCCGGCTTCTCCGTCATGGGCGAGGCCGCCGTGGCCGGCATGGACGCGGCCACCCTGGAGCAGCACGCGGCCTGGGTCGCGGGAGGCACCGTCGACCGCCGGGACCGCCGGACCCCGGAAGCGGACGCCGAACTGATCACCGCGCTCGCCGCGACCGCCGCCACCGTGGGCCGGATCCCCGAGCGGCGCAGGCCCGAGCCGGTCGCCGAGCGGCCCGCGCCCTTCTTCTTCCTGCTCGACCTGGCCATGCCCCGTGACATCGACGCGGCCGTGCACCGGCTGGCCGGGGTCCGCCTGGTCGACATCGAGTCGCTGGCGGAAGCGTCCGCCGACGCGCCGATGGCGGCCGACGTGGACCAGGTCAGGCGTATCGTCTCCGACGAGGTCGCGGCCTTCGGCGCGGCACAGCGGGCGGAGCGCATCACGCCCACCGTCGTCGCACTGCGCACCATGGCCGCCGACGTCGTCGCCAGTGAGATCGCCCGCCTCGACGGCCGTCTGCCCGGCCTGGACGAACGCCAGCGCGGCGAGATCCGCCAGGCGGTGCACCGCGTCGTCGACAAGCTGCTGCACGCGCCGACGGTACGGGTCAAGCAGCTCGCGGCCGAGCCCGGCGGCGCCGGGTACGCCGACGCGCTGCGCACCCTGTTCGACCTCGACCCCGAGACGGTGGCCGCCGTCTCCCGGGCCGGGGACAGCACAGACACGAAGGACCGACCGGCATGACTGAGAAGGCGTTGCGGCTGGGGACCAGGCGGAGCAAGCTCGCCATGGCCCAGTCCGGGCAGGTGGCGCAGGCCGTCCGCCAGGTGACCGGGCGGCCCGTCGAGCTGGTCGAGATCACCACCTACGGCGATGTCTCCCGCGAGGCGCTCGCGCAGATAGGCGGCACCGGCGTGTTCGTCACGGCGCTGCGCGACGCGCTGCTGCGGGGGGAGGTCGACTTCGCGGTTCATTCGCTCAAGGACCTGCCGACCACGCAGCCCGAGGAGCTCGTCCTGGCCGCCGTACCGGTGCGCGAGGACCCGCGGGACGTGATCGTCGCCCGCGACGCGCTGAAGTTCACGGACCTGCCGCGGGGCGCGCGCGTCGGCACCGGTTCGCCGCGCCGCATGGCGCAGCTGAACGCGTACGCCCGTACCCACGGCCTGGACATCGAGACGGTCCCGATCCGCGGCAACGTCGACACGCGGATCGGATACGTCCGCGACGGCGAACTGGACGCGGTCGTCCTGGCCGCCGCCGGACTGAACCGGATAGGCCGGATCGACGACGTGACCGACTTCCTGTCGGTCGACACGGTTTTGCCCGCCCCCGGCCAGGGGGCACTGGCGATCGAGTGTGCCGCGGGCAACGCGGACCTCGTCGCCGCGCTCGGTGAGCTCGACGACCCGTTCACACGGGTCGCCGTCACCGCCGAGCGGTCACTGCTCGCCGCCCTGGAGGCCGGTTGCAGCGCACCTGTGGGCGCGCTGGCCGACCTTCTGGCCGACGGGCAGACTGTCAAGGAAATGCGCCTGCGCGGCGTCGTCGGCACGACCGACGGCACCCGCATGGTGCAGCTGTCCACCACCGGTCCCGTGCCCCAGACGCACGACCGGGCGACGGCACTCGGTCGCGAACTCGCCACCGAGATGCTCGCCCAGGGCGCGGCCGGTCTGATGGGGGAGCGAGCACATTGAGCCCCACCACCCTTCCCGCCGGTCCGGAGCACGGGCACGTCACCTTCCTCGGTGCCGGACCCGGGGATCCGGGACTGCTTACTCTGCGCGCCGTGGAGGCGCTGTCGAACGCGGACGTCCTGGTCGCCGAGCACGAGGTGCTCGACGTCATCCGGACGCACGCGCGGCAGGGCGTCTCCGTGGTGCAGACGGACGCGGACTCCGCCGCGATGTCCCCACCGGGCACGGGCACGCCCCAGCTGACGGTCGTTGACGGCACGTCAGCACCCGTCGCCGTCCCGGCCCCCGCCCGGGATGCCGCTCATCTTGTCATGGAGGCCGCGCGGGGCGGCAGGCGGGTCGTGCGTGCGGTGTCCGGGGACCCCGGACTCGACACGTACGCGGCGGAGGAGATGCTCGCCTGCGCGGCCGCCGGGGTGCCCTTCGAGGTCGTCCCCGGTGTCGCGGCGGTGGTCGGCGTGCCCGCGTACGCCGGTGTGCCGCTGCGGGACGCGCAGGGCGCGGACGTCCGCTTCGTGGACGCCCGGACCGCCTCCGAACGGTGCTGGACGGAGGTGGGCGCGTCGGACGGCACGGTGGTCGTCTCGACGACCCTGGACTCGGTCGCCGCCGCGGCGGGCGAGCTCGTCTCGGCGGGCCGCAAGCCGGACACCCCGCTGACGGTGACGGTCGCCGGCACGACGACCCGGCAGCGGACCTGGACGGCGACGCTCGGGACGATCGCGCAGACGCTGAAGCAGGCCAAGGTGCTGCCGTCCCCGGACGGCGGCCGGCCGGTGATAGCCGTGGTCGGCGAGCGTTCCGCCGCCGCCCGGCGCGACCAGCTGTCGTGGTTCGAGTCCAAGCCGCTGTTCGGCTGGAAGGTGCTCGTGCCGCGCACGAAGGAGCAGGCGGCGTCGCTCTCCGACCAACTGCGGTCCTACGGCGCGGTGCCGCACGAGGTCCCGACGATCGCGGTGGAGCCCCCGCGCACCCCGCAGCAGATGGAGCGGGCCGTCAAGGGCCTGGTGACGGGGCGCTACGAGTGGATCGCGTTCACCTCCGTCAACGCGGTGAAGGCGGTCCGGGAGAAGTTCGAGGAGTACGGCCTCGACGCGCGTGCCTTCGCGGGCATCAAGGTGGCCGCGGTGGGCGAGCAGACCGCCAAGGCGCTGATCGCCTTCGGCGTGAAGCCGGACCTGGTGCCGAGCGGCGAGCAGTCGGCGGCCGGCCTCCTGGAGGACTGGCCCCCCTACGACCCGGTCTTCGACCCGATCGACCGTGTCTTCCTGCCCCGGGCCGACATCGCGACCGAGACCCTGGTCGCCGGTCTGATCGAGCTGGGCTGGGAGGTGGACGACGTCACGGCCTACCGGACCGTGCGCGCGTCGCCGCCGCCGGCGGAGACCCGGGAGGCGATCAAGGGCGGCGGCTTCGACGCGGTCCTCTTCACGTCCTCCTCCACGGTCCGCAACCTGGTCGGCATCGCGGGCAAGCCGCACAACGTCACGGTGATCGCGTGCATCGGCCCGGCGACGGCCAAGACCGCCGAGGAACACGGGCTGCGGGTCGACGTGATGGCCCCGGAGCCGTCCGTCCACAAGCTGGCGGAGGCGCTGGCGGACTTCGGCATGAAGCGACGCGCCGCCGCGCTGGAGGCGGGCGACCCGGTGACCCGGCCGAGCGAGCGGCGGCCGGGGGCGCGCAGGCGGAGGTCTACGACCTGATCGGCGGGTCAGACACCGCCCGTAGGGGTGTTCCGGTTCTCGGAGCACCCCTACGGGCGTCTTCGGTCAGGGCTCAGGCGCCCAGGTAGACCGGTGCCTTCTGGGCGGACCTGCCGTAGATGTGGTTGCTGAGGGTGCCGTCGGCGCCCAGGACGACGAGGGTGACGTTGTCCTGGAGGACGACCGGGCGGCCCTTGGCGTACTCGGTGGAGAACGTGCCGTGGCTGGTGGTCAGCTGCGCGCCGTAGACACCGTTGCGCTTGACGAGCTTGACGATCGCGCCGTTGGCCAGCTTGTAGCGGCCCAGCCGGGGGCTGACGGCGGTCTCTGCACCGGTCCAGGTGACGGTCGCGCCGAGCGGGTCGAGCACCAGCGTGCGGTTGCCGAACAGAGCGGCGCCGGCGCGGGAGTGCGCGTCGAGGAAGCGCACCAGCCTGCCGTTCCGGAAGACGCGGGCCTGGCGGTGGTCGGCGGAGACCTTGAAGATCTGGACGGTCGTCCGTGCGTCGAGGCGCAGGGTGCGGGAGAGCGTGCCGCGCAGGGTGCAGTCGGCGGACAGGGCCGGGATGGGCGTGGACTGCCAGGGGGTGGGGCCGCCCTGGCTGCGCTGGCCGAAGACGGGCTTGGCGGAGAGCACTCCGGTGATCTTCAGTCCGTCGGCCAGGTCGGTGGGCCGGCTCTGGTCCACCGTCGCGACGGCGTGGCCCTTGGCGTCCAGCAGCGTGGCGGACGCGCCGCTGTCGGCGCTGCCGACCAGCCGGACCTTCATGCCGCCGCCGTAGACGGAGGGGATGGTCGCGGCGGCGACGCAGGCGCTGCTGCCGGCCGGAGCGGGCGGCGTGGCGGCAGTGGCCGGAACCATGGAAGCAGTGGTGGCACCGACGAGGGCGACGGCGGCGAGGGCGGTACGGAGTGCGGTACGCATGGCTGCTCCTGGCGGATTCGGCTTCTGACGGCTGGCTGCTCTGACCAGCGGGAACAACCCTAGAGATCACGCGTTCCGGAACCGTCGGGTCCGTGTCACAGCGGTGTGACCGTGTGTCATCCGTGGCCGCTGCCCGCTGCGGTTCCGGTGTGCGCGAGGCGTCGGCCAGGCGAGCGGAGGCTGCGCGGGAGGCGCCCGGACCACCCCTCCCGGCCCGACACCGCGTCGGCAAAGGCGCAGGCCCGGCGGGCGTAGCGTAGAGGGCATGACGAAGTACGGATCCTTCCCCGGTACGCGTCCCCGACGGTTGCGCACCACCCCCGTCATGCGCCGCATGGTCGCCGAGACCCGGCTGCACCCCGCCGACCTCATCCTCCCCGCGTTCATCCGGGAGGGCGCCGGCGAGCCGGTGCCGGTCGCGGCGATGCCCGGTGTCGTGCAGCACACCCGGGACAGTCTGAAGAAGGCCGCGCTGGAGGCCGTGGAGGCCGGGATCTCCGGGATCATGCTGTTCGGCGTGCCGGAGGAGGCCAAGAAGGACGCCCAGGGCACCGCCGGCACCGACCCGGACGGAATCCTCCAGGTCGCCCTCCGCGACGTCCGGGCCGAGGTCGGCGACGACCTGCTCGTCATGTCCGACCTGTGTCTGGACGAGTTCACCGACCACGGCCACTGCGGGGTGCTGGACGCGGAGGGCCGTGTCGACAACGACGCCACCCTGGAGCGGTACGCCGAGATGGCCCAGGTGCAGGCCGACGCCGGTGCCCACGTCGTCGGACCCAGCGGGATGATGGACGGTCAGATCGGCGTCATCCGGGACGCGCTGGACCAGATCGGCCGCGAGGACGTCGCGATCCTCGCCTACACCGCCAAGTACTCCTCGGCCTTCTACGGCCCCTTCCGCGAGGCCGTCGCCTCCTCCCTCCAGGGCGACCGCAAGACCTACCAGCAGGACCCGGCCAACTGGCGCGAGTCCCTGCGGGAACTGGAGCTGGACCTCGCCGAGGGCGCCGACATGGTGATGGTCAAGCCGGCCGGGCCCTACCTCGACGTCCTCGCCCGGGTCGCGGACGCCGTGGACGTGCCCGTCGCCGCCTACCAGATCTCCGGCGAGTACTCGATGATCGAGGCCGCCGCCGAGAAGGGCTGGATCGACCGCGACCGGGCGATCTTCGAGACCCTGACCGGCATCAGGCGGGCCGGGGCGCGCACCATCCTCACCTACTGGGCCACCGAGGTGGCCCAGAAGCTGCGCCGGTCCCCGTTCACCAGCTGAGGGCGTCGTCCCTCTCCTGCTGCCAGTACGTCACCTTCAGCGAGCTGTCGTAGTAGACGCCCCCGGCCGGCAGGGACGGCGTCGCGGACGGGCCGCCGCTGCTGTTCGGGGTGAGGCCCTGGAAGCCCACCGTCAGCCTGCGGGCCGTCGTCCCGCCCGTGCCGCTGCCGTCGGCGGCCGACAGCAGCACACCCGCGTACCCCGACTCGCCGGGCGCCAGGGACACCACGGCCTGCGGCTGGGTGTCCCGGTCCGCCTGCGGCACCCACTGCATCTGGTCGAAGCGGAGGACCGGGTAGTACGGCAGCTCGCAGGTCCTGCCGCCGGTGTTCTTCACGGTGATCAGCATGTGGTTGAGGGGCCGGGCGACCGGCTGCGCGGTGACGGTCGTGTTCGCGCCGTTGCACAGCACCACGGAGGTGCCGGTGCGGGTGCCGCCCTGGGTGCCGCGCGCGGCCGGTGAGGCGCTCGGCCGCGCGTCGGGTGCGTGGGTACGGGTCACGGGCGTGCCGTTCGCCGTACGGCCGCCGGCGGCGGCCCGGGGCGTCTGCGCCGCGGCTTCTCCCGACGCGGTCTTCCCCGCCGACGCCCCCTGGGTCGTCGGCCCGGCGGCGCCCTCGTCCTCGGTGCCCGTGCCGTTGCCGCACGCCGTGAGCGCGAGGGCGGCGACGGCGGTGCCGGTGGCGGCGAGCAGACGGATATGGCGCATTCGCATGGCAAGTCCTCTTTCGGGCTGGGCCGGTTGACGTGCTTGGATGACCACAGCCTGTGGGCGGGCCCGTCCCGGCGGCCAGCAACGGCCGGACATCCGGGACGCTGGAACGCCCACACCGGCCTTGACCTGCGGGAACAGTCCCTCCCTGGAACGCCCGGGTGGGACGAGGGGGACGGAGAAACGGTGTCGGAAGGCACATCGGAGAGCGGATTCGCCGAGCTGCTGCGGGAGTTGAAGAACCGCTCCGGGCACAGCTACGGCACGCTCGCCAAACGGCTGCACATGAGTACGTCGACGCTCCACCGGTACTGCAACGGGGACGCCGTACCGGCGGACTACGCGCCCGTCGAGCGGCTCGCCCGGCTGTGCAGGGCCACGCCCGGGGAACTCGTGGAGCTGCACCGGCGGTGGGTGCTGGCGGACGCGTTGCGGGGGCGGAAGGAGCCGTCGCCGGCGGCGGTGACGGAGCCGGTGGAGGTGTCGGAGCCGGTGGCCGGACCCGACCCGGCGACGGCGGCCGGAGCCGCGCCCGACCCCGCGCCGGCCCCGCCGGCCGGAGCCGCGCCCGACCCCGCGCCGGCCCCGCCGGCCGGAGCCGCGCCCCAGCCGCCGTCGGACCCCGAGCCCGCCGCCCCCCGGCGCCGGAGCCGCCGCCCCGTCGCCCTTCTCGCCGCCCTGACCGTCACCGCGCTGCTCGGCACCGTGGCGGTCGTACTGAACCTGCCCTCCGGGCACTCCGGTGACGGAGCGCGGGACGGCCGGGACGGCCGGCAGGGCACGGGCACCAGGGCCACCTGGGAGGCCGCCGCCCGGGACAGCGCACCGCCGGCGCCGACGGCCGCGAGCCCCGAGCCGCACCGGTCCGCCACCCGATCGTCCTCCCCCTCGCCCAAGGCCCCCGCCACCCGCGGCGGCACCCCGACGGGCGGACCGGCCGCCGCCACGACCGGCCGGACGACGGCCGCCCCGCCCCTCACGGTCACCACCCACCCCTACAGCTGGCAGAGCCCCTGCTCCCAGCACTACCTGATCGACCGGCCGCCCACCGCCGTCGCACCGCCGCCGCTGGAACAGGACGCGCCCGCCTGGGTGGACGTGCACCAGGCGGTCTCGGCGGGGGAGCAGTTCGTCACCTTCACCGTGCAGGGCACCGGCGACGACACCGTCGTCCTGGAGAAGCTGTCCGTGCGCATGGCGGGCAAGCGCTCCCCGCTCGCCTGGAACGACTACGCCATGGGCTATCCCGGCGTCGGCTGCGGCGGCGGCGTGCCGACCCGCTCCTTCACCGTCGCCCTCGACGCGATGCGTCCCGCGCCCGTACCGGAGGCCGGGAGCCGGAACTTCCCGTTCAAGGTGAGCCGGACGGACCCCGAGGTCTTCCACGTCACCGCGGACGCGTCCGCCTACGACGTCAGCTGGTACCTGGAGCTGTCCTGGTCCAGCGGGGACCGGCACGGCACGCTGGTGGTCGACGACGCCGGCCGGCCGTTCCGCACCAGCGGCGAGAACGGCCGGCCCGCCTACGCCTTCCCCCTCGGCGGCGAGAAGTGGCGACCGGCGTCGGAGGCGGACTGACGCCGGCGGCTCACTCCCACCAGAAGGCCCAGTTCGTGGCGCCGACCAGCTCCTTCGCGTACGCCCCCACGTTTCCCGGGCCGCTCTGCACCACGGCGTTCGGGCACAGCGCGTAGTGCTCGGCGGCCAGCAGCTCGGCGTCGTCCAGGCCGGTGGGCGGCGCCGCGACGGACACCACCAGCACGTCCGGTCCGAGCGCCACCACCCGGGCCCCGAACCGGTCCTCCCACGACCGCAGCACCGCGCAGATCCGGGCCACGTCGCCGTCGTGGTCCAGGGCACCGGTCCAGCCGATCGCCGCCGGTATGTCGGCGGACCGGCGGGCCGGCACGAGGGCCAGGTGAGGCTCCTCCAGCCACTCGGTCCACGTGTCCGGGTCCTGGTGCAGCGCGTCGGCGACCTGCGCGGCCCGGCTGCCCGGATCGGCGGCCAGGAGCCCGGCGGAGGCGAGCCCCGGCCACGGGACGCCGAACGGCTCGGTCTCCTCGCCGGCCTGCCCGCCGGTCCCCTCCGCCCAGTACTCCGACAGCACCTCCGCGGCCTCGTGGTCCCCCGGGTACGACGCCTCGCCCGGCAACAGCACCCAGTCCTCCAGCCCGGTCCGGCAACCGGCCATGTCCACCAGCACCGGCAGCAGCCCGGCACGGGACGCCGGCGCGCCCAGCGCCTTCCAGGTGCCGGGCGAGGAGGGTTTCTCCGCATGCCACAGCAGGGGCTCGTGCCAGGGGCCGTCGTCCGTCTCGTCCACCAGTCTGCCGGGCGGCAGCCGCAGGCCGAGGGAACGCCCACTGGGGTCGGTGGCCAGCTTGGGCAGCGGGTTGGGAAGAGTCGCCATGCCGGTGACTGTAAAGCCCGCCACTGACAACGCCGTTGAGCAGCACGGCCACCCTCGCGGGCCCGTCGTCCGGCCCGGTGTCAGACCAGCGTCGTGATGCAGAACGGGTGCCCCGCGGGGTCCAGCAGGACCCGCCAGCGGTCCGGCTGCGGCTGGGCCTGCGGCTTGGTCGCGCCCAGTTCCAGCAGCCGCTCCTCGGCCGTGTCCAGGTCGTCCACGCCCACCTCGATGTGGGCCTGCTTCTCCTGGGCCGGGTCCGGCCAGGTGGGGCGGCGGTAGTCGGCCAGGCGGTTGAAGCCCAGGCCCGGCGCGCCGTCCTTGCCGCCCAGGAAGACGAAGTCGTCGGAGGTGTAGGCGACGGGGAGGCCGAACATCTCGCCGTAGAACCGGGACAGTTCGGCCGGGTCGGCGCAGTCGAAGGTGACGGCGGCGTAGCGGAAGACGGGTGTGGAAGCGGTGTCTGTGCTCATGGGGACGACCGTAGGACACGACCCGGACACCTACGGTCCTGGTCGTGCGGGCCCGTGTGGAAAACTTCCGCCCGTGCTCAGCGCCTCCGCCCGTCTGCTCCGCCTGCTCGCGCTGCTCGCCGCCCGGCCCTCCTGGACCTGCGCCGAGCTGGCCGGGCGCATGGCCGTCACCGACCGCACCGTCCGGCGCGACATCGCCAGGCTCCGCGAACTCGGGTACACCGTCGACTCCGACGCCGGCCCCTGGGGCGGTTACCGGCTCCGGGCGGGCTCGCGCGTGCCGCCGCTGATCCTGGACGACGAGGAGGCGCTGGCCGTGGCGGTGGGGCTGCGGGAGGCGGCGCTCGGCGGCGCGCTGGGCGGCGACCAGGCGGCCCTGTCCGCACTGCTGAAGCTGCGCCAGGTGCTGCCGCCCCGGATCGCCGAGCGGCTGGCCGAGTGGGACGACGCCCTCGTACGGCTCCCCTGGCCCGAGGAGCCCCGTATCCGGCCCGGCATGCTGCTGGAGCTGGCCGCCGCCTGCCGGCGCGGTGAGCGGGCCCGGCTGTCGTACCGCGACGGGCAGGACCGGCACACGGTCCGGGACGTCGACCCCTACCGGCTCGTGCACACCGGCCGGCGCTGGTACTTCGTCGCCCGGGACGTCACCCGGGGCTGGCGGACCTTCCGGGCCGACCGGGTCGAACGGCTCCGGCCCACCGGCCGGCCCGTGGAGATCACCGACCCGCCGGACGCTGCCCAGCTCGTCTCCCGCAACACCGCCAACGGCCCCTACCCGCTGTCGGCCACCATCCGGCTGCCGCTGCCCCTGGCGGACGCCCTGCGGGTCGTACCCCCCACCGTCGGCACCCACCGCGCCGACGGCCCGGACGCCACCTTCGTCGACATAGGCGGCCCGGACCCGGACGGCCTCGCCCGCTACCTGCTGGGCCTCGCCACCCCCCTGCGCGTCCTCGCCCCGGACGCCGTACGGGAGGCCTTCGTACGCCGTGCCCGGGAGCTGCTGGACGCGCAGACGGCCGACGGCCCGCCCCCGGAGTGAGGGCGGGCCGCCGGCCGTCGTACCGCGCCGGGTCAGAGCTTCTCGGGCGTGCGGATGCCCAGCAGGGCCATCCCCCGGTGCAGGGTGCGGGCCGTGACGTCGCACAGGAAGAGGCGGTTCTCCACCTGCGCCGGGGTCTCCGCGCGCAGCACCGGGCACTTGTCGTAGAACGACGTGTACAGCGACGCCACCTGGTACAGGTACGCCGCCAGCTTGTGCGGGGCGTACTCCGCGGCCGCCTCCCGGACCGTCTCCGCGAAGGAGTCCAGGTGCAGGCCCAGCGCGCGCTCCGCCTCGTGCAGGGCCAGCTCCGGGTGGGCCGCCGGGGAGACCTCGCCGGCCTTGCGCAGGATCGACTGGATACGGGCGTACGCGTACTGGAGGTAGACGGACGTGTCGCCGTTCAGCGAGACCATCTGGTCCAGGTCGAACTTGTAGTCCCGGTTCGCCGACGTCGACAGGTCCGCGTACTTCACCGCGCCGACGCCCACCTGGGCGCCCCGCTCGGCGATCTCCTCCTCGGACAGGTCCTGCGCCTTCTCCCGGACCACGGCCGAGGCGCGGTCGATCGCCTCGTCCAGCAGGTCGACCAGGCGGACCGTCTCGCCCTCACGGGTCTTGAACGGCTTGCCGTCCTTGCCGAGGACCGTGCCGAAGGCCAGCTGCACCGCCGCCACGTCGTCGTTCAGCCAGCCGGCCCGGCGGGCGGTCTCGAAGACCATCCGGAAGTGCAGGGCCTGCCGGGCGTCCACCACGTACAGCAGGGTGTTCGCCTTGAGGTTGAAGACGCGGTCGCGGATCGCGGAGAGGTCGGTGGCCGCGTAGCCGTAGCCGCCGTCCGACTTCTGCACGATCAGCGGGACCGGGTTGCCGTCCGGGCCCTTGATGTCGTCGAAGAACACGCACAGCGCGCCCTCGGAGCGGACCGCGACACCCGACTCCTCCAGCAGCCGGCAGGTCTCGGCCAGCATGTCGTTGTACCCGGACTCGCCGACGATGTCCGCGTCCCGGATCTCCATGTCCAGCTTCTCGAAGACGGAGAAGAAGTAGATCTTCGACTCGTCCACGAACTTCTGCCACATGGCGAGCGTGTGCTCGTCCCCGGCCTGGAGGTCGACCACCCGGCGCCGGGCCCGCGTCTTGAACTCCTCGTCGGAGTCGAACTTCTTGCGCGCGGCCTTGTAGAGGCGGTCGAGGTTCGACATCGCCTCCTCACCCGTCACCCGGGCGTCCTTGTGGTCCAGCTCGTGCGGGTGCTCGTCCAGGTACTGGATGAGCATGCCGAACTGGGTGCCCCAGTCGCCGATGTGGTGCCGGCGGACCACGTTTTCGCCGGTGAACTCCAGCAGCCGCACCACCGAGTCGCCGATCACCGCACTGCGCAGGTGACCGACGTGCATCTCCTTCGCCACGTTCGGCTGTGCGTAGTCGATCACCGTGGTGCCGGGCTGGTCCGCGAGCGGCACGCCGAGGCGGCCCGTCTCGTCCGCGTACCGGGCGGCCAGGTTCGCGGTGATCGCCTTGTCCGCGATCGTGAGGTTGAGGAAGCCGGGCCCGGAGACCTCGACGTCCTGGATCACGTCACCGGTCACCACCCGGGAGACGACCTGGGTCGCCAGCTCCCGGGGGTTCGCCTTCGCCTTCTTGGCCAGGGCCAGGATGCCGTTGGCCTGGAAGTCGGCCCGGTCGCTTCGTCGCAGCAGCGGGTCCGCACCAGCGGCCTCCGGCAGGGTGGCCGAGAGGGCGGACGCGAGGTGCTGCTGGACGTTGTCGCTGAGGGACGTGACCGAGGCCATAGGAGTGGGTGCCGTTCTCCTCGTGGGGATGGATAGACCCAGCCAGTATCCCACGGGGGGTAAAGCCGTTTTCCCGGGCGCGATCCGGTCTGTGAGAATGGGGTGTCACCCCGTTCAGAAAGAAGGACGTGCCGATCGTGGCTCAGAGCACCGAGACCACCGACTGGGTCTCCCGTTTCGCGGATGAGGTCATCGAGGAGTCGGAGCGCCGGGCCCCGGGCAAACCGGTCGTCGTCGCGTCCGGACTCTCCCCCTCCGGTCCGATCCACCTCGGCAACCTCCGCGAGGTCATGACCCCGCACCTCGTCGCCGACGAGATCCGCCGCCGCGGCCACCGGGTCCGGCACCTGATCTCCTGGGACGACTACGACCGCTACCGCAAGGTGCCCAAGGGCATCGACGGGGTCGACGAGGAGGCCTGGGCCGAGCACATCGGCAAGCCGCTGACCTCGGTCCCGGCGCCCGCGGGCTCGCCGCACCCGAACTGGGCCGAGCACTTCAAGGCCGCGATGATCGAGTCGCTCGCCCAGCTCGGCGTCGAGTTCGACGGCATCAGCCAGACCGAGCAGTACACCTCCGGCGCCTACCGCGAGCAGATCCTGCACGCCATGCGGCACCGCGCCGACATCGACGCGATCCTCGACCAGTACCGCACGAAGAAGACCCCGAAGAAGCAGCAGCAGAAGCCCGTGGACGAGGCCGAGCTGGAGGCCGAGGAGGGCTCCGGCGCCGCGTCCGAGGACGACGGCAGCTCCGGCTCCGCCGGGTACTTCCCGTACAAGCCGTACTGCGGCGACTGCGGCAAGGACCTGACCACGGTCACCTCCTACGACGACGACACCACCGAGCTGTCGTACACCTGCACCGCCTGCGGCTTCACCGAGACCGTCCGGCTCAGCGAGTTCAACCGCGGCAAGCTGGTCTGGAAGGTCGACTGGCCGATGCGCTGGGCCTACGAGGGCGTCGTCTTCGAGCCCAGCGGCGTCGACCACTCCTCGCCGGGCTCCAGCTTCCAGGTCGGCGGCCAGATCGTCGGCATCTTCGGCGGCAAGCAGCCCATCGGCCCCATGTACGCCTTCGTCGGCATCTCCGGCATGGCGAAGATGTCCTCCTCGCGGGGCGGGGTCCCGACCCCGGCCGACGCGCTGAAGATCATGGAGCCGCAGCTGCTGCGCTGGCTGTACGCCCGCCGCCGCCCCAACCAGTCCTTCAAGATCGCCTTCGACCAGGAGATCCAGCGGCTCTACGACGAGTGGGACAAGCTCGCCGCCAAGGTCACCGAAGGCTCCGCCCTGCCCGGCGACGTCGCCGCGTACACCCGCGCCGTCGGCACCGCCGCCGGTGAACTGCCGAAGACACCGCGACCGCTGCCCTACCGCACGCTCGCGTCCGTCGCCGACATCACCGCCGGACACGAGGACCAGGCCCTGCGCATCCTCTCCGAACTCGACCCGGAGCAGCCGCTGGCCAGCCTCGACGAGGCACGCCCCCGGTACGACAGGGCCGAGGCCTGGATCAACACCCACGTCCCCGCCGACCAGCGGACCATCGTCCGCGACGAGCCCGACGCCGAACTGCTGAAGTCCCTCGACGAACCCTCCCAGCAGTCCGTACGCCTCCTGCTCGACGGACTCGCCGACCACTGGTCGCTCGACGGGCTGACCCACCTCGTGTACGGCGTGCCCAAGGTGCAGGCCGGGTTCCCCGCCGACGCCACGCCCAAGGAACTGCCCGCCGAGATCAAGACCGCACAGCGGACGTTCTTCGCCCTCCTGTACCACCTGCTCGTCGGCCGCGACACCGGGCCCCGGCTGCCCACCCTGCTGCTGGCCGTGGGCCAGGACCGGGTGCGGCACCTGCTCGGCGAGTAAGCGACACGCAGAAGGGGCCCTCCGCCGCGGAGGGCCCCTTCTGCGTGCCGTCAGGCGATGTGGTCCTCCTCCAGCTCCGCGTTGAAGCGGTTGGTGAACCGGTTGACCATACGGTCGGCCTCCCGCGCGGGCAGCGTGATGCGGAACGTCGCCTCCACCGCCTCGGCGAACTGGTGCGGAGTGGGCAGACTGCCGTCGATCGACTTGCGGAAGACCTGGTAGTAGTCCTCCTCCGTCGGGTCCGGCTGCGCGGTGCCCCCCTCGCCCAGCTCACGGGTCCGGTTCGGACCCACCGGAATCGGGAAGC
This sequence comes from Streptomyces sp. NPDC046870, assembly GCF_040704595.1. Taxonomy (NCBI): domain Bacteria; kingdom Bacillati; phylum Actinomycetota; class Actinomycetes; order Kitasatosporales; family Streptomycetaceae; genus Streptomyces; species Streptomyces sp. NPDC046870. The sequence goes on from NZ_JBEYXM010000043.1 coordinate 27,978, forward strand.
TGCCGGTCTCCTCCGGGGACGGCTGCTGGAACTGCTCCGGCGGCTGGTCCTCGTACCAGTCCTCGTACTGCTCCTCCGGGGCGTACTGGGGCTCCTGGAGCATCGGGTCGTACGTGGGGTCGTAACCGCCGTGGTACTCGACCTCCCGGGGCGTCTGGAACCAGGGGCTCTGCTCGTCCGCCGGCGGCTCCTGCTGCGGCCGCGGCTCGCTCGCGGGCCCGACCTGCCGCGGCACAGCCGCCGCCCCCGCGGGACGACCACTCGCGACCACGCCGCGTGCCGACGCCTCCAACTCCGGCTGCGGCGCCGGAGGCAACAGGACCGGTTCGATGCCCGCCGCCGCCAGACCCGCGGGAGCCGTCTCCGCCAGCGGAACGCCGTACCGCGCCAGCCGCAGCGGCATCAGGGACTCCACCGGGGCCTTGCGGCGCCAGGCACGGCCGAAGCGGGACCGCAGCCGGGCCTGGTACACGAGACGTTCCTGCTCCAGCTTGATGACCTGGTCGTAGGAGCGCAGCTCCCACAGCTTCATCCGCCGCCACAGCAGGAACGTCGGCACCGGGGACAACAGCCAGCGGGTGAGGCGGACCCCCTCCATGTGCTTGTCGGCCGTGATGTCGGCGATCCGGCCGATCGCGTGCCGGGCCGCCTCGACCGCCACGACGAACAGCACCGGGATCACCGCGTGCATCCCGACACCCAGCGGGTCCGGCCAGGCGGCGGCGCCGTTGAACGCGATCGTCGCCGCCGTCAGCAGCCACGCCGTCTGGCGCAGCAGCGGGAAGGGGATGCGGATCCAGGTCAGCAGCAGGTCCAGGGCCAGCAGGACACAGATGCCCGCGTCGATGCCCACCGGGAACACATACGAGAAGTTCCCGAAGCCCTTCTTGATGGCCAGCTCACGGACGGCCGCGTACGAACCGGCGAAGCCGATGCCGGCGATGATCAGCGCGCCGGTCACGACCACGCCGATGAGCACGCGGTGCATCCGAGTCAGCTTCAGTGGCGCGGCCACTCGCACTCCCCTCCCCTTGCGTGTTCTTGCGCGCAACAGAGTGGCACACGTGTACGGCGAACGTGGTGCCGGTCAGCCGCAACGGCCCTCCGCCGGCCGTCACGACCCCCGGTCAGCTGTCCTTCGCGGCCGACTTCGACGGAGACGCGCTCGAGGAGGCCGGCTTGGAGGGGGACTTCGAAGGAGCCCCCGAAGGCGACGCCGACTTCGACGGGGACGCCGGCGAACTCGCCGCGCCACCCGCGCCGTTGGCCGACGACACCGACGCCACGACCTCCTTCAGCGCCTTCTCCGCGGCCTTCGTCAGATCATCGGCGTCCGGCGTCTTCTCACCCGCGAGACCGGCACCGTTGTAGTCGACCGTCACGACGACGTTCTCCACCCGGGCGACGACCGTCTGCTGCCTGAAGAGACCTTCCTTCTTCTTCAGGTCGTACCGCACCGCCGTCGCCTCCGCGCCCGTCCCGGACAGCGGTATCGCCTTGGTGCCCTTCGCGCCGTCCACCGCCTGCGCGTCCTTCACCTGCCGCGCGTAGTACGTGTGCGCCTGGTCGTCACCTGCGCCCCGCGTGACGTCCGAGTCGAAGCGGAGCAGCGACACGTTCAGCCAGCGGAACTGGGAGCCCTTGACGCCGTTGTTGTCCAGGCTGTTCCACGAGCACGAGGCACGCGACGACGGCTCGTCCGAGCTGCCCTTCTTGCCGGACTTCCCGCTCTTCGGGACCAGATCGGTCAGCGTCTTGCGCGACAGCACCGCGCACGCGTCGGGAAGCCTCCCGTACGCCGCCGCCCGCACGGTCGGCGACGCGCTCGCCGAGGGCTGCGCACTGCCGGCGCTCGCCGACGGGCTGCTCTCCCCACCGGACCCGGCCTTGGCGTCACCGGAATCCGAGGAGCACCCCGCGGTGATCAGAACCGCGGGAACGGCTGCCGCGCAGACAAGAACGCGGCGGAGGCGCTTGGCTCGCTGGTGTCGCTGGGCACGGTCGTCTCGCTGGGCTGCTCGCTGCATGGTTCCTTCACTCATGACGCTCGGTGTTCGTGCGGGTTCCTGCGGGGCCACGGTACGCGGTGAAGGACCTGTGCGGTTTCCCTTCGCACCCTTCGCGGACGCGGGCCGGCAGGACCGGCAAGGCCGTCAGCCCCCCAGCGCGTCATCCAGCCGAGAGGCCAGATTACGGGCCCTGTCCTGCATTTCCTTGCTGTCCGGGACCGCACCCATGGCCATCGGCTGCTCCTCGTACTGGATGGTGACGATGACGTTGGACGTGCGGAACACCACAGTCACCGTCCGCTGTTCGGCCGTCGAACCGGACGTGCTGAGCCGGTCGTCCAGATACCCCTCGTCACCGAGGTCGGTCAGCGCACGCGGCTGGAGATCGGCCGGCGTGGCACCGGAGGACGCGTCGGAAGACTCCGACGACCCCGAGGAAGCAGGGGAGTTGGCGGAAGAAGGCCGCGTCGCGCCCGGCGAGGCCGCGCCGCCCGCGGAACCCTTCCCCGACGAGGACGAGGACGAGGACGCGGTGGGCGTCGGGGGCGAGGCGGGCGGCGCCGAGGAAACCGCCGGCGCCGGGAGGTCGGCGGCCGTCTCCTTGTCCAGGAACAGCTTCCGCGCCTGGTCGTCGTCGCTGACCGTGTTGTCGTACGACACCACGCGCTCGAAGTCGACGGACAGACGGTCGGTGGCGTCGGCCGACTCGACCTTCCAGCGGCAGCCCACCTTGCGATCGGTGTCATAGGTGAGCGCGGCCTCGCCCTGGTAGGCCTTGTCCCGCTGCGCCGGGTCGGTGATCTGCTGGATGCCGGGCAGCAGCGCGTCCAGGGTATCGTGGCCGATCGCGCCGCAGGGCTCGGGCAGCGTGCGGTACCTGCCGGGCTGGGCGGCGGCCGCGGCCGAGCCGGCGTCGCCCGGGTTGGCGTTGTCCGCCGGGTCCTTGTCCCCGGAGCCGCTCGTGCAGCCGGCCAGCAGCGCCGCGAGGAGGGCGGCGGTGCCGGTTACGTACGCCTTCCGCTGCACGGTCGGGCTCCTCTCGACGGTGTGCGATCGCTGGTGCTCCAGTGTCCCCGCTGGTTATTCGCTTGCCGCAGCGGGGCGCCCCCTGGAGACAATGTGTATCGCACGCACTGCCGTGGACGCCGGTCCCTTGTCCCTTTTCACCGACCTTGGCGCCGCTTTTGCGTTTTGCCGCTTTGAGTCTTTTGTTATCACTTCCGGGGGAATGAGGAACACATGTCGTACGTGGAGATGCCGGGCGCCAAGGTCCCGATCCGGATGTGGACGGACCCGGCGACCGTCGAGGACGTGGCCCTGCGCCAGCTCCAGAACGTGGCCACCCTGCCGTGGATCAAGGGCCTGGCCGTCATGCCGGACGTGCACTACGGCAAGGGCGCGACGGTCGGCTCGGTCATCGCGATGCGGGGCGCGGTGTGCCCGGCGGCGGTCGGGGTGGACATCGGCTGCGGGATGTCGGCGGTCAAGACGTCCCTGACGGCGAACGACCTCCCCGGCGACCTGTCGCGACTGCGCTCGCGGATCGAGCAGGTGATTCCGGTGGGGCGGGGGATGCACGACAGTCCCGTGGATCCCGGGCGGTTCCACGGGGTGGCCACCGCCGGGTGGGACGACTTCTGGGGACGGTTCGACGGGGTGGCGGAAGCGGTCAAATTCCGTCACGGCCGAGCAGAAAAGCAGATGGGAACGCTCGGATCCGGGAACCATTACCTCGAAGTTTGTCTGGATCAGTCAGATTCGGTCTGGCTCACGCTGCACTCCGGGTCGCGCAACATCGGCAAGGAACTCGCCGAGCACCACATCGGCGTGGCCCAGAGGCTTCCGCACAACCAGGACCTGGTCGACCGCGACCTCGCCGTCTTCGTGTCGGACACCCCGCAGATGGCCGACTACCGCCATGACCTGTTCTGGGCGCAGGAGTACGCCAAGTACAACCGCATGCTCATGATGGCACTCCTCAAGGACGTGATCCGCAAGGAGTTCAAGAAGGCCAAGCCGACCTTCGAGCCGGAGATCTCCTGCCACCACAACTACGTGGCGGAGGAGCGGTACGACGGCATGGACCTGCTCGTGACCCGTAAGGGAGCGATCCGCGCCGGCTCCGGTGAGTTCGGGATCATTCCCGGCTCGATGGGTACCAGCTCGTACATCGTGAAGGGACTCGGGAACGAGAAGGCCTTCAACTCGGCGTCGCACGGGGCCGGTCGGCGTATGAGCCGCAACGCGGCCAAGCGCCGCTTCACGACGAAGGATCTGGAGGACCAGACCCGGGGCGTGGAGTGCCGCAAGGACTCGGGGGTGCTGGACGAGATTCCGGGTGCTTACAAGAACATCGACCAGGTGATGGAGCAGCAGCGCGACCTCGTCGAGGTCGTGGCGAAGCTGAAGCAGTTCATCTGCGTGAAGGGGTGACGGAAGGGGCCCCGGTGCGAAGGCGCCGGGGCGGAGACCGCAACTCCGGCTGGTCCTCCGCGGGCGTTGCGCTTGGCGTTGCGCTCGGCTCCCGTCACTTCCCCGGCGGCTGGGATGGCCGTCCCCGCCGGGGACCGTCGAGTTGATCGTGTGGCGCGAGCCTAGGGCGGATGTTCGTGCGCTGGCCGGGTGATCGATGAGGTTCGCCCGTGTGGGTTACCCGGCCCCCGGTTCCAGTGCGTCCAGCCAGCGCAGCAGGCGGGTTCCCTCCCTGGTCATGATGTCGGGGTCGCGCAGGGCATTGGTCAGCAGGGACATGCCCTGGTAGGCCGCGATCAGGGTGAGGGCGTGGTCGTCGGGGTCGGCGACGCCCCAGGTGCGGAACTGGGCGGCGGTCCAGTCCAGGAGGCGGCGGATCACCGCGCCGGCCTCCGCGTCCAGCGTGCCGTCCGCGCGTTTGTCCAGTTCGACGGCGAGTGTGCCCGTGGGGCAGCCGTGGCGGGCGGCGGTCTCCCGCTGGGCGGTCCAGGCCTCGACCAGGGCCTTGAGGCGGTCGCGCGGGGTCGGCAACCGGTCCAGTTCGGCGGTGAGTTCGTCCAGGTGGGCACGGTGTTCCGCGAGCGCGGCCTGGACCAGTTCGTCCTTGGTCTTGAAGTAGTAGTAGACGTTCCCGACCGGGACGTCGGCCTCGCGGGCGATGTCGGCGAGGGTGGTGCGCTCGACGCCCTGCTCGTGCAGGACCCGGGCCGCGGCCGCCGTGAGTCGTCGGCGTTTCTGTGACGCCTGTGCCCGCCGGTCCACTGAGTTTGTCACCTGACTGACTATAGACAGCGGGGGTGGAGGGTTCTAGGGTCAGAGTCAGTTAGCTGACTGACTCACTAGGGGGTTGTGATGATCGTGGTGACCGGTGCCACCGGGAACGTCGGGCGTGTGCTGGTGGAGCTGCTGGCGGGGGCCGGTGAGGAGGTCGTGGCCGTGTCGCGGCGGCCGGAGGCCGCGCCGTCCGGGGCCGGGGTGCGGTGGGTCCGGGGCGGGGCCGGGGACGCGGCGGGCATCCGGCCCGCCCTCGACGGCGCCCGCGCCCTGTTCCTCGTCCTCGGAGGCGAGCTGAACTTCCGGGGGGCGAGCCCCGCCGCCCTGCTCGGCGCCGTGGCGGACGCCGGAGTCCGACGGATCGTGCTGGTGTCCTCGCAGGTCAGCGCCACCCGGCCCGACGCGCCCTCGCACGCCCGGCTGCGGGCGTTCGAGGCCGCGGTGCGCGCGTCGGGGAGGGAGTTCACCATCCTGCGCCCCGGCGGATTCGCCTCCAACGCCCTCGCCTGGGCCGATGCGGTCCGCGCCGAGCGCACCGTCTACGCCCCCTTCGGCGATGTCGCGCTGCCCGTGGTCGACCCGGCGGACATCGCCGCCGTGGCCGCCGCCGCGCTGCGCGAGGACGGGCACGCCGGCCGGGTGTACGAGCTGACCGGGCCCGCGCCCGTCAGTCCGCGCGAGCAGGCCGGGGTGATCGCCGAGGCCCTCGGCGAGGAGGTGGCCTTCGTCGAGCTGTCCCGTGCGGCGGCGCACGCCGGGATGGCGCGGTTCATGCCGGAGCAGGTCGTCGCCGGCACCCTGGACGTCCTCGGCGCACCGCTGCCGGCCGAGCGCAGGGCGAGCGGGGACGTGGCGGCGGTCCTGGGCCGCCCGGCCGCGCCCTTCGCCGCGTGGGTCGCACGGAACCGGTCGGCGTTCGCCTAGGTCCGCTGGTCACTTGGCGTGCCGTACGGCTACTTGGCGTGCCGTACGGCGTAGATCATGATGAACGCGATGAAGTGGATGCCGAAGAGGAAGTAGGCCAGGAAGTACCAGACCTGGCGTTCGTTCTTCGTCTCCTGGGCCAGGCGCCGCTTCTCGAAGGTGTCCTCCGTGCGGGGCTTGTCGTCCGTCACTGTTCCCGGTGCACCTTCGTGTTGGACGCCTGGGCGCGCGGGCGCAGGACCAGGAGGTCGACGTTGACGTGGCTGGGGCGGGTCACCGCCCAGGCGATCGTCTCGGCCACGTCGTCCGCGGTGAGGGGCTCGGCGACGCCCTCGTACACCTTCTCGGCCCTGTCCTTGTCGCCGCCGAAGCGGGTCAGCGCGAACTCGTCGGTCTTGACCATGCCGGGGGCGATCTCGACGACCCGGACCGGCTGGCCGACGATCTCCAGGCGGAGGGTCTCGGCGAGGACGTGGGCGCCGTGCTTGGCGGCCACGTAGCCGGCGCCGCCCTCGTAGGTGCCGTGGCCGGCGGTGGAGGAGACGACCACGACGACGCCGTCGCCGCTGGCGACGAGCTTCGGCAGCAGCGCCTGGGTGAGGTTCAGGGTGCCGATGACGTTCGTCTCGTACATCGTGCGCCAGTCCGCCGGGTCGCCGGTGGCCACCGGGTCCGCGCCGAGGGCGCCGCCGGCGTTGTTGACGAGGACGCCGATCGTCTGGAAGGCGGTGGCGAACTCGTCCACGGCGGCGCGGTCGGTGACGTCCAGCTGGTACGCGACGGCGGAGTGGCCGGCCTCGGTCAGTTCCTCGGCCAGGGCCTCGATGCGGTCCTTGCGGCGGGCGGTGAGGACGACGCGGTAGCCGGCCGCGGCGAGCTGCCGGGCCGTGGCGGCGCCGATGCCGCTGCTCGCGCCGGTGACGACGGCGATGCGGGAGGCGGCGGACGGTGCGGCGGTGGCCATGGCTGCTCCTGGGGCTGCGGCTGGGCGGTTCCGTCCAGCGTAAGTGAGCATCAGCCGCCGTTTCGCGGCGCCCACATGATGACGGCCATGCCGGCGAGGCAGATCAGCGCGCCGGTGACGTCCCAGCGGTCGGGGCGGTAGCCGTCCGCGACGACGCCCCACAGGATCGAGCCGGCCACGAAGATCCCGCCGTAGGCGGCGAGGATGCGGCCGAAGTGGGCGTCCGGCTGGAAGGTGGCGACGAAGCCGTACGCGCCGAGGGCGAGGACGCCTCCGGTGATCCACAGCCAGCCCCGGTGTTCCCGCACGCCCTGCCAGACCAGCCAGGCGCCGCCGATCTCGAACAGCGCGGCGACGACGAACAGGGCGGCGGAGCGGAGGATCGGCATGGGGGCAGCTTCGCACGCCCCTTCCGCGCCATCCGGGACAGGGCGCGTCACTGCTGGAGGGCGCCTGGCGGGTGGCTCGCGTGGCATGCCGATGGACGCGGCGGGGGAGCGGTCGCGGCTGCCGTCTCGCCGGCCGGGGCCCACCTCGCGTCGGTGTGGGAGGTGCGAGGGCGGGCGGTGGAGGGGGCTGGAATACCCGGGGCGGGGTGACCGTTGGAGGGGTATAGTTGAACGCTCAACAACATGGAGGGTGAGCGACCATGCAGTTCGGGATCTTTTCGGTCGGCGATGTCACGCCGGACCCGACCACGGGGCGGACGCCGACGGAGCGCGAGCGGATCAAGGCCATGGTCGCCATCGCGCTGAAGGCGGAGGAGGTCGGTCTGGACGTCTT
>NZ_JBEYXM010000044.1:0-31202 GCF_040704595.1 Streptomyces sp. NPDC046870
GGTGTCCTTGCGGCGGCCGGTGATGTAGACGCGGGCGCCTTCCTCGCGGAAGCGGCGGGCGGTTGCCAGACCGATGCCGCTGGTGCCGCCGGTGATCACGGCGGTCTTGCCGTCGAGCTGTCCCATGGTGGTTCTCCTTGTTCCGTTCAAACTTCAATCACCGTAGGCCCGGCAAGATGACGTGTCAACTAGTTGGGTAGGCGGGCGAACGGTGACGGTAGGGGCGACGCGTCACCGGGAGACGGCGGCCTCCAGGTTGCCCAGCACGCCCAGCTGGCCGAACAGGACGGTGCCGGACGGGTAGCAGTTGAAGGACTCGATCTTGCCCTCACGCAGCCTGAACACGTCGCAGCACGGCACCTGGATGGTCCTGCCCGTGGGGGCGATGACGCCCATGGGGGTGTTCAGCGGCCCCCGGTGCGTCCCGTTCAGGGACAGCTCCACCACCACGATGTCGCCCTGCAGGTAGACGTCGTAGAGCTCGCGGTGCATGTCGGGGAAGGCCGCGGCGTAGTTCACCACCGGCTGGCCGACGTCCTGGCCGCGGTAGGTGACACCGATCGACTGGTCGGTGAACGTGCCGTTCTCGGTGAAGCAGTCGATCCATCCGGTGATGTCCTGCACCTCGGCCACCTGGTAGGCGTTCCGGACGGACTTCTCGTTGTCGGACGACATCGGATCTCCTCTGTGCTGAGTGTGTCGGGGCAGGGCGTCGGACACCCGGTCGCACGGATCCGGCTCGCCTTGCGGTGGGGGAGGGGTGCGGTGTGGCCGTCGGCTGCCTCGCATGGCGCTGACCGGCCTCGGTAGGAACGGGCCCAGCCTAGCCAGATTGAATGACGCGTCAACCGGATCGCGGATGGGAGAGGGGCGACTATCGGCCATAGGGGAGCACGCCACGGGGAATGGCGTGCCCAGTGCTGGGCGAAGGCTTTCGCCCCTGCGTGGCGACGGTTGCCGGGAAGCCGGGCGAGTGCCTTTCGGTAGGGCGTCCGATGCATGACGGAGGCCAAGAGAGTTGACATGTCACTCATTTGCTTCTTGAATCAGCGCATGGACCGGTCGAGTCTCGTCGCGGATGAACGTCCCAGGATCGCCCTGCTCGTGGTGGACGGGGTGTCGCTGCTCGACCTCGCTTCCGCAACCGAACCGCTCGCCCGCGGCGGCCTGCCGTGCCGGTGATCGGGACGCGCACGCCGCAGATCATCGCCGACCTCGACACCCGCTGTTCGCTCGCCGATCGTCCCGCCCCCGCTACGGCCACGGTCGTTCCGCGCTCGGCCCGCTCCCTCCGCCCTGCTCCTCGCGACACATGACCGTCCCCGGCCGACCGGGCGGAACCCGGACGCCGGCGAGGGGACGGGCGCGAGCGGCAGGCTCGCTGCCGAACGTGACCGGAACCCGACGGCCGCGGAGCGGACGCACGCGCCGCGGACCCCACCGGGCGCACCCCCGAAGACGTCCCACCGGACCCACCGGACCAGCCGCCGGCTCCGTCCTACCCACCCCAGCCGCCCCACCGGTCCCCTAGGACCACTCGACCCACCAGATCCGCGGACCCACCGGACCGCGCTCTCCCAGAGGAACAACCGTGTTCAGATCACACCACCCCAAGACCACCGTCGAGACGGCCGAGGAGTCGCTTCCGGCGAGCTCGCGCCGTGGATTCCTGCGGTCGGCCGCCGTCGTCGGGGCGGCTTCCGCCGTGTCGGTCGGGCTGCCCCACAGCGCCTCGGCCGCCCAGCCGGCGTCGGTGGCGGGTCTCACCCTGCCCCCGGCCGGTCCGGACATCACCCGTTTCGATCTCCGTGTTCCGCAGAGCGCGCTGGTGGACCTGCGCCGGCGGCTGGCGGCGGCCCGGCTGCCGGAACGGGAGACCGTCGGCGACGTCTCCCAGGGTGTCCCGCTCAGCCGGCTGCGCGGCCTGGTCGAGCACTGGCGCACCGGGTACGACTGGCGCGCCCTGGAGTCCCGGCTGAACGAGGCGGGCCAGTACCGGACCCGGATCGACGACCTGGGCATCCACTTCCTGCACGTGCCGTCCAGGCACCCCGACGCCCTTCCGGTGGTCCTCAACCACGGCTGGCCGGGGTCGTTCGTGGAGTTCCTCGACACGATCGGTCCGCTCACCGACCCGACGCGCTACGGCGGCAGCGCCCGGGACGCCTTCCACGTCGTCATCCCCTCCATGCCCGGGCACGGCTTCTCCGACCGTCCCGCGCAGGCGGGATGGGACCCCGCACGCATCGCGTCCGCCTGGATCACCCTGATGGAGCGTCTGGGGTACCGCCGCTACATCGCCCAGGGTGGTGACTGGGGAGGCGCCGTCACCACCCAGATGGGCAAGCAGCGGCCGGCCGGTCTGCTCGGTGTGCACCTGAACCTGCCGGAGTTCATGCTGACCAACACGGCCCTGGGGGACGGCACGCCGGAGGAGAAGGCGGCCATCGCCCAGCAGCAGCTCTTCGCCCAGCAGTACTCGGGGTACTTCCAGGAGCAGGCCACGCGCCCGCAGACCCTGGGCTACGCCCTGGCCGATTCCCCCGTGGGGCAGGCCGCCTGGATCTTCGAGAAGTTCATCGACTGGACGGACAGCGACCACCGTCCGGAGCCGCTCCTGGGTTACGACCGCATGCTCGACGACATCAGTCTGTACTGGCTCACCAACACCGGTGCGTCGTCGGCGCGGCTCTACTGGGAGTTCTACCGGGACAACCACGAGCTGACGCGCCTCGACCTGCCGGTCGGGGTCAGCGTCTTCCCGGGCGAACTGGTGCGCACGCCGAGGGTGTGGGCGGAGAAGGCCTACGAGAACCTGGTCTACTTCAACGACGACATCGCCGCGGGCGGTCACTTCGCCGCCTTCGAACAGCCCCGTCTCTTCGTGGAGGAACTGCGGGCCTACGCCCGTCTCGTCAGGTGACCGGCGCCTGAGCGCGGGGCCCCGGCCGGGGCCCCGCCGTGCCTCTCCTTCCGGGCCGCGCGGGCGCGGTCCGAGGCCGCCGCGCCCGGCCGGTACCCGACCGGGTGACGAGCGGCGGTCCCGGATACCCGTGACACGGTCGGGAGGCGCCCACGGGCGGAGAACCGTGCGACGTGTGCCGCAGCGGCCACATGTGTGCGCGTCGTCCACGCCATGTCCCGCCCAGGCAACGGCTCGGCGCGTGCCCGCCGGGCGTCAGTCGCCGGCACGCCAGACCGGCGATCGGATGATCTGAAGGAAACGGCCTAGCCGGACGGCCGGTGCCGAGGCCCCTGGGGTGGGGCGAGGGGGCACCGGCCGTGGCCTGGCAGCCGGGCACCGCACCGTGAGTGCCGCGTCTCGGGCGCCGCACGTGTCCCGCCGACGGGAAACGGCACCCGAAAACCGGTCGCCCTCCCGGTCCGTCCCGGCCCCCCGCTCACGGATACCGGCCGGCGATGCCGATCAGCACCCGCGAGGGTGTCACCACGCGGTCACTGATCACCGCATCCGCAGGCCAGCGACCCCGCGCCACCGAGCATGCAGCACACGACCAGTCGATATCTACGGCGAATCTTTTACATCAATACCGCGTGACAGTAATTAAACTGAGCGGCAGTCAACGCCAGCCCCGGGGGACAAGCCGCCAGTGAACCGCCAAGCATTGAAAAAGCTCCTCAAAGACCGCCGCGCGCTCATATCCCCCGAATCACACGGACTGACCCGTCCCACCGGCCGCGGGCGCCGCGCGCCCGGTCTGTCGCAGGGTCAGGTCGACGAACTGCTCGGCTACTCCGACCGTACCTACCAGCGCCTGGAATCCGGCAACTACCACCATCCCCCGGTCGACCTGCTCCGCGACGTCGCGCGCCTGTACGGCATGAACGAGCAGGAGTGGATCAGTCTGTGCCGGTACGCCCGCGGCGAGGACCCGCCAGGCCCGCTCTACGACACCTCCGGCCACGCCCTGCCCGCCGCCTGGGCCGACGCCGTCGCCGGCATCACCCACCCCGCGTACGTCACCGACGCCTCCTGGAACCTCGTCACCTGCAACGACCACTTCCACGCCCTGTTCGACAGCGGCCGGGCACCGGCCAACACCATGCGCTGGATGCTGCTGGACGGACGTGACCAGCTCCTCGACTGGGCCACGGCGTGGGCGCCGCTGGTGATGCCCCAGCTCCAGGCCGCGCTCGCCCAGCGCGCAGACGACAAGGTCCTCCGGCAGATCGAGGCGGACGTCCTCGCCGACCCCCTGGCCCAGCCCCTGTACGAGAAGGGCGGGGCCTCCATCCACCCCGACGGCGACGAGCGTCCGATCCGTCACGCGGTCGAGGGGCCGGGGTGGGTGACGATGTGTGTGGCGCAGCCGCTCGCGGCGCCCGGGTCCCGGTGCATGATCCTCGTATTCCGGCCGGGGCCGCGTCGGGCCAGGAGCCGACCGCGTATGTTGAAAGCCGAGGAGAACGGCATGAACGCCTGAATTTGCCCGCCTTTGGTGCGCGGCCAGGCAGCATTTCGGGGACGGCCAAGGAAACAAACCGGCCAATTTTGCCGTACCTTGACTTAATCAGGTCGCAGCGCCTTCAGGGGGGAACCCATGCCTGCTCATATCGCCCGGCCCACCACCGTCCTCGCCCCACACAAAATCACCACAACCGAGATAGCCGACGACATTCGCGTCCACCACCCGCACCATCCCCGGCTCGGCGCGATCCTCCGCGTCCTCGGCAACTGCGGCGTCGAAACCCGCTATTTCACCCAGCCCTTGGACTCGCCCACCGTCAACGGCACCGCGGAGGTGGGCGACCGCGCCGCCCGCGCCTTCGCGGACGGCCTCGCCCTGGCCGAACAGGCCGCCCGCGCCACCCTCGACCGGTACGGGCTCCAGCCCGGCGAGATCACCGGCCTCATCACCACCCACGCCACCGGCTGGGCCGTCCCGAACCTCGACGTCCACCTGGTCGAGCGGCTCGGGCTGCGGCCCACCGTCCGGCGTACCGCCCTGACGACCACCGCCTGCGCCGGCGGCGCCCACGCCCTGATCCGAGCCGTGGAACAGGCCCTCCTCCACCCCGGATCCCGCGTCCTCGTCGTCGCCGCCGAAGTGCTGTCCACCGCCTACAACCACGCCGACACCAAGATCGAGCACATGATCTACAAAGCGCTGTTCGGCGACAGCGGAGCCGCCACCGTCGTCTCCAGCGACCCCCTCGGCCCCGGCCTCGCCGTCGACGCCGACGGGCTGTTCGAGTACGTCCTCCCGGACAGCCTCACCATGTACGCCGGCCGCATCGACAGCACGGGTCTGCACTTCGACAGCACCAAACAGGCGGCCGGCGGCGCGAGACACGTCATGCCCGCCGTCACCGGCTGGCTCGCCGGCCGCACCGTCGACGTGCCCGTCATCCACCCCGGTTCCAGGCCCATCATCCTCGACACGGCCGACGCCCTCGGCCTCACCGGGACCGACGCCCGCCACTCCCTCGACACCCTCTCCGAAGAGGGCAACCTGGGTGGCGTGTCGGTCCTCCGGGTCCTCGAACGCACCCATGGCGAGCCCCCGGCCGACGGCGAGAGCGCGCTGGTGGTCGCCTACGGCCCGGGATTCTCCGTCTCCGCCCTGCGGGGCACCTGGCAGAACTAGGGCCTCTCGCTTGGATCATGCCAGACCCCGCTCCCTGATCCGGCCTGATCCGAACGAAAGACCCCAGCCGACGGCAACGGCCGGGGCCGCCGGCGCGGGCCCGGCCGTTGCCAGGACGGGTGTCAGCGGCGCAGTGCCGCCAGGTTGCGGTAGCCGATGGCCGCGTGCTCCAGGGACTGGGCCGGGTTGGCCGTGCTCGGGGCGTTGTCCTGCTCGACCATCGGGTTGTGGTAATTGCGGTGGCCCACGCGGGAGAAGAACGTCGTGTAGTCGATGACCCCGGTGCCGAACGGGACCATGTCGTACCCCATCCCGTTCGTCGTGTTCACGACGCCGTCCTTGGCGTGGAAGAGCGGGTACCGCTTGTCGTGGCAGGTGACCAGGCCCGCCGGGTCGAAGACGTCCGTGCGCGTGGAGCCGTCGTGGGCGGTGTAGGCGCGGAACTTGTACTGGGCCACGTGCGCCCAGAAGACGTCCATCTCCAGCCAGACCACCTTGGGGTCGGTGACGGACAGGAAGTACTCCAGCTTGCGGACGCCGGAGCTGCGGGTCGGCCTGCCCTGGGCGTCCAGCGGGCCGCCGTCCAGCAGGAAGTCGTAGGCGGCGTCGTGGTTGTGGGTGTACAGCTTCAGGCCCGCGCGGCGGGCGATCTCCCCGAGGGCGTTCCACTTGTCGGCGGCCACGTCCCAGTCCGCCTTGTAGCGGCTGCTGGTGGGGTCGGCGCCGGTGCCCACGTGCGCCATGCCGAGGATGTTCGCGATCTCCAGGTGCTTCTGGAAAGTGTCCAGATCGCCGCTGGTCAACGGCCAGGAACCGGGGATGAAGCCGTGGTTGCCCTGGGCGCGCAGGCCGGCGTCGTCGAGCCAGCGGCGCAGCAGCTTCGCACCCTGGACGGACTCCAGGTTCGCCCCGCCGGGCGCGTTGGCGTGCTGGCCGTAGCCGGCGAACTCCACCTGGCGGTAGCCGAAGCGGGCCAGCTGCTCGAACACGGCGCGGAAGCCGGACGGCAGCGAGGTGGACAGCGGGTCCCGGCCGATGGCGTCGCGGACGGTGTAGAGGATGATGCCGCGCTTGTCCGCGGGGACCAGGGCCTGGCCCTTGCCGCCGGCCTCGGCCTGGGGAGCGGCCTGGGGCGCCGCCTGCACGGGCGCGGCGCCGAGGACGGGGGCGGCGACGGCGCCGGCCGCGACGGCGGTGCAGGTGCTCAGGAAGCGGCGGCGGCCGATACCGAGGCTGCGGCGCAGGTCGTCGTCGGTGTGCTGGGTGTTGTTCACGGGTGCCTCTCTCTGGACGGGTCGTCGGCGGTGAGACCGGCGAGGTGCAGCAGGAGCGGTTTCACGTCGGTGGCCGCGACGCGGTCGCCGACGGCGCGGGGGGTGGAGCACAGCAGGAGCGGACCGTCGTCGTCGCTCGCGGGGAGGCGGCCGTGGCTGCCCCGGATCGGTGAGGGGTCGAGGGGGACGACCGCCATGCGGTAGCGCAGGCCGAGCTTCTTGCGGGCCAGCGCCGTCGCCGCCCTGACCTTCACATAGGGGTCCTCGGGGTCCATGAACAGCTCGACCGGGTCGTAGCCGGGCTTGCGGTGGATCTCCACGAGGGCCGCGAAGTCGGGGGCGCGGTCGTCGTCCAGCCAGTAGTAGTACGTGAACCAGGCGTCCGGTTCCGCGACGGCGACGAGTTCGCCGGAGCGCGGATGGTCGAGGTGGTGGGCCTTCTTGCCCTCGTCGTCCAGGAGCCGCTCGATGCCGGGCAGGCCGTCGAGGGCGGCGCGGGTGGCCGCCAGGTCCTCGGGGCGGCGGACGTACACATGGGCGATCTGGTGGTCGGCCACCGCGAAGGCGCGGGACGCCATCGGGTCCAGGTACTCCATGCCGTCCTGGGTGTGGACCTCCAGCAGGCCGGCGCGGCGCAGGGCGCGGTTGATGTCGACGGGCCGGCTCACCGGGGTGATGCCGTACTCGGACAGCACCACGACGGTACGGCCCTCCGCGCGCGCGTCGTCCAGCAGCGGGGCCAGGGCCGCGTCGAGGTCGGCGGCGGCCTTCAGGGAGCGCGGGTCGTCCGGGCCGTGGCGCTGCAGGTCGTAGTCGAGGTGCGGGAGGTAACAGAGCGTCAGGTCGGGTTGCCGGGTGCGCAGGACGTGCCGGGTGGCGTCGATGATCCACTGGCTGGAGACCAGGTCGGCGCCCGGGCCCCAGAAACGGAACAGCGGGAACGTGCCGAACCTGTCGGTGAGTTCGTCGTGCAGGGCCGGTGGCCGGGTGTAGCAGTCGGGTTCCTTGCGGCCGTCGGCGTAGTAGACGGGCCGCGGGGTGACGGTGATGTCGGTGTCGGCACCCATCGCGTACCACCAGCAGATGTTGGCGACCGTGTAGCCGGGGTGGACGCGGCGGGCGGCGTCCCACAGCTTGTCCCCGGCGACCAGCCCGTTGTGCTGGCGCCACAGCAGGACCTCGCCGAGCTCCCGGAAGTACCAGCCGTTGCCGACGATGCCGTGCTCGGCGGGGAGCGTGCCGGTGAGGAAGGTGGACTGGGCGGCACAGGTGACCGCCGGCAGCACGGTACCGAGGTGTGCCTGGGAACCCGCGGCGGCGAGGGCCTTCAGACGGGGCATGTGCGTGAGGAGGCGGGGGGTGAGGCCGACCACGTCGAGGACGAGGAGCGGGGTGGGGGTCCGCTCGGTCATGGCAGCTCCTTCAGGCCCAGGTCGGTCAACAGGTCGCGCGCGAGGGCAAGTTCGGCGGCGATGCCGTCGGCGAGCCGGTCCCGGCCGCGCGGGCGCAGGGCGGGCGGGAGCGCCTGCCAGGTGTACGTCTCGACCTCCAGGTGCCGGGTGAGCGGGCGCGGCCCGCCGACGAGCCGGGCGAGGGCCGTGCGGAGCACGGGGAGGGTGCTGGTCAGCGGCGCGGTGGGGGACGCGTGCAGCGGGACGTGGAAATGGGCGCGCCAGGGCGCGTCCGCCGGCAGCGGGCCGCCGGCCAGGGCCTCCGGCAGGTCGTCGGTGCCGTGCACCCCGGTGTCGGTGAGCGCGCGGGTCTGGTGCAGGAAGCGCGGCTCCGCGAAGCCGGCGAGGGCGGAACGTACCTCGGGCCGCCCGGGGTGCTCGGCGTGCAGCGCGGCCGACAGCTGTGCCTTCACCACCGGCACCGGGGACGCGGCGAGCGCGTCCAGCGCGGCCTCGGGATCCTCGAACGAGGTGGCCAGGTGGCAGGTGTCGACGCAGACGCCGACGCGGGGATGGCCGACGGAGCCGAGCGGTGCCAGGGCGTCCGCCGTGGTCTCGACGATGCAGCCCGGCTCCGGTTCCAGGCCGACGCGGACCGAGCGGCCGGTCAGCTCCGCCAGCGAGTCCAGGCGCTGCCCGAGGGTGCGCAGGGCCGCCCGTCCGGCGTCGGCGCGGTCGGCGGTCCAGGTGGTGCGCCAGCCGAGCGGCAGGGTGGAGACGCTGCCCTCGGTGACGTCGTCGGGCAGTAGCGCGGCGAGGACACGGGCGAGCGCGGTGGTGTACTCCAGACGCGCACGGTCCGCCCAGTCAGGCTGGTACACCCGGTACTTGACCTCGTCGGCGCCGAAGCCCTCGTAGGGGAAGCCGTTGAGGGTGACGACCTCCAGACCGCGCCGGTCGAGTTCCCGCCGCAGGGCGCGCAGCGCGGACGGGTCGGTGTCCACCGCCCGGGCCGCGTCATGGGCGAGCCACAGGCCGATGCCGAGCCGGTCGCGGCCGAGCCGGCGCCGGACGGGCTCGCAGTGGTCGCGCAGCTGGGCGAGGACGCCGTCGAGGGTCTCGGCGGGGTGGACGTTGGTGCAGTAGGCGAGGTGGACGGTCGTACCGTCCGGGTGGCGGAAGCGCATCGCTCACTCCCCGCCGCGCAGCAGGGAGTTGCCCTCGTGGGTGGCCTCGGGCGGGACGACCTCCAGCTCCAGCCGGCCGCTCATGCCGTAGAACGCGACCGGGTTGCGCCACAGCACCCGGTCGACGTCGTCCTCGGTGAAGCCCTCGGCCAGCATCAGGTCGGCCACCCGGCGGGTCTTCAGCGGGTCGCTACGGCCCCAGTCGGCGGCCGAGTTCACCAGCACCTTCTCGGGGCCGTAGGCGCGCAGGATCGCCACCATCCGCCGCTCGTCCATCTTGGTGTCGGGGTAGACGGAGAAACCGAGCCAGCAGCCGCTGTCCTTCGCCTCCCGCACGGTCGTCTCGTTGAGGTGGTCGACCAGGACCCGGTCGACGGGCAGGACGGACTCGCGGACGACGTCGAGCGTGCGGCGCAGACCGGCGAGCTTGTCACGGTGCGGGGTGTGCACCAGCGCGGGCAGCCCGTGGTCCGCGGCGAGCTGGAGCTGGGCGGCGAGGGCCTTGTCCTCTGCCGGGGTCATCGCGTCGTACCCGATCTCGCCCACCGCGACGACCTGGTCCTTGACGAGGTAGCGCGGCAGCTCGTCCAGGACGGGGGCGCAGCGCGGGTCGTTGGCCTCCTTCGGGTTCAGGGCGAGCGTGCAGTGGTGGGCGATGCCGTACTGCGCGGCGCGGAACGGCTCCCAGCCCAGCAGCGAGTCGAAGTAGTCGAGGAAGGAGGCGGGGGAGGTGCGGGGCTGGCCCAGCCAGAACGACGGTTCGACCACCGCGCGGACACCCGCGTCGCGCATGGCCTCGTAGTCGTCCGTGGTCCGGGACGTCATGTGGATGTGCGGGTCGAACAGGCGCATCAGGAGACCTCCTTGCCGGGCTCCGCGGTGGCGTGGGCGAGCACGCGGTACAGGCCGTCGGGGACGGGGCGGCCGGCCGCGGTGCGCTCGGCCGCGAAGTCGGTGAGCATGCGGGCGAGTTCGGCGTCGCCGCGGGCCCGCTCGGGGAGACCGGCCACCGCCTCGACGGGGACGCCGGTGAACAGGCACTTCAGTACGGCCTGCCGCCAGCCGTGGGCGTCGAGATGGCGGGCCGCGTACGGACCCACGGCGGCGGCGAGCAGCCGGGTGTCGTTCGTGCGCAGGGCGTCCTCGACCAGGGGGAGCGCGTTCGGGCCGGGGACGAGGTGGGGCAGGGCGAGCAGCACGGCCCGCCGTTCGGCGGCGGTGCCCTGCCGGTAGACGCGGGTGACGGCGGCGAGGTCGGCGCGGGCCGTGCACAGGATCAGGACACGGGCGGCGTCGGCGTGCCGGCTGCCGCAGCGCCGGCCGGCCTCGGCCAGCCGCAGCTCCCAGGCGGAGATCGGGCCGTGTCCGCCGGGGTGGTCGGCGGCCTCGGCCAGTGCTCCGCGCAGCCAGGCGCGCGCGGGCGGTTCGAGGTGGGTTTCGAGGTGGTCGCGCAGCGCGTCGGGCGAGGGCGCCGCGGCGGCGGTCGGACGGGTCACGGGGTGCTCCCTTCGTGCACGGTGGCCGGGGTGCGGGCGGTCGCGCGGCGCAGGAACGGCAGGGAGGCGGCGGCGTGGTGCGGGCCGGCGTGGGAGTGGCGGGGCAGCTCCACGACCGTCAGGCCCCGGTAACCGGTGGCCGCGAGCGCCGCGAGGACGGGCGGGAAGTCGATCTCGCCCTCGCCGAACGGGAGGTGGTCGTGCACGCCCCGCCGCATGTCCTCGATCTGCACGTGCCGCAGCCAGGGCGCGGCGGCGCGTACGCAGTCGGCGGGCGGCAGCGGCTCCAGGCACTGGCAGTGGCCGATGTCGAGGGTGAGGCCGAGCGCGGGCGGGTCGCCGAGGAGGCGGCGCAGGTGGTGGAAGTCGGCGAGGGTCGCGAGGAGGTGGCCGGGTTCGGGCTCGACGGCGAGGGGAACGCCGGCGGACTCGGCGGCGTCGAGGACGGGGGAGAGGGAGACGGCGAGCCGCTCCCAAGCGGGGGCCGGGCCCGGATCGGTCGGCGGAACGATTCCGCTGAAGCAGTGCACGGCCGTGGCACCGAGGTCGGCGGCCACCCGCACCGCCCGCAGCAGCAGATCCACGCGCCGGGCGCGGGCCTCGGGGTCCGGGTCCAGCAGCGAGGGGCCGTGTTTGCGGCGCGGGTCGAGGACGTACCGGGCGCCGGTCTCCACGGCCACGTCCAGCCCCAGCCCGGCCAGGCGCCGGGCCACCCGCCGGGTACGGCCGGCGAGGCCGGGGGCGAGCGGGTCGAGATGCATGTGGTCGAGGGTCAGCCCGACACCGTCGTAGCCGAGGTCGGCCAGCAGGGCGAGGGCGTCGTCCAGCCGGAGATCGGCGAGACCGTTGGTGCCGTAGCCGAAGCGCAGGGGGTTCACGCGGGGCTCCCTTCCACGACTGGCGGTCCCATGAGCCGCGCCGCCCCTCCCTCGCCGACCGGTCCCGGAGCCGTGGTGCGGACGGCGGTGACGCCGGCTGCGGGGGCGCTGCCGGTCGAGCGGGTGGTCGGCGGGCCGGGGGGTTGCGGTGACGGTGACCGTGGCGGCGGAGCCGGTGCGGGCGGTGGCGGTGTCGGCGCCGGGTGGGTGGGGGTCGGGTTCATGTGACGCTCACCCTTCTCGCCGTGCGGGCGGCCAGTGGGCCGAGGGCCGCCGTACCGGGGCGGTGGTGTCGGTTCGGGTGCGGGTGCTTCCGACCGTGTGGGTGGCCGGCGGGCCGGGGGCGCCGTGGGCCGGGCGGTGGCGGTGTCGGCGCCGGGTGGGTGCGGGTCGGGTTCATGTGACGCTCACCCTTCTCGCCGTGCGGGCGGCCAGTGGGCCGAGGGCCGCCGTGAACAGGGCGGTCCCACCGGCTCCGGCGCGGGCGGCGAGGGCGGCCTGGAGGGGGATCGTGGCGCGGATGCCGGCGCCGACCGCGCGCTGGGTGAGCGGGGGTGACGGGTTGAGGGAGGCGTGGAGGTAGGGGCGGGCCGCGGTCCCGGCGTAGCCGAGGGCGAGCGCGGTGGTGAGCGCGCGGCCGGGGAGCAGCCGGGTCACGGCGGCGGTGGCGGCCAGCGCGGCGAGCGGGGCGAGCGGGGAGCCGCCGCGGGTCTCCTGGCGCGAGACGGCCGTGACCGCGAGCGTGTGGGTGCCGAGCAGGGCCGCCGACGGCAGGGCCGGCCGGACGCTTCCGGACCCGGCGGCGGCGCCGAGCAGCAGGTCCAGGGCGCGGGCGGCGGCCATCGCGGCCGGGCCCGCCGGGGTCCGCTTGAGCAGGAGGTCGTACGACCACACGGTGGCGGCGAGCGGGGCGGCGACCGCCAGCGCCGGGCGCCCCGCGCGGGCGGCCAGGGCCAGTCCGGTGGCCGTGAGGGCACAGGCCGCGGTGAGGGCGGCGGCGGGGCGCACCCTGCCGGACGGCAGGGGCCGGTGCGGGCGCTCCACCGCGTCCTCGGCGCGGTCGGCCCAGTCGTTCAGTGCCATCCCGGCCTCGTACAGGCACACCGACGAACCGATGGCGAGCAGGCTCGCGCGCCCCGGGCGGGCGCCCGCGGCCGCCGCTCCGGCGAGCGCGTCCCCGGGAACGGTGAACAGCGCGGGCAGCCGCAGCAGTTCGGCCCACGCCCGCAGCCGGCCACCGGGCCGCGGCCGACCGGGGGAGTAGGGGACCCGGCCGCGCGCCCGCCGCGTCACCGGCCCGCCGGGCTGATACGCGACGCGGTCGTCCGGCTCGCTCGGCGCGGGCTCTGGCCCGCCGGTCTCGTGCGGGGCGCGGCCGTGCGGTTCCCTCTCCGCCGTCCCGCCCGGTGCGCGTGGCGTGCTCGGTGTCCCCGCGCCCGGTTCGCGGGGCACGCGACCGCGCGGCCCGCCCGGGGCCGGGATGCCGTCTCGGGTGTCCCGGCCGGGGACGGGGCGGCGGCTCACGCGGCGTCTCCCAGTTCGCGGGCG
The DNA here is from genome assembly GCF_040704595.1 of Streptomyces sp. NPDC046870. NCBI lineage: Bacteria > Bacillati > Actinomycetota > Actinomycetes > Kitasatosporales > Streptomycetaceae > Streptomyces > Streptomyces sp. NPDC046870. The sequence continues at coordinate 13,384 of NZ_JBEYXM010000044.1, forward strand.
AAGCGCACGAGCGCGGTGTACTGGTCGGCCAGGGCGGCCGGGGCGCTGCCCACCGGGTCCTTGAAGTAGAAGGACAGGGCGGTGAGCGGGCCGGCGCGGCCGGTCTCGTGGGCGCGGGCCGTCAGGCGGGCCAGGTCCAGGACGAGGGGCGCCGCCAGGGCCGAGTCGCAGCCCTGCCAGATGGTCTGCAGGACCATGCGGGTGCCGAGGAAGCCGTCGAAGGCGATGTGGTCCCACGCGGTCTTCCAGTCGCCGAGCGCCGGTACGTCGTCGATGTGGACCTCGCCCTCGGGGACCGTGCCGAGGGTGTCGGCGAGGACACGCTCCTTGCCGGCGTTCTTCGCCGCGGCGGCGGCCGGGTCGGCGAGCGCGGCGCCGTCCCCGCCCCCGAGGAGGTTGGTCCCGGACCAGGCCCGCACGGCGAGCGCCCGCTGGGCGAACATCGGGCCGAGCGCGCTCCGCAGCAGCGTCTGCCCGGTCTTGCCGTCCCGGCCGGCGTACGGCAGCCCGCCGGCGGCCGCGAGGCCGGCGAGCGCGGGGTGGTGCAGCCCGGTCGAGGGGGTGAAGTTGACGTACGGGCAGCCGGCGCGTATGGCGGCCGCCGCGTAGAGGGAGCTGGGCGGCAGGTCCGTACCGGTCGCGGCCGGTTCCGTGGAGGCGACGTTCACCACCACCGCACGGGCCAGACCGTGCCGTCGTACGAAGTCGCGCAGGTCCGCGGCGAAGGCGGTGATCAGCTCCTCCGCGGTGCGGGTGTCGCCGGGAAGGGGGCCGCCGGCCTTGATCTCCCGGTCCGCGGCGGCGAGTTCGGCGGCGACGGCCGTGGGGAGGCCGGGTGGGAGGACCCCGCCGGCGGCGAGCTGTTCGGCCCGCTTGGGCAGGGGGCAGTCGGTGGTGTCATGGCCGCCGAAGACCAGGGCCGACAGCGCGGGCAGGCCGCTGCCCGCGAACGCCGGGCCCTCGGTGACCAGGCCCGTCGGCGGGTGCAGGCCCGCCGTCAGCGCGGCGCAGCCCGCGACGACGCTGGTGGCGACGGAGCCGCGGGCGCCGATCAGCCAGACGCCGACACGCGGGGAACGGGCGGGGGGCGCGGACATGGGCAGCCTCCTTGTCGAGCGCGGACACCGGGAGCGGTGGGGGATGACGCCGTGCGTGGGGGGTTCGGGCGTGCGGAGGTGGTGACGGCGGGCGGGAGTCCGGCGTCTCCCGCCCGCCGCCGTTCAGTGGCCCTTGGCGGGCAGTTCCCTGATCCGGATGTCGCGGAAGGACACCTCGTCACCGGCGCCGTGGTTCTGGATGCCGATGTGCCCGTCGGTGAGGCTCCGGGCCGGATCGGTGTTGGTGAAATCGTTGATCTTCACGCCGTTGAGCCAGATCCGCAGGCGTTCGCCCTCGACCCGGATCTCGTACGTGTTCCACTCCCCCGGCGGGTTCAGCGCACGGTCGCGCTTCTTCAGGTCGGCGGAGCGGAAGCCGTAGACGGACCCGGTGGTCTTCTCCGGGACGTCGGTGGCGTCGATCTGGATCTCGTAGCCGTTGTCCACGGCCGACCACGGGTCGTCCGAGGGCGGGAAGCCCACGAACACGCCCGAGTTGTCGTCGCCGGCCGCCTTCCAGTCGAGCTTCAGGGAGTACGACCCGAAGCTCCGCCCGGCGTACCAGAGCAGGCCCATCCCGCCGGACGAGGTGAGCGTGCCGTCGTCGGACAGGGTGAAGGAGCCGGGGCTCGCCTGCCGCCAGCCGTCGAGGGAGTCACCGTCGAACAGGCTGGTGTACCCGTTCTCCGGACGGCAGTCGGCCTGGGCGGCGCCGATCGCGTACCGGATGCCGCCCAGCAGGTGCCGGCGGAACTCCGGGTCCGCGTAGGACTCCTTGGTGTGGCCGCCGCCGGTGTAGAAGGCCCGGCCGCCCTGGTACTCCTGGCACCAGGCGATCGGATGGTCGCCGTTCATGGTGCCGCCGGTGTACGACGACTCGTCGAGCGAGGCGAGGACGTGGGCCCGCTCCCGGGGGTTGGAGCGGTAGTTGTACCACTCGTCGGTCCGGTTCCAGGTCCGTGCCAGCCCCGAGGTCGCCGGGTGGGCGCGGTCCTCGACCCGCACGGTGGCCGGCTGGATCGCCGGGTGCGACTGGAAGTACGCGCCGGCGAGGCCGCCGTAGAACGCCCAGTCGTACTCGGTGTCGGCCGCCGCGTGGACGCCGACGTAGCCACCGCCGTGGTGGACGTAGTCCTCGAACGCCGCCTGCTGGGCGCTGTCGAGGACGTCCCCGGTGGTCGACAGAAACACCACGGCGTCGTAGCGCCGCAGGGTGGACCGGGTGAAGGCGCCCGCGTCCTCGGTGGCGTCGACCGTGAAGCCGCCGCTCGCGCCGAGCTGCCGCAGCGCGGCGACGCCCTCGGGGATCGAGTCGTGCCGGAAGCCGGCCGTCTTGGAGAAGACCAGCACCCGCTTGGTGCCGTCCGTGCCGTCCGTGCCGTGTGACGCGGCCGGTGCCGCGGCGCAGCCGAGGAGCAGCGCGGCCGTCGCGACGGCGGTCACTGTGCGCATGTGCCGTTCCTCTCAGCCGGTGGTGAAGGTGAAGTCGTCGACGTCGAACAGGGCTCCGTTGCCGCCCTTGAACACCAGGTAGAGGGTGGTGGTGCCGCGCGGGGCGCGGGACAGGTCGGCCTGGACGTCCTGGAAGGTCTCCCAGCCGCCGGTCACCGGCACGGTCGCCTTGCCGAGCAGGGTGCCGCCCGCCGAGCCGGCCCGGACCTCCAGGGTGCCGCCCGCGCCGCCGGAGGAGACGCGTGCGGTGATCTTCTCGGCGTTCGCCAGGACGTACGGCGTGAAGGAGATCCAGTCGCCGTTGTCGATGTCACCGACGGTCTTGCCGCCGTGCGCCGTCTCCTTGGCGATCACCGAGACGCCGGAGCTGTCGCCGAAGTGCTCGGCCTGGCGGTGGCGGGGCTGGAGGACGCTCTGGTCGTGCGAGGTGAGCGCGGCCTGGCCGCCGCCGCCGTTGTCGGTGTACTCGGCGTTCAGCACGCCGAAGATGTTGGCGTCCTCGTCGTGGCCGCCGTCGGCGCTGGTCTGGATGGTGCCGGTGCAGCCGGTGGCCGAGGTGAGCGGGTGGCCGTGGGTGTCGTGGCCGAGGACGAAGGTGACCTTGACCTTGGCGCAGTCGATCCGGCGGCCGTCCTCGGGGTCGGTCACCTTCACGGTGAAGGGGACGGCGTCACCGAAGCTGAACAGCTGCCCGTCCTTCGGGGTCTGGAGCACCACCGTGGGCGCGGTGTTGCCGACGACGATCTGCACGCTGGCGCCGCCGGTGCGGCCCGAGGGGTCCTTCGCGGTCACGGTCGCCGTGTAGGTGCCGTTCTTGCGGTAGGTGTGGGCGGGGTTCGCGTCGGCCGACCGCGTGCCGTCGCCGAAGTCCCAGCTGTAGGTGAGCGCGTCGCCGTCCTGGTCGCTCGTGCCCTGTGAGGAGAACTGGACCTTCAGCGGCGCCTGGCCGGAGGTGCGGCTCGCCGCGGCCTGGGCGACGGGCGAGTGGCCGTCGGTGGCGTTCTCGATGCGGTACAGCGCCGAGTTCTCGTCGCCGCCGAACCAGGAGACGCCGTAGTCCAGGACGTACAGCGCGCCGTCGGGCCCGAACGCCATGTCCATCACCTGGGTGCCGGTCCAGGGCACGCTGTTGATGGACCGCACGGTGCCGTCCGCGTCGCTGGTGATGCGCTTGATCCAGCGGCGGCCGAACTCACCGGCGAAGAAGTCGCCGTCGTAGGCCTCGGGGAACTTGACCGGCGAGTCGAGCGCGGGGTCGTAGTGGTAGACGGGGCCGCCCATCGGGGACTCGGAGCCGTCACCGAACTCGGGCACGGAGGGGCCGTTGTAGGGGATCCAGGCGGGCTGGGCCGGCGGCAGGTCGGTCAGGCCGGTGTTGTGCGGGGAGGTGTTCTTCGGCGCGGAGCAGTCGAAGGAGGCACCGGAGGTCCTGGTCGCGAAGTCGTAGTCGACGTAGGCGTCGTTGGCGCCGGTGCAGTACGGCCAGCCGAAGTTGCCCGGCTTGGTCACCCGGGCGAACTCGACCTGTCCGGCCGGGCCGCGCTTCGGGTCGGCGGCGCCGGCGTCGGGACCGTAGTCGCCGACGTAGAGGATGCCGGTCTCCTTGTCGACGCTGAACCGGAACGGGTTGCGGAAGCCCATCGCGTAGATCTCGGGCCGGGTCTTGTCGGTCCCGGGCGGGAAGAGGTTGCCGTCGGGGATCGAGTAGGAGCCGTCGGCGTTGACCTTGATGCGCAGGATCTTGCCGCGCAGGTCGTTGGTGTTGCCGGAGGTGCGCTGGGCGTCGAAGCCGGGGTTGCGGTCCGCGCGCTCGTCGATCGGGGTGTAGCCGTCCGACTGGAAGGGGTTGGTGTCGTCGCCCGTCGACAGGTAGAGGTTGCCGGCCGCGTCGAAGTCGATGTCACCGCCGACGTGGCAGCACAGGCCGCGGGTGGTGGGGACGTCGAGGATCTTCTTCTCGCTGGCCGTGTCCAGGGTGCCGTCGGTGTTGAGCACGAAGCGGGAGAGGCGGTTGACGCCGTCGAAGGGGGCGAAGTCGGCGGCGGTCCCGGTCTCGGGCGCGTCGCCCGCCGGGGTGTTCAGCGGGGGCGCGTAGTAGAGGTAGATGAAACGGTTCGTCGTGAAGCCGGGGTCGACGCCGACGCCCTGCAGGCCCTCCTCGTCGTGGGAGTACACGGCGAGCTTGCCGGCGATCCTGGTGTTCCCGGCCGCGTCCGTCAGGCGCAGCTCGCCGTCACGCGAGGTGTGCAGGACCGAGCGGTCCGGGAGGACGGCGAGCGACATCGGCTCCCCGGTCTCCGCCTCGCCCTTGGCGAGGGTGACCTGCTGGAAGTCCTCGGCCGCCGCGGCCGGTTCCTGGCCGGCGACGGCTGCGCCGGCCTGGGGCGAGGTGAGGGTGAGGGTGGCGCCCGCGAGGAGCGCGCCGCCGAACAGGGCGAGCGCCTTGCGCAGGCGTGGTCTGCGGGTTCCGGTGCGGGTGGTGCGATCGTTCCCGTGCACGAAAGGCCTCCAGAGTGGGGCTGGTTGTACGGGGCGGGTGTGTACGCCGGGACGCGCCGTCGTCCCGGAGCCGTGAACCGACCGAGGTGAACGGTCAGTTCGAGAACGCCGCGTCGAACGAGGCCGACGGCGGCTCGAAGTCGTAGGCCTTCAGGCGGGCCAGGGCCTCGGGAGCGCCCTGGAGCCGGTCCATGCCGGCGTCCTCCCACTCCACGGAGACGGGCCCGCCGTAGCCGATGGACCGCAGCATCCGGAAGACGTCCTCCCAGGGCACGTCACCGTGTCCGGCCGAGACGAAGTCCCAGCCGCGGCGCGGGTCCCCCCACGGCAGGTGTGAGCCCAGGCGCCCGTTGCGGCCGTCGAGCCGCCTGCGGGCCTCCTTGCAGTCCACGTGGTAGATCCGGTCGCGGAAGTCCCACAGGAAACCGACCGGGTCCAGGTCCTGCCACACGAAGTGGGAGGGGTCGAAGTTCAGCCCGAAGGCGGGGCGGTGGCCGACCGCCTCCAGGGCGCGGTGGGTGGTCCAGTAGTCGTAGGCGATCTCGCTGGGGTGGACCTCGTGCGCGAACCGTACGCCCTCGGCGTCGAAGACGTCGAGGATCGGGTTCCAGCGGTCGGCGAAGTCCTCGTAGCCGCGCTCGATCATCGACTCGGGCGCGGGCGGGAACATGGCGACCAGGTGCCAGATCGCCGACCCGGTGAAGCCGATGACGGTGTCGACGCCGAAGGCCGCGGCGGCGCGGGCGGTGTCCTTCATCCGGTCGGCCGCGCGCCGCCGTACGCCCTCGGGGTCGCCGTCGGCCCACACCGCGTCCGGCAGGATGGCCCGGTGCCGCTCGTCGATGATGGCGTCACAGACCGCCTGGCCGACGAGGTGGTTGGAGATCGCCCAGCACTTCAGGCCGTAGGAGTCGAGGAGCTGATGCCGGGACTTCACGTAGCCGGGGTCGGCGAGGGCCTTGTCGACCTCGAAGTGGTCGCCCCAGCAGGCGAGTTCGAGGCCGTCGTAGCCGAAGTCGCGGGCGAGCCGGCAGACCTCGGCCAGGGGCAGGTCGGCCCACTGGCCGGTGAACAGCGTGAACGGGCGCGGCATGAGGGCGGCCTCCTTCAGCCCGCGACGGGCGTGTAGACGGAGTTCTTCTCGGCGCTCTCCTCCACCGCGGCCAGGACGCGCTGCACCTGGAGTCCGTCGGCGAAGGAGGGGTCGGGGCGGGTGCCCGCGGCGATGGCGTGGACCAGGTCACGGGCCTGGTGGACGAAGGTGTGCTCGTAGCCGAGGCCGTGGCCCGGCGGCCACCAGGCGTCCAGGTACGGGTGCTCGGGCTCGGTGACGAGGATGCGGCTGAAGCCCGCCTCGGCGCCGGGCCCGGTGGCGTCGTGGAACCACAGCTCGTTCAGCCGCTCCAGGTCGAAGGCGAGCGAGCCGCGCTCCCCGTTGAGTTCGATGCGCAGGGCGTTCTTGCGGCCGGTGGCGTACCGGGTGGCCTCGAAGGCGGCGAGGGCACCGGAGGCGAACCGCCCGGTGAACACGGCGGCGTCGTCCACGGTGACCGTGCCGGTGCTCACCTCCGGGGTGTCCGTCGCGGACCCGGCCGCCAGACCGTGGCTCGGGCCGCCGGGCAGCGGGCGTTCCCGGACGAAGGTCTCCGTCAGCGCCGACACCCCGGCCAGCGGCTCGCCCGCCAGGTACTGGGCGAGGTCCACGATGTGCGCGCCCAGGTCCCCGAGCGCGCCGGAGCCGGCGTGCTCCCTGCGCAGCCGCCAGGTCAGCGGGAAGGCCGGGTCGGCCAGCCAGTCCTGGAGGTACGTCACCCGGACGTGCCGCAGGGTGCCGAGCCGGCCGTCGGCGATCATCCGGCGGGCGAACGCGGTCGCCGGCACCCGGCGGTAGTTGAAGCCGACCATCGCCACCCGCCCGCGCCGGTACGCCTCTTCGGCGGCGCGCGTCATGGTCTCGGCCTCGGCGACGGTGTTCGCGAGGGGCTTCTCGCACAGCACGTGCTTGCCGGCGGCGAGCGCGGCCACCGCGATCTCGGCATGGCTGTCACCGGGGGTGCAGATGTCCACGAGGTCGACGTCGTCCCGGGCGATCAGCGCACGCCAGTCGGTCTCCACGGCGGCCCAGCCGTGCCGCTCGGCCGCCGCCCGGGCGGCGGCGCCGTCGCGTCCGCAGAGCACGGCCAGCACCGGCCGGCGGGGCAGGTCGAAGACGTGGCCCACGGTGCGCCAGCCCTGGGAGTGGGCGGCGCCCATGAAGGCGTAGCCGACCATGCCGACGCGCAGCGGCGGTCTCCCGGGACCGGGTGCCCCGTCCGGTGCGGCCTCGGGGCCGGCTGACTGCTGCGGCTGTTCCATGCGCTCGTCCTCCTCGTCGTCGGGGCGCGTTCGTCGTGGCGCGGTGGGGGGTGCGGGCGGGCCGGCTCAGCGGAAGCCGGTGGGCATGTAGCGGTCGACGTTGGTCTTGTCGACCACGGCGGAGTAGAGGGTGATGGACGCCGGGATCTCGAACTCGGCGAGACCGCCGACGCCCTTGCCCTGGCCGAGGGCGCGGGCCAGGTCGATGGCGGAGGCCGCCATGGTCGGCGGGTACAGGACGGTCGCCTTGAGCACGCCGTCGTCCTGCTTGATGGCCTGGAAGGCGGAGAGGGCCCCCGCGCCGCCGACCATCAGGAAGTCGTCCCGCCCGGCTTGCTGGATGGCGCGCAGCGCGCCCACGCCCTGGTCGTCGTCGTGGTTCCACAGGGCGTCGAACTTCCGCTGCGCCTGGAGCAGTTGGGCCATCTTGGCCTGCCCGGACTCGACGGTGAACTCGGCCGCCTGCCGGGCCACCTTCTTGATGTTCGGGTAGTTCCTCAAGGCGTCGTCGAAGCCCTGGGTGCGCTGCTTGGTCAGCTCCAGGTTGTCCAGGCCGGCGAGTTCGACGACCCGGGCGTCCGGCTTGTCCTTGAGCTTCTCGCCGATGTAGTGCCCGGCGTTGAGACCCATGCCGTAGTTGTCACCGCCGATCCAGCACCGGTAGGCCTGCGCCGAGTCGAAGATGCGGTCCAGGTTGACGACCGGGATGCCGGCGCGCATCGCCTTGAGGCCGACCTGGGTGAGGGCCTTGCCGTCGGCGGGCAGCACGACCAGGACGTCGACCTTCTTGTTGATCAGGGTCTCGATCTGGCCGATCTGCTGGGCGGTGTCGTTGGAGCCCTCGGTGATCTCCAGGGTGACGTCGGAGTACTTCTTCGCCCGGTTCTTGGCGTTGTCGTTGATGGCGTTCAGCCAGCCGTGGTCGGCCTGCGGTCCGGCGAAGCCGATGGTGACGTGCCTGCCGGGCTTGTCGTCGGCGGCCGGCTGCTCGTTCGCGGCCGTCTTCTCCTCCTTGGTCTCGTTGCTCGTGCAACCTGCGAGGAAGGCACCGGCGGAGACGGCGGCGGTCCCGAAGAGCAGTCCTCTGCGGCTCGTCAGCTGTGACATGGTGGTGAACCCTTTCCTCAGGTCGTGCTCGCGGTACGGCGCTGGACCAGGACGGCGGCGACGATGATCGCGCCCTTGGCGATCTGCTGGACGTCGCTCTGGAGGTTGTTCAGGGCGAAGATGTTCGTGATCGTCGTGAAGATCAGCACGCCGAGCACGGAGCCGGTGACGGTGCCACGACCCCCGCTGAGCAGGGTCCCGCCGATGATGGCGGCCGCGATGGCGTCGAGTTCGTACAGGTTGCCGTTGGTGTTCTGGCCGGAGCCGGAGAGCACGATCAGCAGGAAGGCGGCGATGCCGCAGCACAGCCCGGACAGCAGGTACAGGTAGAGCCGCTGGCGGCGGACGTCGATGCCGGCGAGGCGGGCCGCCTCGGCGTTGCCGCCGACGGCGACCGTGCGCCTGCCGAAGGTGGTGCGGTTGAGCAGTAGCCAGCCGAGGACCGTCACGATCGCGAACACCAGGACCAGGGGCGGGACGCCGAGCACATAGGAGTCGCGCTCACCGAGGTTCAGGATGCCGTCGACGGTCACGATCTGCGTCTTGCCGTCGGTGATCTGCAGGGCGAGTCCGCGCGCCGACGCCAGCATGGCGAGGGTGGCGATGAAGGGGACCATCCCGCCGTACGCGACGAGCAGGCCGTTGACGAGCCCGCAGCCGAGGCCGACGGCCACCGCCGTGAAGAGGATCCCGGCGAAGCCGAACTCCTGCGTGGCGAGGGTGGTCGCCCACACGGAGGCGAGGGCGACGATGGCGCCGACCGACAGGTCGATGCCGCCGGAGGTGATGACGAACGTCATGCCGACGGTGACCACGCCGATCACCGACGCCTGCGTCAGCACCAGTTGGAGGTTGCGGGTGTCGAGGAACTCGTCGGGCTTGGTGACGCCGCCGATGACGACCAGCGCGGCGAGCACCCCGAGCAGGGAGAGGGTACGCAGGTCGGCGCGGGCCGGCAGGCCGCGCCAGACGGGGAGCCGGGCCGGCGGTGTCGGTCCGGCGGTGTCCCGGGGCGGGGAGACGTGCTGCGTCATGACGCCGGGCTTCCTTCCATGACGAGGTCGAGGACTCGGTGTTCATCCAGCTCCTGGGCGGGCGCCGTGTGCACGACACGGCCCTCGCGGAGCACCAGTACGCGGTCGGCGAGGCCCAGCACCTCGGGCACCTCGCTGGAGACCAGCAGGACGGCCAGACCCTCGTCCGCCAGCCGGCGCACCACCGCGTACAGTTCGGCGCGGGCGCCGACGTCGACGCCGCGGGTGGGCTCGTCCAGCAGCAGCACCCGGCAGCCGCGCAGCAGCCAGCGGGCGAGTACGGCCTTCTGCTGGTTGCCGCCGGACAGGGTGCGCACGGGCACGTCAGGGTTGTCGGGGCGCAGCGACAGCTCCCGGGTCGCCGCCCGCGCGGCGCCGCGCTCGCCGCGCCGGTCGATCCAGCCGCCCCGGGAGAAGCGGGACAGGGAGGACACCGACACGTTCCGCGTGACGGACTCCAGCATCAGCAGCGCCTGCGCCTTGCGCTCCTCGGGCGCGAGCCCTATCCCGGCCCGTACGGCGGCACGGACGCTCCCCGTGCGCAACCGGCGGCCGTCGACGACGACTTCACCGGAAGTGGGCCGGCGTGCCCCGTAGACGGTCTCCAGGATCTCCGAGCGTCCCGAGCCGACCAGCCCGGCGAGCCCGACGACCTCACCCGGGCGCAGATCGAGGTCGAACGGCGCGAACTCCCCGTCCCGGGCGAGGCCCCGCACCTGGAGGACGGGCTCGGCCTTAGGCGCCCGGGCGGGCCGCTCGGGGAAGACGTACTCCACGGTGCGGCCCGTCATCAGGGCGACGACGTCCCGGGTCGGCGTGGTCTTCGCGGGCAGCCCGCTGGCGACGGCCCGGCCGTCCTTGAGCACGGTCACCCGGTCGCCGATGCGCCGGATCTCCTCCAGGCGGTGCGAGATGTAGACGACGGCGACCCCGTCGGCGGTGAGATCGCCGACGATGCGGAAGAGGTTGTCGACCTCGTCGGGGTCGAGCGCGGCGGACGGCTCGTCCATCACGATGAGCCGTACGTCGTGGGACAGGGCCCGTGCCATGGACACGATCTGCTGCTGGGCCGCCGACAGCTCCCCGACCAGACGGGCCGGATCGATCTCGGGATGACCGAGCCGCTTCAGCAGCGCCGCCGTCGCCGCGCGTGCGGCCTTTCCGCGGACGACGAACCCGGCGGCCGTCGGCTCGTGGCCGAGGTGGACGTTCTCCGCCACCGACAGGTGTTCCACCAGGTCGAGTTCCTGGTAGATGGTGGCGACGCCGAGGCGCATGGCCGCGATCGGGGAGCGCAGGGTGACCGGCTCGCCGCGCCAGTGGATGCTGCCGCCGTCGGGCTGGTGGGCGCCGGCCAGCACCTTGATGAGCGTGGACTTCCCGGCGCCGTTCTGGCCGAGCAGGCAGTGCACCTCCCCGGCCTGGACGTCGAGGTCGACGCCGTCCAGAGCGCGGACTCCGGGGAACGACTTGGTGATCCCGGACATGCTGAGCAGCGGTGGTTCTGGTGCCATGTGAGTCCCCTCGGCGGGCGTGCGGACCGGTGTCAGGGCGTAGCGGGGCGAGCACCCTGCGGCCAGGGAGCGGCGTTACACGAGTAAGCGGGGTGGTGCGGCGGTGCGGGGGATGGGTCGCTGGTGCGGGCCGGGTGCGTGGGCGGGCGGAACGGTGGTTCGCTCGCACGCACGGAACGGTGACGGTTCGCGCGGGCGGAACGCTGACGGTCTTGCGCGGGTGGTGCGTCTACGCGGGTGAGAAGAGGTGGTCGCTGATCAGCCGGGCGGCGCCGATGACACCGGCGCTCGGTCCCAGCTCTCCGAGCACGATGGGCAGGTTTCCGGTGGCCAGCGGCAGTGACTGGCGGTAGACCTGGGTGCGGATCGCGGCGAGCAGGGTGTGGCCGAGGCCGGTCACCCCGCCGCCGATCACCACCAGGCCCGGGTTGAAGAAGGACACGAGTCCGGCGATGACCTGGCCGACCCGGGTGCCGCCCTCACGGATCAGTTCGAGGGCGGTGGCGTCCCCCGCGGCGGCAGCGGCGGCGACGTCCACGGCGGTGAGGGTGCCGTTCGCCTCCAGCCGGGCCGCGAGTTCGGCGGACAGGCCCTGCCCGGCCGCCTGCACCGCGTCCCGGGCCAGGGCCGCGCCGCTGAAGTGTGCTTCCAGGCAGCCCCGGTTGCCGCAGGCGCAGGGCCGGCCGTCCGGCACCGCCTGGATGTGGCCGATGTCGCCGGCGCTTCCGGTGGTGCCCCGGTGCACCCGGCCGCCCGCGACGATGCCGCAGCCGATCCCGGTGCCGATCTTGACGCAGAGGAAGTCGGCCGTGGTACGGGCGACTCCCGCGTGCTGTTCTCCCATCGCCATGAGGTTCACGTCGTTGTCGACCATGACCGGGCAGCCGAGCTCCTGGCTGAGCGCCTCCCGGACGGGGAAGCCGTCCCAGCCGGGCATGATCGGCGGGGCGACCGGTACGCCCTCGGGGAAGCGGACCGGTCCGGGGACGCCGATGCCGGCGCCGTCGAAGCCCTCGGCGAGTCCCGCGGCCTTCAGCTTCCCCGCCAGGTCCAGGACCTGCTCGAAGACCGCGACCGGCCCCTCGCGCACGTCCATGGGCTGGTTGAGATGGCCGAGGATCTCCAGTTCCGGGGTGGTGACGGCGACGTCGACCGAGGTCGCGCCGATATCGACACCGAGGAACCTGAGGTCCGGGTTGAGCCGGACGTTGTGGGAGCGCCGGCCGCCGCGCGAGGCGGCGAGTCCGTCGGCCACCACCAGGCCCGTCTCCAGCAGCCGGTCCACCTCCACGGCCAGCTTGGACCGGGACAGGTCGACCTGGTCGCCCAGCTGGGCCCGGGAGTTGGGGCCGCCGTCCCGCAGCAGCTTCAGCAGGCGGGCCTGGTGCGCGTTGGCCGGTCGAGCCGTCATGCGTCTCACGTGCCCCTCCCCGCCCTTTGCGGCCACCAGTGTCGGGCTTTCGACAGGGAACGTAGCAGTGGCCGCCGAACCTGGGAAGAAGTTGTGCATGGATTCCTGGGAACTTCTTCCACTGAGAGGACAAAGGAAGGGTGTGGGCCAAGAGTTCGCGTCAGGTGGCATGGGGCGCCTCGGCACCAAGGTGGGCACAGGCCCCAGCGAGCATGTGGTTTCAGGTCGCCTGCCTGGCCAGCCTGTGCAGGGCCCGCACGGCAGGCGATCCGGGGTCGGCCGTGATCAGGACGACCTCCTGGTCATCCTCGGGCACGAGCAGGACGTCACAGTTCAACCGCAGCGTGCCGGCTTCCGGGTGGTCCAGGGTCTTGGTGCGGTGACCGGGAGCGTGGACCGGACGTGTCTGCCAGATCTGCCTGAACTCCTCGCTGCCGGCGTGCAGTTCGGCCAGCAGGGCGGTCACCTGCGGGTCGTGCGGGTAGCGGTCGGCGGCCCGCCGAAGCCGCGCCACCACGATGTGCCCGAACTCCTCGGCGCCGGAGCTCTCATACGTCCGTCCCCGGCCCAGGAAACGGCGCCGAGCCAGGTTCGTCGTTCCGCCTTCGAGGTCGCCGCCGAGCAGCGCCTGGGCCAGGGGGTTCCAGGCGACGACGCCGTACGCCGCGTCGGTGACGACGGCACCGGTCTCCGGCAGCCGCTCCAGCATCCGGGCCACGTGCGGGCGCACCCGCCGCGCCACGTTGCTGCCGGGCGGCGCGTTCGATCCCGCCAGGCGGAACAGATGGCTGCGCTCGGCCGGCGTGAGCCGTAGTGCCTGGGACAACGCGTCCAGGATCCGAGCCGACGGCCGCGGGCCCCGGGCCTGCTCCAGCCGCGTGTAGTAGTCGACCGACATGTGGGCGAGTTCCGCCACCTCTTCGCGGCGCAGGCCCGGCGTACGGCGATCGGTGCCCGTCGCCGTCAGGCCGATCTCGTGCGGACGCAGGCCCGCCCGGCGGTCCCGCAGGAAGTGGGCCAGCTCCTCCCGTGCCATGCCATCTCCTGCCGCTTGCCTGGTACAGACTGTCCCTGGCAGGGCGCCCGCCACCAGGGGACCGTGGTTTCCATGAACGATCGCACAGCTCTGGTCACCGGTGCCAACAAGGGGATCGGCAAGCACATCGCCCGGCTGCTCGCGGCCGAGGGCCTCACGGTGTACGTGGGCGCCCGCGACCCGCGGCGCGGACACCGGGCCGTCGAGGAGATCGGCGCCGGCGCTCGGCTGCTGGTCCTCGACGTGACGGATACCGACGGCATCGCACAGGCCGCGGCTCGGGTGGAACGCCTGGACGTGCTGGTCAACAATGCCGGCATCTCACCGTCACTCGCCTCGCCGGCCGACACCGGCGTCGAGGAGTTCCGGCGCACGTACGAGACCAACGTGTTCGGGGTGATGGCGGTGACCAACGCCTTCCTGCCCGCCCTGCGCCGGTCCCCGCGTCCGCGCATCGTCAACGTCTCCAGCGGCACCGCGTCGCTGACCTGGAGCACGAACCCCAACCCCCAGTTCACCCCGGGAAGCGGAGGCGCCGCCGCCTACCGGTCGTCCAAGGCCGCCCTCAACGCCCTCACCGTCTTCTACGCCCAGACGCTGGCCGAGGACGGCTTCAAGGTCAACGCGCTCGCCCCCGGCCTGCGGGCCACCGATCTCAACCCCCGGGCCGCCGCTGCCGGCGGCGACCCGGCCGAGGCGGCGCAGGGTGCCCTCCGCCTGGCCCTGCTGCCGGACGACGGCCCCACCGGTGGCTTCTTCTCCTGGGACGGAACGCCCGTGCCCTGGTGATGGGTGATCAGTGACGAGCGGCGTCGGGGACGGATGTCCGGTGGGCCGACTCGTCGTAACCCTATGATCGCCGGGATCTGTGCCTGTCTCGCCGCCGGGGTACCAGCACCGCGCCCATCCGCGCGCCCCCCTAAGGAACGGCTCCCAGTTCCGGCTGCGGTTCCGGTTGCGGGATCGGCGTCGGCTTCGGTTCCCACAGTCCGGTGGTCCGGACGAAACGGTGGACCACCGAGAGCATCGCCAGCAGGAGAAGGGGACCGAACAGCCACGGGTGCGCGGCCATCCGCACCGGCAGAAAGCGGTACGCCAGCAGGAGCGCGGCGAACACGGCCGTACCGTGGGCGACCAGTTGGAGCCCGGACCGGTCCCAGCCCCGGTCGTACGCGCGCAGCGCCGCCTCGATGGTGAGCGTGAACACCGCACCGGCGACGAGATCGGCGCCGTAGTGGTAGCCGAATCCGAGGGTGGCGGTGAGCGTGGCGATCAGCCAGAACGTGCCCGCGTAGCGCAGGAGACGCGGTCCCTTGCGGGAGTGGATGAAGATCGCGGTGGCCCACGCCGTGTGCAGGCTGGGCATGCAATTGCGCGGGGTGATCCCGTCGAACGGTATGGGGTGGGGGGTGCCGAGAGGCGGCGCCGTGTCCGGCCACAGGTCGGCGACCGCCCAGTGCCCGCCGTCGGCGCCGTAGGCGAAGACCGGCCCGACCACCGGGAAGACCATGTAGACGGCCGGCCCGAGCAGGCCGATGACCAGGAACGTGCGCACCAGATGGTGGCGCGGGAAGCGGCGCTCGGTCGCCACGTGGCGCAGCTGGTACATCGCGACGACGACCGCGGCCACCGCGAGCTGGGCGTAGACGTAGTCCAGGGCGTGGGCGCCGACCGTACCGGTGGCCCGCACGATCCGGCCCACCACCCACGACGGGTCGCCCAGCGCGCGGTCGGCGGTCGCGACGTACGGGTCGAGCACCGTCGCGCGGGTCTTCGACGTGATGAGGAGCCAGGTGTCGCCGGTCTTGCGGCCGGCCACCAGCAGCAGGCCCAGCCCGACGCCCTTCAGCAGCAGCAGGCGTTCCCGGCCGGTGCGGCGCGTGACCGCGATGACCGCGCAGCCCACGATCACCCACAACGCGCCGTTGCCGAAGGGGTGACCGTCGGTCAGGTCGGCGCCGGCCGCCCACCGCGCCAGCAGGAAGACGATGTCGATGCCGAGCGCGACGCCGATCGCGATGAACCGTTCCCGCCAGGTGAGGACCACCATCGTCAACGCCATGCTGGCATACAGCAGGAATCCTGATTTGGGCGGGAATGTCAGTTCCCGCACCTGATAGGTGACCGGTCCCGGCAGACCGTAGTGACGCGCGGCGATCTCCAGCACGACGAGGAATGCGAGGGTCACCACACCGGCCGTGGCCCAGAGCACCGTCCGGGGTCGACGCCATGCGGCGAACGAATTTCTGCTGTTTGGTGGCGGAATGGCCCGCGATGCTCTAGATATCAATTGTTCGGCCGATGTGTTGGGTGTTGTGTGGTTTTCCGGCGAGGTCAGGCAATGAGGGCGTGCTTGTCGTGAGTTCGATCATGTTATCCGAGCGCCCGCGCATTGTGGATGGGGAAGTGCCCGCGCGCGGTCAGCACGCGATGCCCGCTCCGTCCCACGGACTCGGCCCCGTGCCCTGGCACCAGGCGTCCAGAGCGCTGCCGTCCACGCACACGATGCCGCACTGACGCGCGTACTCGAGAGCGGGCGCGGTGAAGTCGCTCGTCGTCACGACCGCGGCGACATCGGCCTCGTGGATGGTGAAGCAGGTCCCCCCGAACCGCTGGAGGTCCTGCGAGCCGACCTTGTTGGCGGGGCCGTACTGCTTGCACTGGATCACCACGCGCCGTCCGTCCGGGGTGAGCGCGGTGACGTCCGCCCCCAGGTCGCCGGCGCCGCCCACCACCTCCACCTCCCGGCACCCGTCACGGGTGCACAGGTCGGCTATGGCCTCCTCGAAACCGTCGGGTTCGAGCTGGGCGCAGTCCACCACACCGCCGGGGAACGTGGCCGTCTCCTCGCCTGCCGTCTCCTCGGCGGCCGGCCACGGCGGAACGTCTGCCTCCGGGGCGGGCCGCGGCGGAACCGCCGCCTCTGCGGCCGGCTGCAACGGAACGGCTGCCTCCGCGGCCGCTTCCTCCAGTGCGCGGGCGGTCCGGCGCGCGTACTTCGCGGCGGAGAACCGGCGCCACCTGGACCGGCCCGTCACAGCGGCGGCGATGCCGAGCACCGCCAGGACCCCGGCCCACAGCGGGCGCCGCTCCACCATGCCCGCGGCCGTCCGCACCACCAGCGCGAGGAGGCACAGCAGGACCGCGAGCAGCAGGAAGAACAGGGCGGTCGTGCGCAGATCGAAACGTCGGTCGTTCCGCACACGTCGAACGGGGCGCAGAGGTACGGACACGCGGGTTCCCTCCCGGACGGCGACGACAAAGGCCGGTCCTCTCCGCATGCCCGAGATCATCTGAAAGATCGCACACCGCTCATGAGCCGGCCCCGGCCGGCGACCTCGCCGACCAGGGCCGGCTCGGTACGGAAGCGGCGGAGCCCGCCTCCGGCCCGGTGCCCGTCCGTGTCTATCCGCATCGGAGCAGGTACTTGTGCTGTCCGGACAGCACGAGCTCGCCGCGCTGGTTGTGGATGGTCGCCCGCGTCACCACGACACCGTCCTCGCCGCGCGGTTCCAGGCCGGTGATGGTCAGGGCCGGGTACAGGGTGTCCCCGGAGTGCACCTCGGCCAGGAAGGTGCAGGACAGCTCCAGGAACCTGATGAACACCTCACCGATGAAGTGGGGGAACAGTGTGGCGCCCGGCGCGGTGAACGCCAGCACCTGGAGGCCGTGTACCACCGGCGCGGAGTGCCCGTGCCGGCGCGCCCACTCGGCGTCGTAGTGCACCGGGTGGTTGTCCGCGGAGACCGTCTGGAAGGCCGCCGCGTGGGCGTCGGTCAGGGTGCGGCTGGGGGCCCGGAACACCTCGCCGACGCGCAGGTCCTCGAAGGTCCTGGGCGGGACGACGAGGAACGCGTCCGGGTCGAATCCGGTCGCCGGCGGTGTCGTGTCCTGAGTGTCCATCGTGCTGTCCTCTCCGTCGTCTCTCGGGGGTGCGTCTTTCCGGTGCGTCTCTCGGGGGCGCGTGAGGGGCCCGGCTCACGGTGAGTCGGGTCACATGACTCCAGGCGTCGGCCGGTGCGGGGCGCGCTGCCGGGCCCGGGTCACCGGCTCCTGGTGCTCGGCACGGTGGGTGCGGGCGGGCGGAACTCGAAGGCCGGCTGGGCGGGACGCGCGACGACGGGCGGTCCGGTCATCAGCGCGACGAGTTCCGCCGCGGCCCGGTCGGTCCGTTCGGCGAGTCCTTCGGCGCCCCAGTCCTCGGAGGCGGCGTAGACGGCGGTGGGGACGACGACGGCGCGGAGGTAGGCGAACAGCGGGCGCAGGGCGTGTTCCAGTACCAGCGAGTGCCGTCCGGTCCCGCCGGTCGCGCCG
>NZ_JBEYXM010000045.1:0-30444 GCF_040704595.1 Streptomyces sp. NPDC046870
CATCGCCAAAGCCGCCTTCCTCGCCTCCCTCGAACCCTTCCTCCTCAAGACCGACGACAACCCCACCGGCGCCGGCGACCACACCTTCTTCCAGAACATCTCCGACACCGCCAAGAACGACCGCTACGCCTACTACACCGACTTCTACCGCGACTTCTACAACCTCGACGAAAACCTCGGCACCCGCATCAGCGAAGAAGCCGTCCGCAACAGCTGGAACGTCGCCACCAACGGCAGCGCCTACGCCGCCTGGGCCGCCCCCCTCACCTGGCCCACCGACTTCCGCAACGACATCCCCCACATCGACGTCCCCGCCCTCATCCTCCACGGCACCGCCGACAACATCCTCCCCATCGACTCCACCGCCCGCCCCTTCCACAAGGCCCTCCCCCACGCCGACTACATCGAAATCGACGGCGCCCCCCACGGCCTGCTCTGGACCCACGCCGAAGAAGTCAACAACGCCCTCCTCACCTTCCTCGCCAAGTAGCCGGACGCGCGCGGCCGGTGAGTCCTGCCCGTCGTAGGAGACCGCGCGCCACCGGTGCGCACCGCGTCCTGGCACAGCCGTCCTCGCGAACGGCGCCAGGGCGCGGCTGCGTTCAGCGCCCGGGGTACGCACCTGGGGCCCCGTGTAAGGGCCACACCTGGGGATCGCACCAACTTCAGCTTCGACTGCCCGCCGGAGCCGGTCGCCTTCGAAACGGACCACACCAAGGTGTGGCGTTGGCTCTCCGCCACCTATGAGCTGGTCCCCGGGGCACGGAGCACGAGTTGATCGATTGGGACAGTCTGGAGCGGCAACTGCTGCGGCAGGGCGATTGTTCTCGGGGCACGACCCGCCCCGGAGGCGGCCTCCCCCGGCCCAGGTGTCTCGCCACAGATCTGGGGCGGAGAGGCTCGCCGGCCGGCCGCCCCTGCCCGATGAGGGAATCCGCGAACATGACGACCAGCGCCCACCACGGCCCGCCGCCGGCAGCGCTCCGACGTGCCCGGATCGAAGCCCTGGTGGCCGAGCACCGAGCCGTGCTCGTCGCCCGTGCCGAGACGTGGGTGGGCGACCACCATGCGGCCGAGGACATCGCGCAGGAAGTCCTGGTCCGTGCCTGGCGGCACATCGACATGCTGCCCACCGGGCGCGACGCGGTGCGCGGTTGGCTCCTGAGGGCGGCACGCGGTCTTGTCGTCGACGGGTGGCCCGGTCCGTTCACCGGGTACGAGATCGTCACCGCCGAGAGCCGCGACGTCCCGGAGGCCGACCGCGCCGAAACCGTGCCGGCGTCCGTGGTGGCACACGCTCTGCTGCACACCCTGAGTCACGAGCTCCGGGAAGTGCTCGTCCACACCTGCATGTACGGATTCACGGTGCGGGAGACCGCTCAACGCCTCGGCGTCCCTGCCGGAACGGTCGCGTCACGCCGGTCCCGGGCACTGCGCACACTCCGTCAGCGGGAGGGCTCCCGTGCGCTCCTGGCGGGCGACTGGCCACTCCTCGGACCATCCGCCTGTCCGGCTGGGGAGACGTGAGCGCCTCCTGGCGGGCCATCCGACGGGGCGCGGACCAGATGTCCGGACGTGCACGGATCACCGAGGCGGCCGTGGTCCTGCACGCCGCCACGAAGGCCGTCACCGCCGGTGACTGCTCCGACTGGCGCCACATCACGCTGGTGCGTACCCACAGGCCCGGCAGCCGTATGAAGGACAGCGCGCGGGAGCCGTTCAGGCTCAGGGAGGCCGGCACCGCCGGACACCCCAGTCCGCCGGGTCCCGGAGGAGGCTCCAGCAGTGCCGGCGCTCGTGGACGGGGAAGAGGAACGGTTCCTCCGCCAGGACCGACAGCGGCATGTGCGCGCCGGTGCTCAGCGGATGCCCGGCGGTGACCAGTCCGCAGAGCGGCTCCTCGGTCAGAGGTTCGCCGGCCAGATCCGCCGACCGGGGTTCCCCCTAGGTCGGCACGGCGTCCACGCGGTGCCCCGCCAGGGCGCCCGGCTGTTCGTCGTCGGAGACGTCGAGTACGGCGATCCGCGCGTCGCGCCGGCCGTCCCGGAAGCGCCGGATGGCTTCGGCCGGCAGCCCGCCCGCAGGGGTGGGTGACGGGGCCGCCACGGTCACCTCCGACCGGGCGGGCGGTGAGCAGGAGCCGGGCGTTCTGGGCGAGCGCGTTCTCCGCAAGTCCGCGGCGCGGTGATCGTCGATCGCGGTCATCGGCGACCTCATGGACCGGCGTGCAGGGCGAGGGGCCGCGCGGGGGCGGGACGGGCCCCCGTGCGGCGGTGCGGGTCAGGCGGACAGGAAGCGGTTGATCTCGTGGGCGAAGTCTTCGGGGTGCTGGAAGAGGAAGCCGTGCCCGGCGTCGCTGTAGAGGATCACCTTGGCGTGGGGCAGTTTCTGCGACATCGCGTAGGTGGCGTAGGCGTGGATCATCACGTCGTGGGCGCCGTTGGCGACCAGGACCGGCAGGGTCAGCTCCTCCTGCCGGTGCCAGTAACCCTTGAAGGAGCCGATGGCACCGAGCTGGCCGCGCACCGCCTGCGGGCCGACGACCGCCTGGGAGTCCTTCAGCCGGTGCTCCAGGCGGTCAAGGGAGGCCAGGCCCGCGGCCGTCGCCTCCTTCGTCTCGGGGAAGAAGAGGTGGAGGAAGTCCTCGGCGGCGTTGACCGGCTTCGCCATGATCTGCCGGGTGCGGGCCGAGGGCGGCGGCAGGTCCGGCACACCGCCCGCCGAGCTGCCCGCCACCACCAGGTGCCGGACGATGCCGGGGGCCGCCAGTGCCACGCCCTGGGCGACCATGCCGCCCATCGACCAGCCCAGGACGTCGATGTCCGTCAGGCCGAGGGCGTGGATGAAGGCCAGGGAGCCCTCCACCATGTCCTCGATGGAGGCGGGCGCGTCGCCGGTGGACAGGTTGATGCCCCGGTTGTCGAAGACGATGACCTCGCGTTCGGCGGCCAGCGGTTCCAGGAAGGCCGGGTCCCAGTGGTCGAGAGTGCCGCGGAACCGCATGTGCATCACCAGGGGACGGCCGCCCGCCCGGCCGAACCTGCGGTAGGCGAACCGCTCCCCCTCGGGCCCCTCGACGTAACGGGTCTCGGCCGCATCGGCCACATATGCAGACATGTTCAGGACTCCTGTTCAGAAAGGACGGCGCCCCGTCCGGGGCGCCGGTCGGGCTGCGGCGAGGCGGCAGTGCGTACGCCGCCGTCAGATGCCGATGACCATGCGGAACCGTGCCTCACCGCGCAGCATCCGGTCGTAGGCCGCCTGCACGTCGGTCAGCGACGTGTGCTCCACCATCGGCGCCACGTCATGTGCCTGGGCGAAGGCCAGGTTCTGCTCGTTCTCCGCGGCGGTTCCGGTGAGGGAGCCGGACACCTGCACCGCCTCGAAGATCAGTTGGCGGGGCGCGACACGGACCGGCTCCGGCGACACCCCCACCAGGACCAGCCGGCCCCTGCGGGCCAGGCCGGCGAGCAGCGGGCTCACGTCCCCGCCCGCCGCGGTGCCCAGCACCATCCGGGCGCCACCGAGCTTGGTCAACTCCTCCGCGGCGTCCGATGCCTTGCTGTCGACGTAGTGGTGCGCGCCCAGCCGGAGGGCCAGTTCCTCCTTGTCGGCCCCGCGTGCGATCGCGACCACGCGCAGCGCCAGGGCCCGCGCGTACTGAAGGGCCAGGTGCCCCAGGCCGCCGATGCCCTGCACGGCCATCAGATCACCGGCCACCAGGCCGCCCGGCTGCCGCACGTTGCCGACCAGGGCGTTGTACACGGTGAACCCCGCGCACAGCAGCGGCGCGACCCGGGCCGCGCCCATCTCCTCCGGCACGGCCACCAGGCCGGTCTGCCGGGCGTACATGTACTCGGCGTAACCGCCGTCGACATGCACACCCGTGTACGGCTGGTCGGTGCAGCCGACGAAGTCGCCCAGCCGGCATGCCGCGCACACCCCGCAGTGCCCGCCCAGGAAGCCCACGCCCACCCGGTCGCCCACGCTCCACCCCGTGACGCCTTCGCCCAGGGCGTCGATGCGGCCGACGACCTCGTGCCCGGGTACCCGGCCGGGCTCCCCGTCGTCGTGCGGATGCACGACGATCGAGTCGCTGTGGCAGATGCCGCACGCCTCCACCCGGATACGCACCTGACCCGGGCCGGGCGGGACCAGCTCCCGCTCGGTGGGACGCAGGCCCCCGTCAGGGGCGACCTCCACTGCGCGATACGTGGTCATCAGCAACTCCATGTGAGGAAGGGCGAGTGTGCGCGGAACGCGCGTGGTCCGTGTGGTCCCACCGGTCGACGGCCCCAGCATGGCGTGCGGCAGTGGAATGTTTGTGGCCACGCTCTTGACCGCAGGCCGGCGGAACGGGGGGCCGAGGGGAGGGGGTTGACTTGACTTTCCCAAGACGACCGGACACATTCATGGCGGGAGAAGCAAGGACCAGACCGCGAGGCCGTCCGGAGCGGAGAGTCCAGCCCGGGACGCAGAGGGGAGGAGACATGTCCGGCGGCACGTCGACGTGTCTCGCCCCACCGCTCCTCGCTGCCCGGGCCGCAGCCGGCCGAATCCCCTGGCACAGGGCGTACGCCGCACAGCCGACGGTGGCCGAGTACGGCCGTGACCTGCGGCGACCAGGTGGTCAGCGGCGCCGCGCCAGCCGACACCGGCACCACCGTGACCGGTGTGAGCACGCCCGGTTCCGTGGCTGTCGCCAAAGCGGTGGCCGATGACGTCGGACCAGGTGCGTCGCGAGCCCACCCCTGACTCTGCCGCACGGCACCGTCGTCGCTCGGCCGGCCGCGACCGCCGCCCGGTTCCACTGTTTCGCGGACGCGCCCGCCGTCCCGCCACGTACCGCCGAGGAGCGGAGAACATGCCACAGATCAGTGTCCGGGAACGGCTGGTCGACAACGCCGAGGACGTCTTCCGCCGCAAGGGGTTCACCGGTGCGAGCATCCTGGACGTCACCGAGGCGGCAGGTGTGCCGAAGGGGTCCTTCTACAACCACTTCCGCAGTAAGCAGGACCTCGCCGTGGAGATCGTCCTGCGCTACGCGCGTGCCACCGACCACTCGTCCCTGGAGGGTCATGGCCCCGCTCTGGAACGCCTGCGGAGGCACCTGACCGTGCAGGTCGAGCGTATCCGCGACTCCGGAATCGAGTTCGGGTGCCTGCTCGGCACATTGGCCAGTGACGGCGCCAACGCCGGCGAGAAGGTCCGTGAGGCGGTCCGGGAGGCCCTGGACGGCTGGACGGACGCGATGACCGCCACGATCGCGGACGGTCAGGCCTCAGGCGAGATCACCAGTGCCTGGTCCGCCGCCGCCCTGGCCGCCTTCCTGCTCGACCTCTTCGAAGGCGCGGCGCTGCGGGCCAGGACGGCGGCCGATCACACGCACATCGCGGAGGAGATGAGCATCGCCCTCGAAGCGCTGCGCCCCTGACGACCGGGACGCACGACGACGTACGCCGTACCGCAGGAGCACGGCACAGCGACGCGTGGAACGGGACAGGAACGAGACGGCAGTGGGACCGGGGACGAACGTCGGGACCGATTGCTCCGTCACCCGAAGAACGCGGCTGTCACGCCTTGATGGCGTTGAGGGCCAGGTTGAGGGAGCGCATGGCCGCGTCCTCGTCCCGGGTCGCCTTGCCACGCAGGCCCGCGCCCTCGAACGCGTCGATCAGGAAGGCGGCGAGGTCACTCGCGGGTTCTTGGGATGTGATCTCCCCGGACCGCTGGCCCTCCTCGATCACCGGGGCCAGTACGCCGACCCACGCGGCGAGGCTGCGGCGAACGACCGTCCCGACCTCGTCGCCGACCGTGGGTCCCTCGCTCGCCATGGTCATCAGCAGGCATCCGTACTCGACGCCGGTGGAGCTGGTACGCGAGGCCTGGGCGGCGAAGTGCGCGCGCAGCCGCTCCACCGCCGAGAGGCCCTCGCCGGCGAGCATGGTCACATCCGTCCCGCGGCTGTAGCGGCGGACGATCTCGGCGGCGAGTTCCTGCTTGCTCTTGAAGTGGTTGTAGAAGGACCCCTTCGGCACACCGGCGGCATTGGTGATGTCCGCGACGCTGGCGCCATTGAAGCCCTGACGACGGAACACGGTCTCCGCGTGTTCGATCAGCTTTCCTCTGACGCTCACCTGAGGCATAGCATCAATATGGCCGGTCTGCTTGAGATTGTCAAAACCCGAAGTGCCCGCGCGGGCGCTCCGGGGCATGCCGATTCGGCATGAGGCGATGACACATCCGTCTTGGACGGCCCGCTCCGCTCTCTGCTCGAATGTCACCCGAACTGAGCGGAAGCGAGGAGAGCAGTGACTTCCCTGTCCGGCAACATCACATCCCCCGTCCTGACGGACCCCGACACCCAGGAGGCGGTGCGGTTCCTCGGCGGTCTCGTACGGATACGGGCGCGGGCCGCCGACACCGCGGGCGCCTACGCGCTGCTGGAGCACACCGGTGAACGCGGCTACATGTCGCCGCTGCACCTGCACGAGTCCGACGAGGAAACATTTCTCATCCTGGACGGCACACTGCGGGTGGAGGTCGGCAACGAGGTGCGGAGCGTGGGCGCGGGCGGACTCGCGCTGCTGCCGCGCGGGCTGGCGCACGGCTTCGTCGTGACCTCCCCGACGGCCCGCTTCCTGACGCTGCACACTCCGGGCGGAGGTTTCGACGCGTTCGTGGCGGACGTGGGTGTGCCGTTCGACGGAACCGTGCCGCCGGAGGCCGGACCGGGCCCCGACCCGGAGGAGCTGACCCGGCTCGCCGCCGCGCACGGCATCCAGATCGTCGGCCCGCCGCTGCTGCCCTGACACGCTCGGAGGAGGGCGCTGTCCGCGTTGACTTCCAAGACGACCAGTCATATTGTCACACGCAGAGGTCGACCCGCCCTCCTCGCCACACCGTCATCACACCGCCCGAGCCCCGGCCGCAGCGGTCGCAGAGAGGAAGAACGCCGTGTTCGAACGCATCCTGGTGGCCATCGATCCCAGTGCCGCCCGGAAGACGGCACTCCTGATGGCCGGCGAGCTGGCCCGCCCGGCGAACGCGACGGTCCACGTGCTTCACGTCGTGACGTCCATGGTCGCCGGCGACACCGTCGTGAAGCTGGAGGAGGAGGACCAGGGCGAGGTGATCCTGGAGGAGGCCCTGGCCACCCTCCGCGGCCTCGGTGTGGAGGCGGAGGGACACCTGGCGCACAGCCTGACGAACCAGGTGCCCTCCGTCATCTCCGCCGCGGCCGAGGACTTCAAGGCGGACCTGCTGGTCGTCAGCCCCCACCACCGTGGCGCGGTCGCGGCCTTCTTCAACCCCCGGGTCAGCGACGCCGTCGCGCACGCCAACGGGATCGCCGTCCTGCTGGCTCCCGAGGCGACGCTTCCCGGCCAGTAGCACCGAACGGTTCCCGTCGCTGCGTCGCAGCAGACACCGGAAGACAGCACAGTCGAATGCGCCTTCCGGTACGGTGCCGACGATCCACTCGCCATGCGCCTTGAGTTGCGTGTGTCCGCGACCTCACCGTGAGCACTTCACCGGCGCGGGAGCCCCACATGTGCATCGAGACGTGTACGGCGCTGAGGGCCCGCGACGCGTACATGTCGATATACGTACGCGGTAACTTGACGAAACCATCAAGGACGACGCGTTTCTCCTGAGGAGTTGGACATGACATCGCTCGAAAACGCAGTGGTCCTTGTCACCGGCGGCGGCCGTGGGCTGGGGCGCGCACTGGTCGAAGAGGTGCTGGCGCGTGGCGCGGCCAAGGTGTACGCCACGGCACGGGACCCCCGCTCGGTGACCAACCCGGACGTCGTGCCGCTGGCATTGGAGGTCACCGATCCCGCGTCGGTGGCCGCGGCGGCCGAGCAGGCGAAGGACGTCACCGTACTCGTCAACAACGCGGGCGTCTCGGTGCAGGCGTCGTTCCTGACCTCGCCGGTCGAGGACATCCGGCGCGAGTTCGAGACGAACTTCTACGGCCCCTTGCAGGTCACCCGCGCCTTCGTGCCGATCATCGAGGCCAACGGCGGCGGCCACGTCCTCAACGTCCACTCCGTCCTGTCCTGGATCGGGGTCGCCGGTTCCTACAGCGCGTCCAAGGCGGCCCTGTGGTCACAGACGAACTCCCTGCGGCTGGAGCTGAAGCCGCGCGGCATCGGTGTGACGGGTCTGCACGTCGGGTACGTCGACACCGACATGGCGGCGGACGTCGACGCGCCCAAGTCCAGCCCGAAGGATGTCGCCGCGCTCGCCATCGGCGGAGTCGAGTCCGGAGCGTACGAGGTGCTCGCCGACGACCTGTCGCGGCGCGTCAAGGCGGGCCTGGCCGCGGACATCGAGACCCTGTACCCGCAACTCGTGAAGTGACGCCCGCGGGCCGTCGGGCCCCGGGGGGCGGTGTTCGCCGACGCGTCGGCAACGGCCGCTGACGTGCCGAGTTCCTTCGCCGACCCCGCCGCCGGCCCGTTTTCCGCATCCTCAACCGCCCAGTGAGGCTTCCGCCATGCTCGACATCATCCGCCCCGACGACCGGCGCTACGCGGATCTGCGGCACGTGTACACCGCCACCGGCGCCCCGGCGGCGGTGGTGCGACCCCGATCGACGGCGGAGGTGGTGGAGGCGCTGGGTTTCGCCCGGGACGCGGAGGGTCCCTTGTCCGTCCGCAGTGGTGGGCACGGAATCAGCAGCGTTTCCACGAATCAGCACGGCACCGTCATCGATCTGAGCCGGCTGGACACGATCGAGCGGGTCGGCACCGACAGCGATCTCGTCCGCATCGGCCCTGGGGCCCGCTGGGGCGAGGTCGCCGCGGCGCTGTATCCGGATGGGCCGGGCGCACGGACTGACCATCGACCGCGTCACAGCGGTGGAGCTCGTCACCTCGGACGGCAGCGTCCTCGCACTGGACAGTGAGCGGCACGCGGATCTCTTCTGGGCCGTGCGCGGGGCCGGGGCCAACCTGGGCATCGTCACCTCCCTGGAGTTCCGTGCCTCGCGCACACCCGTGGTCGCCCGGGCGACACTCCAGTACCGCGTGGACCGCCTTGCGCCCTTCCTGCGGACCTGGGGAGAGACGGTGGAGGCCGCCCCCCGGGAGATCTCCGCCTTCCTCTACCTCATGGGTGGCGGCTTCGCCCTGGCGACCGTGGTCCACGCCGGGGACGATCCGGCCGTGGCCGGACGTGATCTGACTCCCTTCCTGAGCGTCGCGCCGCTGGTCGGTCGGCGTGCGGAACTCCTGCCGTACGCCGCCGTGGTGACCGCGGCACGGGCACCCCACCGGGGCCGGCAGGGTGGTCGCACACACAGCGGCCTGGCCGTCCACCTCGACGGAGAACTCAGCGAGCGGCTCGAAGGTCTGGCCCGTGCCGGGTTCGGCGAACTGCTGCAGATCCGTTCCGTGGGCGGTGCCGTCAACGATGTGCCGGCCGACGCCACGGCCTACGCCCACCGGCACCAGAACTTCTCGATCACGGCCGTGGCGCCGTACGCGTCCCCGGAATTCGACGAGGCCTGGGCGGCGGTGCGCCCTTCGCTCGACGGTCTGTACCTCAGCTTCGAGTCGGCGTTCACCCCGGAACGACTCGCCGAGGCGTATCCGGGCACGACCCTCCAACGGCTCCGCGACATCAAGAGGCGGATCGATCCTGACAACGTGTTCCACCAGAACTTCCCCGTGGCCGGCGTTCCGGCCGACAACGGTGCGGGGGTGTGAGCTCATGGCCGACCGGATCCGGCAGGCCGCCCGCACCGTCACCCGCTGACCGCGCACAGCCCGGCCGCATGAGCCCCTGACCTCGGCCGCCCGCCCGCACAGGCCCCGCTGGGAAACCGCCCGGCGGGGCTCCGGGCTGTCCGGACCTCCTCACCCGTCCCTCGGGCTGCTGTCCGGCCGCCACGTGCGGGTACGCCGAGCCTGAGGAGCCGGCCCGACAGCTCCAGTTGCTCTACGACGGTGCGGGTCAGGCCGCGCGGACGGATCGTGATCCCTCCGCCGCCACGACCGCCCGCGGTGCGGCGGCGGCCCTGCTCGACGCGGCGCCGCTCGCTCGCTCGCTGAGGTGGAGCCGCTGTTCTCCGAGCGCGTTCCCCCATGAGCCCGGCGGCTCGGTACGCCCTTCGGCGACCCGCCCGCACGGCCGTCACCGATGTGCTCACGCACACCGGCAGTTCACATGGACGTCCCCGGCAGCAACCCGCCGGTCCCGCGCGCGGCACGACCGCGGCCTGCTGACGGTGGAGGCACCGGCCGCCACGTGGACCCGGGGGGGCGGGTTCGTCCTCGACATGACGGTCACCCCGTACCCGCGGGAGGGGTGACCCCGGACGGCCCGGGGTCACCCCTGCCTTCACGGCGCGGTGCGGGTCAGGTGCAGTCGCGCACCTTGATGGCGTAGATGCCGCGGCCGTGGGTGGCCGCGTACAGGGTGCCGCCGTCGGGGCTCAGCCTCAGCTGGAGCACGGCGACGGCCGGGAGGCTGCCGACCCGCTGCCACGTGCCGCGGCCGGGCGCGCGGTAGACGACGCCCAGGTCGGTGGCGACGGCGAGACCGCCGTTCGGCGTGACGACCGCGGAGTTGGCCGGCACGTCGGGCAGGTTCGCCGAGATGTCCTTCCAGGTGGTTCCCGCGTCGGTGGACTCGAAGACGTGGCCGACACCGGCGCCGGGACCCTCGGTCCAGTGCCGGGAGAAGCCGTTGACCGCGAGGAAGACGTGGTCGGCGTTCTTCGGGTCGACGGCGAAGCCGCTGAGGTAGCGGTTGGGCACGGTCGCGTCCACGGGCAGGCTGATGTCGTGCCAGCCGGCGCCTCCCCCGGACTTCGTCCGGGAGGTGTCCCCCACGTGCCCGACGGAGATGCCGCGGGCGAAACCCTGGTTGTTGCAGGGCCCGCACCAGGCCGCGTACACCGTGCCGCCCGAGGCCGCGACGGCGGTCGCCGTGCGGCCGGCGCCGAGGTCGTACACGCTCTTCCATTCGTCGCCGCTGCGGATGGCGTAGCCGTGGGTCTGCACCCAGATGTGCCGGCCGCCGGCGATCCACGTCGAGCTGTCCTTCGTGTCGGCCGCGAGCGGGGCGATGAAGCGGGCCTCGCCGGTGGTGTTGTCGGCCGGGGCGACGTTGTACGAGGTGGCCTTGTCCGGGTCGGTCACCCAGCTGCCGTCGTTGACCGCGCAGTTCTGCGTCACCTGGACGGCGAGGTAGACGTACTCCTCCGCGATGTGGCAGCCGTCGGCCGGGTCGGTGAGCGTGTCGCCGCCGTCGCCGCCGAAGTTCGAGCCCATGACCTTGTCGTCGCCGCGCAGGATGGACTGGCCGTTGTCCTGGAGACCGCCGGTGACCGAGAGGCCGCCGTGGTCGAGGTCCTTGCCGACGCCGACCGAGTAGTACTGGAGGGTGTCGATGGTGCCGTCGTTGAGGGAGGTCCAGTCGGTGGCGTGGCCGGAGGCGTCCTGCGAGCCGTTGACGGGGCGTTTGTAGACGCCGCCGTCGTTGCCGACGTACACGAAGCTCCTGCCGTGGTAGCGGCCGATCGCGACGCCGTGCTGGTCGGAGTGGGGGGTCTGGTGGCAGTCGCCGGTCTGCCGGGCCGGGTCGATCTTCCAGCAGGGGAAGGGGAAGTTCCAGTACGGGCCGACGGTCGACCAGGTGCTGCCGCCGTCCTTGGTCTCGTAGACCTCCTCGAGGCCCGCGTAGACGTGCTCGGGGTCGCTCGGGTCGACGGTCAGGAACTGGTTGTACCAGGCCTGTACGCCGGGCATGTACCCGGCGGTGGTCAGCGCGGAGCCGGAGGCCGCCAGCCCCTTGTAGTCGGCGATCCTCGTCCAGGGCCCGGTCGGGGAGCCGGACCGGGAGACGAAGACGCCCTCGAGTCCGCTGTCCGGGTTGGTGTTCAGCTGCTCCGGCGACTGGTCGACGGCGTAGTAGCGCGAGCCGTCGGCGGACCGGGCGAAGGTGACGTTGCCGACACCGTCCGCGTCGGTCGGCAGGTCGCCGAAACCGCCGGTGATACGGGTCCAGGTGCCGTGGACCCTGGTGTAGAAGCCGTTGTAGTCGTCACCGCTGCGCCAGCCGACCGCGAGCACGACCTTGTCCGGGTCCTTCGGGTCGATCGCGATGTCGTTGGCGATGTTCTTGTACGCGGCGTCGGGGTCGTCGTCCTTCGGACCGCCCGGCAGGTAGTCGGGGTTGGGCGCGTACTCCAGCTTCCAGGCGCCCTTCGGCGTCCTCGTGGAGTGGCTCCACACGCCGGCGCTGGTCGCCGCCCACACCTTGCCGCCACCGAAGCGCAGTTCGTGGATGGTGGTGGACTCCAGCTCGTCGCCGCCCACCCGGTCACGGGAGGAGAAGGTGCCCGCGTGCGGGTGGGACAGGACGTAGACACCGCTGCCGAGGTAGGCATCGGCATTGGTGGTCGCCTCGCCGGTGCCCAGCCACAGCCGTCCGGCGCCGTCGAGCGCGAGCGCGCCGGTGGACTGGGACGGCAGCTTGTCGCTGATCGGCTTCCAGTGGCCGCCGCCCCGCCCGGACCGCCAGACACCGCCGCCGGCGCTGCCCGCGTACACGTACCCGTCGTCGTCGGCGGCGATCGCGGCCATCCGGCCGGTCACCTTGCCCGAGCCGCCGCTGGAGTTGGAGTCGACGTCCCGGTAGCGGGAGTCGTCGGAGTCGTACGGCAGGCCGGTGACGTGGCGCCAGCTTCCGCCGGTGCCGGGCAGGTGGGTGAGGCTGGTCCAGGCGGCGCCGTACGCGCCGGGCGCGACGATGCCGGGCGAGGTGCGGGCCTCGGCGTACTGGTCGGCCCCCTCGGCTATCTCGTCGGCCTCGTTGCCGTCGTCGTCCTCGGCCTTCGCCTGCGGGCTCAAGGCCCGTACGGACGTGTCGCGTTCGGCGGCGATGCGGGCGAGCTCGCGCGCCCCGAAGGGTTTCCTGCTCTTGCCGGACGCGGCGCCCGCGGGTACGGCGACGAGTGCGGCGGACGCGGTGATGGCGCAGATCGTGAGCCATCGTCTCTTGCGGGTCGGTGCTGACACCGGGGCCTCCCAGAACGGGTGGTTGTACAGCCGTCGTGGAGAACCCGACCACCGGCGACGGGGGGTGTCCGGCACTTGGGAAAGCTTTTGACCGGAACCTGCCACCAACTCCGGCAGAGCGCGGCCATGCCAGGGGGTGTCTCATCGGTCCGGGCCGGACCGCCGGTCCCCGTCATCGTGTGCCGACGGGCCGTCGGCAGCCTCTACGATCGGTCCGTGAGGGACACTCCGAGGCATTGGACCGTGCGCCACTTCTCACAGGCCAACCCCGCCGGCCCCGGCTGCGACAGCGTTCCGGCCCTCCTGCGGAGACTGGCCGACGCCGTCGAGGGGCTGGGCCCCGCCGAGATCCAGGACGTGGTGATCTCGTCGGAGACGACCGAGCACGGCCCCTGGTGGTCGGGGACCGTCTACTTCCACCTGCCCGAGGACGAGGACTGACGTCCGGCCCTCACCGGCGCCCGGCCGCGCGGTGAAGGCGTGCCCTGCCTCGGCTCCCGGGGCCCGGCGGACGGCTCACCCGCAGCGCCGGGCCCGCATCCGACGCCGCCCCCAGGACGGTCAGGAGCCGACCCGGTTGCGCCGCCGCCCGCGGACAGCGGGCCGGCCGGCCCCGGTCCCGCTGCCGCGGGCGGCGGCGCGGGCGGGGCCGTCGGGCAG
This sequence comes from Streptomyces sp. NPDC046870, assembly GCF_040704595.1. Classification (NCBI taxonomy): domain Bacteria; kingdom Bacillati; phylum Actinomycetota; class Actinomycetes; order Kitasatosporales; family Streptomycetaceae; genus Streptomyces; species Streptomyces sp. NPDC046870. Next base: position 13,695 of record NZ_JBEYXM010000045.1, read on the forward strand.
GGTGAAGGTGAAGACCGCCGTCGCCGCCGCGATCGCGGCGAGGGCGAGATACGCGTGCTGGTACGCGGTGACGGGTGGTGCCGCGCCGGTGTCCGGCGCGGTGCCGAGGACGAGGGCCGTGGTCACCGCGGCCGGCGCGAGCGCGCCGCCGGTCTGGCGGACGACGGTGTTGAGCATGGTGGCCTGTGCGAGGTCCGCCCGGTCGACGGTGGCCACGGAGGCGACCGTGGTCGGTATGAAGAAGCAGCCGATCGCGGCCCCGAACAGGAACATGTAGCCCCGGAAGGTCCACAGCCCGGTGTCCGCGTCGCAGGTGGCGAGGAGCACCAGCACCGCGCCGACCCCGGTCATGCCGCAGCCGACGATCACGCGCGGACCGACCCTGACGTACAGGACGCCGACGATCTGCACGGTCAGCAGGACGCCGAACGCCTCGGGGAAGGTGGTCAGTCCCGACTCCAGTGCCGTGCGGCCCTGGGCCTGCTGGAGGAAGAGGGGGCTCAGGTACAGGGCGCCCATGATGGGGACGAGACCGACCAGATTGATCAGGTTGGTGTCCCGGAAGAGCCGGTCGGTGAACAGCCTGAGCCGCAGCAGGGGGTGGGCGGTGCGCAGTTCGACGGCGACGGCGGCGGCCGGCAGCACCGCGCCGAGGACGAGGGAGACGAGGACGGCGGGCGAGGTCCAGCCGCGGTTGGGCCCCTCGCTGACGCCGAACATCGCGGTGCCCAGCGCCCCCGCGCTCAGCAGCAGGCCCGGCAGGTCGAAGCGGCCCGGCCGGCCGCCGCGGTCGCGGGCCAGGAACAGCGTGCCGAACAGGACGGCCGGCAGGCCGACCGGCAGATTGACGTAGAAGACCCACCGCCAGGACAGGTGGTCCACCAGCAGCCCGCCCAGCACGGGGGCCGCGGCCGGGGCGATCTGCTGCGGAATGATCATGTAGCGGGAGATGCGCACCTGCTCCGCGGAGTCGAAGGTGCCGAACAGCAGCGCGGCGGAGGCCGGGAACAGGATGCCGGCCGACAGCCCCTGAACGGCACGGTAGGCGACGAGCTGGCCGAGTCCGGCCGCCGCACCGCACAGCAGCGACGAACCGAGGAAACCGGCCAGGGCGGCCAGCAGGACGCGCTTGCCGCCGAAGCGTTCGACCAGCCAGGCGGAGGCCGGTATGGCCATGGCCAGGCAGACCGGGTAGACGACGACCACCCCGTCCAGCGCGGCGGTGGTCAGCCGGAACTGACGGGCGATCGAGGGCAGCGCCACCGTCGTGATCGCTCCGTCCACGATCGCGATGAACGTCACGCTGACGCACACGACGGGGACGACCAGACGCTGGCTGATGCGGGCGGGCAGGGCGGACAGCACGGAGTGACGTCGGCGCATATGCTGAGCATACGCACTATGTGCTTACTCAGCATATGGCTTGCATACCGCGGGACAGGGGAGACTGGGCACCATGGCAGTGCAGGGCAGCAGCGACATCCTGATCGACGAGCTGTACGAGACGACGTACCGGCTACGGCAGTTCGTGGAGACCCGGTTGCGGGCGAAGGGGGCCTCAGTGGCCCGGCTGCGCGCCATGCGCATGCTGGCCCAGGCCCGGAAGCCGCTGCGGATGCGGGACCTGAGCGAGATGGCGGGCATCGCGGCCCGTACCGCCACCACGATCGTGGACAGCCTTGAGCGCGACGGCCTCGTGGAACGGGTGCGCCACCCGCAGGACCGGCGCGCCTTCCTGGTGCGGCTCACCGAGGAGGGGCTGCGCTGCCACCGTGAGGCGGAGGAGATCGACCGCCTCGCCCTCGCCGAGGCGACCGCCGCCCTGGACGCGGACGACCGCGCACACCTGCGGGCCCTGCTGGGGCGCATCCGCGACCACACCGTCTGACGGCGACGTCCCGACCGGGTCCGGCCGGCCTGCGGATGGGGGCATCCGGGTGGCCGGCAGTGGGGAGCGGGTGCCGCCGGCGGTCAGGTGCGTCGCCGGCGGTCGGGGGCGCCATCACCGGCTGGGGGTTGTCGGGTCCCCGCCGGCCGCGGCCGGGACCGTCGGCGTACGGCGGGACGCGTCGGTGTGTCTCCCGGGCGGCTATCCGTCGTGCGGGCCGGACCCGGCCGTGTCGTTCGGGGTGGTCACGGGTTTCGTGTGCAGGACTTCGCGGGCCTGCTCGGCGGCGCGGGTGATGCTTTCGCTGATGAAGTCGAGGAAGCGGGCGACGTTCTCCAGGCGGGTGGCGGCGGGCGTCCGGGGGCCGAGGACGGCGACGCCCCGGCGTGCGGTTTCGACGAGCTGGTCGTTGGCGCGGGCACTGGCGATCGTCGCCTGGTAGAAGAGCTCGTCGTCGACGACGTAGCGGTCGCGGCGGCGTTCGTCGCGTTCCCGGCGGACCAGGCTCTGGCCCTCCAGGAAGGTGATCGCCTTGGAGATGGACGCCGGGCTGACCTGGAGCCGCCGGGCGAGTTCGGACGCGGTGAGGCTGCCCGCGTCGGTGGTGAACAGGCAGGTCAGCACCCTGGCCGTCATCCTGGGCAGCCCCGAGGCCATGAGGACGGTGGTGAGCGTCTCCTCGTACTCGGCCACGGCCTCGGCGTCGCGCCCGTGCGGCTGGGGGGCCGACCGCGGATCCCGGGAGGCGGCGGGCCTGCGCCGGCGTGCGCGGCGTTCGGTGGCGCGGTGCGCCAGCTCGGCACGGTAGGCGGTGGGACCGCCGTTGCGCATCACCTCACGGGTGACCGTGGAGGTCGGACGGCCGAGGCGCCTGGCGATCTCGGCGTAGGCGAGGCCGTCGGCCACACCCAGTGCGATCTGCCGGCGTTCCTGCTGGGTGAGCCTGCCTCCCGGCAACGGGGCCTCCTCGGTGATCTGTCGCGGCGATGTCCCCAGCATAGCGTTCAGCCGCACTCATTGCAACGCAATCGACGCGTACCGTTGCGTTATCCTCAAGCTCGTTGCAACACTTAAGGGCAGTTGACCTGCTAGATTGCTACTTCTATGCAACAAGTACGTTGCCGGTATCTGGAAAGCAACGTAGCTTTTCCAATGTCGGAAACAACAACGCACACGGGAGAGCACGATGCAGAAGTTCGACACCCCCGCCCCGGTCTCCGCCGTCATCGACATCCCGGCCGGGCGCGTCCAGTTCATCGCCTCGGACCGCGCCGACACCACCGTCGAGGTCCTGCCCGCGGACCCCTCCAAGTCCCGGGACGCCAAGGCCGCCGAGCAGACCACCGTCACCTGCTCCGACGGCGTCCTGCGGATCACGGCCCCGGCCGGCGGCAACCAGTTCTTCGGTCCCTCCGGGTCCCTGGAGGTCACCGTCCAGCTGCCCGCCGGCTCCGGCGTCGAGGGCAAGGCCGCCGGCGCCGAGTTCCGGGGAGTCGGACGCCTCGGCGACGTCGCCTTCGACGGCGCGTACCGCCGGTTCAAGGTCGACGAGGCCGCGAGCGTGCGCCTCACCGCGGTCGACGGCGACGTGGAGGTCGGCCGGCTGAACGGGTCGGCGGACATCAGCACCGCCAGGGGCGACATCCGGATCAACGAGGCCGCGAAGGGAACGGTCCTGCTCCGCACGCGGTCCGGTGACATCTCGGTCGTCGCCGCCCACGGCGTCTCGGCGACCCTGGACGCCGAAACCGGCCTCGGCCGCGTCCACAACGCCCTCAGGAACGACGGCACCGCCGCACTGGACGTCCGCGCCACCACCTCCCACGGGGACATCTCCGCTCGCAGCCTGTGAAGGAGCGGGGCCGGGGCCGAGCGGTCCGCGCCCGGCGGTCCCGGCGTCCCGTGCGACACCTCGACGGCCACTCCCCCGGCCCTGGGCTCCGGGCGCCGGTGGGGCGGGGGGCGACCCTAGGTCAAGACCAGCCAGCGGCGGCCGTCGATGAGCTCCCGGGCCGCGTCCAGGTGGCCGGCGTGGCAGGCGGTCTCGGTGATGACGTGCAGCAGGACGTCGCGCAGGGTGTGCAGGTGCGGTTCACCGAACAGGTCGTGCGGCCACCAGGCCGGTCCGGCGTCGGCCGGGGTGCCGGTGATCACGGCATCGGCGAGTTCCGTCTCCCGCCGGTACCCGTCGAGCACGTCGACGGCCGGGACCTCCGGTTCCACCTTCCACGCTTCGTCGCCGCTCGTCAGAGTGCGGATGACCTCCTCGTCCCCGGCGACGACCGCGCGGAACCAGAACCGCTCCACGTCCAGCGCGAGGTGCTGGACCAGTCCCAGGCAGTGCCATCCGGAGGGCAGCACGGGCCGTCGCAGATCCTCGGCGTCGAGCCCTTCGAGGATGCCGAGAACGTGGCGCCGCTGTCCGTGCAGGACCCGGAGAAGTGCCCCGACCTCGCCGTCCGGAGCTTTCTCGCTCAGACTTTCGATCACAACGACCCATGATCCCCGAGTCCGTGCGGTCGCGCAGGGAGTTGCCCGAAGCGGCCTCGCGGGCGCGGGGACCATGTCCTCACGCCTCGGGATTCGGGGCACGAGGGGACGGCGAGCGGCCTCGGTGGCGTCCATGGCGGTCGGTGGTCGCGGAGGACGTCAGGGCAGGGTCAGGACGCGGGGACCCTGGTCGGTGATGGCGACGGTGTGCTCGAAGTGGGCGGCCCTGCTGCCGTCGACGGTGCGCAGGGTCCAGCCGTCGGCATCGGTGCGGTAGGTGTTCTGCCCGCCGGCCATGAGCATGGGTTCGATGGCGAGGACCAGGCCGTGACGGAGGGGGAAGCCCCGGCCGGGGCGGCCGCGGTTGGGGACGTGAGGGTCTTCGTGCATGTGGCGGCCGATGCCGTGCCCGCCGAAGTCGGCGGGCATGCCGCAGCCCGCCGCGCGGGCGACGGTGTCGATGGCGTGGGAGATGTCGCCGATCCGGCCGCCCACCCGGGCGGCGGCGATGCCGGCGTCGAGGGCCTGCCGGGTGGCGTCGATCAGTTCGAGGTCGCCGGGGCGCGGCGTTCCCACGGTGAAGCTGATGGCGGCGTCGCCCGTCCAGCCGTCGAGCCGGGCGCCGCAGTCGATGCTCACCAGGTCGCCGTCGCGCAGCCGGTAGCCGGTGGGGATGCCGTGTGACACGGCGTCGTTCACGGACGTGCAGATCACGGCCGGGAAGGCGACCGGGGCGAAGGACGGCCGGTACCCGAGGAAGGGGGAACCGGCTCCGGCCTCGGCCAGAACCGACCGGGCCGCTTCGTCCAGTTCCCGGAGGCGCACCCCCACGCCGGCTGCCTCCCGGATGGCGGCCAGGGCGCGGGCCACCACACGCCCGGCTTCCCGCATCGCGTCCAGCGCGGCATCGGTCTTGATCTCCACCATGTGTTCGTCTCCACGGAGCACGTCGAACCAATACTTATACCGGTATTAGTATCACGGTCCTGGTGACGGCTGCTCGTCACCGCGAGGGGACGGCGGCGCCGGGGGCGGTGGTCGTCATCGCACGCGGGATGCGGGGCAGTACGCACTCGCGCGGTACGCCGGTTGGCTCCGCCTCGTCGTGTCCGCCGGCCGGCACCGCCACCGGGGCCAGCGGCGGGGACGTATCGCGGAGAGGCGGAGAAGCAGCCCCTCGGTCGGTCACGTGGTGGGCGCGGCCGGTCGACGTCCGCGTCCGGCGGCGCCCGGTCCAGTCGGGCCGGGGGCCGCCTCACGAGGGCGGCTGTGGCGCGGTCGGCCGCGGTGCCGCATCGCACGCGGGATGCGGAGCAGTACGCACTCGCGCGGTACGCCGGTTGGCTCCGCCTCGTCGTGTCCGCCGGCCGACACCGCCACCGGGGCCAGCGGCGGGGACGTATCGCAGGGAGGCGGAGGAGCAGACCCTCGGTCGGTCACGCGGTGGGCGCGGCCGGTCGACATCCGCGTCCGGCGGCGCCCGGTCCAGTCGGGCCGGGGGCCGCCTCACGAGGGCGGCTGTGGCGCGGTCGGCCGCGGTGCCGCCGGACCCCGGGGCCGTGGGTCCTCCCGCCGCCGGGCGCCCTCAGATGTGGAGTTCGGGGGGAAACCCCGTCCAGCGCAGTTCGACGGGCAGGTGTCGCATGTCGTTGGAGACGAGGACGGAGGCGGCTCGGCCGGGGGCGTAGCGGATGACGGTGAGTGCGGCGTTGCCGTGGTTGAGCCCGAGCCAGCGCCACTTCGGTGCGTACATGGCGTCCCGGACGAGCCAGGCGATGAGGAAGTTGTGGGTGACGACCAGTTCGTGCCGGTCCTCTTCGCCGTCCACCGGCCCGGTGAACAGGTCCAGCGCCCGGCGGGCGAGCGCGGGGCCCCGCTCGCGCTCCTCCTCGGTGGCGGCGGCGAGGAAGCGGAGATAGAAGTCCGCGGAGTCGGCCGGGAGTTCGTCCCACTCCGGTACGTAGGGCACGTAGTCACCGGCGACTTCAGAGGCGCGCAGCGGGACGTTCTCCAGGTGGTCGCCGATCAGCTGTGCGGTCTGTTCCGCCCGTGCGAGCGGGCCGTGGTGAACGGTTGTGAAGGGAATGCCCCGGAGGCGTCGGCCGAGCAGTGCGGCTTGCCGCCGACCGGCCGGTGTCAGTCCGCTCTCGTCGGGCGTCGCCTCGCCGTGCCGCACGAGATGGAGGTAACGGCTGGCCGTGCCGGTCATGTCGGGCTCCTCTGCATCGTCTGCACCCCGCGCACCCTCTGCATCAGTGGACGCCGACTCGGCGGGTGCCAGTTCCCCACCGCTCCCCGGGCCCGACGTCGGGGGCGGCCCCGGAGCGGCGGCCCTCCTCGGATCAGTTCAGCAGGGCGGCCGTGAACGTCTCGCGGTGGTCCGCCAGCCAGGTCTGCAGACGGTCCCAGCGTTCCCAGCCGCCACGCTCGGCCAGCGCCCGGAGGTAGACGGGGTCGCCGTCGGCCACGCGGCGGGCGACGAAGGCCCGGCAGACCTCCGTGGCCTGCTCGACGACGCCGGGCAACTCGGCGCGCTCCTCCCCCGGGAGACCGTAGCCGTCGGCGAGGATCCGCAGCCGTGCGGGCGCGTCCAGCCCCGGTGGGTGGGCGGCGGCTGCCGACGCGGGGTCGAGCATGGGCACCCAGTACCGGGCGGTCATGGCGATGTCCCACAGCGGGCGGCCCGGGGCCGCCAGATCGAAATCGATCAGGGCGGCGGCACGGCCGTCACGGAAGACGACGTTGTCCGGGCACACGTCGTTGTGGCACAGCACCGTTCCCCCCTCCGGATCGGCCAGGTCCCGGGGCCATTCGGCACGGGTGTCCACCGCGACGGCCGCACCGGCCTCGTGCAGGCGCCGCAGCAGGCTCCCCACCGATTCGAGGGCGGCGTTCGTCATCGCCCAGTCCGGGTACGGCGGCAGTGCCACGTCGCCCGGGACGAAGGTCAGCTGCTCACCGCCGTCCGCGGTGAGACCGACAGGGGTCGGTGCCCCGTCGAAGCCCTGCTCCTTCAGCGCGAGGAGACAGGCATGCAGGGCCCGTGCGTCGCGCGGGGCCGGGCGCTCCACCAACGCGCCCCGGCGGAAGACCGCCCCCGCGTTCGCCATCCCGCCGACCAGCGCCTCTTCCTCAGCCGTCATGACGATCACGCTATCGCCAGGGCAACCCCGTGCGGGCAGCCTCCGGGCGGACGGATGCCCGAGGCGAGCGTCGAGGCCGTGCCGATGTCCCCGGGGTGGCGCGGTCACGATCCGCTCGCGCGGACAGGCGCGCGGAGCACGGCGTCGCGGAGGCGGGTGCGCGACCCGCCCGGCCGCCCGTCCGCATCACCGCGCACAGGGGCGGCACACCGGTTCGGCCGGCGGGGCCCGGTGGCACGGCGGCCTCGGTGAACAGGCCCACCGGTCCGGTCGGTACGGCGAGTCGCGGCTCCGCGCGGGGCCGGAAGAGCCGACGACACCGGGCTTGCCCGTGCCGGGCGGTTCGGTGAGCGGGCCGACGGCCGGGCCGGACACGTCCTCGCCGGACGCCCGGTGCACGGAAACCCGGCGCGGGCGGGAGGCCGTGGTCGTGGACCCGCTCGGGCGCCCGGAAGCCGTCCTGGAAGGAACCCCGTCCACGGCACCGCTGCGGAGGCGTGACCACCCGGACGCCGCCGCGCTCGCCCGGGCCCCTGCGTCCCGGTGCGCCGGTTCCGCGCCCCGGGCGCGGACAGTCACGGTGGAGCGGTGATTTCCCGTCGGTTCCGGAGTCGTACACCTGACGACCACCCGACCGGAAGGCCACCGATGAACGCGCTGCGCGACACCCTGCACCGGTATGTCGACGAGGGGAGGGTGCCGGGCGCCGTCGGCCTGGTCGCCCGCGGGGACGACGTGGAGGTGGTGACCGCCGGCTCGCTGGACACCGGCGGGACGGCGCCGATGGCGCGGGACTCCCTCTTCCGGATCGCGTCCCTCACCAAGCCCGTCACCGCGGCGGCGGTGCTGATGCTCGTGGAGGAGGGGCGGCTCGCCCTGGACGCCCCGGTCGAGCGGTGGCTGCCGGAGCTGGCGGAGCCGGACGTGGTGCGCACCCCCGACGCCCCGGTCGACGACGTCGTCCCGGCGGCCCGCCCGATCACGGTCGAGGACCTGCTCAGCTCGCGCACCGGCTGGGGCTTCCCCGACGACTTCTCCCTCCCGGCGGTGCGGTCCCTGTTCACGGTGCAGAAGGACGGCCGCGCCCTCCAGGACTGGCCGGACCCGGACACCTGGCTGGGCCTCCTCGCGCGGGTGCCGATGCTGCACCACCCGGGACAGGCCTGGCTGTACGGCACCTCCTCCGACCTCCAGGGCATCCTGGTCGCCCGCGCGTCGGGCCGTACGCTCCCCGACTTCCTCGCGGAACGCGTCTTCGAGCCGCTGGGCATGCACGACACCGCCTTCGAGGTCCCGGAGACCAAGCGGCACCGCTTCACCTCGTCGTACAGCCCGTCCCCGGACGGAACCCTTCAACCGGCGGACACCCCCGACGGACAGTGGAGCCGCCTGCCGCGCTTCCACTCGGGCGGCGGGGGCCTCGTCTCCACGGCCGACGACTGGCTGGCCTTCGCCCGCATGCTGCTGCACGGAGGCGAGGGCAACGGCCGGCGCCTGCTGACCCGCGCCTCGGTCAGCCGCATGACCGGCAACCACCTCACGGCGGAGCAGCGCGCCCGCGCCACGCTGTTCCTGGAGGGTCAGGGCTGGGGCTACGGCGGCCAGGTCGACGTCACCCCGGCCGACCCTTGGAACGTGCCCGGCCGCTACGGCTGGGTGGGCGGCACGGGCACGACGGCGCACATCGTCCCGGCCACGGGCACGGTCGCGATCCTGCTCACGCAGGTGGCGATGGAGAACCCGACGCCGACGCCGCTGATGCGGGACTTCTGGAGGAGCGTGGCAGCACCGTCGTCCCAGGCCGGGTCCTGGATCTTCCGTTCGGACCATGCCGGGCTCGCGGGCCCTGGGCCGCGCCCTGATCCAGACGAGAGGCCCTAGCCGTGCGCCCGCCGGGCGTGCCTGGGCAGCAGGCCCACCAGCAGGAGCGTCAGGGCGTTGAGGCCCGCGGCGATGACGAAGACCAGTTCCGCGGCGGCGAGCGAGGAAGGGACGGAGGGGTGCCCGGCCCGGGCGAGGAACACCGTGCCGAGGGCGGCGACGCCCAGGGCACCGGCGAACTGCTGGACGGCGTTGAGCAGACCCGCGCCGGTGCCGACTTCCTCGGCGGTGGCGTCGCCGATGATGAAGTCGACCAGCGGCACGAACACCAGTCCGGAGCCGAAGCCGGTGAGCAGCAGGGCGGGCGCCAGCTTCCAGACCGTGATGCCGGCGCCCCAGTGGGCGACGGACCACCACAGGCCGAGCAGGCCGAGGACGGCGACGGCCAGTCCCCCGCGCAGGCCGGCGCGTCCCAGCTTCTCGGCGAGCACGGCGCCGGAGAGCAGGACGGCGACGGCGGTGCCGAGGGCCCAGGGGAGCAGCGCGAGGCCCGTGTGCAGCGGGGTCCAGTGCATGCCCTGTTGCAGCAGCAGGTTGACGACGAGGACGAAGGCGCTCAACGAGGCGTGGAAGCCGGCCACGATCACCAGGCCGACGACGAAGCTGCGCTTGCGGAGCAGCGACGGCGTGATGACCGGGTGCGCGCTGTGCCGTTGGGAGACGACGAACAGGGCGAGCAGGACGACGGCGGCGGCCATCATGACGTAGGTCCAGACGGGCCAGCCGAGATCGCGTCCCTGGATGAGCGGGACGATCAGCAGGGCGGAGGCGGCGGTGAGCAGGCCGACGCCGGTGAGGTCGAGGCGGGCGGCCGGGTCCTCCCCGCCGTGGCGGGGCAGGACGCGCCGTCCCAGCAGGGCGGCGGCGACGCCGAACGGGACGTTGACCAGGAAGATGGAGCGCCACTGGCTGCCGAACAGGTCGAGGTGGAGCAGCCAGCCGGCCAGGAGGGGCCCGCCCACCGTGGTCAGGCCCATCAGCGGGCCGACCGGGGTGAGCGCCCTGCGCAGGTGCTGGGGCGGGAAGACGACCTTCACGAGAGCGAGGCCCTGCGGGATCATCACCGATCCGCACAGGCCCTGCACCGTGCGGGCGACGATCAGGAAGACCGGGTCCGGGGCGAGGCCGCAGGCCAGCGAGGCCAGGGTGAAGCCGGTCATGCCGAGGAGGAACAGCCGTCGGCGCCCGAGCAGGTCCCCGAGCCGTCCCGAGGTGACCAGGCCGAGCGCGAAGGCGGCGGTGTAGGCACTCAGCACCCACTGCACCGTCACCTCGCCGCCGCCGAGGTCGGCGCGGATGGAGGGGCCGGCGAGGTTGGCGATGCTGGAGTCGATCAGATCCATGAGGTCGGCGAGGACCACGACGGCCAGGACGAGCCAGGCGGTACGCGGTGGCGCGGGCGTGGTGGATGTCTGGGGTGCGTGCTGCTGGTTGATGGACACGAACGGTGTTCTATAGGCGAACGCTGTTCGAGACAACAGGAACGCCGTTCTTAGTGACACAGAACACTGTTCGTCACCGTTACCGCACCGGGCATCGCCCTCGGCGGCACCGAACACTGTTCGCGGTCTCACCGAACGCCGTTCGCCGACTGGGTAGACTGCCCCGCATGTCACCGACCCCGCAGCAGCGGCGCGCAGCACGGCACCAGCTCGGCACCGGTCCGGCCGCACCCACGGCCCGGCGCGGGTCCGGCGGGCGCAAGAAGCCCATCACGGTCGAGGCCATCATCAGCACCGCGTTCGCCATCGTGGAGAAGGAGGGCTACGACGCCCTGACGATGCGGCGCGTGGCCACCGCGCTGGAGACGGGACCGTCGTCGCTGTACGCCCACGTGGTCAACAAGGAGGACCTGGACGAACTGCTCATCGGCCGTCTGTGCGCCCGGATCGAGTTGCCCGAGCCGGACCCCGCCCGCTGGCGGCAGCAGATCACCGGCGTCTGCGCCCAGCTGCGCGACCAGTACCTGCGGTACCCGGGCATCTCCCGGGCGGCCTTCGCCGCCGCCCCGTCCCATCTGGACACGCTGCGCGTCAGCGAGGGAATGCTCGCCATCCTCCTCGCCGGGGGCATCGACCCGCAGGTCGCCGCCTGGGCGATCGACTCGCTCCAGCTCTACGTCAACGCCTACAGCCTGGAGGTCTCCCTGGCGAACAAGCGGCTCAGCCGGAGCGACGACACCTGGGTGGTCGGCCGCGAGGAACTGCTGCGCCGGTTCGCCGCGCTGCCCGACACCTTCCCCCGGACCAAGCGCTACGCCGCCGAGCTGACCGCCGGGACCGTGCAGGACCGCTTCGACTTCACCATCGCCCTGATGATCGACGGGCTGCCGGGGGCACGGCGGGACACGTGAGCCGGCCGGGGTCCCGCGCGGCGTGTCCGGCACGGGATGCGGCAGGCGGCCGGGGACGATGAAGCGGGCGGGGACCCCGGGTCGGTCTCCACCTGGTCTCGTCAGGTGTCTCCGGAAGGGAAGAGAACCGCCATGCCCGCACAAGGCCCAGCGACTTCCCCCACGGCCGAGCTCGACGCCCGCTACAGCTCCGCGACCAACCCCCGCCCGGGTGCCGCGGACGTCACCGCCACCGAGTGGGCCGAGGCCGAGCGACGGCTGGAGGCCGCCGAGGTCTTCTGGGCTTCCACGGTGCGGCCCGACGGCAGGCTGCACGTCACCCCCGTCATCGCCGCCTGGCACGACGGGGTGCTGTACTTCGCCACCGGTCCCGGCGAACAGAAGGCGCGGAACCTCGCCCACGACGCGCACTGCGCACTGACGACCGGGGGGAACTCCCTCACCCGAGGACTCGACCTGGTCGTCGAGGGCACGGCGGAGCCCGTCACCGACCGGGCGGTTCTGGAGCGGGTGATCACGGCGTACGAGGCGAAGTACGGGCCGCACATCACCTCGCCCGAGGGCCCCTTCCACGGCATCGGCGACGCGTTCCGGCGAGGGGACGCGGTGGTGTTCGCGCTGACCCCGGCCACGGCGTACGGCTTCGGCCGGGACGACGGGGTGTACTCGCACACGCGGTGGACGTTCTGACCGTCTCCGGCAGGTGGGTCGTGCGCGGCTTGCCGCCCGACGTGCGTCACCCGGCACGTGTCACTGGACCCACGAACACGAAGGCTACGGCCAGGAGGTCACGGCGCGGCCCGGGTAAATCACGTGACGCGTCCCGTCCGGCCGTCGATAATCACGGCGTGGCCATGATGAAGGTCGACACGGCGGAACACGGCGCGTCCCCCCGGTTCTCGCTGACCGCGTCGGCCGGACGTGGCTTCGGCGCGATCCCGCCGACGGCGCTGGTGATGCTCGGCATCGTCAGCGTGCAGGTGGGCTCGGCACTGGCCAAGCACCTGTTCAGCGCGGTGGGCAGCTTCGGGACCGTCGCGTTACGGCTGTTCTTCGCGGCGGCGGTGCTGGTGGCGCTGTGGCGGCCGTCGCCGCGTATGCGCCGTCGCGCCTGGACGGTCGTGCTCGGCTACGGCGTGGTTCTCGGCCTGATGAACCTGTGCTTCTACCTGTCCCTGGCCCGGATCCCGCTGGGCATCGCGGTGACCACCGAGTTCCTCGGGCCGCTGGTGGTGGCGCTGGCCGGGGCGCGGCGATGGCTGGACGCGTTCTGGGCCCTGCTCGCGGCAGGCGGTGTGGTCCTGCTGATGGAGGGACGCGGCGACCTCGACCTCGTCGGCTTCCTGTTCGCCCTCGCCGCGGGAACGTGCTGGGGCCTGTACATCCTGCTCGGCGCGGCACTGGGCCGGCACACCACGCAAGGCGACGGCCTGGCGCTGGGCATGGCCGTCGCGGCGCTGGTGGCCGTGCCGTTCGGCGTCGCCGACAGCGGTACGGCGCTGCTCCAGCCGTGGATCCTGCTCGCCGGGCTCGGCGTCGCACTGTTGTCGTCGGTGATCCCGTACTCGCTGGACCTGGAAGCACTGCGCAGGATCCCCCCGCGCGTGTTCGGCATCCTGATGAGCCTCGAACCGGCGATGGCGGCGCTCGTCGGTCTCGTCGTGCTGCGCGAGTCGCTGCACTGGTCACAGTGGCTGGCGGTGCTGTGCGTGGTGGCCGCGTCGGCGGGCGCGACCCGCGGCACCCGCCCGGATGCCTAGGTCGTGTCCGCAATGTCAGGGCAGCCAGAGTTGTAGGCAGGCGAGGGTGACCAGGGCTTGGTAGTGGCGGGCGCGTTTGTCGTAGCGGGTGGCCAGGGCCTTGTGGTGCTTGAGCCGGTTGAAGCAACGCTCGACGACGTTGCGGCGCCGGTAGGCGGCCCGGTCCAGCCGGCACAGGCTCTCGCCGCGGCGGAGGCGGCCGTTGATCTGGTCGATCCGCTCCGGGATCACCGCCTTGATCCCGCGTCGGCGCAGGTAGGAGCGGATCTTCACGGATGAGTAGCCCTTGTCGGCGACGACCCGCTCGGGCCGGGTCCGGGGCCGTCCGGGCCCGCACCGGCGGACGCTGATACGGGCCATGACCTGCTCGAACTGGGTGCAGTCGTTGACATTTCCGGCGGTGATGGTGAAGGCCAGTGGCCGGCCCTGTCCGTCGCAGGCGAGGTGGATCTTCGTGGTCAGCCCGCCGCGGGACCGGCCGATCGCCTCGCCCGGCCAGGGCCCCCTTTTCGGGCCCCGGCCGCATGCTGGTGGGCCCGCACGGTGGTGGAGTCGACACACACGACCGTCCAGTCGACCGTGCCAACAGCATCCGAGTGCTGCTGGACATGGGCCAGGAGCCGGTCCCAGGTGCCGTCGGCGGACCAGCGGCGGAAGCGTTCGTAGACCGTCTTCCACGGCCCGTAGCGTTCGGGCAGGTCCCGCCAGGCCGCACCGGTGGACAGTTTCCACAGGATGCCATTGACCACCTGGCGACGGTCCCGCACCGGGCGGCCCATCCGCGGCGGGGCCAGCAACGGCTCGATCACCGCCCACGACTCATCGGTCAGCTCATGACGACGCACCATGAACAGACCAACGACGCCAATACTTTGCGGACACGCCCTAGGGCCTCTCGTTCGGATCATGCCCGGCTCGCGGGCCCTGGCACCGCGCCCTGATCCGGCGTGATCCGAACGAAAGACCCTGGCGGTTCCGCCAGGGGGACCACGCCGAGCGCCGTGCGGTACCGGCCTCGGACACCGCGGCCGGGCGGCGGATGTGCGCCCCTCACCGGTTGATTCCCCCGGCGCCCCCGCGGGCCGCGCCCGCGCGAACGGCGGCCCGGACAAATCGCGTTGTGGCTCCGAGCCGGGCTGCGAGAACATCCGGGCATGGACAAGCCTGCCGAAACGCTCACCTCCGACCGGGTCGTACTGCGCCGGTGGCGGACGACCGATCTCGATGCCCTGGACCGGGCCATCTCCGAGTCCCTGGACCACCTCGTGCCGTGGATGCCCTGGGCGGCCGACACCGGCCGGCAGCAGACCGCCGGCTACCTGGCCCGCACCCACGAGGAGTGGGAGACCGGGCAGGCCTTCGGCTACGCGATCACCGTGGACGGCGTGGTGACCGGCAGTTGCGGACTGCACCGGCGCATCGGTGCCGGCGGGCTCGACATCGGCTACTGGCTCCACCACCGCTGGACGGGACAGGGGCTCGCCACGACGGCTGCGGGGGCGCTCGTCCGCGAGGGCCTGCGGCTGGCGGGCATCGAGCGCGTCGAGATCCATCACGACGCCGCCAACCCGGCCAGCGGGGCCGTGGCCGCCCGCCTGGGCTTCACCGAGGTCGGACGCGTACGGGCGCCCGAGGGGCCCACGGCCCCCGGCGAGGTGGGGCTCCACGTCATCTGGCGGATGACCCGGGACCAGTGGAGGACGCGCGCGTCCGAGGGCGCCCGACGGGCGGGCTGAGCCAGGACGCCGGCCGTCACCGCGCCCCTCGGGATTCCGCCCTTCGGGGCACGTGTCCGTCGTACGGCGGACGCGCCCGTACACCCGTTCGGCGGCACCGTCCGGGTGCGGCCCGGTGCCGTCCGGCGGGCCCGGTCCGGCCCGCCGTGAGGCGGCTCCCGTGCCGTCGCGGCCGGTGCGCGGGGCCGGGCCCGGGTACCTCGTCCGGGTGCGGGGGCGCCCTGTCGCCCATACGGTCGAAGGCACGGACCAGCAGGCCCCGGAGGCCGCCTGGCGGCCGACGGAGGCCCGTTCGCTGCGGGAGGGCACCGCGAAGGCCGCCGGGCCAGTCAGGGAGACAGGCATGTTTCGAGCCAGGCGCAGGCCCCCGACCACCGCCGGAGAGCAGGTGGCGGTGACGCGGTACGACCGGACCCTCAGCTCCCCGGAGGACGGCTCCCCCGCATCTCTCCGCCTCACGGAGCGGCCGGTTCCGGCAAAGGAGCCGCAAGAGCCGCAGGCGTCTCCTCAGGAGTCCGGCGTCGTCGAGCGCACCGGGCCCGCGTCGGCGTCCACCGCCCCCGGGCCCCGGACGATCCGGATGCGCGTATCCGAGGGCGACCCCTGGTCGGTGATGGTGACGAGCTGCCTGCTCCTCGCGGGGGTCGGCATCCTGGCGCTCGCCACCACGGTCGTCCTCTGGGTCCTGATGGAGGCCATGGCACCGGACGTCCTGCCGGACCTGAGCACCGTCCTGGCCATCGGGATCGGCGTCGTCACCGTGGAGGTCGTCCTGGGCACGGGCCTGGCGACGCTGGGCACCTTCCTCTACAACCTGTCGTCCCTGTACAGCGGAGGCGTCGAGGTGTCCGTGACCGACGATCTGGACCTGCCACCGGCCGCCGACCAGGTCCTGTCGGCCATGACCGGAGCCCGGGCCCGTGTGCGCCGCTTCCTGCGCGGGCGCACCCTCCGGCCGCGGTCGTGGTCACGGTGACGTGCGCCGGGCCGGACGTCCGCCGACCGGCGTACGGCGGGAGGCGCGTGCGTGCCGGCTTCCTCGGCGGCTGATCCGGACCGCGGCCGCCACCCCGGCGGACTCGTCCGGGTCGCGGGCGGCGCGGGACGCCGGGGATTCCCCTCCCGGAGGAAATCCCGAACACGACGGGCTCGCAGCGCTCGCGCCGGGCCCGTAGCTGCTCACGGGCCCGGCATGCCAAGGCACCCCACCGCCGCCGACGACGTCGCCGGGCGGTGCGGAGGCACACCGTGCACTCCGGGTCACAGAGCTGTGCGCGGACAAGTCATTCGGGGCGAATCGGCGTCATAGCGTCGAGTCACCAGGCCCGTCGAGTCCGAGGACACCCCTTGACATCCGTGCAACACCCTGCAATATCCACCCAGTTCGGGATCTTTTCGGTCGGTGATGTCACGCCGGACCCGACCACGGGGCGGACGCCGACGGAGCGCGAGCGGATCAAGGCCATGGTCGCCATCGCGCTGAAGGCGGAGGAGGTCGG
>NZ_JBEYXM010000046.1:0-28105 GCF_040704595.1 Streptomyces sp. NPDC046870
GGGGGCCCCACAAGCCGGCGGGCCCGGGGGGCGGCGTCCCCGCTGCCCCCCGCCCCCCGGCGCCGCGGGCGCACCCGGTCAGTGACCGAAGTCGAACCAGTTGACGTTCACGAAGTCGGCCGGCTGGCCGCTGGTGAAGGTGAGGTAGACGTCGTGCGTGCCGGTCACCGCGCCGATGTTGGCCGGGACCGTCCGCCAGGACTGCCAGCCGCCCGTGTCACCCACGGCGAAACTGCCGACGGGCGCGTTGCCGCGGCTGTCCAGGCGCACCTCGACCAGGCCGCTGACCCCGCCGGCCGCACCGCTCGCGACCCGGGCGTAGAACTGCCGGGCGGCCGTGGAACCGAAGTTCACGCCCTTGTACAGCGCCCAGTCGCCGTTCGCGAGGCTCCCGATGTCCTGGCCGCCGCCGGTGTCCGTGGTGGTCTCCGTGACGACGCCGGACTGACTGTCGAAGGACTCGGCCTGGACGGGGCTGTAGGCGTCCCGGTTGCCGGTCGGCGGGGGAGTGGTGCCGCCGCTCGAGGACCGCAGGACCTGTACGTAGTCGACGACCATCGGGTGGCCCGGCTCGGTGCCGCTGTCCGGGCCGCCGCCGAACGCGGCCGGGAAGCCGCCGCCCATCGCGACGTTGAGGATGAGGAAGTAGCCGTGGTTCGTGGCGTTCGCCCACGTCGTCGCGTCGACCTGGTTCGCCCGCACCGTGTGGAAGTTGACGCCGTCGAGGTAGAAGCGGATCTCCTCGGGGCTGGTCGAGCGGTCCCACTCCATCGCGTAGGTGTGGAAGCCGGCCTGACAGGTGGTGCCGGTGCAGGAGGTGGAGTTGCCGATGCCGGAGGTCTCGTTGCACGGGCCGCCCGGGTTCGTGCCGCAGTGCATCGTGGCCCAGTCGGTGTTCAGGCCCTGGACGTTCTCCATGATGTCCAGCTCGCCGATGCCGGGCCAGTTCCAGTAGTTGCCGCGGAACGGGGCGCCGAGCATCCAGAACGCCGGCCAGTAGCCCTTCGCGGCGGCGCCGGTGACGTTCGGCATCTGGATGCGCGCCTGGACGCGCAGCGTGCCGCCGGCCGGGGGCTGGAAGTCGCTGCGGGTGGTCTCGATCCGGCCGGAGGTCCAGTTGCCGGAGGCGTCACGACGCGGGGTGATGAGCAGGTTGCCGTTCCCGTCGAGCGCGACGTTGCCGGTGCTCGACGTCATCGTCTCGACCTCGCCGGTGCCCCAGTTGGCGGCCCCGCCGGGGTAGGACGTTCCGGTGTCGTACTGCCAGTCGGCCGTGTTGACGCCCGAGCCGGCCGCGCCGTTGAAGTCGTCCACGAAGACCTGGGTCCAGCCCGAGGGCGGGGTGGGCGCGGACGCGTCGGCGGGTGCGGTGGCGGCCGTGGCGAGGGCCGCGGCCAGGCCGAGCGTGGCGACGGCGGCGGTGAACGCGCGCCGCAGCGGGCGGGGTCTGGGGATGCCGGAGGATGCGCTCATGGGGAGCCTCTCGGTACGGGTGTGTGCGGGGGTTTCGTGAGAGCGCTCTCAAGGAGACTTCCCTGCGCTGCTTGAGAGCGCTCTCACGGTGCCGCCAATGTGCTCCCCGCCCCGAGGGCCGTCAAGAGTTGAAGCAAAGAAAGTCCTTGCCGCGTACGGCAGTTCACGGGGTGAAGCCGCCCGTACCGGCGCAGACCCCGCCGCCCGCCGGTCGGCCCGGAACAGCGGGTCCCCCTCCCGGGCGGGCGCACGCGAGGCCCACCAGACAGCCGGGCGCGGCCGCACCTCCGCGTACCGCGCGGTGCTCCCGTGCGGTCCTCGGCCGTCCACGCGCGGCGTCGCCCGGACCGGACCGCGGTCCACCGGCGGTCCCGCGCCAGGAGTACGGCCGCGGTCTCGTCCGGCCAGGGATCCGGCAGCCCGGCGGCCGTTCGCCGGGGCCGGCTCGCGGGTGGCCGCCGGCCGCCCGGGGTGTCGTACCGCTGCCTGCCGCCGACCACGATCCCTCGTGCCGGTAGCACCGGACCCCGGCCGGCGCCCCACCCCCCGGCCCCGCCGGCACTCCCCGAAACGGTGGCCGCCCCGCGGTTCGCCGACGGGGCGCTCGGCCGGGAGGGCATCGGAGCGGGCGGGACCGCCCGCGGCCCGCGTACCGCGCCTGTCGCCGCCGGCAGCACCCGGCGCGTGGCTCGCCTCGTCCCCGTCCTGGACGCCGACCTCGGTCACCGAGGTCCCTCGCCGGCGGACGGGGTTCCCGGGCGGTCGCCGTGGTGGACGTCGCACTGCCCGCGCACGTCGGCTCAACCCACCGTCGCCCGCGGACTGGTCCGGCGCTGCGCCGAGGTCCACCCGGCCTGGCGTCCCTCACACGACAACGGAGGGCCGCTCCGCCGAGCGGCCCTCCGTGTCGGCTCACCGGCGCGTCAGCCGGTGAAGCCGGCCGTGATCGAGGTGAACTGCCAGTTGTTCTGGCTGATCCCCGAGCAGTTCTCGGCCACACCGCCGCCCGGGCAGGGCCGGTCGCGGTTGACCGACCAGAAGGCCAGCCGCGCGATGTGGTGGGAGTTCGCCCAGTCCCGGATCTGCGTCCAGATCGCCGTGGTCGTCGTCTCCTGCTGGTCGGACAGGCCGTTCATGCCGGAGATGCCGATGTGCGCGTAGGCGGTGGCGTCGTCCCAGCCGAAGGTGGACTTCAGCTTGTTCTTCAGCCCCTCCGCCGCGTTCACCGTGTTGCCGTACATGTCCGAGCCGCCGCCGAAGTCGAACGGCATGATGGTGAACACGTCGATGTTCGCGCCCAGTGCCTGCGCCTGCTCGATGAGCCGGTTGCCGTAGTACGTCGGCCCGGTGGTGGACGTGCCGAACGTGACGATGGTCTTCAGGCCGGGGTTGTTGGCCTTGACCGTCTTCAGCGCGGTGAGGATCTTCGCCTGGACGGCCTCGTTCTCGAACTCGTCGGTGTTCTCGATGTCGAAGTCGATGGCCTTCAGGCCGTAGGCGTCGACCACCTTCTGGATCGCTCCGGCGAGTGCGCTCGCGGAGGAGCAGTTGGCGCCCAGCTTGCTGCCCGACCAGCCGCCGAACGACGGCACGATGTCGCCGCCGGCCGACCGGATCTGGTTGATCGCCGACTGGTCCACGCCGCCGGTCAGCGCCCGGCTGCCGTCCCAGGCCGGGGTGCAGCCGCCCGAGTCCAGCACGAACGCCATCGTGAACCACTTGGCGCCGGTCGCGTTCATCACCGTGGTCGGATTCGGCGGATCGCCCCAGCCCTCGTACAGGTACGGCGCCGCCTGCTTGAAGCCGGTGCCGCCGCCGGTGCCCGCGTCGGTCGTCACGGTGACGGAGTTGGAGGCCGGCGAGGTGTTCCCGGCCGCGTCCCGCGCCTTCACGGTGAAGGTGTAGCTCGTGCTCGGCGACAGCCCGCTGACCGTGGCCGACGTCCCGGAGACGCTCAGGAGCTGGTTGGCCCCGCTGTAGATGTCGTACGCCGTCACGCCCGTGTTGTCCGTGGCCGCGTTCCACTTCAGCGACACGCTGGACGACGTCTTGCCGGTGGAGGTGAGCCCGCTGGGCGCGGTCGGCGCCTGCGTGTCCCCGCCGCCCCCGCCGCCCGGGCCGTCCAGGCTGACGTCGTCGGCGTAGTAGGTGCCCTGGCCGTACCAGCCGTGCACATAGATGGTGGCGCTGGTCTGCGAGGCGCCGGTGGTGAAGGAGACGCTGAGCTGGCTGTACGCCGACGGGGACGACGTCCAGGTGGAGGCACCGCCGTTGACGCCCAGGTACACGTAACTGCCGCGCACCCAGCCGCTGAGGCTGTACGTGGTGTTCGGCTGCACGGCGACCGTCTGGCTGCACTGCGCGTTGTCGCTGGACGTCACCGCGCCCTGGAGCGCCTTGGTGCCGCCGTGCACGGGGGAGGAGACGACCGAACCGAGGTTGCCGGTGCAGGACCACGGGGAGAGGCCGCCGGACTCGAAGCCGGGGTTGGTGAGGATGTTGGCCGCCTGGGCGGTGCCGGGGAGGGCGATGGCCCCGCCGACCGCCAGGGCGGCGGTGCCGAGCAGGGCGAGAAGCCGGCGTCTGGGACGCCCGAGTGTGTCGCGCACGCGATCTCCCTGTCAGGGGTGGGGTGTTCGGGAGTGCAGGGGAGTGCGGAAGCGTTGCGTCAACGAATTTGGTATGGACCAATCGCCCTGTCAAGGAGAAGAGCGGAATTGGTCCATACCGGTGGGCGTGCGGGCGTGCCTCAGAGAGGGAGCACCTCGCCCGCCGAGGCGGCCCGCACGGGCGCCGGCACCGCGGGCAGCAGGACCTCGGAATCCACCCGCTGCCGCGGCAGGGTCGCGGGCGCCAGCGGACGCGGCCCCGACACCACCGTGTAGTCCTGCCCCAGGAACGGCGGCTCGATCACCCCCGGGTCCTCGCCCAGCGCCACCTGTACAGCGGCCCACGGTGCGTTCACCCCGCAGAGCGACAGCTGGTGCAGGCCCCCGGCCGGCCTGGTGTTGACGTCCAGGAGCACCGGCCGGTCGCCGAGCATCCGGAACTGGATGTTGGACAGGTGGTGCAGTCCGAAGCCCTCCGCGATCAGCCGGGCCGGGGCCAGCCACCGCTCGTCCAGGGTGAAGCCCCGGCGACGGCCGTTCTTGGTGCGGCCCACCGCGAGCCGGACCCGGTTGTCCGGCCCGGTCAGGCAGTCGACCGACACCTCGGGCTGCTCCAGGCGCGGCATCACCAGCCAGTCCACCGGCTCCTCGGCCCGCCGCAGCGCCTCCACGACCAGGTCCAGCTGGACGTACGGGCCCGGGAAGCCGGTCAGGTGCGCGAGCGAGAAGGGAGCCCGGGTGATCATCCGGAAGCCGACCCCGCCCGCGCCGGCGGCCGGCTTGAAGCACGGCCGGTGCCCGGCGGCCTCCAACTCCTCGACCGCGGCCAGGAGTTCGTCCGCCGTGCGGACCCGGTGCCACGGCGGCACCGGGACACCCACCGAGCGGACCGCCTCGTACGCGACCGCCTTGTCCTCGAACACGGCGACCGCCTCGGGCGTCGGCGCCAGCAGCGCCGTGCCGGCCGCCGCGAACTCGGCCCGGTGCGCCACGATCGCGGCCTGGTGCAGCCGGGGCACGAACACGTCGATGCCGCGCCGGGCGCACTGGTCGAGGGCGTACTCGACGTAGGCCGCCGGCGACAGGCCCTCCGGCTCCAGCTCGGCGGTGTCCGCGGCGGCCAGCACGGGGGAGTCCGGGTCGCCGTGCGTGGCGTGGATCTCCACCGCGCGGTCGCTGGGATTTCTCCGCAGCTGATCCATGAAGAACACGTTCTCCGCGTACGTGCGGTTGAGCCAGACGCGTACGCGAGAGAGCATGCAGGCCGCCTTTCGGGTGTGCGGGCAGGGCGGAGCGGCCCGTGCCCGGGCAGGAGGGAGGAAGGGTCACCAAACGGCCCCGGTGAAAGGGGGGTTGAGGGCGCTGGTGTCGGGGCGATCATACGGCTTTCCAAGGGTCTCTCGTGCAACGCGGGTGTTACGGATTCGCGGCCCGTCCGGTCACGGATCCACGGGCCTCCCGGTCACTGATCCACGGGCCGTCCGGCCGCGGACGCGCGCGAGGCGGACCGGGTCCGGATCGCGACACGCGGCGGGGGGAACCTCTTGTCCGGTGCCCGGGGCATGTGTTCTCGTTGTGCCATCGGATCATCGGAAGGGGTGTGCGGGGTGGAGTCGACGGCCGGGGCCGGACAGCTGCTGGCCATCAGCGACCTCCACATCGGTTATCCGGACAACCGCGCCCTGATCGACGGCATGCGCCCCGGGAGCGACGACGACTGGCTGATCGTGGCCGGTGACGTCGCGGAGACGGTCGCCGACATCCGCTGGGCCCTCGGCACGCTCGCGAGCCGCTTCAGCAAGGTGCTGTGGGCACCCGGCAACCACGAGCTGTGGACGCACCCGAGCGACCCGGTCACGCTGCGTGGCGTCGCCCGCTACGAGCACCTGGTCGAGGTGTGCCGCGAGCTGGGCGTCGTCACCCCCGAGGACCCCTACCCCGTGTGGCGCGGCGCGGGCGGCCCGGTCGCCGTGGCCCCGCTCTTCCTGCTCTACGACTACTCGTACCTGCCGGCCGGCTCCACCACCAAGGCGGAGGGCCTGGCCTACGCGGAGAGCACGGGCATCGTCTGCAACGACGAGTTCCTGCTGCACCCCGACCCCTACCCGACCCGTGAGGCCTGGTGCCGGGCCCGGGTCGCCGAGACCGAGCGCAGGCTGGCCGAGCTGCCCGAGGATCTGCCGACCGTGCTGGCCGGGCACTGGCCGCTGGACCGGCACCCCACCGAGGTCCTGTGGCACCCCGAGTTCGCCATGTGGTGCGGCACCACGCTGACCGCCGACTGGCACCGCCGGTTCCGGGTCGCCACCATGGTCTACGGCCATCTGCACATCCCCCGCACCACCTGGCACGACGGAGTCCGCTTCATGGAGGTCTCCGTGGGATACCCCCGCGAGTGGCGCAAGCGTCCGGATCCGCCGGGAAGGCTGCGCCGCGTCCTGCCGATGGAGGTCGAAGCAGGTGATCGAGGAGCTGCTCCCGGAGTCGGTCGTGGCCGTGGAGGCGCGCGCTGACGACCCGCTGTGGGACTCCCCGCTGCACCCGGCGGAGGAGGCGCTCGTCGCGCGCGCGGTGGCCAAGCGGCGCCGTGAGTTCGCGGCCGTCCGGGGCTGTGCCCGGCGCGCCATGGAGAAGCTCGGCGTGCCGCCGCAGCCCGTGCTCACCGGCGAGCGGGGCGCTCCGCACTGGCCGGACGGGCTGCTCGGCAGCATGACCCACTGCGACGGCTACTGCGCCGCCGCGCTGGTCCGCGCCACCGACCTCGTCTCCCTGGGGATCGACGCCGAACCGCACGGCCCGCTGCCGGAAGGAGTGGGCCCCTCCGTCTTCCTGCCCGCCGAGGCCGACCGGCTCGGCCGGCTGGCCGCGCGGTGGCCCGCCGTGCACTGGGACCGGCTGCTGTTCAGCGCCAAGGAATCCGTGTACAAGGCGTGGTTCCCGCTCACCCGCCAGTGGCTGGACTTCTCCGAGGCCGACATCACCGTACGGCCGGACGCCGAGGGTGGAGCCTCCGGCGCCCTGCACGCCGAGCTCCTCGTGCCCGGCCCGCTGGTCGGCGGCACCCGGCTCCAGACGTTCGAGGGCCGGTGGGCCGTGCGGCACGGCGTCGTGGCCACCTCGGTGGTCATACCCCACCCCGCCCCGCACCCCTGACGGCGGTCCCCCCGCGTCCCCACCGCCACCGCCTGCCCGTCGTCCGGGTGACGGCGGCGGCACCGGGCCGGCACGGCGCTCAGTCGGGCCGGCACCAGTCGCGCAGGAGCCGGAAGAACTCCGCCTCGTTGCCCGCGAGCCCCGCCCGGACCAGAGCCTGTTCCGCCTCCGCGAGCACGACGGGCGGGACGACGGCGGGCCGGTCCTCGCCCGGCGGTCCGTCGAAGGCGGCGCGCACCGTGTGCAGCAGACGCAGGTAGGCCTGTACGGCGGTGCGCTCGCGGTCGGTCAGTACGGCGGTGGGCATCGGTCGGCTCTCCCCGAGTAGGCGTCACGGTCACGCGCCCTGCGGCGCCGTGCACCGCGTCGTACGGCGCACACTCCCAGCTTGCCGCCCACCACTGACAACGCCGCCCGGCCCCGCGCCGGTTAGCCCGCTTAGCCGAGGCGGAACCGCCCCGATCACCCCGCACCACATGCCGCCCGACCAGGCGAAACGTTTCTCAACTTCCGTGCCCCGTACCCGGCTCCGCCGCGGCGGGACACCGGCCCCTCCGTGCGCGGCGTCGAGCGCGCCCCGGCGGCACAGGGCCGCCCGGCCGGCGTGCCCGGTCCAGTTCAGCCCTGCGGGCCCGGGTACCCCAGCGACGCCTCGATGCGGCCGGCCACGCCGTCCCGCTGCACCGGCCCGCGCAACGCCGAACCCGCCAGCCATGTGCGGCACTTGCTGGCCAGGAGCAGCCCGAACGTCTCGGCGTCCCGCTCCTCGGCGACGTCGAAGCGGCTGCGGGCCGCGACGCGTTGCACCGCCGCCTGGAGCGCCTCCTGGTCGGTGTGGTCGCTCAGCAGCCGGGTGGCGGCGCCGACGCCGTCCATGTGGAGCCCGCAGTGGTCGGCCTGCATGTGCCACAGCTCGTGGCCCAGGATCACCAACTGGTGGTCGGGGGCGGTGCGTTCCTCCACCACGACGACGTCCCGGTCGGTCAGGTCCAGCCACAGTCCGCTGGCCGTGCCGGGCGGGAAGGCGGCCGTGCGGAAGTGCACCGGACGCCCGCGCCGGCGGCCCATCGCCTGGCACAGCGCGCGGTACAGCTCGTCCGGAGGCGCGGGCACGGGCAGCGTGAGCCCGCCCACCAGTTCGTTGCACAGCCGGCGCATGTCCCTGCCGATGCCCACAGTTCTCCCCCGGCTCACGACTCGGGCCGCTTGACGCTCTCCAGGAGCATGTCGAGCCACTCGGCGACCTTGTCCCGGTGCTGGTCGGTGGGCAACTGCGCGGCGCGCCAGGCGATTCCGCGCACGCCGTGGTCCTGCAGCAGCCGCTCCAGCGGGTCCTCCGGGTCCTCGGCGGCGGCCCGCTCCCGGTCCGCGAGCTTCTGCAGCAGCTCCTGCTCCGTGCGCTGCAGCGCGCCCGCCAGCGCCTCGGGGTCCTCCGCGGTGAGGAAGCCCGCGTGCACCCGGAAGAAGCGCTGGAGGGCGTCGCAGTGCTCCATGGTGGGCCGCCGGTCGCCGTTGATGAGGGCGCCGGCCTGCTGCCGGGACATGCCCGCGCCGTCGGCGATCTCCTGCTGGGTGTACCGGCGTCCGCCCGGCTTCAGCCGGGTGCGGCGCAGCAGGTCCAGGCGTTGCAGGAAGCGGGCCTGGACGTCCGGCTCGCCCGCGGGCCGACCGCTGAGCAGGGCCTTGACCACCGGCTCCGGCACCCCGCAGGCGATCGAGAGCCGGCTCACGTCGAAGACCTCGGCGTGCGGGACGCCGAGGCGGTCGGCGAGCGCGGTGACGCGGGCGACGACGGCCGGCAGCTGGGCGGTCGCCGAGGCGTCCGGATCCTCGTAGCCATCCGTCACCGACAGAACTCCTACGTCTCTAGAGGGCTTCAGATGCGTCCGTGCTTCTCACGAGCGATCGCCGTGAACTTCCCGGAGAGTAGCCGGTGTCTCGAACTCACATCCAGGTGTCGCCACAACTGTGGCGAATTTCAGCCGTCGACCGGCACGAAATGCCACGATAGTTGACATGGCTCTTGCCTGGGCAGCAGGATCGCATCGCCGCGAGAAAGGCCGCAGAGGCAAGAGGGGTGACCTCCCGATGGCACATCAGGCAGGAGGGCAGCGGCCGGCACCGCGGCCCGTCCCCGACACCTGCGAGATCCAGGCGTACCTCCAGGACTACGGAGCGCTGCTGGAGTCACAGTCCTGCCCGTCCCTGGTCGTCGACCACCACTGGAACGTGGTCATGGCCAACAGCGCGTTCGAGACACTTTTCCAGGGCGTGCGCCCCCACCCCACGGCCATGCCGGGGGAGAACTTCCTCCGGTTCGTGCTCTTCCACCCCGACGCCGGCGAGGTCCTCGGCGAACACGAACCCGGCTGGTGCCTGCCGATGCTGGCCCAGCTCCGCACCGCCCTGGAGACCCACGGGCACGACCACGAACTCCAGTCCGTGCGCCGGGAGATCGCCCAGGACCCGATCATGGAGGCCGCCTACCGGCAGGGCCTGCCGCACTGGATACGGGCCGTCGGCGAGACCGCGACCCGCCTCGACGGCGCCGTACGCCTCCTGCACCACCCGGACCCGCGGCGCGGACGCACCGAGTGCCGCATCGTCGAGGAGATCCCGCAGCCGCTGCGGGAGCTGGGCTACCGGCGGCTGACGATGGTCCTGCGCGATCCCCGCCGGCCGGCCGTGCCGGTGCGCCGTCCGCGCCGCCCGCGGGACGCCGCCTCGCACCTGACGGTCGTGCCGACGGAGGACTGACCCGGCACCGCCGGCGTTCAGGTCGCCGACGGCGCCGGGCCGGCACAGCGGTTCACCGAGCGGTGTCTTCCCCGGGCGCACCACCGAGCCCGTGCGGACACCCGATTCCTCCGGCGCGTCAACGACTGCCCGCGCACGTCGCCGACTCCTCCGGCGCCCGGCTCCTCGCGTACGCCCCCGACTCGTCCGGTTCCCCGCGACTCCTCGACTTCTTCGGCACCACCGGCTCCCGCGCCCGCCGCCTCCTCGCTCACGGCCGCCTCCGTCGGCACGAGCGACCGCTGCGGCGACGCCTCCTCTGCTCCAGCGGCTCAGGAGCCCCGCCGACTCCTCCGGGACCGCAACGCAAGCCGCTTGCGTGATTTGCGCTACGCTTGCGTCCATGACGCGACGACTTGCGGAAGTGGCGAAGAAGGTCGGGGTCAGCGAGGCCACGGTCAGCCGGGTCCTCAACGGCAAGCCCGGAGTCTCCGAGGCCACCCGGCAGGCGGTGCTGACCGCTCTCGACGTCCTCGGTTACGAGCGCCCGACCCAGCTGCGCGGTGAGCGCGCCCGGCTCGTCGGTCTCGTGCTGCCCGAGTTGCAGAACCCCATCTTCCCGGCGTTCGCCGAGGTCATCGGCGGCGCACTGGCCCAGCTGGGGCTGACCCCGGTGCTGTGCACCCAGACCAAGGGCGGGGTGTCGGAGGCGGACTACGTCGAGCTGCTGCTCCAGCAGCAGGTCTCCGGCGTCGTCTTCGCCGGCGGCCTGTACGCCCAGGCCGACGCGCCGCACGACCACTACCGGCTGCTCGCCGAGCGCAACATCCCGGTCGTGCTGGTCAACGCGGCCATCGAACATCTCGGCTTCCCGGGCGTGTCCTGCGACGACGCCGTGGCCGTCGAGCAGGCCTGGCGGCACCTGGCCTCCCTCGGCCACGAGCGCATCGGGCTGGTGCTCGGCCCCGGCGACCACGTGCCGTCGGCGCGCAAGCTGGCGGCCGCCCGGGCGATCGCCGGCGATCTGCCGGACGAGTTCGTCGCGCGGGCCATCTTCTCCCTCGAGGGAGGGCACGCCGCCGCCGCACGCCTGATCGACCGGGGCGTCACCGGCATCATCTGCGCCTCCGACCCGCTGGCGCTCGGTGCCGTCCGGGCGGCGCGCCGCAAGGGCCACGACGTCCCGGGCCGGATCTCGGTCGTCGGCTACGACGACTCGGCGTTCATGAACTGCACCGAGCCCCCGCTGACCACCGTCCGCCAGCCCATCGAGGCGATGGGGCGCGCGGCCGTGGAGTTGCTGAACGCGCGGATCGGGGGCACCGCCGTACCCGCCGAGGAGCTGCTGTTCGAGCCGGAACTGGTGGTGCGCGGCTCCACCGCGCAAGCTCCGCGCGACTGAACTCCGGAAGATCCACCCGACTGTCGAACAATTGCAGATTCCGCGCGACATCTTGCGCGCCGATGTCGACGGTGCTTGAGTGTGCGACGCCCACCGCTCCTGCCATGAGTGCCATGAGGGGTCCACCGATGAGACACACCGGGTTCCGCCGTGCCGTCCTCGCGATCGGCGTCTGTTCCTCCCTCGCCCTCGCCGCCACCGCCTGCGGGTCCGGTGACGACGATTCGGCGAGCGGCAAGACCCGCATCACCGTCAACTGCGAACCGCCGAGGAGCGCCAAGCTCGACCGCTCCTTCTTCGAGGCGGACACCGCGGCCTTCGAGGAGGCCAACCCGGACATCGACGTCGTCGCGCACGACGCCTTCCCCTGCCAGGACCCCAAGACCTTCGACGCCAAGCTCGCCGGCGGCCAGATGGAGGACGTGTTCTACACGTACTTCACGGACGCGCGGCACGTCGTCGACGTCCGCCAGGCCGCCGACCTCACCCCGTACCTGAAGGAACTCAAGAGCTACGACAGCATCCAGAAGCAGCTGCGGGACATCTACACCGTCGACGGAAAGGTCTACGGCATCCCGCGCACCGGATACTCCATGGGGCTGATCTACAACCGCGCGCTCTTCCGGAAGGCCGGCCTGGATCCCGACAAGCCCCCGGCGACCTGGGACGAGGTCCGCGCCGCCGCCAAGAGGATCGCCGCCCTCGGCGACGGCACCGTCGGCTACGCCGACTACAGCGCGCAGAACCAGGGCGGCTGGCACTTCACCGCCGAGCTGTACTCGCAGGGCGGCGACGTCGTCAGCGCGGACGGCAAGAAGGCCACCGTCGACACCCCCGAGGGCCGTGCCGTCCTGGAGAACCTGCACGACATGCGGTGGAACGACGACTCGATGGGCAGCAAGCAGCTCCTCGTCATCAACGACGTGCAGCAGATGATGGGTTCGGGCAAGCTCGGCATGTACCTCGCGGCCCCCGACAACATCCCGATCCTCGTCAAGGAGAAGGGCGGCAACTACAAGGACCTCGCCCTCGCTCCCATGCCGGGCGGCAAGGGCACCCTCATCGGCGGCGACGGCTACATGTTCAACAAGAAGGCCACCCCCGCCCAGATCCGGGCCGGCCTGAAGTGGCTCGACCACATGTTCCTCACCCCCGGCAAGGGCTTCCTCGGCGACTACGCGCGCGCCAAGAAGCACGACGCACCCGTCGGGCTGCCCGAGCCGCGCCTGTTCACCGGTGCCGCCGACGCCACCGACCAGCGGGTGAAGAAGGCCAACGCCAACGTCCCGGTGGAGAACTACCAGGCGTTCCTCGACGGCAACCACCAGCTCCAGCTGAAGATCGAGCCGCCGCACGCCCAGCAGATCTACTCCGTCCTCGACGGCACCGTCTCCGCCGTCCTGACCAAGAAGGACGCCGACATCGACCAGCTCCTCAAGGAGGCGTCCGGCAAGATCGACAGCATTCTGGCCCGGAGCTGACCGCCATGACGAAGACGGCCGAGCGACGGCCGGCGACGCACGCCGCCGTCCCCCCGGTCCCGGCGCCGCCCCCGGCAGGGGACCGGAGGCGGCGCCGCCTGGCCGACCAGGTCCGCGCCTACGGCTTCCTCCTCGGCGGCCTGCTCTGCTTCGCCCTGTTCTCCTGGTACCCGGCGATCCGCGCGGTCGTCATCGCCTTCCAGAAGTACACCCCGGGCTCCGCGCCCGAGTGGGTCGGCACCGCCAACTTCACCCGGGTCCTGCACGACCCCGAGTTCACGGCCGCCTGGCGCAACACCCTCACGTTCACCCTGCTGGCCCTCCTGATCGGCTTCGCGATCCCCTTCGTGCTGGCCCTCGTGCTCAACGAACTGCGGCACGCCAAGGCCTTCTTCCGGGTCGTGGTCTACCTGCCGGTGATGATCCCGCCGGTGGTCAGCGCCCTGCTGTGGAAGTGGTTCTACGACCCCGGGGCCGGCCTCGCCAACGAGACGCTGCGCCTGCTGCACCTGCCCACCTCGAACTGGTCCAACGGCACCGACACCGCCCTGATCTCCCTGGTCATCGTCGCCACGTGGGCCAACATGGGCGGCACCGTCCTCATCTACCTGGCGGCCCTGCAGTCCATCCCCGGCGAGCTGTACGAGGCGGCTGAACTGGACGGCGCGAACCTCCTCCAGCGCGTCCGGCACGTCACGGTCCCGCAGACCCGGTTCGTGATCCTGATGCTGATGCTGCTCCAGATCATCGCCACCATGCAGGTCTTCACGGAACCGTTCGTCATCACCGGCGGCGGCCCCGAGAACGCCACCGTCACCGTCCTCTACCTCATCTACAAGTACGCCTTCCTCTACAACGACTTCGGCGGCGCCTGCGCCCTCAGCGTGATGCTCCTGCTGCTGCTCGGCGCCTTCTCCGCGGTCTACCTGCGGCTCACCCGCTCCGAGGGGGACGCATGACCACCGGCACCCGCACCCTGATCTCCCCGGCCACCCTCGCCCGCCCCCGCGGCAAGGCCCTGTACTGGACGGTGTTCACGGCCGTCGTCGTCCTCTTCACCCTCGCCTTCCTCTTCCCGGTGTACTGGATGGCGACCGGCGCCCTGAAGTCCCCGGACGAGGTGGCCCGCACCCCGCCGACGCTCCTCCCCGAGCACTGGCACCTCAGCGGCTACACCGACGCCTGGGACCTCATGGAGCTGCCCCGGCACCTGGGGAACACGCTCGTCCAGGCGGCCGGCGCCTGGGCCTTCCAGCTGGTGTTCTGCACGGCCGCCGCCTACTCCCTGTCCAAGCTGAAGCCCGCCTTCGGCAACGTGGTCCTCGGCGGCATCCTCGCCACCCTCATGGTCCCGGCGCAGGCGCTGGTCGTCCCGAAGTACCTGACCGTCGCCGACCTGCCGCTGATCCACACCAGCCTGCTCAACGACCCCCTCGCCATCTGGCTGCCGGCCGTCGCCAACGCCTTCAACCTCTACCTGCTCAAACGCTTCTTCGATCAGCTGCCGCGCGATGTCCTGGAGGCCGCCGAGATCGACGGCGCCGGCAAGCTCCGCATCCTGTGGTCCGTCGTCCTGCCCATGTCCCGGCCGGTGCTCGGCGTGGTGTCGATCTTCGCGCTGGTCGCCGTGTGGCAGGACTTCCTGTGGCCGCTGATGGTCTTCTCCGACACCGGCAAGCAGCCGATCAGCGTCGCCCTGGTCCAGCTGTCGCAGAACATCCAGCTCACCGTGCTCATCGCCGCGATGGTGATCGCCAGCATCCCGATGGTGGCGCTGTTCCTCGTCTTCCAGCGGCACATCATCGCGGGGATCAGCGCGGGCAGCACCAAGGGCTGACGCCGCCGACCCGTCTACAGAAAGGCAAGCCCAGTGGGACAGCCCAGCCATGCCCGGAAGGACCCTGACTGGTGGCGCTCGGCCGTCATCTACCAGGTGTACGTCCGCAGCTTCGCGGACGGCGACGGCGACGGCACCGGCGACCTCGCGGGCGTCCGCGCCCGGCTGCCGTACCTCGCCGGACTCGGCGTGGACGCCCTGTGGTTCACGCCGTGGTACGTGTCCCCGCTGAAGGACGGCGGCTACGACGTCGCCGACTACCGGGCCATCGACCCCGCCTTCGGCACCCTCGCCGAGGCCGAGAAGCTGATCGCCGAGGCCCGTGAGCTGGGCATCCGGACCATCGTCGACATCGTGCCCAACCACGTCTCCGACCAGCACCCCTGGTTCCGGGCCGCGGTCGCCGCAGGGCCGGGCAGCCCCGAGCGCGAGCTGTTCCACTTCCGGCCCGGCCGCGGTGCGCACGGCGAACTCCCGCCGAACGACTGGCCGTCCCAGTTCGTCGGCTCCACCGACCCGGTGTGGACCCGGCTGCCCGACGGCGACTGGTACCTGCACCTGTTCACCCCCGAACAGCCCGACCTGAACTGGGCCCACCCGGCGGTCCGCCAGGAGCACGAGGACATCCTGCGCTTCTGGTTCGAGCGGGGCGTCGCCGGCGTCCGCATCGACTCCGCCGCCCTCCTCGCCAAGGACCCGGACCTCCCCGACCTCGCCGCGCACCCGCGGCCGCACCCGTTCGTCGACCGCGACGAGCTCCACGACATCTACCGCTCCTGGCGCCGGGTCGCCGACGAGTACGGCGGTGTGTTCGTCGGCGAGGTCTGGCTGCCCGACCCCGAACGCTTCGCCCGCTACCTGCGCCCCGACGAACTCCACACCGCCTTCAACTTCTCCTTCCTGTCCTGCCCCTGGGACGCCGCCCGGCTGCGCGCCTCCATCGACACCACCCTCGCCGAGCACGCCCCCGTCGGCGCCCCGGCCACCTGGGTGCTGTGCAACCACGACGTCACCCGCACGGTCACCCGGTACGGCCGCGAGGACACCGCCTTCGACTTCGCCACCAAGGCCTTCGGCACCCCCACGAACCTGGCTCTCGGCACCCGGCGGGCGCGGGCCGCCGCCCTGCTGTCCCTGGCGCTGCCCGGGTCGGTGTACCTCTACCAGGGCGAGGAGCTGGGCCTGCCGGAGGCCGACATCCCGGCCGACCGCGTCCAGGACCCGATGTACTTCCGCTCGCGGGGCGCCGACCCCGGCCGTGACGGCTGCCGGGTGCCGCTGCCGTGGGCCGCCGGTTCGCCGTACGCCGGATTCGGCTCCCGCGAGGAGCCCTGGCTGCCGCAGCCGGCCGGCTGGCCCTCGTACGCGGTCGACCGGCAGCAGCGCGACCCCCACTCCATGCTCGCCCTCTACCGCGAGGCCATCGCGCTGCGCCCGGAGTTCGGCGACGGCCCCCTGACCTGGCTGTCCGCCCCCGACGGCGTGCTGGCCTTCTCCCGCGCGGACGCGCTGTGCGTGGTCAATCTCGCGGCCACGCCCGCCGGCCTGCCCGCGCACTCGCAGCTCCTGCTCAGCAGCGGCCCGCTGGACGACGCGGGACGGCTGCCGCGGGACACGGCGGCCTGGCTGCGCGCCTGAGCCTGGCCCGTACGCACCTTGCTATCCCACGCACCCCCACCACGAAGGGATCAGCACATGCACAGCAGCACCGCCGGACACCTCCGGCGCATGCCGGCCATCGGGGCGGTCGTCGCCCTCGCCGCCGGCATGCTCGTCAGCATCGCCCCGGCCGCCCACGCGGCCGCGGGCGCCACCCTCCCCTTCACCTCCGTGGAGGCCGAGTCGGCGGCCGGCAACGGCACGAAGATCGGCCCGGACTACACGCAGGGCAGCCTCGCCTCGGAGGCCTCCGGCCGGCAGGCCGTCCGGCTGTCCCCCGGGCAGCGGGTGGAGTTCACCGTGCCGCGGGCCGCCAACGCGGTGAACGTCGCCTACAGCGTGCCGGACGGCCAGTCCGGTGCCCTGAACGTGTACGTCAACGGCACCAGGCTCGCCAAGACCCTGCCTGTGACGTCCAAGTACTCGTACATCGACACCGGCTGGATCCCCGGCGCGAAGACGCACCACTTCTTCGACAACACCCGGATGCTGCTCGGGCAGAACGTGCAGGCCGGCGACAAGGTCGCCGTGGAGGCGGCCGGCGTCCAGGTCACCGTCGACGTCGCCGACTTCGAACAGGTCGCCCCGGCCGCGGGCCAGCCCGCCGGTTCGGTGTCCGTCGTCTCCAAGGGCGCCGACCCCAGCGGCAACGGCGACTCCACCCAGGCCTTCCGGGACGCCATCGCCGCCGCCCAGGGCGGCACCGTGTGGATACCGCCGGGCGACTACCGCCTCACCTCCTCGCTCAGCGGCGTGCAGAACGTGACCCTGCAGGGCGCGGGCGGCTGGTACTCGGTCGTGCACACCTCCCGCTTCATCGACCAGTCCGGCTCGGCGGGCAACGTCCGCATCAAGGACTTCGCGGTCATCGGCGAGGTGACCGAACGGGTCGACTCCAGCCCGGACAACTTCGTCAACGGCTCGCTGGGGCCGAACAGCTCGGTCTCCGGCATGTGGATCCAGCACCTGAAGGTCGGCCTGTGGCTCACGGGCAACAACGACAACCTGGTGGTGGAGAACAACCGCATCCTCGACACCACCGCCGACGGACTCAACCTCAACGGCACGGCGAAGGGCGTCCGCGTCCGCAACAACTTCCTGCGCAACCAGGGCGACGACTCCCTCGCCATGTGGTCGCTGTACTCCCCGGACACCGACTCCAGCTTCGACAACAACACGATCTCGCAGCCCAACCTCGCCAACGGCATCGCCATCTACGGCGGCACCGACATCGCCGTACGCAACAACCTGGTCTCCGACACCAACGCCCTCGGCAGCGGCATCGCCATCTCCAACCAGAAGTTCCTCGACCCGTTCCACCCCCTCGCCGGCACCATCACGGTCGACGGCAACACCCTGGTGCGCACCGGCGCGATGAACCCCAACTGGAACCACCCCATGGGCGCGTTGCGCGTCGACTCCTACGACAGCGCGATCAACGCGACCGTCAACATCACCAACACGACGATCACCGACAGCCCCTACAGCGCCTTCGAGTTCGTCTCCGGCGGCGGGCAGGGCTACCCGGTGCGCAACGTCAACGTCACCGGCGCGACGGTGCGGAACACCGGCACGGTCGTGGTCCAGGCCGAGGCGCAGGGCGCGGCGACCTTCAAGAACGTCACCGCGACCCAGGTCGGCGCGGCCGGCGTCTACAACTGCCCCTACCCGGCGAACTCCGGCTCCTTCGCCCTCACCGACGGCGGCGGCAACTCCGGCTGGTCGAGCACCTGGTCGGACTGCTCCACCTGGCCGCAGCCCGGCCAGGGCAATCCGGAACCCGACCCGAACCGCAACCTCGCCAAGGGCCGCCCGGCCACCGCGACCGGCTCCCAGGACGTCTACACCCCGGGCAAGGCGGTCGACGGCGACGCGAACTCGTACTGGGAGTCCACCAACAACGCCTTCCCGCAGTCCCTCACCGTCGACCTCGGCTCCTCCTACGCCGTGCGCCGCCTGGTGCTGAAGCTGCCGCCGTCCTCGGCCTGGGGCGCCCGCACCCAGACCGTCACGGTGCTCGGCAGCACCGACGGCTCCGGCTACTCGACCGTCCTGGGAGCACAGGGCTACCGCTTCGACCCGGCCACCGGCAACACCGCGACCGTGACCCTGCCGAGCGGCACGAACCTGCGCTACCTGCGCCTGACCGTCACCGCCAACACGGGCTGGCCGGCCGGCCAGTTCAGCGAGGTGGAGGCGTACCAGACGTCCTGACCGACCCGTCCCGCACCGCCCGGACCGGGCGCCCCGGCACCACGACGGGCCGGGGCGCCCGCGTACCGCCACGGGGCTGGTGAGACTCCGGTCGGCACCCGGTCTCCTCCCGTACCCACGACTTCATGTGCGCGCCACCGCACCCTTCCCTGACGTTCGCTGCTCTTGGAACACTCGCTCCGCGCGCATTCCGTCATCTCGCGGGTATCGCGTACGTCAGGACGAGAGGACCCTCACCCATGCCCGAAGTCAACCGGCGGCGCTTCTTCCAGATCGCGGGCGCCACCACGGCGTTCACGGCGCTGTCCAGCAGCATCCAGCGCGCGGCCGCCCTGCCCGCCCACCACCGCACCGGCTCGGTGGAGGACGTCGAGCACATCGTCGTCCTCATGCAGGAGAACCGTTCTTTCGACCACTACTTCGGTTCGCTCCGAGGAGTCCGCGGCTTCGGCGACCCCCGTTCGGTCACCCAGAACGGCAGGTCCGTCTGGAAGCAGTCCGACGGCACGAAGGACGTCCTGCCCTTCCACCCGGACGCCGACGACCTGGGCCTTGCCTTCATCCAGGACCTCCCGCACGGCTGGAACGACGGACACACCGCCTTCAACGGCGGGAAGTACGACAAGTGGGTGCCCGCCAAGTCCGCCACGACGATGGCGTACCTCACCCGCGACGACATCCCCTTCCACTACGCGCTCGCCGACTCCTTCACCATCTGCGACGCCTACCACTGCTCGTTCATCGGCTCCACGGACCCGAACCGCTACTACATGTGGACCGGGTACACCGGCAACGACGGCAAGGGCGGCGGCCCGGTCCTCGGCAACGACGAGGCGGGCTACGGCTGGACCACGTACCCCGAGCGCCTGGAGCGGGCCGGGGTCTCCTGGAAGATCTACCAGGACGTCGGCGACGGCCTCGACGCGAACGGCGGCTGGGGCTGGATCGACGACGCCTACCGCGGCAACTACGGCGACAACTCGCTGCTGTACTTCAACCAGTACCGCGACGCCAAGCCCGGCGACCCGCTGTACGACAAGGCCCGCACCGGCACCGACGCCCGCAAGGGCGAGGGCTTCTTCGACCAGCTGAAGGCGGACGTCCGGGCGGGCAAGCTGCCCCAGGTCTCCTGGATCGTCGCCCCCGAGGCCTTCACCGAGCACCCGAACTGGCCCGCCAACTACGGCGCCTGGTACGTCTCCCAGGTCCTGGACGCGCTCACCTCCGACCCCGACGTGTGGGGGAAGACCGCGCTGTTCATCACCTACGACGAGAACGACGGCTTCTTCGACCACGTCATCCCGCCCTACCCGCCGGCCTCGGCCGCCCAGGGCAGGTCGACGGTCTACCCCGCGCCGGACCTGTTCAAGGGCGACGCCGGCCACCCCGCCGGCCCCTACGGGCTCGGCCAGCGGGTGCCGATGCTGGTGGTCTCCCCCTGGAGCAAGGGCGGGTACGTCTGCTCGGAGACCCTCGACCACACCTCGATCATCCGGTTCATCGAGCGACGTTTCGGTGTCCAGGAGCCGAACATCTCGCCCTGGCGGCGGGCCGTGTGCGGCGACCTGACGAGTGCCTTCGACTTCTCCCGCAAGGACACCGGGCGGGTCGTGCTGCCTTCCACGGCCGGCTACCTGCCCAAGGACCACGACCGCCACCCCGACTACGTGCCCACGCCTCCCGCCAACGGCACCCTGCCCCGGCAGGAGCGGGGCAGCCGGCCCACCCGCCCCCTGAAGTACGCCCCGGTGGTCGACGGTTCGGCGGACACCGCGGCCGGCAGGTTCACGCTCACGTTCGCCTCGGGGGCGCATGCGGGCGCGGTCTTCCTCGTCACGTCCAACAGCCGTACCGACGGCCCCTGGACGTACACCACGGAGGCCGGCAAGACGCTCTCGGACACCTGGAACTCGGCGTACTCCGGCGGCGACTACGACCTCTCCGTGCACGGCCCCAACGGCTTCCTGCGCGTCTTCAAGGGCCGCAACAAGGTCGCCGGCCCCGAGGTCACCGCGCGGCACGAGGGCGACGACGTCGAGCTCACCTTCACCAACCAGGGCTCCGGTACGGCGAAGCTGAAGCTGGTCAACGGCTACGGCGGCAAGCCGGTGACAGTGTCGGTCCGGCCCGGGGCGACCGTGCGTCACACCGTGGCGCTCGCGGCCAGCAAGCGCTGGTACGACCTGACCGTGACCTCCGAGGCCGACCCGGCCTTCGTGCGCGTCTTCACCGGGCACGTGGAGAACGGGCGGCCCGGCGTCAGCGACCCGGCGATCGTCACGGGGTGAACGGGCGATGAGCACCGCTCCGTGCGGACTGGTCAGGTACCGGTCACATCAGGGTAGTGTGCCCCGGTGACCACGCAATCGAACACTCCTGCTGGCTGGTACCCGGATCCGCACGGAGCGGCGCAGACGCTCCGCTACTGGGACGGCACGCAGTGGACCGAGCACACCAACCCGGCCCAGCAGCAGGCCGGGCAGGTTCCGCCGCAGCCGGCGGCCTTCCCGCAGCAGCAGGCCGGTGACGCCAGGGTGCAGCGCCAGGTGCAGCAGCAGGCCGGCGTCGCCGGCGGCGGGCCCGGTGGCGGGACCCTCTTCACCGAACCCGTCCTGGTCGTGAACCAGAAGGCCAAGCTGATCGAGCTGACCAACGAGTACAAGGTCATGGATCAGAACGGCCGGGAGATCGGCTCGGTCACCCAGGTCGGTCAGGGCGTACTGCGCAAGATCCTGCGCTTCGTCTCCAGCCTGGACCAGTTCCTCACCCACAAGCTGGAGATCCGCGACGCCCACGGCCGGCCGCAGCTGCTGCTGACCCGGCCCGCGAAGATCTTCAAGTCGCGGGTGATCGTGACCCGCCCGGACGGCTCGCCGGTCGGTGAGATCGTCCAGAAGAACATGATCGGGAAGATCAACTTCGCGATGACGGCGAACGGCCAGCAGGTCGGCGCCATCAAGGCGGAGAACTGGCGGGCCTGGAACTTCGCGATCGTCGACCACGCCGACAACGAGGTCGCCCGGATCACCAAGACCTGGGAGGGTCTCGCCAAGACGCTGTTCACCACGGCGGACAACTACGTCCTCCAGGTCCACTACCAGCTGCCCGAACCGCTGCTGAGCCTCGTGGTGGCCACGGCGCTGACGGTGGACACCGCGCTCAAGCAGGACGCGCGCGGCTGGGGCTGACCGGCGCGCCCGGACAGGGCGGAGGCAGCACGGCGACGGCGGCCGGTGCCCGCGGAAGGTTCCGCGCACCGGCCGCCGCCGTACGCCCGGCGGGTCACAGTGCCGTGAGGTGCCCCGGCTGGTCCGGCTGCCGGGGCAGCAGCACCGGTTCCGCGGTCGCCGTACCCGGCTCCAGCGCCAGCACGGCCGCCACCGGGTGCTCGTCGTCGCCGGCCTCGTCCCGGCCGGCGGGCGCGGGTGCCGCCCGGGTCAGCAGCACCACGCCCCAGGAGGCCAGCCCCGCCCCGGCCAGGGCGAGCAGCACCCCGGCGGCGCCGCCCCGCAGGCCCTGCCCCAGCAGGGTCAGACCGATCACCGCGGCGGCCACCGGGTTGGTCAGGGTGACCACGGCCAGCGGGGCACCGAGGCCGCCGCGATAGGCCGTCTGGGACAGCAGCAGCCCGCCGACGGCGAAGGCGGCGACGAGCACGGCGACCACGATCACCTCGGTGCTCAGCGCCGGGCCCGAGCGGTCCGTGGCCGCCACGGTCACGGTCTGGGTGAGCGCGGAGGCGACCCCGGAGGCGAAGCCGGACGCGGTGGCGTGCCGCAGGCCCGGCCGGGCGCCGGGCCGGGACAGCAGACCGATCGCGGCGGCGGTCGTACCGGCGACCACGAGGGCCTCGGTCAGCGACAGCACCCGGGCGGGCGCCGGGCCGGAGGCGGTGACCAGCAGCACGGCGAGCCCGAGCAGCGTGAGCGCCGTACCGCGCCACTCCACCGCGCTGACCCGCCGCCCCGCCGCCCGTGCGCCCAGGGGCACGGCGGCGACCAGGGTGAGCGCGCCCAGCGGCTGGACGACGGTCAGCGGGCCGTACTTCAGGGCGACGACGTGCAGCAGTGCGGCGGCGGCGTTCAGCCCGACCGCCGACCACCAGGCCCCGGTGCCCAGCAGCCGCAGCAGGCCGGTGCCGGCGCTGCGCGAGGCGAGCCGTTCCTGGGCGACGGCGGCGAGCGCGTAGGCGACGGCCGACACCAGTGACAGGCCGAGGGCGGCCAGGGCGGCGGCGCTCATCGGCCCGCTCCCGCCAGGACGACGGCCTCGCGCGGCTTCGGCAGGCCGCTGCCGCGACCCGCCGTACTGGCCGTGCGCCGCGGCGCGGGGACGACCGCGAGGGCGAGACCGAGCATGGCCGTGGCGACGACCGCGTCGAGCCAGTAGTGGTTCGCCGTGCCCACGATCACCAGCAGGGTGACCAGGGGGTGCAGCAGCCACAGTCCGCGCCATCGGGACCGGGTGGCGGCCATCAGGCCGATCGCCACCATCAGCGCCCAGCCGAAGTGCAGCGAGGGCATCGCCGCGAACTGGTTGGAGAGGTGGTCGCTGGACGGCGGGCCGTACACCGACGGGCCGTAGAGCCGGGCGGTGTCGACCAGGCCCGTCCCGGTCAGCATGCGCGGCGGGGCCAGCGGGAACGTGAACGGCAGCACGAGGGCGGCCGTGGTGAGGACCGCGAGGACCCGGCGGGCCCAGACGTAGTGCGCGGGCCGCCGCAGGTACAGCCAGACCAGGAAGGCGAGCGTGGCCGGGAAGTGGACGGTCGCGTAGTAGGTGTTCGCCAGGTGGACGAGGGTGTCGCCGTGCAGCAGCGCGGACTGCACCGCGGTCTCGTGGGGGAGGTGGACGCTGCGCTCCAGGTGCCAGACGTGCCGGGCGTTGCGGAAGGCGTCCGCGGTGTGGCCGGTGGCCAGCTGACGGCCCAGTTTGTAGACCAGGAAGAGCCCGGCGACCAGCAGGAGCTCACGTATCAGGGACGGACGGGCCGGAGTCTCCGGTTCCCCCTCCGCCTCCGCAGGCTCGGTTCGGGAATTCATCCCCCGGCCCCCTCGCTGACGGTGGTGCGTGTAGTGGTGCGAGCCCCGGTCCGCACCGGAACTCATCGATACGTTGCCGTACCGATACGCCAGTGTACCGATACGGCGGAGTACCGGTACACTGGCGTATCGATTGATGTGCGCCACACTGGAGACAGCCCCGGACGCGCACGGGCACCAGGCGCCGCACGGGCACGGGAAACAGACACGAGTGAGGGGAAGCACCGCATGACGTCGCAGGCCGCGGACGCACCGGACACGGTCGTCGCCTCGCGCCGCTCCAAGATCACGCCGGAGCGTGAGCGGGAGTTCTTCGACGCCGTGCTGGAACAGATCCGCCAGTGCGGCTATGACTCCGTCACCATGGAGGGCATCGCCGCCAGCACCCGGTGCAGCAAGTCCACGCTCTACCGGCAGTGGAAGACCAAGCCGCAGTTCGTCGCGGCGGCGCTGCGCGCCAGCCGCCAGGTGAAGTTCGCCGGCATCGACACCGGATCGCTCGCCGGGGACTTGCGCCGGGCCGCGCGGGCCGCGGGCGACTGGTCCGGCAAGGACACCCGGCTGCTCCAGGCGCTGGGGCACGCGGTGACGACGGACCAGGAGCTGGCCCAGGCGCTGCGCGAGGCGCTGGTGGACCCGGAGATCGCCGCGCTCCAGGAGATCCTGGCCCGGGGCGTGGCCCGGGGCGAGGTCAGGCCGGGCCACCCCGCGCTGGAGTACATCCCGGCCATGATGTTCGGCGTCCTGCGCGTGCGCCCGATGCTCGACGGCCAGTACGCCGACTCCGACTACCTCGTCCGCTTCGTGGAGGCCGCCGTGCTGCCCTCGCTCGGACTGACATGAGAACCAGGCCGCCGTTCACGGGATGACTGGACGGTGACCTGCCCGCGCCGCACCGTGGGGACGGGGGCGGCGCGCACCCCCCGGCCGGGTGGGGTTCCCCTTGAGCGGAGGGGAATCCCACCCGGCCGATCCGTCTCTCAGACGTCCTGGCCGCTCCCGCCGCCGGACGAGACCTTGATGCCCTTGAGTATCTCGTCGATCACCGACAGCTTCTGCCCGACGTCCACGCCGAAGCGGACCACCACGATCTGCCGGGCGTCGTCGGGGGAGGGGAAGGCGACCGACTCGACATAGCCGTCGGAGCCCTTGCTGGTGACCGCCTTCCAGCGCACCAGGTAGCCCTTCTGCCCGGCCACCGTCACCGCCTGGGAGGCCAGCACCTCGTGCGAGGTGATGCTGCCGTAGGTGGTGCCGCCGTACGACTGCTTGGCGTTGGCGGCGATGTCCGCCTTCGCGACCGCCTCCGCCGTGTCGGCCTCGATGCCCAGCGCCACCGCCGGGGCCGTGTAGGCGCCGCCCGCGGTGCACGTCTGGGCCGAGTTGCCCGGGCACTTGTAGGCGTCGTCGGAGGTCACCTGCGCCCCGACGCTGATCGCCTGTCCGGTCCAGCCCTCGGGCACCGGAAGGCTGATGCCGTTGACCGGGTCCGTCACGGTGCCGCCGCCCTTGACCTTCGGCGCGTCCGACCGGCCCGGGGACGGCGAGGCCCCATCGGAGCCACCGGAGCCACCGGAGCCACCGGAGCCGCCCGGGCCGCCGCTGCCGCCCGAGCCGCCGCCGGGCCCGCCGAACGTCCCGCCCTGGCCGCCGTCGTGCCCGCCGCTCGGGCCCTGCCGCGACCCGGCGCGGTCACCGCCGCCACCGCCGTCGTCGGTGAGGGCGTACACGCCGACCCCGATGCTCGCCAGGACCGCGGCCGTCACCGCGACGGCTATGCCCGTGCGCAGCCGTCGCCGGGAGGGGGCGGGCGCCTGGGCGGGATAGGCCGGGTAACCCGGCTGGCCCGGATACCCCTGCTGGCCCGGATACCCCTGCTGTGCCGGGTACCCCG
This sequence comes from Streptomyces sp. NPDC046870, assembly GCF_040704595.1. Classification (NCBI taxonomy): domain Bacteria; kingdom Bacillati; phylum Actinomycetota; class Actinomycetes; order Kitasatosporales; family Streptomycetaceae; genus Streptomyces; species Streptomyces sp. NPDC046870. Next base: position 25,501 of record NZ_JBEYXM010000046.1, read on the forward strand.
GGTAGGCGCCGAACCCGGCGGGAGCCGAGGGCGGCGGACCCGTCGGGTGGGCCGGCTCGGCCGGGTGGGGCGGGCCGGCCGGCTGCGGTCCGCCGTCCGCCGCCGGGCCGCCCGGGGGACCCCACGCGGCGGCCGTGCCGGCGGGGCGGGTCTGGTCCGTCCAGGCCTTGCCGTCCCACCAGCGCTCGGTGGGCGGACCGTCGTTCGTCTGCCCGGGGTCGGGGTACCACCCGGGAGGAGTCACCTGCGTCATGCCCCCACCGTATGAGGCGAGCGTGAAAGCGGGATGAGAGGATCCACCGCCAAGGGGGCGAAGCGGAATATTTCTCCCCGGATTTCTCGGTGGTCCCCTCGGGCAGGCGCCGTTGACACCCCGTCCGCTGGTCGCGCGGCTGGCGGCGTCGTCCGCCCGCCCCCCGTTTCACCCGGCCGGGCAACAGCTGCCGCGAGGCGCCACCAGAGGTCCCGCCCGACGGCTACGCTCGGGTTCCGTACGTCATTCGGGCGACCTGGGGAGGTAACGGGATGACGGAGGGACGGCCGGCGGCGGCCGGCTCGGCTCCCCTGTGGGAGCGGGACGCCGAGCTCGCCACCGTCGCGCAGGCGCTCGACGTCCTGTGCGCGGACCAGTCGTCCGCGGGCAGCCTGCTGGTCATCCGGGGCGAGGCGGGACTCGGCAAGACCGCGCTGCTGGCCGAGATCCGGCGCGTCGCCGAACGCCGCGGCTGCGCCGTCTGGTCCGCGCGCGGCGCGGAGACGCTGCGGTCCGTCCCGTTCCACGTCGTACGGCAGCTGCTCCAGCCCGCGCTGCTGTCCTTACTGCCCGAGGAGGCCCGCGAGTACCTCGGCGACTGGTACGACATCGCCGGTCCCGCCCTCGGCATAGCGGAACCGCGGGCCGACAACGCCGACCCGCAGTACGTCTGCGACGGGCTCGTCGCCGCCGTGCGCCGGCTCTCCCGCCGCCAGTGGCCGCTGGTCCTGCTCGTCGACGACGCGCACTGGGCCGACCAGGAGACCCTGCGCTGGCTCGCGGCCTTCGCCGAGCGCCTCGACGACCTGTCCGTCCTCGTCGTGGTCGCCCGCCGGCCCGGCGAGGCCGCCGGGGACAGCGCCCGGCTGCTCGACGCGGTGGCCGCCGCGGGCCGCCCCGCCCACAACCTCAACGCCCTCACCCCGGACGCCACCGCCGGACTCACCCGCGCCACCGTGGGCCGGCACGCCGACGACGCGTTCTGCCGCGAGGTCTGGGCCGTCACCGGCGGCAACCCCTACGACACCGTGGAACTCCTCGCCAAGGTCCAGGACAGCGAACTCCAGCCCGTCGAGGCGCAGGCGGGCGAGCTGCGCGCCCTCAACCGCGCCGCCCGCGGCGGCGGACTGGTGGACCGGCTCAAGGGCCTCGGCCTGGAGGCCACCCGGTTCGCCTGGGCCGCCGCCATCCTCGGCACCGGCATCACCGTCGACATGGTCGCCGAACTCGCCACCATGGAGGCCGAGCTGGCCCGGACGTGCGCCGAACTCCTGTGCAGCGCCCGCATCCTCACCGAGCCCCGGCCGCCCGCCGGCGCCGAACGCGGCGACGGCGAGCTGGAGTTCGTCCACCCCCTCATCGCCACCGCCGTCTACAACTCCATCCCGCCCGGCGTGTGCACCGCCATGCACGGCGTCGCCGCGCAGATGATCACCGAACGCGGCCGCGGCGCCGCCGAGGCCGCCCGGCACCTGCTCAAGGTGCACCCGGACGACGACGAGGAACTGGTCGAGCAGCTGCGCGAGGCCGCCCGCGAGCACCTCGCCGTCGGCGCGCCCGACGCGGCCCGCCGCTGCCTGGAGCGCGCCCTGGCCGAGCCGCCCCTCCCCGAGGTGCACGCGCACGTCCTGTACGAACTCGGCTGCGCCACCCTGCTGACCAACCCCGCGGTCACCATCGGCCATCTGCAGAGCGCCCTCGGCATGGCCGGCCTCGGAGGCGACGACCGGGTCGACGCCGTCGTCCGCCTCTCCCAGGCACTGCTCCACAACGACCAGCTGGAGGAGGCCGTCCGCACGGTCGAGGCCGAGGCCGCCCGGCACGAGGCGGGCCCCGTCCGGATGCGGTTGCAGGCCTTCCAGTTCATGCGGGAGGGCATCCACGGCGAGACCGTCTCCCCGGCCCGCTCCCGGCGCCTGGCCGAGCTGGCGAGCACCTGCACCGGCCGTGACAACGCCGAACGCGCCCTGCTGATCCTGCGCGGCTTCGACGCGATGACCCACGGCGAGAGCGCCGACGAGGTCATCGACCTGTGCGACCGCGCCCTCGTCAACGGCCGCCTCGCCCCCGGTCTCGGCTGGACCGACACCGAGTGGGGCATGGAACTGCTGATGATGCTCGGCAGCGCCTACACCTACGCCGACCGGCTCGACCGTGCCGAGAGCCTGTTCGCCGAGGCCCGGCGCGTCTACACCACGGCCGGCTGGCACGGCGGCCACCTCTCCCTGGCCAACGCCTTCCTCGGGCTCGCCTACCGCAGACAGGGCCGGCTGCGCGACGCCGAGTCCACCCTGCGCGAGGCCCTGGTCCTCGCCGAGCGCGTCGGCCGCCGACTGCCGCTGTACTGGTCGG
>NZ_JBEYXM010000047.1:0-27028 GCF_040704595.1 Streptomyces sp. NPDC046870
TGCCACCGTGCCGACCAGGTCGTAGCCGGGGACGAACGGGAAGGGCGGCTGGTCGTAGTAGCGGCCGCGGCGCATCTGCTGCTCGGCGAAGGAGACCCCGGTCGCCTCCATCCGGACGACGACCTGACCCGGGCCGGCCACCGGCACGGCTGCCCGGCGCACCTGGAGCCCCTCCGGTTCGACCTTGCCCGGCAGCACGACCTCGATCATCTCCGCGGCGTTCATGGCGACCTCCATCGACCTCGGCCAGCACCGTTAGTGACTGGCGCTTCCGTTAGAAGTTATAACTGACTGCGTGAGCGATGGTCAAGAACTTCCGTAATAGGCTCTAACCCACAGCGTGCGTCGACCGGCACGCCCGGCCGCCGGGCGGCCCGTTATCCAAGAGGGAAGGACAGCAGATGGCAGTCGCCGGCAAGGAGACCCCCCGCGAGCGCTACCGCGCCCAGGTCAGGGCCGAGGTCAAGGAGCGCGCCTGGGAGCAGATCGCCGCCGCCGGGGCGCCGGGGCTCTCCCTGAACGCCATCGCCAAGCAGATGGGCATGAGCGGCCCCGCGCTCTACCGGTACTTCGCCAGCCGGGACGACCTGATCACCGAACTGATCCGGGACGCCTACCGCAGCCTCGCCGACACCATCCGCACCGCCGCCGCGTCAGGCACCGATCTGGCCGGACTCGGGCACACGCTGCGCACCTGGGCACTGGACGACCCCCAGCGCTACTTCCTCATCTACGGCACACCGGTCCCCGGCTACCAGGCACCCGAGGACATCACGGCGATCGCCTCCGAGATCATGGAAGCCCTCCTCAACGCCGCCCAGCCCACCGGCGGTTCCGCGCCCGGCCCGGACGACGGCCACCCCGACGCCCGTCTGGAGACCCACCTCGCCCAGCACCGGCAATGGGCCGCCGGCCACCCCGCGCAGCCCGCCGCCCTACGCCGCGCCCTGCACTTCTGGACCCGCCTGCACGGCATCCTCTCCCTGGAACTGGCAGGCCACTTCACCGGCATGGACCTCGACCCTGCCGAGCTCTACGACAACGAACTGCACCATCTCAGCCAGTGACGCCCCTCCCGGACGCCAGGGCCGCTGCGGTCGCGGGGACAACTCGCCCGCCCCGTCGTCGGCCGTGGAGGCACGGGCGGGCCGGGAACGGGACGCGAGGGCGGGACCGAAGCCGTGGACCGACGGTGAAAACCCTGTGGAAGCGATGTCGGTGGGGCCGATTATGCTGCGCCAGACGATCACGCGGAAACCTGGGGAGGGCGCGGCATGCTCGGCAAGCTGTTGGGCGGGGGCAGGCAGAGACCGGCGGCGGATCCGTACGCCCTTCCCGCCCCGCGCAGGCGGAAGCGCGGGATGTACACGCTGCGCGCGCTCGGAGACACGCGGGTGCTGGCCCTGGTGGAGGCGGCGGAGGCGGGCGACTGGGAGGGGGTCAAGGCGGCGTCGGCTCCCTTCGACCTCGGCCGCGACCACCAGGTCCTGGGCGAGCTGGCCGAGCTGGACGGTGTCCAGGAGTGGATCGGCCGGGCCGTCGAGGAGGACAAGGAGCACCGGGCGACGGCCCTGCTGATATCCGGGGCGCGCCACATCGTCTGGGGCTGGGAGGCGCGTACCTCCGCCCGTGCCGTCGACGTCACGCAGGAGCAGTGGCGGGTCTTCCACGAGCGGCTGGACATCGCCGAGGAACAACTGCTGGAGGCCGCTGAGTTGCGGCCGGAATGGCTCACGCCCTGGCGCCGCCTGCTCACCTCCGGGCGCGGCATGTCGCTCGGCCCGGCCGTCAACGAGACCCGGCTCGACGCCGCCCTGCGCCGCGACCCGCTGGACCTGGAGACCCACATCGAGTGGGTGTCGCATCTGCAGCCGCGTTGGGGCGGCGAGCCCGGCGAGGCCCTGGCGTTCGCCCGTAAGGCGTTCGCCGGGGCGCCCGAGGGTCATCGCCTCGGCTGTGTGATCGCCATGGCGCACATCGAGGACTGGGTCGAGTCGGACAGCAAGAACTGCCTCATCAAGCCCGCGATCCAGGACGAGTTGCTGGAGGCGGCCGAGCACAGCATCCTCCACCCCTCCTACGTGCGTCAGCCGGGCTGGCAGGAGGACTTCAACATCTTCGCGATGGCCTTGTCCCTGGCCTCCGAGCGCCTCGCGCTGCCGCGCGTCTTCCGGGAACTCCGGGGCGCCTACACCGAGTGGCCCTGGAAGTACATGGCGAAGCCGGAACAGATGTACGCCCGCGCCCGGCGCAACGCCTGAACCGGCCACGCCTCCCGTCACTCCTCGATCATCTCCCACCCCGGACTGCCCGATGACTCTGCCCGACACCCCCCTCAGCCCGGCCGGCTCCGACCGCACCTTCCAGGTGGATCTGCGCGGCCTCGTCGATCTCCTCTCCCACCACCTCTACTCCAGCCCCCGCGTCTACCTTCGCGAACTGCTGCAGAACGCGGTGGACGCGCTGACCGCGCGGCACAGCCTCGAACCGGCCGCCCCCGCCGACGCCTTCGGTATCCGCCTGTACGCCGACGGTTCGGTGGTGCGCGTCGAGGACGACGGGGTCGGTCTCACCGAGGCCGACGTGCACACCTTCCTGGCCACGATCGGCCGCAGCAGCAAGCGCGCGGAGCGGATCGCCGAGCAACGCGCGGACTTCATCGGCCAGTTCGGCATCGGCCTGCTCTCCTGCTTCCTGGTCGCGGACGAGATCCACGTCCTCAGCCGTTCCGCCCGCACGCCCGACGCACCCGCTGTGGAATGGCGGGGACGCGGCGACGGCAGCTACACCGTCCGCACCCTGCCCGCCTCCGCCCGCCCCCGGCCCGGCACCACCGTGACCCTGACCCCGCGCGCGGACGCGGCCGAGTGGACCCGCCCGGCCCAGGTGCACGCGCTGGCCCGGCACTTCGGCTCCCTGCTGCGCCACCCGGTGACCTTCGACGACGGGACGGGCGGCCCGGGCGCATCCGTCAACCCCGAGCCCGCACCCTGGGCGCGTACGTACCCCACGCCGGGAGCACGCTCCCGCGCGCTGGCCGCGTACGGAGCGGACGTCTTCGGGTTCACGCCGCTGGACACCATCGAGCTGGACCTGCCGGCCGTGGGCCTGAAGGGCATCGCGTGCGTGCTGCCCGAGGCCGTGCCGGCCGGACGCCGCCACGGCCACCGCGTGCACGTCAAGGGCATGCTGCTGTCCGAGCAGGCCGAGGAGATCCTGCCCGAGTGGGCGTTCTTCGTCCGCTGCGTCGTCGACGCCGAGAGCCTGCGCCCGACGGCGTCCCGCGAGTCCCTGTACGAGGACGACACCCTCGCCGCGGTCCGCGACGCCCTCGCCGAGCGGCTGCGGGCCTGGATCGCCCGGGCCGCCGCCAGCGACCCGGACCTGCTGCACCGCTTCCTCCAGGCCCACCACCTGGCCGTGAAGTCGCTCGCCGTGCACGATGACGAGATCCTGCGGATGCTGCTGCCCTGGCTGCCGTTCGAGACCACCGACGGGCACACCACCCTCGACGAGTTCGCGCGCACCCACCGCACCGTGCTCGTGACCTCCAGCGTGGAGGAGTTCCGGCAGGTGGCGGCGATCGCCTCGGCCGCCGGGCTCGGCGTCGTCAACGGCGGCTACACCTACGACCGTGAACTGGTCCACCGGCTGCCGGAGATCAGAGCGGAGGTCAGTGTCGCCGACCTCGACCCGGCCACGCTCACCGCTCACCTCGACCCCGTCGACCGGGAGACGGAGCTGGCCGCCTCGGCCTACCTCGCCCAGGCCCGCGACGCCCTCGCCGTCTTCGACTGCGACGTCGCCCTGCGCACCTTCCAGCCCGCGTCCGCCCCCGCCCTCCTCCTCGACAGCCGCGAGGCCCGGCACGAGCGCACCCGTTCCCAGCTCGCCCGCGAGCAGCAGGGCGGGGTGTGGGGCGACATCCTCGGTCACCTGAGGCAGGAGGCCCCGCGGGCCCAGCTGATCCTCAACCAGCTCAATCCACTGGTCCGCACCGCCGTCACCATCGACGAACCCGAACTGGCCCGCACCAGCGCCGAAGCCCTCTACGGGCAGGCCGCGATGCTGTCCCGGCGCCCGCTCAGGCCCGCCGAGTCGAGCCTGATCAACCGCTCCTTCCTCGACCTCCTCGCCCACGCCCTCCGCAAGGACAGCTGACGATGCCGACCGCACCCCAGACCACCGACGAGCTGTACCGGGCGCTCCAGGAGAACGACCGGCGCCCCTACGGCCGTACCCGCACCGTCACGGCCGAGGAACTGGTCGACGTCGCCGAGCAGTTCGCGGAGCCCGTCCCGCTCGTCCACGCGCTCCTGGAACTGCAGGAGGCGTACACCTACGGATCCGAACCCCGCAAGTCACCCGTCGTCTTCGCCCGTCTGCTCACCCTCTTCGACGAGCAGCCCGACGTGTTCGACGAGCGGCTGCGCCACATGCTGTTCTGGCGGTTCAAGTGGGTGGCCAACGCCCTGGTCGCCCTGCCCGAGATACCGCTGGCCAGTCTGCGCCAGTGGCTGACGGAGATGCGTGACCGGTACGAGAAGGCCGGTCTCGGGCTCCAGCCCTACTACGGGCAGGCGTACCGGCTCGCCGCACACGTCGGCGAGGACACCGAGCCGGCCTTCGAGCTGTGGGCGGGACGGAGCCGCACCCGGCTCAGCGACTGCGAGGCCTGTGAGATCTGCGAGCGGGGCCTGTACCACCTCGCGGCGGGCGACGACGAGCGGGCGCTGCGCACCTGGGAGCCCGTCCTGGCCGGGAAGGAATCCTGCCAGGAGGAGCCCGCCCGCTCCGTCTCGTACGCGCTGCTTCCGCTGCTGCGTACGGGGCGCAGCGACCGGGCCCGCGAGCTGCACCTCGCCGGCTACCGCGCCTGCCGCCGCAACCCCTCGATGTCCGGGGAGGTCGGCCGGCACCTGGAGTTCTGCGCACTGACCGGCAACGAGGCACGCGGCCTGGAGCTCCTGGCCGAGAACCGGAGCCTGTTCGACGAGGTCGACTCGCCGCTGGACCTGCTCGGTTTCCTCACCGGCGTGGAGGTCCTCCTCCAGCGCGTGGAGTTCCTCGGCCACGGTGACCTGCCCGCCGCGGGATACGCGGGCCGCACCTGGACGGTGGCCGGACTGCGTGCCGAGGTGCGGGACCGTGCCGACGACCTCGCCGCCCGCTTCGACGCCCGCAACGGAACCACGGCCCACACCGACCGGCGCAGGGCCCGCCTCGACCGCGCTCCCCTGCTGGACGCGCTGGAACTGACGCTGCGCGCCCGCGGCCTCGACGACGTGGCCCCGGCCGCCCCGGCCCCCGCGCCCACCGTCCGCACGGCCGCGGCCGTTCCCGAGTCGCTGCCCGAACTCATCGTTCGCGCACGCGAGTTGGACGAGCAGGCGCATCCGGAGGCGGCGGCCTGCTGGGCACGGCTGCGCGCGCTCGTCGCCGTCCCCGGCTACGCCCACCCCGACGACCCGGCCGTGGGACCGCTCGTACGGCTGCGCGCGGACCTGCTGGCCGACGAGGCGAGCCGGGCGGCCGAGAAGGACGAGTTCGACGCGTCCGTCGCCCTGTACGAGGAGGCCGCGAGCCTGTACGACGAGGCCGGAGCGCCGCAGCAGGCGGCGCTCACCCGCGCACGCGCCGTGCTGACCGCGGCCGAGAGGCCCGCGGAGGGCGCCGACGGAGCCGAGGCGAAGGCCGCCCTGCTGACCGACGCCCACGCGGCCCTGGTCCGTCTGCACGAGCAGACGCCCGGTCTCGCCCCGTACCAGGAGGCCCGTCTGCTGCGGCTGCGGGTGACCGCGCTCGGCCTGCGGCTGCAGACGTCGGGGAGCGAGGAGCACGTCGCGCCGGTCTTCGCCGAGGCGGACGTGCTGCTCGATTTCGCCACCCGGCACGACATCGCCGGACAGGTCTCCGGAGCCCTCATGCTGCGGGCCAGTACGTACGCCCTCTCCGGTGATCTGCCCGCGGCGGTCGAGCAGATCGACGCCCTCCTCGGCCGGCTGAAGGAGCACGGGCCCGCCTGGCACGTGCCCCGCACGCTCGGACTGCGCGGCCGGGTCCAGCTCGGCCTGCGCGACGCGCAGGCCGCGCACGCCGACCTGACCGAGAGCCTGCGACTGGCCGCCGACTGGCCGTCCGACGCGATCGACACCGCCCGCCTGCACGGAGACCTGGCGCAGGCGTCCATGCACCTGGGCCGCCCGGACGAGGCACTGCGGCACCTGACGCGCTCCGCCGAGCTGGAACTGCGCCACGGCAGCCGCACGGAGGCGTTCTGCACCTACAGCAACGCGGCCCGGCTCAGCCTCGATCTGGGCCGCGTCGAGGACTGCATCGCCCTGCTCGACTCCCTCCTGGCCGAACCGGACGTCGTCGCCGGAGAGCTGGACGACCGGCTCGTCGCCCAGCTGCGCCTGACCCGCGCCCGCGCGCTGCACGCGGGGGAGGACCTCAAGGCCGCCACGGCGGAGTTCGCCGCCCTCGCGGCCGAGTCGGCCGGCTGGGACGACGACCCCGGGAGCCACGCCATGATCGCCGCGGAGACCGCCGTACTCCTCGCCGAGTCCGGAGAGTTCGGCCGCGCCCGCGAGGCCGCGGACCAGGCCCTCGCCGCCCACGCCGAGGCCCCGCGCTACGAGCAGCTCAGCAACTGCCTGCGCGAACTCGCCCGCCTCCAGGCCCAGCAGCAGGGTCGCGAGGGCCTGCGCGACGCCCTCGCCTTCCTCGCCGACGCGGGCCGAGTCGCCGACGAGGCCCGCGCCGCGGGGTACGAGGCCCGCGGTCGCTCCCTGGACCCTGCTCTGGCCTACGAGCACGGACGGGTCAACGCCTACGGCCAGGAGTTCGAGACCGCCCTGACCGCCCTTGACGAGGCCCTCACCCTGCTCGGCGAACCGGGGCCCGACGAGGAGCACGCCGCCGAATGGGCCGAGTGCGTCCGACTCGCGGGTGTCGTCGAGGGCCTCTACCTGGAACGCCCCGCCCCCGCCCTGAACCGTCTCGACGCGGCGCTCTCCCGTCTCACCGCCCTGGGCCACACCGACGAGACCGAGCCGCTGACCTCCCTGGCGGCCCGGCTGCGCGACGAGGGGTGAGGCGGCGGTCGCGGTGCCGCGTCGCCACCCACCGCACCGGCGCCGCGGCCCCCGGCCGGCACACCCCGCACGCCGGCGCGCCCACCGGCACCGTCCGGACCGGCGGAGCGTCGACCCGGTCACCCGACGGCCTGACGGGAAAGGAGTTGATGAGTGATCACCGGGTTGGTAGTTTCCAGTCGACCGTGACACCGCCCGAGGAGGTGAGACCCGTGAACGCTGTATCGACGTGGGTGCTCCCTCTCCCCCTCACGGCCGGCGATTGACGTAGATGTCGCCGGGAGCGCTCGACCACGAGGCACTCCCGAAAGGCAACATCCTGTGCACTCTCTGCGATTCACCGCCGAGTCGTCGTCGGACGGCATGGTCGAACGCGACTTCACCGTGGGCGGCGTCCCCGGCGTTCTCTGGTCCCCCGCTTCCGGCACAGCCGATCGCGCACCCCTGGTCCTCATGGCCCACGGCGGAGGCAACCACAAGAAGCATCCGGCGATGTCCGGCCGCGCCCGGCTCCTCGTGACCGGCTGCGGCTTCCACGTCGCCGTCATCGACGCGCCCGGTCACGGCGACCGGCCGCGGACGGCGCACGACGAGGCGGAGATCGCCGAGCTGTTCCGGGCCCGGGCGGCGGGCGATCCGGAAGGCCCGATCGTCGTGCGCTACAACGACCACCTGGCCGGACTCGCCGTGCCCGAGTATCACGCGGCCCTGGACGCCCTCCAGGGCCTGCCGGAGATCGGCACCGACGGACCGGTCGGCTTCTGGGGCCTCAACATGGGTACCGCGATCGGCATACCGTTCGTGGCGGCCGAGCCCAGGATCACCGCAGCGGTCTTCGGTCAGCACTGGCCCGATGTGCTGGCCGAGAAGGCGAAGCTGATCACCATCCCGGTCGAGTTCGACCTGCAGTGGGACGACGAGCACATCTCGCGCCGGGAGGGCCTGGCGCTGTTCGACGCCTTCGCCTCGAGGGAGAAGTCCTTGCACGTGAACTCGGGCACGCACAAGGAACTGCCCAGGTTCGAGGCCGACAGCGCGGTCCGGTTCTTCGCCCGGCACCTCGGCCGGCCGATCGCCTCGTCGTCGCCCTCGTAGGACGTGCGCGGTAGCGGCGCCCCGGCTTTCCGGCCGGGGCGCCGCTACGACGGGCAACGGTCGACCGCCGTCCTCTCGCGCTTCTCACGACCGTCTTGATCCCCCGTCTGCTCGGCCGGGCGTGGTTCGCCCGTGACGTGTACGCCGTACGCTCACAGCGTCATCCACTCGCCCGGCTCCCACCGCCGCTGGTCCGCGCTGCTGAAGGCGCCTGTCCGGTCGCCGTGGACGGGGCGGCCGAGGCCGTTGACGAAAAGCAGGTGCGTTCCGCCTCTCCCCCGTGTCAGGCTCCGCCGGTGAACCGTGAACAGATCTCCCGGCTTGCCCATGCGGATCATCCGATTGCGGCCCCGCTCGACGACGACTCGGTACGCCGGCTGCTGGAACGCGGCATCCCACGCGGCGGCGAGCGCATACTCGACCTCGGCTGCGGCGGCGGAGAGTGGCTCGTGCGTGCCCTGAGCACGTATCCGCAGGTGCGGGCCGAGGGCGTCGATGTCTCCGAGAGCTCGCTGGCGCACGCCCGTGACACCGCGCGCGCCCTCGGCGTTCACGAGCGCCTCCTGCTCCACCACGAGGACGCCGCGGACTTCACCGCCTCCCACGCGTTCGACCTGGTGCTCAGCGTCGGCGCCACGCACGCCTTCGGCGGCCTGCTTCCCACGCTCGCGGCGGCACGCAAACACCTGGCTCCCGGGGGACGCGTCCTGATCGGTGACGGATTCTGGGCACGAGAGCCCTCCCCCGAAGCCGTCGAGATGCTCGGGAACCTCGCCGACCTGCCGACCACCATGGATCGCGTCATCGCCGACGGGTGGACCCCCGTCCACGGGCACATCAGCACACGCCGAGAACTCGACGACTACGAATGGGCCTGGACGGGGGCGCTGGCCTCGTGGGCCCTGGACCACCCCGACGATCCGGACAGTTCCCAGGCACTCGCGGCGGCCACCACCCACCGTGACGAATGGCTGCGCGTCTACCGGGACGCCTTCGGTTTCCTCTGCCTCATCCTGCGCCCGACATCCGGCTGAAGCGACTCGTCCGCGTCCCTGCGGTGTCCAGCGCGAAGCTTCTGGGGACCCCAGCCCCTTCACCGCGTTCCCCCCTGACTGTGAGGGTCAACGCGCCCCGCGGCAAGTGGCGTTGTACGCGGCGAGCTGCTCGGTGAACGCACGGGCGCCGCCCTGAGCGGGGTGGCGGACGGGGGTGGCGTCGATGCCGGCGCGGGCCAGGGCGCCTTGCGCCTTGCGGCCCACCGCGACGAACCTCGTGATGCCGAACGCCTCCGCCAGTGCGAGCACGACCGGTGTGCCGGCGGCCACCTCGGTCACCCGGGGCGCCCGGTTGGTCGCCGGGTGGCCCGGTTCGTGCGGGTGGTGGGGGTAGATCGCCCACATCAGCGGCAGCGGTCCGTGCCACGCGGCCAACGCCCGCCAGACGATCCCGGAGGACTGCTCCCAGTCCGCGGCAGGATGCTCGGGCACCACGAATCCGTCTCCCTGCGGAGCGCCGGTGACGATCCCCGGCCGTGCCGTCAGCTGCCGCACGCTGGTGAAGGGCACGCCCGACACGGTGTGCCCGCGGTAGCCGGGTGCCTCGCCCACCATCATCACCCGCGGGCCGCCCTCCGCCATCGAGGCGGCCATCAGCTCGTGGTAGCGCCGAAGGTTGCGTTCGCGGAGCCGGCCGTCCGGATCGGGCCCGTACAGGAACTCGGCGTCGTCCGGCACCGGTATCGCCCGCAGCAGCTCCCAGAACCCGCGGGTGTCGACGGTCGCCACCTGCACCACCACGTCCTCCTCTGACCGGCCCGCGACCGCGCCCGTGTGCCGCTGCGTGCCCTGTCCGGCGCGGTCGTCACAGTATCGGTGACGTGCGCGACCGTGTCCTGTGCGGCGTCGGGCGAGGCGGAAGGAGCGCGGGGTCAGGTCTGCGCCCGGAAGCCGTCGCGTGACCGCGGGCGTTGACGCGACCTTCATGCGGGCGGCCGCCCGCTAGGCGGCGGCGGACGGCCGGCCGTCCGCCGCCTCCCCCGACCTGCTCGAATACGCGCTGTTCAGCACCGCGTGCACATGAGCCGACCGCCGCGGCGCTCACGTGCACACTCAGAGCGTCTTGGTCTGCCCGCCGTCCACGAGGATCTCGGTGCCGGTGATGTTGGCCGCCAGCGGTGAGGCCAGGAAGAGGACGAGGTCGGCGACTTCGTGCGGTTCGGTGATCCGGCCCGTGCTGATGCCCATGCTCTGCGGCACCACCACGTCGAGCGCCTCCTGGGCCGTGGTGCCGGCGGCTGCCGCCGTGGCATCGGCGAAGCCGCCCGGCGCCGTCCAGAAGGGCGTGCGGACCGGTCCGGGCGAGATCGCGTTGACGCGGACGCCGCGCGGTGCGAACTCCTCGGACAGGGCCTTGTTGAGGCTGGTCAACGCGGCCTTGGCCGCCGAGTAGTCCACGACCATCGGGAAGGGGAGCCGTGCGTTGATCGAGCTGATGTTGACGATCGCCGCGCCGTCGGCCGCCATGAGGTGGGGCAGCGCGGCCCGGCTGGTGCGCACGGCGCTGAAGAAGGTCAGATCGAAGATCCGTCGCCATTCCGCGTCGTCGACCTCGAGGAATCCGTTGCGCGGCTCGGCGGCGCCGAGGTTGTTGACGAGGATGTCGATCCGGTCGTGCTGTTCCACGGCACGCCGGACCAGGGTCTCGGCTCCCTCGGCGGTGGAGAGGTCGACCTGGACGACGGTGACGCCGTAGGTGTCGCGCAGGGCGTCGAGTTCCGGCGTGGAGTTGCGGCTCCCGGCGACGACGCGGACGCCCTCGCGGCTCATCGCCTCGACGACGGCCAGACCGATGCCCTTGCTCGCTCCGGTGACGACGGCGACTTTGTCCTTCAGGTGCAGTTCCATGACGTCATCCTTTTCTGGATTGATTGTTAAAGTATCAGCGCAGGAGGCGGCGCGGCGAGTGCGCTGGGCGCCGCGGTGATGCGATGTGGTGCGGGGTGTGGGCGCGGGGTGGGCGCGAGGGGAGGTCGGCTCAGTCCAGGACGCGCATCGCCGTCTCGAGGGCGTCCTCCGTGAAGGACCGGCCCAGGCGGGCCTGGCCGACCACGCGGAGTCCCTGGACGAAGGTGGTCAGGAAGCGGGCCAGTTCCGCGGGATTCTTGTCGGCCGGAAGTTCGCCCCGTGCCCGCGCCCGCTCCAGCGCGCCCGCCAGGGCCGACTCGACGTGCCGCATGGCGGCGGCGACGCGTTCCACCGTGGCGGGGTCGTCGCCGCGCTCGGTGGCGGCATTGACCACGAGGCAGCCCCGGGAGGGGTCGGCCAGGTCCGCTTCGATCATGCCGGTCAGGACCTGGCGCACCGCGGGCCGTATCTCGGTCGCGTTCTCCAGGCTTTCCACGAGAGCCCCGGCCTGGAGCGCGCAGTAGCGTTCCAGGGCCCTGATGTAGAGCTGCTCCTTCGATCCGAACGCCGCGTAGAGGCTGCCGCTGCCTATCGCCAGTTCCTTGAGGAGGTCCTGCAAGGACGTGTCGGCGTAGCCGCGGCGCCAGAACAGGTCCATCGCGCGGTCGATGGCCTGCTCGGCGTCGAACTCCCTGGTGCGTCCCATGGCCACACGGTACACCTTCTGGATTGGTCGATCCAGTATGCCGGTGCGCAGGTCCGGCACCGGCACCACGTCCTCTTACCGTTGGTCTCACTGATTCACGCGATGCCACGACCCCGCTCGCGCTGACAGCATGGGTGCCGCAGAGAGCATGGGGAAAGACGGGGGTGTCCATGTCGCCGGAACCATCAACCACCCTGCACACCACGGACTCGGTGCCGGCCCACCGCCGACGGGCGTACTGGCGGGAGGCGCTGTCCCGGACCTTCGGAGCCGTTGACATCAGCGTTCCCGAAGAGGTGTATTCCGGCACGGTCCGGGCGTCCCCGCTGGGCCGCATCCGGGGCGTCACGGTGGAGGGCGACCCCATGCAGACCCTCCGCACCCGACGCCTCATCGCCGGGAGCGCCGAGGACAACCACGTCGTCGTGATGCTGCTCAGCAGGGGCGACGCCCGGGTCGAGCAGGACGAGCGCGACGTGCACGTGGGGGCGGGGGCGCTCTTCGTCTACGACAGGGCGCGTCCGCTGCGGCTGACCTTCCCCCGACCGTTCCAGACCAAGTCCCTCGTCCTGCCACGGCACGTCCTGGAACTGGGCGAGTCCGACCTGCAACGGATCACGGCCGCGCCGCTCGGAGGCGAGTCGGCGCTCGGCGCGTTGCTGACGCCGTTGCTGTCCCGGCTCGTGGAGACGGCCGCGACGTATCCGCAGCGGACGGGCGAGTCGATCGCCCGCAACGTCGTGGACATGGTGCAGACCCTGGCCGAGGACCGACTCGGCAGATCCTCCGCGGACACCCCGGCTGCCGCCCGGATGTCGCTGCTGCGCATCCGGGCCTACATCGAGCAGCACCTGTCGGACCGGGAGCTGACGCCGGACGCCATCGCCCGGGCCCACCACATCTCCGTCCGCTATCTGCACAAACTGTTCGAGCTGGAGAACGTCACCGTCAGCCGGTGGATACAGAAGCGCAGACTGGAACGCTGCCGCAGCGACCTGGCCCGCCGGTCGGCGGAGCTCACGATCGCCGCGGTGGCCCACCGCTGGGGGTTCACGAGCGCCTCGCACTTCAGCCGGGTGTTCCGCGCCGCCTACGGCGTCTCCCCCGTCGAGTGGCGGAACTCCGCCGTGCTCACGGCCACCGCTTCCGCCGTGCCCCGGGGCTCGGATGCGAGGTGGTGAAGGGCGCCTCACGCGGGCTTCCGCCGCAGGTGCCCGCCCGGCGGCGGGCACCCTCGGACAGCCCCGGTCATCCGTTGCGGGAGTACCACGCCAGGCACCGTCGCCACGTGGCGAGCCCCGACGCCAGGACCAGTGCTGCGACCGGCGCGGACAGGTGGACCAGAAGCGGGGTGAACGGAACGGTGTCCGTGTGGCCGGTGAGCCAGGCGGCGGGGTAGTAGCCGGCGAACGCGATGGGGACGCCGAAGGTGAACGCCGCCTGGAGGACCGTCGGGAACACGGCCAGCGGGTAGTTGCCGAAGTTGCCGGCTGTGTTGTCCAGCCAGAAGAACAGGGACTCGCTGCCCCGGAACCGCAGGACCAGCGCCGCGATGTGCAGGTTGAGGCCGAGTTCGAGCACGGTCGCGCCGGCCACCGCGAGGGCCAGGAAGGCCACCGCGGCCACGGACCACGTCATGTCCAGCAGGGACAGGCACACCCCGAACGAGGCGGCGGCGACGACCAGGTCCCCCACCGCGTTGATCGGCGCCTCGTAGGTGAAGACCTGGAGCAGCACCGGTGCGGGCCGGGTGCGGAACGCCTCGAAGCGGCCTTCGCGCACCAGGTGCGGGACGAGCCCGAGGTTGCCGAAGAAGAGCATGTACAGGCCGTGGCCCATCATGCGGATGCTGCTGATCAGCAGGATCTCCCCGAGGTCCCAGCCCGCCAGGGCGGGGAAGCGGCTGAAGATGACCGCCGCGAAGAGCAGCACCGTGATCTGGTAGGTGACGCCGTTGGCGACGGCCATCGCGAAGTCGGCGCGGTTGGCCAGCTGGCTGCGCAGACCGGCCCGCATGATGATCGCGGCCAGCCGCAGTCGGCCGACGGAGGCCGGCGGGGCGGGGGCGGGAACGGCAGGAGTCATGGGTCACCCACCCAGAACGAGGAGACGGCGGGCCGCGCGCCGCCACATCAGGCGGCCCAGCACGGCCAGCAGCACGCACCACAGAGCCTGTTCGGCGAGGTACGGCGCGCTGTCCGCGACGGGGATGCGCCCGGTGTACAGCGAGACGGGGACGTTGATCGTCGCGGCGAAGGGCAGGTGGCCGGCGGTGGAGCGGAACCAGTCGGGGAAGAGCCAGAGGGGGATCAGGCCGCCGGAGAGCAGCAACTGGGCGAAGGCGGCCAGTCGGTTGACACCGAAGCTGGTGATCGTCCAGAAGCTGGTCAGATCGACGAGCAGACCGATCTGGTGGAAGACGACCTGCCCGAGGGCGTACGACACGACGGTCACCGCTGCGGCCGGCCAGGACGGCGGCAGGGCGACCAGGGAGCAGAGCACCCCCACGGTGAGGCCGCCGAGCAGCCAGAGCGTGGCGTACAGGCTCTCGCCGAGTCCGCGCCATGCGCAGTACCGGCGGGCCGCGAGGGGCCGGACGAACCAGAACACCACCGAGCCGTCGCGGATCTTGCTCTGTGCGGTCTCCTGCGAGGCGCCCTCCAGGACGACCCGTCCGGTTCCCATCAGGGTGGCCAGCACCGAGTAGGTGATCGCCTGGGACATGTCGAGTCCGACGACGGTGTCCCCGCTCTCCCGGTACAGCGCCCGCCACAGCAGGACGTACAGGAAGACCTGCGTGACGATGACGAAGCCGGTCGCCACGATGCGCGGGCGGTAGGCCCATTCGGAGCGGGGCACCAGGGTGATCAGCCGATGGGCCCGGGGAGCCCGGTCCGGTGGGACGGCGGGGCGTGCGAGCAGGCTCATCCGCCGCCTCCCCGGGCCGCGGCCGGCGACTGCTCGGCCGTGCGGCTGTACAGGGTGCGCAGGATGTCCTCCGCCCGTGTGCCCTCGTACACCACCGAGCGGACGGCGTGCGCCGCTAGCAGTTCGGCGGTGACCTGCGCCCGGTCCGCGCCCGGCCGTGGCCGGACACGGACGGTCGGGCCCTCGCCGGAGACGACGTCGGCGGTGAGGAGGTGCAGTGCGGGCGGCGGGGTCTCGAACTCGACGAGGTAGGTGTGCTCGGCGTCCGTGACGTCGGCGAGGGCTTCGCGCGGTCCGTCGTGGACGAGGCGGCCGCGGTCGATGACGACGATGCGGCGGCAGAGCGCCTCGACCTCGGACATGTCGTGTGTGGTGAGGACGATGGCGTGGTCCCCGCTGGTGGCGTACCGGGTGAGCAGCTCACGCACCTGGTCCTTGACCAGGACGTCGAGACCGATGGTGGGCTCGTCCAGGAAGAGCACGGGGGGCCGGTGCAGCAGTGCCGCGGCGAGGTCGCAGCGCACCCGCTGTCCCAGGGAGAGGAAGCGCACCGGGGTGTCCCAGAAGGCGGAGAGCGTGAGGACGTCGTCGAGTTGGGTGAGGGTGTCGCGCCACACGGTGTGGGGCAGGCCGTAGATGTCCCGCAGGATGCCGAAGGAGTCGCGGGCGGGCAGGTCCCACCACATCTGCGTGCGCTGGCCGAAGGTGACGCCCATGTTGTGGGCGTTGCGCTCCCGGTCCGCGTACGGGTCGAGCCCGCACACCCGGACGCTGCCCTCCTCGGGCAGCAGCAGGCCCGTCATGATCTTGATCAGGGTGGATTTGCCCGCGCCGTTCTGGCCCAGGAGTCCGACGAACTCACCCCGTTCGATGCGCAGGTCGACCTCGGCGAGGGCGACCGCGCGCCGCGCCTGCCGGCGCCGGAAGGGTCTGCGGATGCTCCAGGCGTCGGCGGTGTCCCAGGCGCGGAAGGTCTTGGTGACGCCGGTCACGGCGATGCCGTGGTCCGTGCTGCTCACCGGGCGGTCCCTGCCGCCGCACCGGCCTGCGCGCCGCGCAGGACGGCGGTCTCCACGAGGGGGGTCAGCAGTTCACCGACGGTGGACAGCCAGTGTGCGGGCACGACGCGGCGCAGGGCGCCCGGCGCGAGCGTGGCGAGGGCGGTACGGGCCGCGGCGCGGGCGGGGTCGGGGGTGCCGCCGAGTTCCCGGGTGACGACGCCGAGTGTGTACGCGGTGGTCCACACCTCGGTGAGCAGGACGTCGCTGACCCGGTCGTGGACGAGCCGGCGGTGCGGGACGGTCTCGAGCGCGGCTCGCAGGGCGTCGAGGACCTGGTCGCGTCCGACGCCGCGGCGCGCCAGCGTCTCCTCGGCCGTCTCGCGGCGCCAGCCGTCCGGGCTCTGCGGGTCGTGGACGTAGGCGACGGCGAGCTGTTCCCACCAGCAGAAGTACGGCACGGTGGTCATCGTCGGCAGCGTGCTGGGGGCGCCGCTGCGGGGCGGTGCGGTGCGGGGAGCCAGGCAGGCGGCGCTGCGCGGGCCCATGACGTCGTTGCCGACGAGGCTGGGCGGATTGGCGTGGTCGACGGGGCCCGCCACCGGCACGACCTTCTCCACCCCGTGCAGATAGTCGAGCAGGGTGACGTCGTCGGTGGCGTCGGGCGTGGCCTTGGCCCGGGCGTACTCCTCGAAGCCGCGGGCCAGGGCGGCGGGCAGCACCAGCGCGACGGACGGCAGGTAGTCGTCGACCACGGGCGCCCAGTCGTGCCCCAGGAGGGCGGCCGCGCGCACGGCGTTCGCGGTCCGCGAGCCCCATTCGCTGAACAGGCTGACGGCGGCGGCGGGCCGTTCGGCGACCAGTGCGGTGACGGTGGCGGCGAAGTCGGGCGGGAGGACGGCGTCGTCCTGGAGGACGAGGTGGTGGGTGGCGCCGGTCTCCACCGCCTGCCAGGCCAGGCGGGCGGTCCGCAGGGCCGACGGCGGCCCCTGCGGCTGCGGATCGGTGACGAGGCCGGCGGCGAGAGCGGGGTGTGACTCGCTCAGCCGTCGCGCGGCGTCCTGCCGCCGGGGATGGGCCATGATCACGGTGGACAGGCGGATCTCGGGGGGGTTCAGCGTCATGGTCGGGGCTCTTTCCTCGGCGGTGCGGTGGTGGGGGCTTCGGGTTCAGCGTTCGGTCTTGCCCAGGACGACCGGTCTGCCGCGCAGGACGCGGCACAGGTGGCGCAGCGGTCCGGCCCAGTGCAGCAGGGGCTGCGCCAGGAACGCCGGCGCCAGGGTGATGCCGGAGGCGCGGTGAGGTGGTTCGGCCCGCGCGTCGGCTCCTTGGTGCGCGTGGAGCCAGCGCCGGCCGCGCCGCACGCACCACGCGGTGTTCAGCGCCGTGTAGGTGAGGGCCGACGCCGTCCAGATGATCAGTTCCGGGTACCGGCCCGTGACGAGGAGCGTGAGGAGGGCGGTGAGCACAAGGGCGGGTCCGAGGAACCACCAGGCGGTGTCGAGGCCCTCCTTGACCAGGACGGCGGCGTTGCGGAGCCGGTGGGCGCGCAGGGCCGGGTCGCCCAGCAGCCGCCGGCATCCGGCGAGGCTGCCGTGTGCCACCACCGCGTACGCCTTGCTCAGGGCGGTCGGGGAGGCGTACCGGTCGACCAGGTTGAACACGGGCAGGACCTCCATCGAGGCGCCCCGGGAGGAGAGTTTGTAGCCGATGAGGAGGTCGTCGACGGGTTCTTCGTACATGCCGATGGCCACCAGGGTGTCGTGACGGACGAACAGGCCCGCGCCGACGCCGTACACCACCGGTTCCAGGACGGTCGCGAGGGCTGCGGGCAGCCGTGCGGCCCGGATTCTGCCCCGGGACAGGATCCGGTGTGCCTCGACGCCGGCCCGGCGGCGCAGATCGGCCAGGGCGTGGGCGCGCAGCAGGGCGTCGGCGGGGCGGTGGCGGGCGGCGTGCGGGCGGCGCAGCTGGAGCGGGAGCTGCTGGACGAGGTCGGGTGCCGGCCGGCCGTCGCGGCGTGCGACGGCGGACAGATGGCGCAGGGTGGTGCGGTCCGGTTGTGAGTCGGCGTCGTAGAGGCCGATGTACGTGAACGAGGCGGTGGCGTCCGCCGGGAGCAGGTCGGGCAGCCGCTCGACCGCGTGCACGAGCTGGCTGCTCTTGCCGCCCTCGCCGGCGTAGTGCAGATGGTGCAGGCCGACGCCGGAGTGTTCCGCGGCGATCTGCGGCAGGATCGCCGCGGCGACCTCGCGGGTGGTCGGCACCGCGTCGATCTCGGCGAGCAGGGTGCCCGCCGGGTCGGCGGCCTGCCGTGCGCGCCGTGTGATGTCCGCGGCCCTGCCGGAGGGCACGATGCCGGCGAGCCGGGCGGCGGCCGTGGCGTCGCCCTCGTGGAGGGCGGTGGCCAGGGTGGCGAGACCGGCGGACGCCGTCCGTTTCTCGCGCTCCTCGCGCTCGGTCGTGATGACCACGACGTGCAGCAGGCCCGGCGGGTGCTCCAGGCTCGCCGCCGCCCGCACGGTCTCGGCCAGGAGGTCCTGTTCGCGCAGGGCGGGCACCAGCAGGACGACGAACGGGACGGGACCGCCCGGGTGCGCCGGTGCGTTCCGCCGCCGGTCGAGGACGCGTGCGGCGAGCGCCGCTCGTACGGTCAGCTGGACTCCCCACAGCAGGACGCCCCACAGGACGACGAGGGCGGCGGCCGTCACGAGGGCTCCGCCGCGGCCTCGGGCGCCGACAGCCGCAGGTGCCCCTCGTGCTCGCCGGCCGCCGCGCGCAGGGCCGCGACCAGGGGGTGGAGGCGTACCGCCCAGTCGACGACCTCGGCCTCGGTCAGCTGCTCGGGGTCGTGGACGGGGATGCCCGTGAGGCGGGAGCTCAGCCGCACCCCCAGATCGAGCGGCACCGTCACGGCGAGTGTGCCGGTGCCGTCGAGGCCGGTGAGTGCCACGTCGAGCGCTCCGTCGGCGAAGGACGCCGCCACCCGGGCCAGGCCCAGCCGCGCGGAGCGTGCCAGCAACGGTGCGTCGTGCGGGCCGAGTTCGGCTGCGGTGAGGGCGGACCGGTGGTGCCGGCCTGCCCGTATCTCGACGACGAGGTCGAAGAACCGGTTCGGGAAGCGGCGGTAGTGCCCCCTGGGCTGGTGCCGGCGGCGGGGCAGGGCGGGGTCCGCGTGGCGGGCCACCCGGGTGATGTGCGGGGCGCTCGCGTCGTCGAGCAGGCGCAGCCTGATCTCGAGCGAGGTGTCCAGGGAGAAGGAGTAGTCGTCGCCCTCCCGGTGGACGCTGCGCGCGTCCTTGCCCACCTTCACCACGATGCCGTCGGCGAAGACCTGGATCTCGTCGTTGTGCCGGCGGTCGCCGTACTTGTACTCGGCGGACCGGAAGGTGCCGTCGGCGTGGAAGTTGACCAGGACGACGGGGACCTCGGGGGTGCGGGGCTCCGGTCCGAAGAGGGCGAAGTGGGCCGCGCCGACGAGGGACAGCTTCTGCTGGTTGCGGTCGAGGACCTCCAGCGCGTACCGGTCGGGGGCGGTCACGCCGAACAGCTCGTTGGCGAAGGGGGCCGCGAGGTCCGGGGCGTAGACGTGGAGCCCTTCGTGGCCTCCCCCGGTCCACGGCCGGGCGGTCAGCTCCTCGCCGAGTCCGGCGCGGTTCTGGAAGGTGTGGAAGGAGTACGCGTGCGGGTGGTCGTCCGGGTCACGGCGCTGCGGCGGGTGGACCACCAGATGGCGCAGGCAGACGCTGCTGGCCCGCAGGTGGCGCAGCTCTTCGGCGACGGCCGGGGCCGACGCGGGGGCCCGGCCGGCCGCCCTGGCGTCGGTTGCCTGTTCCGGAGCACTCCCGTCCGGTGCCGGTTCCGGGGGCCGCCCGTGCGGCGGCCGTACGGCGTCCGGCGCCGGAGCCGCACGCCGTACCCGGGGCGTCGGGGGCGTCTGCCGTGCCGCGGTGAGTGCCGCCGCGAACCGGTCGATGTGCGCCGGTGTGAGGTGGGGCATGGCGTAGAAGTGGTGGAAGAGGCGGTCCTGGACGGAGCCGTCGGGCGCGGTCCAGGGCAGGGTGTTGCCCACCAGGCGGTAGCGGTCGGTCAGTTGGCCGGGCAGCCGGCCCCCGTCCCGGGAGAAGCCCGCGACCAGGACGGTGTTGGCGGGAGCGGGGAGGAGCACCGCGTCGGGGTCGGCGCCGCGTATCGCGTCGGCCAGCCGGTCCCGGAGGTCCAGGCAGTGGCGGAACAGCGCGCGGTAGCCCTCCGCGGCGACACCGAAGACCAGGGACCACAGCGCGGCGGCCATGGCTCCGGAACGGGACCCGGTGATCGTCTCGTCGATGAAACCGGACATCGGCGCGGGCACCGCACCGTGTCCCAGGAGGCCCTTGCGGCACAGGAACACACCGCAGCTGTAGGGCATCAGCCCGGACTTGTGCGGGTCGAGGACCATGGAGTGGACCGCGGGGTTGCGGAAGTCGAAGGGCACGTCCGGGTCGGTGAAGGGCAGGATCAGGCCGCCGTGGGCGGCGTCCACGTGGTGGAAGAGGCGCAGGCGCGTGTCCCGTGCCGCGCGGCGTGCGACGACGGCGCTGATCTTGTCCACGGGGTCGACCAGGCCGGTGTTGTAGTAGCCGGCCGTGGAGACCACGATGACGCCGGTGTGCGCGTCCGGGCCGGTCTCGGCGGCGAGCGCGTCGAGCTCGGCGTCGACGGTCTCCGCGTCCAGCAGCCAGGACGGCCCGGCCTGGCGGAGCCGTACCTCCAGGTCGAGGATCTCGGCGGCCTTGGCGACCGAGTGGTGGGTGAGCGTGGACGCCAGGACGACGACGCGCCGGGCACCGGCCTCGCGCAGTGCGTTGCGGCCGATACGGAGACCGGCGAGGGTGCCCTCGTTCGCGCCGCTCGTCAGATAGCCGTCGACGGCGTCGGCGTGCAGGAGTCCGCCGAGGGCGAGCACGGCCTCCCGCTCCAGCCGGCGGGTGCCGCGGACGCCGTCGCCGAAGCGGGTGTGCACGCCGACGTTGTTGGGGTTGCGTTCCGCGAACCGGTTGAAGGTGTCCAGCGCGAGCCGGTGCGGGGCGGTCATGGCGAAGCCGAGGCGGACCGGGTCGTCGGGGTGCTGCCAGCCGGGGACCTCGGCGAGCCGGGCTTCCAGCAGCGTCTCCAGCGCGTCCCCGGGGAGCGCGCGCTCGGGGAAGGGGTCCGTCTCGGTCGATCCGTCGTGCAGGTCGGGCATGTCAGTCCTCCGCCCGGCGCAGGGTGCAGCGCAGCACGGCACGCGGTCCGACGTCCAGCTCGCGGCGGTAGGTGTGGGTGGTGCCTTCGGGACGGAGCCCGGCGGCGGCGAACGCGTCGAGGATCTCCGTGCCGGGCAGCAGCGTCATGGGCACCCCGTCGGGCAGGACGTACTGGCCCTCCTCGGTGCCCGGACGCAGGCGCGGGTCCAGGAAGTCCGCGGTGAAGCTGTTCAGGGCCAGCAGCCCCCCGGGGCGCAGCACGCGCCCGATGTCACGGACCGCCGCGTTCCACTGGGCCCGGTCGACGGCGTTGTGCAGGACGCCGTAGCAGACGACGAGGGCGAAGTGGCCGTCGTCGGCCGGGACGGCGTGGGCCGCGCCCTGGACGACCCGGATGCGGCCCGGCGGGTACCCGGCGGTCCTGGCGCGGGTGGCCTCGACCATGCTGTGGTGCAGGTCCACGGCGACGACGTCGAAGCCCCGGTCGAGCAGGGCGATGGTGTTCCTGCCGCCACCGCAGCCGAGGTCGAGGGCGGGGCCCGTCACCGGGATGCCGGCGAGCAGCTCGGTCAGGTAGGGCTGCACCGGCAGGGAACGGAACTCCCGGACCGTGCCGGGCGCGTTCCAGTACGCGGCGGCCTGCTCGGCGGCTCGTCGCACTTCGGTCATCGGGCGGACTCCGTCTCTTCGTAGGTGCCGTTGTGCGGGCGTGCGCGCAGGACGTCCATGCCGAGGGCGCCGAAGTGGCCGGCGCACCGGTCGGGTTCGGCGGTGAGGGCGAAGAAGGCCGGGCCGACGGAGGACAGGGCGAGTACGGTGGCGGCCTTCTCGTGCCACAGGGGTTCCACGTCCTTGGCCAGTTCCACGAGGCCGGGGTGGGAGAAGGCGCAGTTCTCGATGCTGCCCATCCGGAACCGGTAGTCGAAGACGAGGGAGCCGAGCGGCGCGAGGTCCCCGCGCAGGGCGGCCGGCATGGCCTCGTGGAGCGTGCGGAACGCGATGGTCGGCGCCCAGCGTTCGCCGGTGGCGCGGAAGCGGTCGAAGTGCGCGGCCTCGGCTGCCATCAGCTCGTCGGTGGGACGTTCCCCCTGGGTGCGCGGAACACCGATGACCAGTGACAGGTGGTCGGGGACCGGTGCGGACATCACGACGGTGCTGCGTCCGGCGACGATCTGCACACCGCCGGGGTAGAGGCCGGAGGCGGCCGACCCGCCGATGCACTGGACGGGTGTGAGCCGTCCGGGCAGGCTGCCGTGCTCCTCGCCGTGGTTGCCGGTGAGGTAGGGCAGCAGGTCGGCGCGGTCCACGGGGTTGCCGTGCAGGTGGTTGACGGCCGTGGCCACCGCGGCGATCAGGCTGCTGCTGGAGCCGAACCCCGCGTGGACGGGCAACGGGTCGCTCTCCACGCCGATCCACAGGTCGCACTCGGTGCCGAGGGCCGCGTACATGATCCGGGCCGCGTGGGTGACGAGGTCCGGTCTGCGGATCGCCGGGTCCAGGACGAGGCCGGACCCGGGGTCGAGCCGGCGCAGGTGCACGTGGTGGAACCGGGCCACGGAGAAGACGATCTCTCCGGCGTCGTAGATGAGGTTGTTGTCCCCGGCGATGGCGCCGGGCTGGAGGGCCATGGCGTTGAGGCGGGTGGGGTAGCGAAGGTGTACCTCCGCCACCGGCCGCACGGGTCCGAGGGGCGCGGTGAGCGGGTGGTGGACGGTACCGGGGATGAAGGGTTCGAACACCGGGTCATGCCTCCGTGGTCCGGCCGGCCGGCAGGGTGGACAGGAGCTGGTGCCGGGACAGGGTCAGCTCTGCCAGGTGGTCGAGGGAGTCGGTGGTGTAGCCGCCGCTGCCGAGGGAGCCGTCGGGGCGGACGTTCATGTTGGCCCTGGCGAGTTGCAGGTGCGGGATCCTGAATTTGAGCACCTCTCTCATCAGGCCCCTGAGCGCGGTCACGGTGCGGGTGGTGCGGGCGGTCGGTACGGCCTCGCGTCCGGCCTCCTCGACCAGGCGCGGCAGCAGCGGGCGGTGCCGGCGCGCCCGGTCGCCGGCCACCCGGTACGCGGCGGGCAGATAGCCGACGTTCTCGCGCAGGTACTGCTCGTACCACTCCTCCCGTGCCTCGCCGGGTTCCGGCCGGAGCAGCAGGATGTCGACGAGCAGTGGTGTCATCTGGGCGCCGCCCGGCGCGTAGAGCACCTGCCCGCCGACGGTCATCGGGGGGAAGTAGGGGCGCATCTCGTAGGAGAAGGTCTCGGGTGTCACCTGGCGTTTCACGGACAGTAAGGACCGGGCGAACACCGCGAAGCCCTCGGTGGCGGCGGCCAGCAGGTCCGGCAGCGCGCGGTCGTCGACGGCGAGCGGCAGCGCCTCGGTGAGGGCGTCGACCGCGGGCCGCAGCGCGAATCCGGCGGTGCGGACCTCCCGGATGAACAGTGCCTCCTCGGGCAGTTCGGTGAAGGACCGGGTGGCGTGCTCCGGATTGCGCAGCGCGTACGTGTAGACGCTGTCGCGGGGCACCTCGTCGGCGAGGGCGCCGAGCTTGAGGAGGATCTCCTCGGCTCCTTCCACGACCCGGTAGTCGACGCCGTGCCGTTCCAGGGAGGCCAGGACGAAACCGATGTCGCGCAGGGCCGCGCCGGCGGTGGCCGCGTCGTAGCGGTTGCCGTCGACCCGGCCGGTCCAGGCCCGGGCGAGACGGGTCAGGCCCGCGATGTCCGCGGCCCGGTTGAGGAGGGGCAGTCGCTGGATCTCATGGACCACGCCGAGGGGGTCCAGGGCGGCCACGCGCAGATCCAGTTCACGCATGGGCAGAGCCAGAAGTGTGGAAATGACAGTCTCCGGGTGTGAGCGCGCACGCGTGACAGCCGGCGGGCGCGCGAGGGACACGAAGTCGTACGTCCGCGGCCCGTGGTGCCGCCGGCGGACGGGTCGTCCTCAGAGGGAGCCGATGAGTTCGTCGAGGGTGCGGACCCGCCGCGACACCGGGACGGGGGGTACGGCCGGCAGGGGCACGTCCGTGAGCCACACGGACGGCAGACCCGCGGCGTGGGCAGCGGCCAGACCGGTGTACGAGTCCTCTACGGCGAGGACCTCGGAGCCGGGCGACGGTACGCACTTGAGGGCTTGCAGGTAGGTGTCGGGGGCCGGCTTGGTTCTCACGCCGGGGCCCGCGCAGTTCACGGACGCGAAGCAGGACCGGATGCCGAGCCGCGCCAGGTGTCCCTCGACCCAGTCGAGGGCGTTCCCCGAAGCGACGGCCAGCCGGTGTCCGCGTTCGGCGCAGTGGGCCAGGAAGGGACGCACACCGCTCTTGGTGTCCGCGAGGTCCGCCTGTTCACGGTTGCGGCGTTCGAACTCGCCCCACAGGCGACGGGTGCCGCGAGCGCCCAGCCGGTCCGTCAGACACCGCCGCCAAGCCTCCCGGTCGAGCGTGCCGTCCGGCCGGACCGTGGGCCGAAGACGCGAACGCGGCGAGTGGTCGCGCAGGAGTTCCCGCCAGACGGTGACGGCGATGCGTTCCGTGTCGAGCAGCACTCCGTCGAAGTCCAGAACGACCAGTCGTCCGGGACCACCGGATCCCGCTCTTCCCCGTACCAGCACTGCCCGCCCCCCCAACGCGGCGGAACCACAAGGCCCCCGCCGCCCCTACGTTGCAGCCCGGAAGCCCATGGCTCCTTTGGTCTGGACCATTCA
Organism: Streptomyces sp. NPDC046870; assembly: GCF_040704595.1. Taxonomy (NCBI): domain Bacteria; kingdom Bacillati; phylum Actinomycetota; class Actinomycetes; order Kitasatosporales; family Streptomycetaceae; genus Streptomyces; species Streptomyces sp. NPDC046870. Next base: position 24,649 of record NZ_JBEYXM010000047.1, read on the forward strand.
CTGTAGGTGGCGCCCCACAGAGCCGCAAGCACAATCCGGCCGTCACGGCAGACACACCGGACACACGCCCGACACGCGCCGGACACGCCAGGCGCGCGGACACCCCGGGCCCCGCAAGGACCGGTGCACGAGGCCACTTCGACGGGGAAAACGCAACTTCGACACCGTCCGCAAAGGCGGCTACGTTCACCTGGTCTTCGGCAATCGCCCACGGCCGCACGGGAGTTCCTTCACCGAGTCACCCGCGACGGGAGAGCCGGTCACGCCCCACACCTCCACGCCCCGCGGCGTGAGCCACCGAACCGGATCCACACCAGGCACCCACGACCAGGGAGAGACGCATGCCCCATCTCGCGCTGTACACGTTCGGCGTCCTGAAGTCACCCCTCACCGATCCCGCGCCCCTCACGAGCGAGTTCTACGCCACAGGTGAGGCCGTCTACCGGAAGTTCAGTCAGCACCCCGGTCACCTCGCTCATGCCGAGACGGCAGAAGGTGACCGGGGCGTTCTGTTCGGGGCGGACTGGGGGGCGTGGGGAGAGTTCGCCGTGCCGGCCTGGTACGACAAGGGCCGTACCGTGGAGACCACCGCCCTCGCCGCGACCCTCTCCCTCTGGACCGGCCTGCGCTCCGCCTTCGACGCCGTCTACACCGGTCTGCACCGTGCGGCGCTGAACAGGCGCCACGACTGGTTCGAGAGGACGGGGCACCCGAATCACGTGATCTGGTGGGTCTCCGACGGCGTGACACCCACCTGGCAGGACGGGGTCTCCCGGCTGGAACACCTCCGCGACCACGACTCCGCGCCGCACGCCTTCACCTTCCACCGCTCGTTCACCCCGGAGGGCACCCCGGCCCGCGTCAAGGGCATCGGGCCGGAGGGCGACCAGGTTCGCTGACGGAGAAGCGTGAACGAAGAAGCCTGAACGACTGGGTTCGCTGCCGAACGCCTCCGCCGGGGGCCCCGGCCGCGTGCCGCCGGGACGCCGTGTCAGACCACGGCGAGCCGGTCCACCAGCAGTTCCACCCTCGCCTCGGCGTCCTCGGGCAGCAGACGGCCCGCACGGGTCAGGGTCGCGAGGCCGTGCAGTGCCGCCCAGAACACCTCGGTGTACAGCCCCGGCGGGACACCGTCGCCGGCGACCCCCTCGAGCGTCTCCAGCAGGGCCGCGAAGGCGTCCTTCAGGGGCTCGGGGGTGTCCTCCTGCGCGTACGCCAGGCCGCCGTCGAGCTGGAACAGAGCGTCGTAGACCGCCGGGTTGCGCGCGGCGAAGTCCAAGTAGGCGCGGGCCAGGGCGGCGACCCGGGCGCGCGGGCCGTCCGCGACGGAGGTCGCGGCCCGTACCGCCGCGGCCAGTTCGCCGGCCCCCTGGAGGGCGACGGCGCCGATGATCTCGCGCTTGCCGCGGAAGTGGCTGTAGAGGACGGGCTGACTGTATTCGATGCTCTCGGCGAGCCGGCGGGTGGTGACCGCCTCCCAGCCCAGCTGCTCGGCGAGCTCACGGGCTGTCGCCACGATGAGGCGCTCGCGCTCCGCCCGTTCGCGCTGCTTGCGTTCCTGTACCGACATACATGGATCCTAGCACTGCTAGACAACCGAGCGGCAGCAGTACTAGCGTTGCTTCATCAGCTAGCAACGCTAGTCCAACGGAGGATCGTCATGCTCAACGCACTTGAGGTCGTCACCACCGTCGTCGTCGGCCTGATGGTGGGGGTGGAGTTCTCCGTCGCCTTCATCATGAACCGGATCCTGGACGCGCTCCCCGAGGACAGCGGCCAGCTCGGCCACGCCCACGGCGGCCGCATGCTCGGCGCCCTGATGCCCTTCTGGTACGTCGGCTCGCTCGTCCTCAGCGCGATCTGGGCGGTCGCCGGATGGCACCACCACGGCGCCGGACTCGTCGTCACCGCCGCCGTACTGCTGATCGTCAGCGTGGTCATGTCGATACTGCTGCTCGTCCCGATCAACAACCGGAACAAGACCTGGACCCCCGAGAACCGGCCCGCGGACTGGAAGCGGCAGCTGAACCGCTGGCAGAGCTGGCACTACATCCGCGTCGCCGTCATCGTCGCCGCCTTCACCCTGCTCGTCGCCGCCCTCGCCTGACACCACCGCCGCACCGCCACTCAGTTAGTTGACACGTCACCTTTCGAGGTCTACGGTGATTGAAGGTTGAACGGAACGGTGGCCCGCCCGGACCACCCCGGCAAGGAGAACCACCATGGGACAGCTCGACGGCAAGACAGCGGTCGTCACCGGCGGCACCAGCGGCATCGGTCTGGCCACCGCCCGCCGCTTCCGCGAGGAAGGCGCCCGCGTCTACATCACCGGCCGCCGCAAGGACACCCTCGACAAGGCCGTCGCCGAGATCGGCGGCGA
>NZ_JBEYXM010000048.1:0-22705 GCF_040704595.1 Streptomyces sp. NPDC046870
GCCCGGTTCCGCCACGGCCGAGTCCCTGCGCATCCTCAGCAGCTGGGCCACCGGCGCCGCCCCGGCCGGCCGACCGGCCCGCCCCGGAACCTGAGGGGCACCTGGGCGTCAGCCGTCCGGGGTTCGACGCCAGACCGCAGGCAGGGAGGCGGGGCCGACGAGGCGGTCCACGGCCGTACCCGCGCCATTCCGCTGCCGACGCCTGCCTCGACGGCGATCGCCTTGAGCGAGGCGTCGGCGCCCTGCTCAGCGATGGCACGGGCTGCTGCCTCCAGGAAGCGATCCTGGTTGGCCCGCGCGTCGGCCCCAGCGGGCGCCGCATCTCCGTGACGCCTTCGGCGTCCGAAGCCGTCGCGGCTGGGCACGTGACCGGGTACGGCATCGCCACGTGGGCGGGCCTGGAGGAGGAGGCGTTCACGGTGGGGGAGTTGCTCGCCCTGGCCGCCGAAGTCACCGGCGGGGCGGAGCACCACCTGGTCGCGGTCCAGATGCCGGTCAGCCTGGTGATGATCACGCCGATCGCGCAGGCCCTACACGGCCGGGGCCGCTCCCGGCTTCCGCCGGTGCAGGCCTGCGGGTAATGGCTTCCGCACCGCTGCACGTCGGGGAACTGCCTGGCATGGTCGACCGGGAGCCCGCCGACCTCATCAGGCCGGGCCTGACCCCCGCACAGGCGTGCCTTCTGGTGGTCGCTTCATGCCCGAGTGACGGATGTCCTTCTGGCCGCTTCCAGCGCGCCACACTGGAGACAGGCGGCCGACGCCGTCGCCCAACCTTCTCTCTGACCGCGGCCGAGCTGGGGGAGATCACCGGTGTACTCGCCTCCCCTTGACCCGGACACCGAGCGCCGCATGCGCGCCCACCACGCCCGCGCCGCGAAGGCCCTGGGCGTACGAGTGCCGTCACGAGGGATACGACAGGCTGCGCGCCGGCCCGCAGCGCGACGGCGTCGGCGGGCCCGGTCCTCACCCCGCGCACCAAGCGGGCCGACGTGAGCACACGGCAGCGCTCAGCAGTGGTCCCGGCAGCTTGCCGGTCATACCTGGATGCTTCTCCTCAGGGGCTTCGATGCTGTCCTGCTATTTAGGGCGTGCCCTTGGCGAGTTGGCCGGAGGTGTCCGGCCTGCCACCCGGGTCTCTCGCTGGCATACCCGTGCTCGGTGTTGGTCTGGACGGCTGCGGCGGCGCAGGCCCTTTGAAGATGCCGTACGCCGGGGCTGGGCCGTCCCGCCGGACGCGGCCGCCGCTGCCCCGTCCCGCCGCTGCGGGCCACGACGCCTGGCGAGTCGGTCTACTGGGCTGGCCCGGAGGAAGGCGCCGTGCTTGCCGATGCGCGGACCAGGCGGTCGAACCGGCGAACGCGGAGGGTGGAGCCGGAGGGCCTGCCGGCCGGCGACCGGGAGATGGACGGACCCGTGCTGGGGGCGGTTACGAGGCGCCGCAGGGGGTGTCGTTGTTGCGCAGGCTGTGGGTGGTGTCGTTGAGCTGGTAGGAACGCAGGTCGCCGATGGTGCCGCCCTCGCGTCCGACGCAGACGTGCCGGCCGAAGTAGTTGTCCTTCTGGTAGACGCGTGCGGTGCGGCTGCTGTTGTTGATGATGGAGCTGCCGGTGCCGCGGATGTAGTCGGGCAGGTGGCGCACCGAGCCGTCGACGGCGCGTTTGACGTAGGGCTGGCCGTTGAAGTTGATGTCGGGGTAGATGCAGACGAACCCGCGCGGGCACGCGATCTGGTCCCTGACCACCGCGGGTGCGCCCGCGGTGGTGGTGGCGTGGGCGGGTGCGAGGCCGGTCAGTGATGCGGCCAGGACGGCCGGGACGGCGGCGGCGAGCAGCGCGGTCCTGCCGGTGCGGGGCCGTGGTGTGGGCAGAAGGCTCATGACATCGGCCTGTCCTGGCGGAACGGTTCGCCATTCCGCTTGGCGTCGATGTCCACTCAGACGAGCGAGTCGGCGCCGTCGTCCAGCCCGGCCACCGGCTACGCCGTCGCGGCCAGGGCGCCTGGAAGATCACCCAATCACTCAGTACGGCGGCGCCGTCAGGCGGGGGACATCGGCGGGGGACAGGTCGGGGCGGGTGCGATGCCAGCGCGCGGGGTGGCGCCACCGGCCGGAGGCGTCACGGGCGACGTCGACGCCGACCTCCACCACCAGCTGCGGTTCCACCAGCGTGACGTCCAGCTGCTCCCGGCTGCCCCACCCGGCGGAGAACGACCAGCCCGTCCATGGATGCCCGCGCCGCCCGGCCGCAAGCAGGCCGGCGACCGCCGCGCCTGCCTGGCGGGCGAGGGTGGTGGTGCGGCCGACGTACTGGAGGCGGCCTTCGTCGTCGTACCGGCCGAGCAACAGCGTCCGGGGAGCGGTCGGGGAGCCGGTGACCGCGCCGACGATCGCCTCGCTCGTCTCACGGACCTTGTACTTCCGCCAGCCCCGCACCGACGGCCGGTAGACGTCGTCCAGCCGCTTGAAGACCACGCCCTCCATCCCGACCGACGCCCACGACAGCCACTCGCCCACGGTCTGCGGGTCGGTGGTCGACGGGCACAGCGTCCACGGCGCGACGAGCCGGCGGGCGGCGAACAACGATTCCAGCGCGGCCCTGCGCCGCCGGTACGGCCACCCGGTCGTGTCCGTCCCCGACAACCTGAGCAGATCGAATGCCACGAAGTGCGCCGGCCACTCGCCGGCCGCCCGGGCCGCACCCGCACCGCGCCGGGCAAGCCGGTATTGCAGCTGCTCGAAGGCGAGGTGGCCCGTGGCGTCCCAGACGACGAGTTCGCCGTCCAGCGCGGTCGCGTCCGGCAGCTGCGCGGCCCCGGCCACGATCTCCGGAAACGAGGCCGCCATCTCGGTACCGCGCCTGGAGCGCAGCACCACCCCTCCCTCCTCGACGGAGACGAGCGCCCGGAATCCGTCCCACTTCGGCTCCGCGGCCCAACCGGCAGGCACGTCAGGTCTGTCCACGGCAACGGCCAGCATGGGCTCGGGCAGGCTCCAGGTCACCGTCGATGCCTTCCACCGCGGCTGGCCCCCGTTTGGGTGGCCTTCGGGCCGGGTTCGAGGGGCGAAGGGACCACCGAGAGAGCCGCTGCGGACACTGACGTCATGAGCGAGAGCAGCGAGAAGGCTCACCACCCCGGTGAAATCGTCCCGCAGCCAGGGATCTACGAATGCGACTGCGGCCAGGGGCACGGGTACAGCACTGACGTGAAGGGGCACCGCTTCCCGCCACTGCACCAGGCCTGCAGCGGCAGTGGCTGGAAGCTGAAGGCCGCCACCTCCCACCCTGGGCCCTGAGCGGCCGGGCCGCTCCAGGCGCATGGTGCCGGGCGGCGTGGTGGGGAGGGGGGCACGATCCGCCTCGCATGCCCGACGCCGGCCGCTACGCCTTCATGCTCGAATCCGTCGGTCGGCCGGTGCAGCACGGCTGGTGGTACCGCGAGGAGGTCTGGTCCTCGACCACACCCGCATCGCCCACCTGTGGGCGAAGGACCTGCCGACGGTCACCCACCGCGGCAACGTCGCTGGCATCCACGATGCCCTGGTCGGCCCCGGCTCCGGAACTGAAGCGCCGCACTGACCTCGACGGCGCCCTCGAGGGTGTGCCGCGGCTGATGGTCGTGATCGACCGGGCCGACGACACCCTGCGGCACCTCGCCCGCTACTGGGAAACGTTCCGGCAGAAGGACGACCCGCAGCGGTCTCCGGCCATCGCCGCCCTCGGGGCCGTTCTGTACCAGCGGCGCGCGGCCCGCATCCATGTCATCTACGACAGACCCGCCACCGTCGGCAGCCGCCTCATCCCCGGCGCCCGCGAGCAGTTCTCCACCGTCATCCTCGCCCGGGTCAGCGCCGGCATGTAGCAGCGGCTCGCCCCGATAGACGGCCCTGCGCCCATGGGCAGCCTGCTTCCGGGCCGTGTCCACGTCGTCCAGGACGGTGACGCCCATCCCGTTCAGGTGCCGCTGATGACCGACGCCGAAGCCGCCGACTGGCTCACCGCCACGATGGCCGGGGAGGTCTGACCCACGTCTGGACACACCACGGGCCCCGGGGGATCAGCCATGACGGCCCCGGGGCTCGCTGTATGGAGGTGCGTTGTTCAACGACGACCAGACGACGCCGTCACGTCTCGGGTCCCACAGCGTACGCAGTACACGCACCTGGGCTCCGAATCGATGTGGCCCATGCACCAATGATGGTCCCCGCGTTGACGCACCGGCCGCCGGCCGCGGGCCGCCGGCCGTTCGCGCAGCCGGGCCGTGTCATCACTGGCTGCCGGAAGCGGATGTCAGCGTGCCGCTTGCCTTAACAGGCTTCTTTACCACTTGGTTGCCTCGGGCGCCGGGGATCGGCTTGCACCGGCGAATGTTCCGGGCGGTTCGCGACGGAACGCGAGGCTGTGGCCCCAGCGACCTGCGGGAAGTGTTGTTTTGCCAGGGATTGAAGGCATTCGTTTTTCGCACAGCGTGTCGCTAGGGTCACGCTCAGGCGCGCGCAGGTCCTCGCACGGTCGCCAAACCTACATCCGAGGGCCTGCGCGCGTTCCCTAAACAACAACTCCAAGGAGATGCGATGTCTCGATCCCCTCGGCGCCGTGGCGCCAAACCGGCAGCTGCCCGTCCGGCACCTGGCAAGCAGGCTAACAGGGGCGACGAAATTCGTGCCGCTGTTGCCTCCGCGGGAAAGGCAACGTTCGTTGCGTTCCTGGCGGTTCCTGCCCTGGCCATTGTCCTCATCATGAGTGCCCAGCTCGGCACCCAGGCCAAGACTGATCTGGCCGGGCAGGTGCTGGGCAGCGTCCTCGCCGCAGTGGTGACGGCCGTGCTGAGCAGCAACAGGCGGCGGAAGCGGCACAGCTAACCGCGTGGTGGGCGGGGCGCTGCGACGGCGCCCCGCCCATCGAAAGGGTGTTCCCACGTAGTCGACGAAACCCCGCCCGGTCCGGATCCGGCGACGCAATACCCGGGCATCCACACCCGGTCGGGGTCACAAAACGTAGCGATCGAGTCCTTCACCCCAAGGAAGAATCTCCGTGGACAGTTGCGCCTTCTGCCACGCTCCGTTCCCGATGGCCGGCCCCAGGGTCGGACGCCCTCAGAAGTACTGCTCCGCCGCCTGCCGCCGGTCGGCTCACCGGGCATCGCGCCGACAGGCCGGCGCTCTGACCGCTCCACATGCGCACCGCCCTCGCCCGGCCAGCGCAGCGGCGTCTGCGGCGCCGAACGCGGCCCTGCCGCCGCGCACCACGCCCGGCCGCCTGGACGAGATTCTCGGGGAGATGATCCGCGACCTCCAGGACGACGGCCGGGTGCTGCTGCGGCAACTTGGAGAGGATGACACCGAACAGATTCTTGAACAGGTCCAGCAGATGCGAACCCGGCTGGACTGCCTGACTGCAGGTTTGGTTGGGCGGGCGCGGCTTCGCCAGGTCACCTGGGCCCGGATCGGCCTGGCGCTGAGCGTCAGCGAGGACACCGCCCGGCACCGGTACACCGACGACTACATCGTGCGCCGCCTGAAACAGGTGGGACACCTGCCATCCGTACCCACCTCGCTACGCGCACTGTACGAGGAGCCGGCCCGGCACGTCGCAGGGGGCCCGGCGGACACGGGCGAGGAACTCCCCGACGCGGCGGAGGCGGCCGGGGCGGCCTACAACCGCCTGGCCCCCGTGCTGTCGATACTCGCCCGCGCCTCGGAACTCCCGTTGCATGAACTGGCCCGCCAATCGCGCTGCTCCGCCTCGTATCTCAGCCGCATGCTCAGCGGCCACCGGGTTCCGTCCTGGAAGATCACCGAACGGTTCGCGCGGGCCTGCGGTGCCGACCCGGTAGTGCTGCGCAAGGTGTGGGAGACCGAGCAACTGCGCCGGCGTCAGCCGCGTCGACCAGTCGTGGACCAGCACGAGATCGACTCGCTAGATGGCGTCACCAGCCAGGCCCAAGCCGTCCAGCGTCTCATGGCCGCCCTGCGGACCCTGCACGTGCGGGCGGGACAGCCCACCGCCCACCAGATTTGCATTAACTCGCGCTGGCGACTGCAGGCGGCTCAAGTCAGCGAGGTGCTCGATGGCGCCACTATGTGCGACTGGCCGACATTGTTTCAACTGGTGCAGGCCATGGGCGGGTCCGTCGAATACTTCCGCCCCTTGTGGGAGGCCGCAACCGCGGCCCCCGATCAACCAACCGAACCGCCGCCCGTGACTACAGTGGTCCTGCCGTCCGCTGACGCACGGCCGGCAGGACCGGCAGACAACGTACACAACCTGATCAGCAAGTTCTGCGACGTCCTCGGCAGTGCACCCGCTCTCGATGCCGGGCAGCTCGAAGTCATCCGGCGCCGGATCGCACAGCGTGCCGAACGAGAGGGCTGCTGAAGCCCCGGAGAGCGCGCCATTTCTCCGTGCCACCGCGCCTTCCGGCCGTCGACCAGACCGTGGCCAAGGGGGTGCGTGATATGGGAGTCCGCCGCCCGTGGCGCGCGCCTGGTGCGGTGCGGCGGCACCGATGGCGCGCACCACGATGGACAGCCGGTGCGGTGGTTCGTGCGCCACGCGGTAGTGGTGCGCACCGCCACCGCGCGGCGCACGTCCTACACGGCAGTGAGGCGCAATCGGGTGCGCATCGGCCGGTGCGGGGTGCGCATTGAGGGCCTGGCCCACGCCGACGGCCTCCAGCTGGCCCAGGGTGTCAGTGACGTCCTCGTGGTCCTCCGTGAGGAACTGCTGCGCGAAGTCGATGACGGCGCGGGCGATGCCCTCCGCCGTGTCCGGTCCGGCCTGCGCCCAGATCCGCAGCGAGGTCACGAAGACGCGCCCCAGGGCCTCCAGGGCGAAGGTGTCCGCGCACGGCTCGCCTGCGGCCGGGCCGGGCAGCGCGGTGACCGGGACGACGATCCGCGTCGCGACGTCGACGAGCAGTTCGGGCATCCGCGGTTCGGTGCCGGCGAACTCGCGGGCGGCACCGGCGTCGTCGGCCTGGACGGCCCGGAGGTAGCTGAAGGCGCTGATGGCCGCGTGCGGGGTCATCGATGCGAGCGGCGTGGTGTCGGGCATGTCGGCTCCTCAACGTAAGGGCCGCCCCACTGATCGCGGCGGCCTCGAACCCGATGCTGGGCGTACTGCCATGTGGACTGAGGCCGGCGCCGACGAGGGTGGACAGACCCCCTCCGCGGACCCCTCCATCACCCCCTCCGCGCCCCGCCGCCAAGAGCCGGGAGTTTCCGCAGGCCAGCCCCGGAGGGCAGGGGGCCGCCGCAGGTCCGACAACCTTCATGTCCAAAGGCGTCACCCGATCAACGAGGTGCACGTGAGTGAGCCGGGTCTGGTCGTCGACGTCGCGGTCACCGACGACGTCACCGCCCTTGCCTTCCAGCAGTTGCTCGCCGATCGGTGGGCGACGTCACCCGCACAGCACACGAGACGGGACGTCGGCGAGCCCCGAGTACGGCTGCGCTGCTACCTGGACCTGCGCCAGCCGGTCAGCCCGGCCGTACCTCGGTGACAGGCCTGCGTCCAACACACGTCGGCCGCCTGCTGACGCACTCGGGAAGCAAGAGCAACTCACAGCTCCGGCCTGCCCGCCCACCAGGCCGGACCCGCTGCCCCGCAGAGTCAGGTGGCCGTGGCGCCCTGGCCGCGCTGGATGCGTCCGAGGAGGTCACGATGGTAGGCCGCGAGGCCTCCGGCGGGGATGGGGGCGGGGCTGCCGGTGAGGGTGTACCACTCGTCGGCGCCCGTGTACTGCACGGTGACGCAGGCGGTGTGCCGGTCATCGGTGAGGGTGGTGCGGACGGTGAGGTCACCGGTGATGACGCCGACCTCGTCGGTCATCGCTCCGCCCGGGCCGGCGGTGACGGTGCTGGTGTAGGAGTCGGTGTCCGGGCTGGTGTTCATGCGGGGCAGGTGTCCAGCATCTCGGTCAGCTTGTCCTTCTCCGGCTCGGTGATGTTGAGGTCGTAGACGTACTTCACATGCGTCCAGGCGCGCGCGTAGGTGCACCAATAGGAGCGCAGCGGCGGCGCCCACTGGTCCGGAGACTGGTCGCCCTTCTGCCGGTTGGAGCTCGCCGACACCGCGATCAGCTGTGGGTTGACGAGATCGTTGGCGAACTGGCGGCGCTTGGCGGTGGTCCACTCATCGGCGCCGGAGCGCCAGCCGTTGGCGAGGGGGACGACGTGGTCGATGTCGACCTCGGTAGACGGCTTGGTGGCGATCTTCCCGTCGTAGGCGCTGTACCAGATGCCGGAGACGGCGCGGCACTGGTCGTCCTGGACGACGTCCTGGCCGTCGCGGGCGAGGACGACCTCGCGGGTGTCGCAGGTGCCGTACTGGGTGATCCAGTGGGGGAACTTCGAGCGCGAGTAGCCGGTCATCGGATGCGGAGCGGCGACGGTGAGTTCACCGAGTTCCTTACGGACGGCATCGGCCGGTGGCGGCTCGGGAAGATCCCGGCGCACGCTCGGGGCATCGGCCACGTGGGAGGTGGGCACTGCGGCTGCGGCCGCAGCCGCGGGGGCGGAGTTGACGGGGGCGAGCAGGGCGGCGACCGCCGCGGTGAGCAGGGCAAGCTTCGCGTGGAACGGATGCATGCGCTCATCTCTCTCGATCGGCAATGAAGCTGACCAAGACAGGTAGCGGTTCTCACGCGCCGGTGCGGGCGTACCGTCAGCGGCATCACTCGGATGGCGGGTGAGCGTTCACCGGAGAAACGAACCACCAACGGTGCCTGGAACGAGCTGTGCGCGGCCGCCAGCGACATCACGGCCTGGTGCAACGACATCTACTCCCTGGCCCGGGAGCAAGCCAACAACGAATCCACCAACTACGTCACCGTCCTGCGCCACGCCCACTCCTTGGCCGAACGGGACGCCATCGAGCAGGTGACAGACCGCATCACCCGCCGACTGCACAACCTCCGCAAGGCCGAAGGCGCCGTCTTGGCCTCCATGTAGCAGCAGGCCGGCACGACCAGGGACAGCCTTCACCGTGTCGTGCGGATCATTGGCCTGGCTGCACGACTCCGGTCGCTAACCGGAGCCGCCCCTCGAGACATACGGGCCCACGCCAAGGGAGCACCTGAGCGTGTGACACTCGTCGCCGAGACGTGATTCATGACGTCCGCGCGTTCGACGACGTCGACGAGTAGCTCGGGCATCTGCGGCTCGCCGTCGGCGAACTCGCGGGCGACTTCGACATCGTCGGCCTGGACGGCCCGGAGGTAGCTGAACGCGCTGATGGCCGCGTCCGGGGTCATCGGGGCGAGCGGCATGTTGGTGGCGGGCATGATGGCTCCTCACGTACGGGGCACCGCGCCGATCGCGGCACCCTCATAAGCGATCTTCAGAGCAGATTCCTGTGGATAGAGTCCGCGCACCGACGGTGAGCGGACTCGCCTGGTCGGCGCTCGCGTTGCCTCTTGTCCAGTTCCGCTACCTGCGACATTCCGCTCATTTAGGCAGGGGAGAAATCTCCGTCCTGCCACGCTGCGCGACGCCCCGGCGGCCGGGCTCCGGACTCCGCTCGCCGTCTCGCTCGGGGCGGCGGCCGCCTTGTCCGCGCGCTGCTCCTGACACCCCTGCTGAACCGCAGTCTTCTCAACTCGAAGCTGCAGACCTCTACCTGTCCCCGGCGCCCAGGTCAGCACGAAGAGACGGACGTGTGGACCAGGTGGAGCAGCTCGCGGACCAGCCCGCCGGCCAAGGTGGCGGAAGCGGCGTAGAACGCCGCCTGCCCGAGGCCCTGGACAAGATGATGGCGGGCGCGTCGCCGCTTCGGGACGGGACGGTGCGTACGGTGGGACATGACGGTCTCCGATCAGGGGATGAGTCGGCTGCCCCCGCACCGGGTGTTCCTGGCAGGGATACGGTGCGGGGCGCAGTTTCTGCTGGCCCCAAGCCTTATGGCTGACGTGCTTTGAATGCAGCTCCCGAGGCTCGAATCTCGATGTAAGTTCGGCGCCATGAACGGGAATCGGGCCACCAAGTGGGTGGAAGGGACTTCGGCCGACCTGGTGGCCGACGCACACGCTCTGGGCGTGATGAAAGCCAGTCCCAGGATGGTGACCTCCTGGGTCGAGGACGGGATGCTCGCCAACCCCGAACCGCGCAAGACCAGCGCGCACGGCAGCGATCCGCGAGTCTTCCCCCCGGAGCAACGCGAGTTGTTCACCAGACTTCTCGAAGCTCGAGAGCGTTCCCCGCTGGGGCGCATCCCGCAACGGTCGCTGATCCGTGTCGTGCTGTACCTGTGGCTGATCGACGACACGATCGTGCTCACCCCGCAGGCGCGCCGAGCCTGGCGTACCCACGCGCGCGCCACCGGCCAGACGACCGTCGTCCGGCGCCGCGAGAACGTCCGCGCCATCGTTGAGCAACTCGCCCACCCCTCAGCCACCCTCAAGCAACGGCGCGCCGCCCAGCTCGTCCTCGAGGAAGGCGAGCGGACCGGGCGGATCGACCTCAACAGACTGACCGCGGTCCTCACGGAGCTGTACTCACCCTGGCCAGTCCAGCCCGGCATGCCGAGGATCGAACGAGCCCTTCCTGGCCCGTACGGGCCCGTCCCCGTCCAGCACCACATCGCCATGTGGAAGGCCCGCCAGCAGACGATCAGCCTCCTCAAGCAGGAGCAGGTCGACGAGGCCGAGCTCGACCGGGTGCGCGCCGCCTACAGACCGATGTGGGCCGACTACCAGGCCCGTCGGCCCGTCATGGCGACCATCGGCGCCGGAGAGTTCGCGTCCTACTTCGCCGAACCCGACACCATGGAGGGCCGCGCCATCGAGGCCGTCGATGCGTTCGTCTCGATGCTCGCCGGCGAACTCGGGCTGATCGAAGCCGCCTCCCATGCCGCAGAGACGGCACGCCTCAGACTGGCGCGCTGACGGCCCGGGGCCGGTCACCCACCAGTTGGTCCAACTTCAGTGGCACCGTGTCCCGGTTCGGCGTCACTGGACAGCCGCGCCTGCCTGATGATCACGGCTCGGTAACGGCACTCAGTGGCGCGTCACACCGTCGACTTTCGCCACACCTCTACCAGGTGACGGGGGATTCCATCCGGACCCCGCGCCCTGTGTGAGGAGCTTCGTCATGACGGACACCAGCAGCGCCAGGCAGCCCGAACCGGAGCCGCGCCCGACCTGGTCAAGGGGTGCTGAGCGGCCTTGGGGCGGCCAGCGATTCAGTGCCGTGAACGGTGCCGCGAACGATTCCAACGTGGTTCCCATCACCGCAGCTCACACCGCCCGCCAGGGGGCCTCCCGGCGCACTGACACCTCTCTCCCTTCCCCTGAGACGTCAGTGAAGGGGAAGAAGTCCACTCCCACGGCCGGGAAGGTGCGGGCCGATGCGCTGCGAATGCTGGGGTGCGTGCGGATAGCCACGGTCCGGCAGATGGCTCAGGTGATCACGAAAGAGGAGTCGGACGGCCGGTCGTACGTGCGTAGGGCGATGAACAAGCTGGCGGAGCTCGGGCTGGCGGAGACGAACGGCAAGGACGGCAAGCACCCGATCTGGAACCTCACCGTGGCGGGACAGAAGGCTCTGGCCGACGGCAACGAGCTGCCTCCCCGACCGAAGGCCGGCACCGGAGCGAAGGCCGTTCGCGCCGGGTTCGGTCCGCACGGCGTCGCGGTGACGGACATGATCCTTGCTTACGGCGGCCGCAAGCACCTGACCGACTGGCAGGTGGAGGTCAACCACGCCATCAAGGAGACCGGCCTGAGCATCAACACTGACGCCGTCCTCGCATGGCCGACCGAGACCAGCGAGGTGCGCCTCTTCGAGCTCGACAACGGCACCATGTCCCAGGCCCGCCTCGCCAAGGAGGTCTGGGACTACGAGCGTTACGCCGGGCACCGCGTCTGGGAAGGCGCCCGCGGCACCAACGGCCGCACGTTCCCGTTCTGGCAGCGCCACCGCTACACCCGCTCCCAGACCTTCCCGCGGCTGCACGTCGTCCTGGCGGGCAAGGAGGAGCGCCTGCTCGACAACCGCCTCCAGGCGCTCGCCGACGACGTGAAGGGCATCGCTGTCGCGGTGTGGGTGAACACCCTGCCCCGGCTCCAGCGGGGCGAGCCCTGGTACGAGATCGGCGTCGACGACCCGGACCGGCGCCGCCGGCGCTACCCCGAGCCTGTCGGCCGCTGACGCCGCGTGCGACGCCGGGCAAGCCCTTCGTGCGAGGGGCTTGCCCGGGCCCGGCTACGCCATGGCGGCGGCTACGGTCTCCAGGGCGGCGCGCTGCTGCGGGTCGACGGGCACGTCGGCCTGGTGCAGCGAGCGAAGTGTGGTGCCTTCGGCGCACAGCCTGCACAGGGGCAGGGGACGGGCGGGATGGGCGGTACGGCCGCGGCCAAAACCGGGGCGCCTCCGGTGGGTTGTGCGGCGGATGGGCCCGCCGCACCGCGATCGGCTCTTCGCGCGGTTGAAGGGAAAGCACCGCATGTCGCCCGGCGTGTTGGGCGGTATGGCGCTCGCGGGCAGGTACTGTTCACCGCACAGGCCAGGGACGGCCTGGAGGCGAGCGATCCGCCCGGGTGGAGTCGCAGATGTCTCAAGGGTGACATGCCCGGTCCCTCATCATGCGTTTCTCGGTGTCCGTGCAGGCATTCCTTCACGGCTGCCACCCGGGGGCAGCCGGAGCAGGAACTTCATGCCGCACACAACCAACAAGCGGATCAGCAAGGAACTCGCGCGCCTTCTGTACCTGGGACGGCTCCAGGCACAAGGTGTCCGTCCTGCTCTGGATCCCACCGACCGCGGGCAACTCGCCTTCCAGGCACTCCTCTTCGAGTGTCTGATGAGCAATCGCGAGCACAAACATGCCCTGGAAGAGCCGCGGAAAAGTGCGATGGCTGGCCTCAGCGACTACCTGAACGCCATCTGCCACCAACCACATCATCTGGAGATTCACACCAACACGGCCAGCCGAGTCGCCAGCCGCCTCCTGCCCTTCCTCCACGAAGACCACGGCGTATGCGGCATCCCCGGCCTGCGGCTGATCAACTTCACCTGCCGCCGAGTGCGCCTGATCCACGGCCCCACAGGAGGACGCCTCGACCTCGTGGACGCCCAACGCTGGCAGGGAAAGGACATCGCCCGCATGGTCTTCCGCCAGGAGACCAGCTGGCATGAGCAAGATGGACGCTCGCCGCTGTGGCGTCAGACAGGTATCACCGACGAGGAAGCCGCGCACGAGGCGTGCTGGGCGTACACCACCAGCACGCCACTGCGCAGCGCGTTGCTGATGCGCTCCATGCCCCTGTGGTACCGCCTCGGCCTCGACCCAGCCTGGACCACCGGTCACGCCACACGCCCGGACCGGCTCATCTGGGACGCACGCTCCGACACGGACCACGACCAGGTCGTCGAACTGCTGACGCGCTCAGAAGCTCGTATCCCAGGAGCCCGCTACCACGAGAAGACACGCTGCTCTGGAACTCTGGCACTCGGAACTGGAAAGGCGCAGCTGATCAGCACTCTCTAGCTGCTCTCCGCCGCATTACCGCGCATGTCGGGGCCACTGCGACCAGTCAGGCCGGCGGAAGCCGCGCCTGCCAGTGCATCACGCTCCTGGGCCAGGTGCTACTGATGCTGGTCGGTCGTCGGGGCGCTTTCGATTGTGCATTGTTCGATCCAACGAGCCAGGACGCTCAGGACAGCCAGGTGCTCCAGAGCGTCTTGCCGGGACCAGTCCACAGCTTCCTCGTGGGCTGCGACATTGCGGATAGCGAGGAAGGCGCCGGCGCCGAAGTACTTTGCTCCCTCCTGTCGTGCTCGCCATATCGCCGTTGTGCGGTCGCCGGGGAATCGCAGCCGTGGCTTCCCCGCCTGGGCTTCCCTGAGGTCGAAAGTCTGCATGCAGAGATCGGTCTCGCCTATGTCATGGCGTCCGAGCTTTTGCTGAAGTCGGCGGTTGAGGGTGCGGGCTGCGGCGAGGACTGCGTCCTGACGAGCCTCTGCAGCCCAGAGCGGGGCAGCCGGCTCCCACACCCAAGGATGGAGGGAGTCAGCAGCGATGGTTGGTGAGGTGGGACGGAGAAAGGCGGCTATCTCCTCAGCGGAGGACGCCATCCCCAGTGCCTGCGCGGCAGCAGTGCGAACCCGGTACCAGTACGTGGCTTCGTTCTCACCCTCATCGCGTTCGATATCTCCCAGCCCGGGCGAGTAGGCGTTGGCGATCTGCCGGGCCACGGCTTCCTGCACGACGAGTTCCTCGGGCCAGTCAGGCCACTCCGCTCCGATATCCCTTGAAGCGAGATCCACTTCGTGGAGATATCCGCCAACGAGAGCTAGGAAGTCCTTCAACTTGCGCACAGCGAACGCATGATCCATCCCGATAGCGTAATCAACCCTGCACTATCGGGCTGACGGTTTCGGTGCTTAGTCACAGTGCATGGTAGCCGTGCTGGGTGATGAGCTGCATCAGATGGTCCGCGGCCGGGGAGCCGTCCGGGCCGCGTGACGGGTACGTCTCGGCCGACCGTAGGAGCACTGTTTCACGCCAGAGGCTGCGCGCTGTTGCACGCCAGTGGGCCGTTTATGTGATCACGCGGTTTCGCCGTGCTGCTGACGTCCCCGTTGCGGCTGCTCTGCCCATGCCCCGTGGGGGTGGAGTGAATGAGAAGGGGCGGCCTGGGTGAGCGGCACGGCCGCGGCCGGGGAATGGAGCGCGCAGCCGGTTGCGCGTCGGCGGGGCCGCCGCGCCTGGGCGAAGGATCTGCACCACTACCAGAACGTTGGACCGCCTCCTGGCCGCCTTCGCAACGGATCGTGAGTCAGGGTGACGATGGCGTCAGCCGTCCGCTTCGTTTTCGAGGCGGCCGGCGTGGTCGGGGCCGGGGTGGTCGACGCCGGGCACCATAGGGTTGTCGTAGTCGAATTCCACCTTGCCGAAGGATTCGCTGGTGATGGGTGGGGGGTCGTTGTCGGCGATGATCAGCTGCAGGCGTTCGCCGTACGCGTCGGCCATAGTCCTGAAGCGGCTGTAGATCTCGGCCGCGCGTTGCCGGTCGGAGTCGTTGTTGCCGAAGGCTTTACGAGGTGAGTCGATCACGAGAAGCGAGGGCATCAGGACCTCGCGGTGATCAAGCCCGAAGGCGAGAAGGCTGAGGCTGTAGGCGAGGTTGACGGAGGTGGCGATGCCGCCGCCGGAGGCCTGCAGGCTCTCGAAGGATTGGCCGTTGATCACGGGTAGGTAGGTGTCTCGGTCGATGACAGCGGTGTCGACCCAGGGCAGGTTCCAGCTGGTGAGGAGCCGGCCGAACTCGCTGCTGAGGTCTCCGACCAGTGTTTGGCTGGCCTTGAGCTGCTCGGACTTTTCCTTGATGGCCTTGTTGACCCGGGTGCGTTCGGTCTTGATCGCGCGGATGTCCGACTCGATGGTGCGGACTCGGGCCCAGGACTCCCGCAGCTGGGTGATGGCGTCGATGGTGGCCTTGAGTGCGGCCACGCGAGAGCTTGCCTCGGCGATGGCGTCGAAGCGCGGGGCGACGGCATCACGGGTCTGGGCATCGAGCTGCCGGCGCAGGCTCGAGACCACGAAGCTGAGCTGCTGCGAGCGCTCCTGAGCGGCCTGCAAGTGCGCTTCGTCGGCCTGCTGGATGCGGTGTGCGTCCTCGAGCTGCTGTTGCAGCGTCGTGCGGGTCTCTTCGATGGCCGCCGGGTCGATGTCGGCTTCGACGGGATCACGCTGGAGGCAGACGAGGCAGTGGCCGTCTTCGACGGGCCGGGCCGCTAGGGACTGCATGCATCGTGGGCAGACGACGAATTCGAAGGGGGAGAGCTGGTCGATGGCCGTGGCCGAGCGGGCGAGGCGGGACAGGTCGAGGTGCACCTGGGCGACGACGGCGCGCCGGGCCTCCACAAGCTCGGCTGCTGCTGCCACTTCTTCTCCTGCGTGCTGTGCGGAGCGGATGGCGTTCTGGAGCTCCAGACGCAGGGCGGTGTCAGCGGCGGTCTGTTCTTCGAGTTCGGTGCGCAGACTGCTCAGGCCGGCCTCGGCCCGGCCAAGGGTGTCGCGCAGTTGTTTGAGTTCCGCCCGCAGTTCGTCGTCGCTGCGGGGATCGGAGGCCGCCAGGAAGGCGCTGACGTTGTTGTGTTCGGCGGTTCTGGCCTTCAGCTTGTCCAACAGCTGGCTTGTGGCGCGCTTGAGCTCCATGAGCGCGCTGTCGGTGAGCCCGAACATCAGGCGGAAGAGTTCTCTGCGCTTGGTCTCGAACCAGCTGTCCAGGTGGCCGACGACCTGGCGGTCGATCTCGCGCGCCTGTAGGTATACGTAGGCGTACAGATCGTTGAAGGTGAGGTTCTGTGGCCGGGCTGATCCTTCCCTGCGCGTGGCGATCTGTTCCCGCGGGAAGCCGAGTGCGTCGAGCAGGTGGTCGGAGAGCGTCGTGAGGCCGTCGCCGGCCCGCAGAGGCAGGGTGCGCTCCAGCGCAAGGGAGTGCGGGTCCAGGAGGTCGACGGTATCGGCGGCGTCTCCCCCGATGGGCCGCCTGAGAACCATGCGTTCATCGCCGGCCACGACCTCGGCCTGGACCGACAGCACGTTCTCCCGAACCGCCGGGGTGAGCATGGCGCTGCCACCCAGGGCATGCTTGAACAGCATCAGCAGGCTGGACTTGCCGGTGCCGATGGGACCCGTGATGACCGTGGCCGGTCGGTCGAAGCGGTAGGTCTGTTCCGCTTCGGCGGTCGTTACGGTCAGGGACACAATGCGCAAGTTGACGGCCATGTCAGATCTCCGTCCGCCATGGCCGGTCGACGGCGTCGGGCAAGCGGTCGTAGATGAGGTTCTTCAAGGCTGATCCTGATTTGTTGAAGTTCCGCTTGAGCAGTCTGATCCGGTTGTCGACCACTGCCCACTCCGGGGTGGCGGCAAGGCTGGCCGCTGCGGCGGCGCCCTGCGCTGTCACCCGGAACTCGGCTCGGGCGCTGTCGCCGTACGTGATCAGGCCGCGGGCGGTGAGCGAGCCGAGGATGCTGTAGTAGCGCTGGTCCCAGGGCCCGTACTTGTAACGGGTCATGCGGCTTTCGACGGCAAGGCGCTCAGACGGTGTGGGGGCCGTTCCTGCCGGCCATGACGCCTCACCCGCGGGCAGGAGACGTTCCAGCATCGCCGGGTAGCGCAGCAGGAAGTCGAGCTTGGCGAGTTTCGTCAGCCCTGCGAGCCCGCCTTTGGGTGTGGTGAACCGGGCGATGAGAAGGAGGATGCGCGCCTCGTGATAGTGCACCTCACGCTGCTCGGCCTGCCGACGCTGAGTCCGCATACGCGCTACAGCCGTCTCGAAATCGGCGCCGTGCGTCATGAGGCGTCCTCATCCGCATCGAACGTCTCGGAGAAGAAGAAGAGACACTCGTCGCACAACTGGTAGGCCAGCCCCCGCAGGTGCTGGTTGTTGAGCTGGAAGGGCGGCGGCGAGGGCAGAGCCTCGACCTTGAGCCGCTCGGCGAGCAGGTCGTTCATCTTGATGCCGAACTCGCTGCCCTCAGGCACCTGAGCCCGGGCGTGACGTCGGCACTCGAAGGCCATCTCCAGGACATCCGTGGACAGGTTCAGCAGGTCGGTTTCGTCCCCTACCAGGCCGGAGCGCCGCTCGGACCAGGTCGTGTACCAAGCGGACCGGAGTCTCTCAGCGAAGGCCGCTTCGTCGGAAGGCACCAGGCCCCGACGCAGTTTGCGGCGGAGCTTTGCCCCTCCGGGCGCCACGACGGGCGACTTGCCGCGCGGAAAGGTGGGCAGTCGCGCTGTCGTATAGGCGATCTGCTGGTGGAGGATCTCGCGGGTGATTCTGCGCCGGCCGACGCGCTGCTGAATCTGCGTGCTGTGGCGGGCACGGCTCGGGTCAGCGATATACACGGCGAGCTGGGCGCGGTCGCTCTCATCGCGGTTGGCGCGCTCGATGCGATCCACGATGCCTCGGTAGGTGGCCTCCAGGTCTACATGAGCCAGCTGCAGGTGCTCGACCGCAGGCACCAGAAGCCGTTGGATGTTGACGTCGGTGATGCTTTCGCGCTCGGGGGGCTTGCAAGAGATCTCCAGCACTGCCATGAAGCGCACGACCTTGTCCACGAAGCCCGCAGGTATCTGGATGTCCGCGAGCTTGCGCACCTCAGGGGTATCCGGGACGTTGGGATACGGCTGCTTCCAGCGAACCTTCAGCATCTGGCGTGCGACGTCCTCCGCCATGGTGTTCAGCCCGGAGGTAAGTTCAGGCTCAGGCCCACACATCCGAGCCAGGACGCCGGCGTTGCCCTTACCAGGCTTCAGAGCTGCGTTCGTGGCCAGTCTCAGACGGACGTTGACCGCACACTCACATGCGCACCAGCGGTCGAAGAGATGGGTCAGACCACCGTCCTTGCACAGCTCAGGAAGCGTCCACGGGCCCCTGGTCCCTTCGCGATGCTTGACCGACACCAGCTCCACTGATCCATCGGCCCACGCCACGACAAAGTCCTCATGCCATTCGCAGACGACGAAGTCGATAGCTTCCTGCGTAAGCATGGCCAGGCAGTCCCGCGCGGCCACCTCAGCCTGGTACCGGTAGCGGCCCAGAGTGTCGGAGCCGCTGTCTTCCTCGGGAGGCAAGTCGAAGAGTGTGTGCGCTGCAACGTGAGGACCTTGTGCGTCAGTGGGCGTTTCGAACCCTTCGGTCCCCTGACCTGCCGTATTGACCATCACGTCCCCGCCCCGTCCCGCTCAGAGCACCCCCCGGCCGCTCTGTTGCATCGGCAGGTGTTGAAGATCTCCTAGCCGTATCACACTCAAGGACTAACGCGTAACTGTGCGTCGCGGATCAGCTGGCGAAATCCGGGTTCGGTCTGGTGCGGCATATGTACGGCCAGGGTGCGGTGTGCGGGTCGGTGCAGGTACGTGCCGGCACGTGGCGCGGGTGAGGAGGCGGCCGGGGCGTAGGTGGCGGCGTCATGCCCACTCCATGCCTAGCTTCCGCAGCGCGGCCAGCTGGTCCTGGTCGAGCTTGTCGCGCCTGGATTTGGTGTTGGAGACCCATACGCCCAGCTTTACGACCACCGGTTTCGCCTCGCCGTCAACCGCGATCTCCTCGGCGTGGCAGCGCGGAACCGGCCGATGACCTTCCCGTTCCACCCACTGCGCGAGGGCGGTCAGGCCGCGTTGGAAGGCTTGCTGTGCCTTGCTCGGGCCCTTCGCCGCCCGCCCGGCTGCTGGGGCGGGAGAGGGTGTCTCAAGCGGCTTGATGCCCAGCGTGGAAAGCCGCTCCTGTTGCTCGGTCGACAGCTGCGCCCAGATGCCCGGCTTGCGCTGCTGCTGGAGCCACTTGCCGATATCGTCGCCGTCCATGAGCACGCCGGGTGCGATGTCGGGCAGGTGGCCGTCGGCTTCGACCAGGTCCGCGAGGACGCGGTAGTGCCGTTGCCAGTCCAGCGGCCATGGGCAGTTCCAGTCGGGGTCGATCGCGGCGAGCTGCGCGGCACGCTGCTCCGCCCGCTTGGGGTCCTTGCCCAGGCCGTTCTTCGCGCCCTTGCGCCGGAGGTTGGCCATGTGCTGCCCGACGGGCACCATCTCGTCGTTCTCGCCCCATACGGCGTCCTGGCGGGGTGCGAGGTGGCCGGTGGCTTGCCGGTAGGACCGGAGCGCGGCGAGCTTGGCTTCCCAGGCTTCTTCGCCGGGTTCCCAGACCATCCCGGCCCCGGGCACGTCGAGCAGTTCCTTGCGGTGCGGATCGAGTTCGCCGGCGCGCAATGTCTTGCGCTGCTGGTGCACCCACCGCCCCAGCGGGAAGTCCTTGGTGACGCCGACCTCGACCTCGGTGTCGTACGGGACGGCGTACAGGCCGGTGATCTGGTTCTCCCGGCGCCAGCGCAGCAGCGCCTCGTATCCCTCCAGCCAGACCAGGGACTCCGGCCGGTACACCCGCGTACGGAGGAAGGCCGCGATCGTGGCGGCGTCGCGCGGGCTGGAGAAGTGCAGCAGCGCGGACTCGGCAGCGGCGTCGGCGCCGTCCCGCTCCTGGTCCTTGCCGTCACCCTCGCCGCCGGCCCCGACGATCCGCCCGTCCTCGTCACGCCTTACGTGGGCCTTGCGCTTGCCGCTGGTGAGGGCCCGCGAGGCGAGTTGCTCGACCAGGCGCTCATCGTGCGACCGTAGGCCCTGGAGCACGGCTACGAGAGGGCGGAAGCTGGCACTGGCGACCATGTCCTGCGGGTCCTCGCCGGGCTGGAGGAACACCGGCACGATGATACGGGCGACCTTCGTGCTGCCGTCCTTGTTGAGCCTGAGCGCCCGGCCGATGTTCTGCACGATCTCCACCTGCGAGCCGCGGGTGTCGGCGAAGCAGATCGCCTCCACCCCGCGCTCGCCGGTGATGTCCACGCCCTCCCCGAGCACCCGCACCGAGGCGAGGAACGCCCGATGGACGCGCCGGTTGCTCGCGTCGATGCCGTTCGCGAACTGCCACAGCACCTCGCGCCGCTCGGATACGAGGTGGTCCCCGCACAGCCACGCCGACCACACCCGGTCCGGCGGCACGTGGCGGCCCGCCTCCAACTCGTAGAACTCCGCGCCGATCGACGACTTCGGCAGGGCCTCCGCCTTCGCCAGGTCCTCGTCGGAGACGTCGTTGACGTACAGCTCGGCAGCGGTCTGAGGCAGCTTCTCCGCGAACGCGGCGGCCTCCTCCACTCGCTGGTGGAACGTCATCACGGTGCGCAGGTTCCACTTCGCGGCGTGCTCCAGGAGCGCCGTCTGCAGCAGCGCCATGCGCCGGCCCCGCAGCGCCTCGTCCGACTCCCCGTAGACCGGGGAGGGGTCGCGGATCTCCAGCACGTCGATCTCGAACCCGGCGAGGATGCCCCGCTCGATCGCCTCCGAGAGCCCGAGCTCGGCCAGCCACGGCCCGTACGTCTCGGAGTCCTGGCCCATCGACGCGATCTCCAGCTCCTGGCCGCCCGCGGCCCTTCGCGGCTGGGGAGCCGCCAGGATGCGCGGGGTCGCGGTGAGGTAGAGCCGAAAGTCGGCGGGGATCCGGGCGTTGTCGTGGATAGCGGCCCACGGCCTCCCAAGATCACCGGCGGTTGCGTGGGCCTCATCCACGATGGCGAGGTCGAAGCCGGTCATGCGCTGGCCGTAGAGCCGCTCTCCGCCCGCCAGGGCGGCCTCCAGCGGCCCGCGAACCTTCCGCTCTACTTCCGGTGCGTCGATGTCCTCCCGGTCCACCAGCGAGGCGTACGTGGCGAACACGACGACCGGCCCGGACCCGGCCCACAGGGCGAGCTGGATCGGGTTGGTGGTGGTGCGCACGCCCAGTTCGTTCAGCACCGGGTCGTTCTCCAGCGAGCACACTGCCACCATCGGGGCCCGGTGGCCCACCAGGCGCCACGCCTGGGCGGTCTGCACGAGCAGGTCCAGGGTCGGCACGGTCACGAGGATCCGGCTGTCCCGGAAGCATTCCAGCGCGCACGCGGCGGCCGTGATCGTCTTCCCCGAACCGGTCGCTGACACGATCGTGGCCCGCGCACCCTGCGGGGGGACAGATGGCCTTGCGGGGAATCCCACCCACTTGCGGAAAGCTGACTTCTGGTCGACCTGAT
The DNA here is from genome assembly GCF_040704595.1 of Streptomyces sp. NPDC046870. Taxonomy (NCBI): domain Bacteria; kingdom Bacillati; phylum Actinomycetota; class Actinomycetes; order Kitasatosporales; family Streptomycetaceae; genus Streptomyces; species Streptomyces sp. NPDC046870. Next base: position 21,568 of record NZ_JBEYXM010000048.1, read on the forward strand.
GCTCCTTTAGAGAAATACTCTGCACTCTAAAACCATCTCTCTGTCAGCTGACTATGCATTCCGACGACTACTGGGTATTTTTTCCAGTCCAATACAAAGCAGTGTCGACATCGCGCGCTGTCCAGCCGTCTGCGCGCCCATCGCTGTTTTTAAGGAGGGTTTCGAGGAGATCCATGTAGCGTCCGTAGCGGCCTGGCTCGTCAGAGAGGTTGAGGCCGAGGTCGTCGATGGCACGCTGGACGTGCCGGTCGTAGACGGCCATCCGCGTTGGAGCTGCCGAGGTCAGGATGGCCGAAGCGATGGCGTCGCCCTTACGGAAGCCAGGCAGTCCAGATATCGCACCACGCCCTGCCTGAGCCGCCTGACCGCGAGGAACGCTGAGGTCGCGAACGGAAGCGACGGCCCGCTCAGTGACAGCTCGTACGTGGCTGTCGGGCAGTGACATGAGGCGGGTGACCCAACGCGTCTGTGCAGAGAGCCGTTTCCACACGATCAACGTCGAGATCTCCGTCTTGCCGAGACTGCCAGTACGCTCGACCTTCTGCGAAACTTCCCAAAAGACCTCGTCGTAGTGAGGTGAAACTTCCGCCTGATAGGCGGCACGCGCAGGGATCAGTACGTCCCATGCAGAGTGACATGAAGCAGAGTCATCTCTGGTAGGTGCCATGCTTTTTCACCTCTCCAAGAGCGCGATCAGGGGGTGTCCCGTGCTTCCGCCAACGGTACATGGTGCATCAGTTTGATGCACCCACTACACTGGAACCCGACACGAACGAGCGACCCTCATCCCTCGTAGCCAGCCTGGCCCGCGCCAGCGGGCCCAACGGTTCTGGAGGCGCAGCCGGAAGGACCGTCAGGCGGGGGAGCGCAGCGGACCCGCCGGCTCGGCCGGAGTGAAACGAAGGCCGGTAGGCGGGACGAAGTCCCGCCGGGCCGGGAGCGCAGCGGACGGACCGTCACCTCGGGTGCGCAGCACCCGAGGTGTGCGGGTGGCGCAGCCACCCGCCAGCGCTCACGCGGAGCGGGAGCGCAACACCCGTGCGCAGCACGGGTGTTCGCTTGCTCCGGGCGCAGCCCGGAGGCGACGGACGGGTCTGGGTCGCCGTGCGCTGGACGGAACCGGACGGCTCGGCGCACA
>NZ_JBEYXM010000049.1:0-21769 GCF_040704595.1 Streptomyces sp. NPDC046870
GACAAGTGCCTGGACGTGACCGACAACAACTCCGCCAACGGCACCCGGACACAGATCTGGAGCTGCACCGGCGCCGCCAACCAGAAGTGGAACGCTCCCGCCGCGCAGCAGCCGGCCGAGCAGTGCTGGGCGACGCACTACGGGCCCCAGCCGCCCGGTGCCCTGACGGCCAGCGGCGAGGTCTTCGACAACAACGCCGACACGGCGGCGACCTCCCTCAGCCGCCAGCCGCAACTGCCCTTCGGTACCCGGGTCCAGGTGACCAACGTCGCCAACGGCCGCTCGCTGGTGGTCCGCATCAACGACCGGGGCACCTTCGTGCAGACGCCGCAGGAGCCCAAGTGCCTCGACCTGACGGACGGTGCCTTCAGCCGGCTCGGCGGCAGCCTGAACCCGGACGCCGGGCACATCGTCGTCACGCAGACCGTCCTCAACTGACGGTCCGAAGCGCAGAGTTGCCGGCCGACGTCGCGCGCCGGCATCGCACCTCCGTACATCCCCCCTCGCAGTACGCCCCGTGAACTGGAGCGCATCCTCCATGAAACTCCCGTACCTCGGACGGATACCGATGACACGCGTGCACCCCGGACGGATGCTGGCCGCCTCCGTCGCCGCCTGCCTCGCCGTGCTGTTCGCCGTCACCCCGGCCCGGGCCGCCGACGGACAGATCACCGGCCTCGCCGGCAAGTGCGTCGACGTGGCGGGCGCGAACAGCGCCAACGGCACCGCCGTACAGCTCTACGACTGCAACGGCACCGACGCCCAGCGGTGGTCCAACCCCGGCGACGGCACCCTGCGGGCGCTCGGCAAGTGCCTGGACGTCGTCGACCGCGGCACGGCCGACGGAACCGCCGTACAGCTGTGGGACTGCTCCGGCGGAGCCAACCAGCAGTGGGTGGTCACCGCCGCGCACGACATCGTCAACCCGGCCGCGAACAAGTGCCTGGACGTGCGCGACAACAACTCCGCCAACGGCACCCGGCTGCAGATCTGGAGCTGCACCGGCGGGGCGAACCAGAAGTGGAACGCACCGGCGAGCGGTGGGGGCACCACGACGCCTTCCGGGTTCGTCGTCTCCGAGGCCCAGTTCAACCAGATGTTCCCGAACCGGAACCCCTTCTACACCTACAGCGGTCTCACCGCCGCGCTCAGCGCCTACCCCGGCTTCGCGAACACCGGCAGCGACACCGTGAAGAAGCAGGAGGCCGCCGCCTTCCTCGCCAACGTCAGCCACGAGACCGGCGGTCTCGTGTACGTGGTCGAGCAGAACACCGCGAACTACCCGCACTACTGCGACCCGAACCAGCCGTACGGCTGCCCGGCGGGCCAGGCGGCCTACTACGGGCGCGGCCCCATCCAGCTCTCCTGGAACTTCAACTACAAGGCCGCCGGTGACGCGCTCCACATCGACCTGCTCAACAACCCCTGGCTGGTGCAGAACGACTCCGCCGTCGCCTGGAAGACCGGCCTGTGGTACTGGAACACCCAGACCGGGCCCGGCACGATGACCCCGCACAACGCCATGGTCAACGGCGCGGGCTTCGGCCAGACCATCCGCTCGATCAACGGCTCCCTGGAATGCGACGGCAAGAACACCGCCCAGGTGCAGAGCCGCGTCGACGCCTACCAGAGGTTCACCCAGATCCTGGGCGTCAGCCCGGGTGGCAACCTGTACTGCTGACACCCCCTCGGCGCACCCCTGGCGCACGGCCCGGCACCGACCGGGCCCCGCGCCAGGGGTTCTCTCGTTGCGCCACCGGGTACCCACATCCAGCCGGACCGACAGGAGGCAAACCCTTTCACCTGCCGCGTCCGTCCGGAGGGGTCTCAGACATCCGATGTGTCGTTCGTGATCGGTCGGAGTACACCCCGTCCAGACGATTGACAGGTGCACGCCTGGTCCCTAGGTTCGCCGATACACCCGATGTATCGACGATCCGTCAGGTCTGGGGGACGACGATGGCCTCACAGTCGGACAAGCGCTCACCGGTGGCCAGGAGATCCGTGCTCGGTACCGCGCTGGGCGGAGCCGCGGTGGCGGCACTGCCGGGGGCGGCGCACGCGGAACAGGCGGGGACGGGCGGGGACACCGGCCCGGCGCGCGCCGGGCGGCCGTGGCGGCTCCGCTCCGCCATGGCCGACGACAGCGCATGGGAGAGGTTCCTGCGCGGCCAGGACCTGCTGTGGAGCCGGCTGCCCGCCCTCTGGTACGAGGGCCCCTTCCTGGGCGACGGGCTGCTCGGCAGCATGATCTACCGGGAGCCGGACACCAACCAGATCCGGTTCACCGTCCAGCACGGCCGGGTCCAGGACCACCGGCCCGAGTTCGGCAGCGGCTGGGGCACCTGCCGGCTGCCGGTCGGCCACCTCACCCTCGAACCGGTCGGCACCATCACCGCCGTGGACTGGCGGCTGAGTCTGTGGAACGCCGAGCTGACCGGCACCCTGACCACCACCGCGGGCACGCTCACCCTGGCCGCCCTCATCCACGACGAGGTCCTGGCCGTCCGTGTGACGGCGGGCGGCGGCGAGCGGGCCGCCTGGACCTTCCACCCCGAGGAGGCCATCAGCCCCCGCAGGATCCAGGAGGCCCCGCCCGCCGGCTACACCGGCAACCCGCCCTGGACCACCCGGACCGCGGCCGACGGCACCGAGCAGGTGCTCCAGCCGCTCACCGGGGGCGGGCAGACCGCCACCGCCTACCGCCGCACCGGAGGCGAACTGCTGCTCAGCGTCGGCCACAGCTTCCCCTCCGCGACCGCCGCGGAGGCCGACTCGCTGCGCAACCTGCGGCGCGGGACGTCGTACGCGGCCCTCAGGCGGCGGCACGTGCGCTGGTGGCACGCCTTCTACCGCAAGAGCTTCGTGTCCTTCCCGGACCAGCGGTTGCAGAGCTTCCACTGGATCCAGCTCTACAAGGTCGCCTCCGCCAGCCGCGCGGGAGGGCCCGTCATGGCCACCAGCGGGCCCTGGCTGGAACCGACGCCCTGGCCGGCGGTCTGGTGGAACCTCAACGTCCAGCTGGAGTACTGGCTCATCCACGGCTCCAACCACCTGGAGCTCGACGCGCTCGCCGGCACCCTGCGGCAGAACCAGGAACAGCTCGTCGCCAACGTGCCCGCCGCCTACCGCAAGGACAGCTCCGGGATCGGCCGCAGCTCCGACATGTTCGCCAACCGCTCCGTGGGCCAGCCGGGAACCGGCGCCGAGACGGGCGACCTCACCTGGGCGCTGCACAACGTGTGGCTGTCCTACCGGCACACCATGGACAAGTCCCTGCTGAGGGACACGATCTACCCGGTGCTGCGCCGAGCCGTCAACTACTACCTGCACTTCCTCACCCCGGGCAGCGACGGCAAGCTCCACCTGCCGAGCACGCTCTCGCCCGAGTACCCCGTCGTGCCGCCGCAGGACACCAACTACGACCTGGCGCTGATCCGCTGGGGCTGCCGGACGCTCCTGGAGTCGGCCGAACTGCTCGGCATCGAGGACGAGTCGGCGCCGCGCTGGCAGGACGTGCTGGCCCGGCTCACGCCGTACCCGGTCGACGACAACGGGTTCATGATCGGAGCCGACACCCCGTACGCGCAGTCCCACCGGCACTACTCGCACATGCTGATGGTGTACCCGCTGTACCTGGTCAACTGGGACCAGCCGGAGAACCGCGAGCTGATCATGAAGTCGGTGACCCACTGGCACGCGCTGACCGGCGCCCACCGCGGCTACAGCTACACCGGGGCCGCGTCGATTCACGCCATGACCGGCGACGGTGACACCGCGCTCGGCTATCTGCGGAAGTTCTTCGACCCCACGACCCGCTACCCCTGCCGGGCCAACACGCACTACACCGAGGCCGGTCCGGTGATCGAGACCCCGCTGTCCGCCTCGCAGTCGCTGCACGACATGTTCTGCCAGAGCTGGGGCGGCGTGATCCGCGTCTTCCCCGCCGTCCCCTCGGCCTGGGCGGACGTCACCCTGCACGACTTCCGCACGCAGGGCGCCTTCCTGGTGAGCGCCGTCCGCGAGGCGGGCGTCACCCGGTTCATCCGGGTCAGGAGCCTGGCGGGCGAGCCGCTGAAGCTCCGGCACGGACTGAGCGGAACCCTCACCGTGCTGCTGGACGACGGCTCCCCGGCGCACACCCGGGACCTCGGCGACGGCACCCTCGCCATCGACCTGCCCAAGGACCGCGAGGTGCTGGTCCACTCCGGGTCCCGTCCCGACCTGGTCATCGCCCCGGTGGCCGTCAGCGAACCCGGCCCGGCCTGGGGACTGCCCTAAAGCCTCGCGTCCCCCTCCCCCACCCCGACTCCTTCACCGGGAGGAACCTCATGGCGGTTCCGATCAGGACCGCGGTCGCCACGCTGTGCGCCGGGCTGGCGGCCTCACTTCTCTGCGGCGCGCCCGCACGGGCCGGGCAGGACACCGGCTCCGCCGAGCACGTCTGGACCGTGTCCGCGCCCGGGCCCGGCGCGGCGGCACAGGCACCACGCGCCCGCCTGTCCCTGGACGGCACCACCGGCACCCTCGGCCTGTCGGTGTCCCGCGGCGGGCGGACGGTCGTCGAGCCGTCCCCCGTCGGCATCCGCACCGAGCGGGCCGATCTCTCGCAGGGCCTGCGGTTCCTGCACCGCACCGACCGGCTGGTCGACGAGCGGTACCGCACGAAGTCCGGCAAACGGCTCGCCCGGCGGTCCCTGATGAACGAGACGCGGCTGACGTTCGGCACCGCCGCGGGCGCCCGGTTCGACCTCGTCGTCCGTGCCGCCGCCGACGGTGTCGCCTACCGGTACGTACTGCCCGGCGGATACGGCGACGTGCTCGGCGAGACCTCCGCGTTCACGCTTCCGGCGGACGCGCGCGCGTGGCTCAGCCCCTACCGGGTGGACAACGAGGGCCAGTTCGCGGAGTACTCCGCCGGCACCGCACCCACCGGCTCGTACGCGGACCAGGCGCTGTTCGAGACCGAGGGCGGCTACACGCTGCTCGCCGAGTCGGGCCTGACCGGGGCCTACTCCGGTGCCCGGCTCACGCACGACCAGGGCGGCGGCACGTACCGGGTCACGCTCGCCGACGAGCGGATCCACGGCACCGGGGGTCCGCTCGCCACACCGTGGCGGGCCATGGTCACCGGCAGCCTGGCCACCGTCACCCGGTCCACGTTCACCGACGACCTCGCCCCCGCCTCCCGCGTCGCCGACACCTCGTGGATCCGGCCCGGCACCGTGCTGTGGACCTGGCTCGCGGGAGGCCGCTCGGCCGGCCAGAGCCTCACGGCGCAGAAGGCGTACGTCGACTACGCCGCCGCACGGCACTGGCCGTACGAGGCCGTCGACGCGGGCTGGTACTTCCGAAGCGACCAGTGGGACACCACCGACCCCGACTGGCGGACGAACAGCTGGCTGCCCCAGCTCACCGCGTACGCGCGGGCCAAGGGGGTCGGCATCGTCGTCTGGATACACCAGCGCGACCTGGACACGGCCGAGGAACGCGCCCAGTGGCTGCCCACGCTGGAACGGTGGGGCGTCAAGGGCGTCAAGATCGACTTCATGAACTCGGAGTCGCAGTCCATGCTCCGGTGGTACGACGCAGTCCTCGAGGAGACGGCCGCACACCACCTCATGGTCGACTTCCACGGCTCCACGGTCCCGAAGGGCATCCAGCGCACCTGGCCGCAGGTCATGACCATGGAGGGGGTCGGCGGCGAGGAGAAGCGCACCAACACGTCCGCCCACCTGACCACCCTGCCGTTCACGCGCAACGTCCTCGGCTCCATGGACTTCACCCCGGGCGGCTTCCAGCGCGTCGGCCAGCGCCCGGACTCCGACGCGGCCGAGACCGGTCTCGCGGTCGCCTACGAGTCGGGGCTGCAGATGCTCGCGGGCAGCCCGGAGGCGTACGACGCCCGGCCGCTCGCCCGGGACTTCCTCGCCCAACTGCCCGCCGCCTGGGACGACACCCGGCTGCTCGCGGGCGCACCCGGGCAGGAGGCCGTCCTCGCCCGGCGCGGCGGCGACCGCTGGTTCCTGGGCGGGGTCTACGCCGGTCCCGCGCGCAGGGCCGGGGTACCGCTGGACCTCGGGCCCGGACGGTGGCTGGTCGAGACGATCCGGGACGGCGCCGACGGGCTGGTCCAGGACCGGCAGGTGGTGCGCGGCGGCGACACGCTCGGCGTCGATGTCGTCGCGGGCGGCGGTTTCGCCGGGATCGCCTGCCGCTGGCGCCCGGGGGTCACCACCTGCCACCGCTGAGGCCGGCGCCGGCCGGCCGTCGCAGGTATGGACCTTCGCGGTCCTTCCCGGCACGGTGGTGGGCACCGCGGCCGGGCGGTGCCCTCGACCGGTCACCGCCCGGCTCCCCGCCTCCGACCCCAAGGGCTGCCCTCATGCCGATGCCACCAGCCGTGCTGCGGCTCGCCGTCACCGCCGTGGGACTCCTCCTCACGGCCACCACCGGCACCACCACCGCGGCCCCCGCCGCCGCCGCGCCACCCGGCGCATCCGCCCGGGTGGCCGCCGACGCGCCGGACCAGACCGCCTGGTCCGCGCCGTTGTCGACCCGGGGCCGGTACATCGTCGACGCGCACGGCGACCGCTTCCGTCTGAAGGGCGCCAACTGGGACGGCGCGCAGGGTTCCTGGACCGGCAGCGGCAGCGCCGCCGACCCCGCCAACCACCACGCCGGCCAGGACTCGCACGGCATACCGCTGGGCCTGGACCGCGCGCCGCTCACCCAGCTGCTGACCGACTTCCACCATTTGGGCGTCAACACCATCCGGCTGCCGTTCTCCGACGAGATGATCCACAGCACGGCACCCGTCCCCGACAGCGCGGTCGCGGCCAACCCCGGACTGCGCGGCAGGACACCGCTGGAGGTCTACGACGCCGTGGTGGAGGCGCTCAGCCAGAGCGGCTTCGCCGTCGTGCTCAACAACCACACCAACACCTCGCGATGGTGCTGCGGCATCGACGGCAACGAACGGTGGAACAGCGCGCAGACCACCGCTCAGTGGGCGGACGACTGGGTCTTCATGGCCCGCCGCTACGCCTCCGTGCCCCGCGTGGTCGGCGCCGACCTGTACAACGAGGTACGGCGTGACGTGCTGGACGACCCCAACTGGGGCCTGGGGGACGACCACGACTGGTACGGCGCGGCCCGGCTGGCCGCCGACCGCATCCTCACCGAGGCGAACCCGCGTCTCCTCATCGTGATCGAGGGCATCAACTGGACCGGTGTGCCCGTCGACGGACTCCCCCACGGCCGGCCGGTGCTCACCCCCGCGCGCACCCTCTCGCACACCCTCCTGGACGCCCGCAAACTGGTCTACTCCGCCCACTTCTACGGCTACACGGGCCCCCGCCACAGCGGCGCGACGGGCATCGGCGAGACCCACGACGCCCGCTACCAGGACCTGTCCCCCGCCGAGCTGGCCGCGGCCCTGGACGACGAGGCGTTCTTCGTGGAGGAGACCGGCCGGCACTACACCGCGCCCGTCTGGGTGAGCGAGTTCGGCATCGGCTCGGGCGAGACGAACCCCGCGGCCCGCGCCTGGTTCGGCAACGTCACCGACTACTTCGCGGACCACGACGCCGACTTCGCGTTCTGGCCGCTGGTCGGCTTCGAGGGTCACGACGACTGGGCACTGCTGCGCTACGACACAGCGGGGCACCGCTCCGGAATCCTCGACCCCGGCGACTGGCGCGCCACCGCGTGGCGGCGTCTGATGTCCGCGCCGGGCGCGACCGGTCCCGTGGCCTCCGTCCCGCTCTGGCGCATGCTGAGCACCGATCACGGAGACGCGGTGACGTCGCCGCGGGTACGCGGCGCGGGAGACTGGGACCCGGGAGCGTACAAGGCGGCCTGCCCCGACGGTACGAGACTGACCGGGCTGAGCCACACCGGCGGGCGTGGCCTGTGCACCGACGCCGGAGCGGGTGAGCTGCGGGCCGCCGACGCCCGCCAGACGGTCGTCAGCGACGAACGGTACGTACCGGCCGGCGGGGACTGGGCGTCCGGATACACCAAGTACCAGTGCCCCGCCGGGGAGTTCCTCATCGGCTACAGCCTGCGGGGTGAGCGCGTCTCGGCGGCCCTGTGCGTCCCGGCACGGACCACGCTGCCGGGCTCCGGGCGCACGGTGTGGTTCGACCGGTCCGACAGCCGTCCCGCCGACGGCGCCGGCGGGGACTTCGCGTACGGCGCCTACAAGGGCCAGTGCGCGGCGACCGAGTACGCCGCCGGAATCGCCTTCACCACCCGCGTGGGCAGCCGCCCCGGCCCCGCGGCCCTGCTGTGCCGCACCCTGCCCTGAGCACCGGGCTCCCTCCGCACGCGCCTGCCGCGCTGTCGAGGTGGGCGCCGGTGCGTTCGGCGGCGGCGCCCGGCCGGTGCCCTGCGGCAGCGTGTCCGGCGGTCGGCGGGAACACCCGCGGCCTCAGATCAGGGCGGTGCGGAGCCGGCGCAGGATCTCCCGCAGGATGCTCCGCGACGTCCCGAAGTTGAGCCGTACGAAGCCCTCGCCTTCCGTTCCGAACGTGCGGCCGTCGTTGAGCAGGACGCGGGCCTTCTTCAGGAAGAAGGTCCGCGGATCGGTGTCCAGCTCCAGCTCACGGCAGTCGAGCCAGGCGAGGAACGTCGCCTCGGGCGTCCGGTGGCGCACACCGGGCGGAAGTCCCTCGCGCACCAACCGGGCGTTGCGCGCGAGGACCGTCCTCAGCTCCGCCAGCCAGGCGTCCCCGTCCCGCCAGGCGGCCAGGGTGGCCGCGACGCCGAAGGTGTTCGGCTCGCCGTACAGATGGGTGGGGTGCGCCAGCGCCTCGCGCACCCGGGCCGCCCCGACATGGGCGACGGCACAGCGCAGTCCCGGCACGTTGAACGCCTTGGTGGCCGAGGTCAGGGTCACCGTGCGCGCGGCCACCTCGGCCGAGAGCGAGGCGAACGGGAGGTGCCGGTGCGGGGCGTGCACGAGGTCGGAGTGGATCTCGTCCGCGACGACCAGCAGGCCGTGGCGGAGGGCGAGCCCTGCCAGCGTCTCCAGTTCCCCGCGGCGCAGCACGCGTCCCGTCGGGTTGTGCGGGTTGACCAGCAGCAGCACCCGCGCCGGCCGTTCCCGCAGTTCCCGGTCGAGCCGGTCGGTGTCGAACGTCCAGCCGTCGCCGTCCGGTGTGTAGGGCACCGGGTGCAGGCGCCGCCCCATGCCGGCGATCGTCTCCAGGAACGGCGGGTAGGCCGGGGTGTGCACCACGACACCGTCGCCCGGCCGCGTGGCGACGTTCAGTACGGCCTGGAGGCCCTGGTTGATGTCGGTGAACTCCCGTACGTGCGAGGCGTCGAGCACCCAGCCGTGACGTGCGCGCATCCGTTCGGCGAAGGCGGCCCGCAGGGGGTTGTGGACGGACCGTCCGTCCCAGGCGGGGTAGCCGAGGTCGTCGTCCACGCACCGCGCCAGGGCCTCGCGCACGACGGGAGCGGGCGGGAAGTCCGTCTCCGCGATCCACGCGGGGAGCACGTCCGGCTCGACGCCGCTCCACTTGGCTCCGGGTCGCCGGGACAGCGCGCGGACGTCCAGGTCGTCGAACACGGGGTGCCTCTCTGCCGCCATCCGTCCATCCTGACGCCGACGGGACGTGGCGGCACCCCGGTGTCCGGCGACACCTCATCCGGCCACCGGCGCCGGCCGTACCGCCAGGTGTCCGCCCAGGTGCAGGCGGGCGACCAGTCCGGCGCAGCCGAGGCCGGTCGCGGCCAGGGCCGCCCACGGCAGCCATCGCACACCGGTGTCGAACAGCGCGCCGACGGCGAGGTTGCCCAGCGAGACCACGATCCCTGAGGCGGTGTTGTACGCGCCGTAGTACGTCGCGACGAGCCGGTCGCCCGAGAGCCGCACCACGGTGTCCATCTCGAAGGGGTACAGCAGCGCACCGCCCCAGGCCAGCAGGACCGCGCACACCGTCAGCGCGCAGAGTCCGGCCGGCGCGCCGTACGAGCGGGGCAGCAGTGGCACGAAGGCCACGCCCATGGCCGCGAGCCCCCACACGACGGCCTGCGGTCCGGACAGGGCGCGTTGCGCCCACGCGGTCAGCTTGAGCTGGCCCGCCAGCGCGGCCAGCGCCGATGCGGCGAAGACCGCGCCGGTGACCCGTCCGGTGCGCTCGCCGAAGAGTGCGCGGGCGTGCAGCGGGAGGGCGAGGTAGACCTGGAACGCCAGGACGTAGGAGCCGCTCATGGCGGCCGAGAACAGCAGGAAGGGGCGGTTGGCGGCGACGGTGCGCCAGTCGGCCGCGACCGCCCGCCAGGCGGGCCCGGCGCCGCGGCCGGCGGGGGGCCGGGCCGGCAGGGCGCGGGACTGCAGCACGGCGAGGGCGCCGAAGATGACGGCCGCGACCGTGCACACCGCGCCGAAGTTCCAGGTCAGCAGGGCGAGTCCGGCGAGCGGACCGACCAGGATGCCCGCCTGGTAGAAGACGTTGAACGCGGCGAACGCCGCCACTCTGCGCTCCTCGCCGGCGTCCGCAGCGAGATAGGCCCGGACGGCCGGGTTGAACAGCGCGCCCGCCAGGCCGGTCAGCGCCGACGCCGCCACCAGGGCGGGGAGCGAGCCGGCGACCGCCAGCAGCCCGAAGGCAACCGCGCGCAGGGCGCATCCGGTCAGGATCATCGGCTTGCAGCCGTAGCGGTCGGCGAGGGTGCCGCCGACGAGGAACATGCCCTGCTGGGAGAGGTTGCGCACTCCCAGCACCAGGCCGACCGCCCAGGCGGCAAGGCCGAGGCCGTGGGCCAGGTGGTCGGCGAGGTAGGGCATGAGCATGTAGAAGCCCAGGTTGATGGCGAACTGGTTCACCATCAGCAGCCGGGCCGGCCGGTCGAAGGAGGCCAGGGGGAGGCGCGCCCGCTTCACCGGGCACCCGCCTTCGTCAGGTCGCGCGACAGCGGATCACGGACCCGGCCGCAACGCGTCCACCGGGTCACCACGCACGCGTCCGGCTCGGTGATGTCGTCGGGTTCCGGCGGCGGTGTCCGGCCCAGGAGGCCGTGCTCGCGGCACCAGCCGTCGTCGTAGACGGTGTGCAGGTAGCGGTGCGGGCCGTCGGGGAAGATCGCGGCGATCCTCGTCCCCGCGGGGTACGTCCGCGCCGCCCACCCGGCCACCAGCGCCACCGCTCCGACGCTCCAGCCGCCGGAGGCGTAGTGCCGGCGGGCGAGTCGGCGGCAGGCCCAGACCGCCTCGGCCGGGGCCACCCAGTGGACCTCGGAGAAGGCCGTGTAGGCGACGTTGTCCGGGTGGATGCTGGAGCCGAGGCCGCGCATCAGCCGCGGTCCCGCCGGCTGGCCGAAGATCGCCGAGCCGACCGAGTCCACCCCGATGAGCGTCAGCCGCGGGAAGATCCCCCGCAGTACGGCGGACACGCCGGCGGAGTGCCCGCCCGTGCCGACCGCCGTCACCAGCACGTCGACCCAGCCGAGTTGGGCGATCAGCTCGGCCGCGAGGGGGCGGTAGGCGGCGACGTTGTCGGGGTTGCGGTACTGGTCCGGGCAGTAGGCGCCCGGTGTGCGGGCCAGCAGCTCGGCGACGCACGCGCGGCGCGCCTCCTGCCAGCCGCCCTCGGGGTGCGGCGCGGCGACCTGGACGACGCGTGCGCCCCGCGCGGTCAGCAGGCGTGCCATGGCCGGTTCCATACCGGGGTCGGTCACGACGGTCACCGGGTGGCCGTAGGTCAGCCCGGCCAGGGCGAGGCCCAGGCCGAGCGTGCCGCTGGAGGACTCGATGACCGGCGCACCCGGCGCGAGGTCCCCGCGCCGGCGGGCCTCGCGGACCATGTGCAGGGCGGGCCGGTCCTTGATGCCGCCGGGGTTGGCGCCTTCCAGCTTGGCGTGGAAGCCGCGGCCGGGCGGGGCGAAGGGTTCGTCCACCCACAGGACCGGGGTGTCGCCGACCAGGTGGGCGGGGCGTCGGGCGGTCCGCAGCCGGGGGTTGCGGGTCCGGAAGGGTTCGGGCAGGGCTTCCGGGAGGAGTCCGGGGAGGGATCCGGGCAGGAAGGGGTGCATGGCGTACGGCTCCTTCGCGCCCGGCGGCGGTGCGGCGGGCGCTGTGCGGGTGGGGGGCGGCGCGCGAGGCACGCCCGGACCGCGCGGAGGCGGGAGAGGGGCGTGCGGGCGCGGGCCTACTGCCGTAGCACGCAGACGAGCGCGAGCGGGGAACCGTGCGCACAGGAGGGTGGGACACCGGGCGGGCCGCGCCGGACGGTGTGCGTGACGGGCGCGCCCAGCCCGGCGGGAAGGAGCGGCTGGTGCGCCTCGTCGTCGAGGGCGGTGTCGTCCAGGGCGGCACGCGGCCGGTCCGCCGTGTGGTCGACGTGTCCGTCCGCCGCGTGCCGGTGCTGGGGCGGCCCGTTCGAGCCCGGCTCGTCGGCTCCGTCCGCGACCTGCCGGACGTCCTGCGCCACCAGGGCGCTCGGATCCGGGCCGGCGAAGGAGCAGGCGTGCACCGTGCCGGTGAGGTGGGCGGCGGTCACCAGGACCAGCCCGATCAGCAGGGCGGCACGGCGCAGGCGCACCGCGCGTCCGCCACCGCTGCCCCACGACATGATCACAGTCTCACAGTAATCACGTGGTGACGGTATGTCATATCGGTGGGAGGGTGATTCGCCCGTGCGAGGCTCCGATGCCGAGCGGACCCGGTGCCGGAGGCGGTGCCTCGTCGGACGAGACCGCGCGGACGCGATACGGGGGAGACGTCCGCGCGGTCGTTCGTGGGGCCGGGTCAGCCGGTCGCGCGGACCGCGTCGCGGATCAGCTCGGCGACCGCCTTCGGCTGGGAGACGGCCACGGCGTGCGAGGCGCCCTCGATCTCGACGGTCGTCGCCCCGGCCCGCTTCGCGCCGAAGCGCTCCACCTCCGGGTTGATGGCGTTGTCGGCGCCCGCCACCAGGGCCCAGGACGGCTTCGTCCTCCAGGCGGCGGCGGAGGCCGTCTCCTCGAAGGCGGCGGCGGCCAGCGGGCGCTGCGCCGCCGCGAGGACCTTGGTGACCTCCGCGGGCACGTCGGCGGCGAAGACCGACGGGAAGGCGTCCTCCGCGATGGTGACCTCGACGGCGGGTTCGCCGCCCGGCACGGGGTACGTCCACTGCTTGAGGTTGCTCACCAGCGGCGAGAGCGGGAAGCGGCCCTGGAGTTCGCCGAGGCTCTCGCCCTCTTCGAGTGCGTAGGCGGCCACGTAGACGAGGCCGACGACGTTCTCGGTGGTGCCGGCCACGGTGATCAGCGCACCGCCGTACGAGTGGCCGACCAGCACGACCGGACCGTCGATCTGGGCGGCGACGGAGGCGACGTACGCGGCGTCGGACGCGAGGCCGCGCAGCGGGTTCGGCGGCGCGATCACGGCGATGCCGTGGCTCTGCAGCTCCTCGATGACCCCGGACCAGCTCGCCGCGTCGGCGAAGGCGCCGTGCACCAGGACGACGGTGGGAGTGGTGCTCATGTGTGTCTCCTCGGGGTCAGGCGGTGTGCAGGGCCGCGTGCAGCGTGCGGACCGCCATGGTGATGGCGGCCTCGGCGGCGTGCGTGCCGCGCAGGGCGTTGAGCATCACGAAGTCGTGGATGATGCCCTGGAAGCGGACGGCGGTGACGGGCACGCCGGCCTCGCGGAGCTTGTTGGCGTACGCCTCGCCCTCGTCGCGCAGCACGTCGGCCTCGCCGGTGATGACCAGGGCCGGGGGCAGCCCGGTGAGCTGCTCGGTGGTGGCGCGCAGCGGGGAGGCGGTGATCTGGGCGCGCTCGGTCTCGTCGGTGGTGTACTGGTCCCAGAACCACTGCATGCCGTCGCGGCGCAGGAAGTAGCCCTCCGCGAACTGGTGGTAGGACGACGTGTCGAAACTGGCGTCGGTGACCGGGTAGAACAGCACCTGCTGCACCAGCGGGATGCCGCCGCGTTCCTTGGCCATCAGGGTCAGCGCGGCGGTCATGTTGCCGCCCACGGAGTCACCGGCCACGGCCAGGCGGGAGCCGTCCAGGCCCTTGGAGGCGCCCTCCTCCACGACCCACTTGGCGACGGTGAAGTTCTGCTCGATGGCGACCGGGTAGCGGACCTCGGGCGAGAGGTCGTACTCGGGGAAGACGACGGCGGCCTCGGCGCCCACGGCGAGTTCGCGCACGAGACGGTCGTGGGTGTGGGCGTTGCCGAAGACCCAGCCGGCGCCGTGGATGTAGAAGATGACAGGGAGGGTGCCGGTGGCGCCGGCGGGCTTGACGATCCGTGCCCGGACGCTGCCGGTGGGGCCGCCCTGGACGGTGATCCACTCCTCGTCGACGGCGGGCTTGTCGATCTCGCCGGACTGGACCTCGTCGACGGCCTTGCGGCCCTCGGCGGGGGCCAGGTCGAAGAGGTAGGGCGGGTTGGCGGTCGCCGCCACGAACTCGGCCGCGGCGGGCTCCAGCACCGGGGTCACCGGCGCCTGGGCATCAGACATGTGAATCTCCTGGACATGTGTAGGGGCGCCGGTCGTTCCGGCGTACGAGCCGGATCGTCGTGCTGGGCACTCCGGCGCCGCTGAGCGCAACCCTAGGAGCGCCGCCGCCAGCACGATTGCCCGTCCGTGCACGCCTCGCGTCCTGAAAGTGCACGAATGCCGTCCGCCGCGCGCCCTGTGCGCTGTGGGGAACGGGCCAGTGCGCGGACGGCACACACGGCGGTGGTCCCCGGCCCTAGCGTTGAGGTCACAGCGGTCGCGGTCCGCCCATCGGTACGGCCACGGACTCTCGCGCCATCACCGCTTTCTCGCCCGCGTCCCTGATCGCTTCTTCCGTCGCTCCGCTCGTGCTCTTCCCGGCCACCGAGCGCGGACGCGGCGGACATCCAGGACGCCCACCACGGAGGAGGTCTCGCACACGTGTCTGTCATGCCGGTCGGCGGGCTGGTTCCCCAGGCCATCGACGATGCCGCGGATCTGGTCGTCCGCAACGCCAGTATCCATACGGGGGATCCGCGCCGCCCGCGTGCCGAGGCCCTCGCGGTACGGGACGGCGTCATCACGGTCGTCGGCGACGACAAGGACGTCGCCCCGCACGTCGGGCCCGCCACGAAGGTGGTGGACGCGCTCGGCCAGCGGATGATCCCGGGACTCAACGACGCCCATCTGCATGTGATCCGGGGCGGTCTCAACTACGTCCTGGAGCTTCGCTGGGACGGGGTCCGGACACTGCGTCAGGCCCTGGCGATGCTGCGGGAGCAGGCGGCGCGGACGCCGAAGGGCCAGTGGGTGCGGGTGGTCGGGGGCTGGTCGGCCGACCAGTTCGCCGAGCGCCGGCTGCCGACCGTGGCCGAGCTGAACGCCGCCGCCCCCGACACACCGGTGTTCGTGCTGCACCTGTACCAGTCGGCCGTCCTGAACCGGGCGGCGCTGCGGGCCGCGGGCTACGCCAAGGACACGCCCGACCCGAAGGGCGGGCAGATCGTCCGCGGCCGGGACGGGGAGCCGACCGGCATGCTGCTGGCCGCGCCGAGCGCCCTCGTCCTGTACTCGACACTGGCCAGGGCGCCGGTCCTGGAGGACGAGGACAGGCAGGTGTCGACCCGTCACTTCCTGCGTGAGCTCAATCGGTTCGGCCTGACCTCGGCGATCGACGCCGCCGGCGGCTTCCAGAACTTCCCCGAGAACTACAGCACCGTCGTCGAGCTGGCGAAGGCCGGCCGGCTGTCGCTGCGCATCGCCTACCACCTCTTCCCGCAGACCGCGGGCCAGGAGATAGCCGATCTCACCCGCTGGATCGAGATGGCCCGCCCGGAGGACGGGGACGCGTGGCTGCGTCTGAACGGCGCGGGCGAGAACCTCACCTGGGCGGCGGCGGACTTCGAGAACTTCAGCCAGCCGCGCCCGGAACTCGGCGACTACGAGGGTGAGTTCGAGAAGGCCGTACGTCTCCTCATGGAGAACGGCTGGGGGTTCCGGCTGCACGCCACGTACGACGAGACCATCCGCCGGGATCTCGCGGTCTTCGAGAAGCTGGCCGCCGAGGGGCTCTTCCCGGCGGGGAACCGGTGGTTGTTCGACCACGCGGAGACCGTGTCCGCGCAGAGCCTCGACCGTGTCGCCGCGCTCGGCGGTGCCATGTCCGTCCAGAACCGCCTGTACTTCCAGGGCGAGGCGTTCCTGCGCCGCTACGGCCCCGGGGCCGCCGCGGACGCCCCGCCCGTCCGGGCCATGCTGGACCGCGGACTGACCGTGGCCGCCGGCACGGACGCCACCCGGGTCTCCACCTACAACCCCTGGGTCGCCCTGCACTGGCTGGTGAGCGGACGGGACATCGGCGACCTGGTGCTCCGCTCCCCCGGCAACCGTGTCGACCGGGAGACCGCACTGCGGATGTTCACCGTCGCCGGCGCCGAGCTGACCGGTGAGGAGCACGTCAAGGGCGTGCTGCGGCCGGGGTGTTACGCCGACCTCGCCGTGCTGTCCGACGACTTCTTCACCGTGCCGGAGCCGGAGATCGCGCACATCGAGTCGCTGCTCACGGTGACCGGCGGCCGGATCGTCTACGCCGCCCGCGAGTACGAGGGCCTGGACGAGGAGCTGCCGCCCGTGACCCCCGCATGGAGCCCGGTCGCGCACTTCGGCGGCTACCAGGCGTCCCGGCCGGACGGGGTGCGCCAGGCCGAGGCCCTCGGCGAGGCCGTCGCGGAGTCCGAGCAGCACCGCGCCTGGCGGGCACGGCGCGGTCTGGCCCCCGGCGCCGCCGACATGCCGTTCGATCCCTGCTTCGTCCTCTGAGCCCCCTCCCGCTTCCTCCACACCCGCAGACCCCGTCCCCGAAGACGGTCGTTGTCCGGCGCGGGCACCCGTCCGCGCCGTCACCACCAAGGAAAGGCCCTCTCATGGTCGACATCGCCCAGGTCACCGCGTCCCCCAGCCCCGACCTGCTGACCCCGGACAACTGCGCGGTCCTGTTCGTGGACCACCAGCCGCAGATGTTCTTCGGCACCGGCAGCGGCGACCGGACCGCGATCATCAACGCCACCCTGGGTCTGGCGAAGGCCGCCAAGGTGTTCGACGTGCCGGTCGTGCTGAGCACCGTGGCCGCCGAGTCCTTCTCCGGTCCGATCCTGCCGCAGCTCGCGGACGTGTTCCCGGACCACGAGATCGTGGACCGCAGCACGATGAACGCCTGGGAGGACACCGCTTTCGTCGAGGCCGTCAAGGCGACCGGCCGCAAGAAGCTCGTCATCGCCGGTCTGTGGACCGAGGTCTGCGTCGTCCTGCCGGTGCTCTCCGCCATCGCCCAGGGCTACGAGGTCTACGTCGTCACCGACGCGTCCGGCGGTGTCAGCCCGCAGGCCCACGAGCACGCCGTCCAGCGCATGATCCAGGGCGGCGCCGTGCCGGTCACCTGGGTGCAGGTGCTGCTGGAGCTCCAGCGTGACTGGGCCCGCAGCGAGACGTACGTGCCGGTGACGGAGGTCGTGAAGGAGCACGGCGGCGCCTACGGCCTCGGCCTGGTGTACGCCCAGACCTTCATCGGCGCCCACGCGGCCGGCTGAGCCCCTCCCCGGCACGTCAAGGACTGAGTCAGGAACAGGCAGGAAGAGATGGACGCGGGACTGCTGGTCCTCCGGGTGGTGGCGGGACTCCTCGTCACCGGCCACGGAGTGCAGAAGGTGAGCTTCCGGCTCGGGGGCCACGGCTTGGCAGGCGGAACCGAGGAGTTCCGGCACGACGGGTTCCGCGGGGGCCGGCTGACCGCGGTCGTCGCGGGCGCCAGCCAGATCGGGGCCGGCCTGTTCCTGACCGCCGGTCTGCTCACGCCCCTGGCGGCGATGGCCGCCATGGGCGTGATGACGGTCGCGGGCACCGTCAAGTGGCCCAAGGGCCTGTGGGTGCAGAATGACGGCTACGAGTACCCCCTGGTCCTCGTGGTCGTCTCCGCGGCGCTGGCCCTCACGGGGCCCGGTGCCTGGTCCCTCGACCACGCGCTCGGCGTCACGCCGTGGCCGGTGTGGGTCGCGGTCGCCGTCATCGTGATCGGCCCGGCGAGCGGGCTGCTGACCCGGCTGGTGCTGCACCGCCCGGCCCTTTCTCCGGAAGGAAAGACCCATGCGCAGCCTGCTGACTGACGCGGCCCACACGCTGGTCCCGCCCAAGGGCGACCGGCACGGCCCGCTGCCTCCCCTGATGCTCGCCCTGACCGTGGTCACCGGTCTGGTCGACGCGGTGAGCTATCTGGCGCTCGGCCACGTCTTCGTCGCCAACATGACGGGCAACGTGGTGTTCCTCGGGTTCGCCCTGGCGGGCGCCCAGACCCTGTCCGTGCTCGCCTCCGTCGTCGCGCTGGCGGCCTTCCTCACGGGCGCGCTGGCCGGCGGCCGGCTGGGGACCCTGTTCGCGGGGCACCGCGGGAACCTGCTGAAGACGGCCGCCGCCGCGCAGACGGTGCTGGTCGCCGTCACCGTCGTCGTCACGGCGGTCACCGACGGCCGGGTCACCACCGGTGTCGAGTACACGCTGATCGTGTGTCTCGGGCTCGCCATGGGGCTGCAGAACGCGGTCGCCCGGCGCCTCGGCGTGCCCGACCTCACCACGACCGTGCTGACGCTGACCCTCACCGGCCTGGCCGCGGACTCGCCGCCGGCGGGCGGCGCGGCGCCGAGGCCCGGCCGACGGATCCTGTCCGTGGTGGCCATGCTGCTCGGCGCCCTCGTCGGCGCGGAACTCGTCCTGCACGGACACCTCGTGTTCACCCTGGTCCTGTCCCTGCTGCTCCTGGCGGTCACCTCCGTGCTGACCCACCGGCTGTCCGCCGACGGTGCCGCCTGGACCCGGCCGCCGTCCTGACGGCAGGCCACGGCGCGGACGCCGGTCCGTCACCCGGACGAAGCCGTCCGGACGGCCTCACCGCACGGTTTCCCGGTCGCCCCGCCCGGCGAACTCCCGCCATGCGCTGGGCGACATGCCGTAGGTGGCGCGGAACACCCGGCTGAAGTGGGTGGGGCTCGCGAAGCCCCAGCGGTGCGCGACAGCCGCGATGGTCAGGTTCTCCGCCGAACGCAGGGTGAGGACACGCCGGCACTCGGCCAGCCGCCGGCGCTGGATCAGCCGGCCGACCGTCGTGCCCTCCTCCCGGAACAGCTTGTGCAGGTAGCGGACGGAGATGTGGTGCGCGCGGGCGATCGTCTCCGGAGACAGGTCCGTGTCGCTCAGCCGAAGGTCGATGAAGTCCAGGATGTCCTTCATCAGCGGCGCCCGGGTGTCCGGCCGCCGTCCCCGCGCCGCGTCGGCCAGGTGTTCGCCGGCCAGGGTGGACAGCAGGCTCACGGCGTTCCAGGCGAGCATGTCGCCGACCGCGGACCGGGCCACCGCCGCCGTGTCGGCGAAGTCGGACAGGAACGGCGAGAGCAGGGCGCCCAGCCGGGACGCCGGGGTGACCGGGGCGTGCGTGAGGCGGGGCACGTCCGACCGGGCCAGGCCGAGCAGGTGACGCGAGAGCAGGAACACCTTCAGGCGGGCATGACGCGGGAAGTCCAGCAGCGGGGGCTGGTGCACGTCGTAGAAGCAGATGTCGCCGGGGCCGAGGAGGAGGTCCGTGGCGGGCTGCCGGAGTAAGGCGCCGCCTGTGCCGCGCAGCCCCACGAAGAGGTACTCGCCGCTCTCCCGGGCGGTCAGCCGCCGGGAAGGTACCGCCGCGGGGCCCGGCGGCCGGCCGGACGTCCCCTCCCGGGGCAGGCGTGCGGGTGCCGCGTCCCTGATGACGATGTCCAGGCCCATGGGCATCCGCCACGCCCTGCTGCCCGGTGACGTGCCGGCCGTGGACGTGCCGGCCGTGTGCCTGCCGATGAGGGACGTGCCTGTGCGGGACATGAACCGCCCTTGTCTGCGAACCGTTGCCGTGTGTGAAGCGGCCGTGCCGGGGAATCCACAGTCGGCTCCGCTCGCCCGGAGCGTAGGCCGGTGGATGTGCGAAAAGAGTGACAAGACAGTGACCGGGGGCTGCGCTGCCGGATCACAGCCCATGCGCTCGTGGTCAAGAGCCGCGGGGCGGCGGCCCGTACTGTCCCGGACATGAGCAGCCCCTCCCCAGCCTCCGCACCCGCCGCGACCGACTCCCCCTGGGCGCCGCTCGCGGCGCGCGTCTTCCGGGCCCTGTGGATCGCCCAGCTGGTCTCGAACATCGGCAGCTGGATGCAGACCGTGGGCGCGCAGTGGCTGCTGGTCGGGCACGGTGCCGCGCTGGTGACGCTGGTGCAGACCGCGGCCGGCCTCCCCGTGGTCCTGCTGGCCCTGCCCGCCGGGGTGGTCGCCGACCGCTTCGACCGGCGCTCGGTGCTGCTGGCCGCGCAGTTCGCGATGCTCGCGGTGTCCGGTGTGCTGGCCGTGCTGGCGTTCCTGGACGCCCTGACGCCGGCGGTGCTGCTCGTGCTCACGTTCCTGCTGGGCTGCGGCACCGCGCTGATGGGGCCGGCCTGGCAGGCGATCCAGCCGGAACTGGTGGAGCGCCGACGGCTCGGTCAGGCGGCTGCGCTGGGCGCGGTGAACGTGAACCTGGCCCGGGCCGTCGGCCCGGCGCTCGGCGGGGCGGTGGTCGCGGCGGCGGGCGCGGGCTGGGTGTTCGCCTTCAACGCGGCCTCCTACCTGGGCATCGCGGCCGTCCTCGTGGCGTGGCGGCGCCCGCCGGCCACGGTGACCGCCTCCGGGAACGACGGTCTGCTGGCGGCCCTGTACGCCGGACGCCGGTATGTGTGGAACGCGCCGGGTGTGCGCCGGGTGCTGCTGCGCACGCTGCTGTTCATCCCCGGCGGTGCCGCGCTGTGGGCACTGCTGCCGCTGACCGCGAGCCGCGTCCTCGGGCTGGGCTCGGGCGGGTACGGGCTGCTGCTGGCGGCGGTGGGCGTGGGAGCCGTGGCGGGGGCGTTCGCGCTGCCGCGTGTGCGTGCCCTGCTGGGTGCCAACGGCACGCTCGCCGCGGGCGCCCTGGTGTTCGCCGGTGTGCTCGCGGTGCTGGCGACGGTCCGCACACCCTGGCTGGTCGCACTCGCCCTGCTGCCCGCGGGACTCGCCTGGATCGGGGTGCTGTCGACGCTCAACGCGGCCGTGCAGACGCGGCTGCCCGGCTGGGTCAGGGCGCGCGGCCTCGCGGTGTACCTGCTGGTCTTCCAGGGCGGTCAGGCGCTCGCGGCACCGCTGTGGGGCGCGGTCGCCGACTGGGTGGGGCTCAGCGCGTGTCTGCTGGTCGCCGGTGCGGTGATGCTGCTCGGCGCGGCCAGTGTGCGCCGGTGGCCGCTGTACGACGCCGAGGGCATCAACCCCACGCCGTCCGACCACTGGCCGGCCCCTCCCCTGGTGTTCGAGCCCGGGGACGCCGACGGCCCGGTCCTGGTCTCCGTCGTCTACCGCGTCCCCGAGGGGAACCGGGCCGCGTTCACGCACCGCATGCGCCAGGTCGCCCGTTCCCGGCGCCGTACGGGCGCCCTGTCCTGGGGTCTGTACCAGGACGGCAACGACCCGGCGCGCTTCGTGGAGAACTACCTGGTCGGCTCCTGGGCGGAACACCTTGACCAGCACCACGTCCGGTGGACGGACACCGACCGGCGCCGCGAGGAACAGGCCCGCGAGCTGATCGCGCCGGGGACGGTGCCCGAGGTGACCCATGCCTTCGACACCGTGGCGGACCCGGCCGTACCGGCCGGGCCCGGCCCCGCCCACCGACGACCAGGTCCAGGGACGGCACGTGCAGGAACGTCGTGTGATCGGTGTCGGTGTGCCCGGCGGCATGCGGCACGAGCGGC
>NZ_JBEYXM010000050.1:0-18026 GCF_040704595.1 Streptomyces sp. NPDC046870
GCCCGGTTCCGCCACGGCCGAGTCCCTGCGCATCCTCAGCAGCTGGGCCACCGGCGCCGCCCCGGCCGGCCGACCGGCCCGCCCCGGAACCTGAGCGGTCCGGGAACCGCGGACGGCCACCGCTCGGTCTCCAGGGGGAACCCTGGTTGCCGAGCGGTGGCCGTTACGCGTTCTACCGGGCGGACGCGCCGGTCGCGGCCGCGGGGCCGGCGCCGGAGAAGTCCAGGCTCCAGCGCTGGAGATGACCCGGGTCGAGGTCGTAGAAGCCCGGGGTGCCGTCGGTCACGCGCAGCTTCCAGGTGCCGGTCCTGGTGACCGCCGAGGCGTCGACCGTGTAGGTCTCGTGCAGTTCGGGCGTGAGCACCCAGGGTCCCCAGGGCTTGACGTGGATGACGCTGCCGTCGGGGGCGATCAGGTCGATCACCATGGCGTTGCTGAACCCGTGGTCGAGGTCGACCGTGACCTTGAGGTCGCTCGGTGCGTTGCCCGGCTTCCCCCGGACGACCAGCGGGGACTCGACGGTGCCCCACTTGGGGATCACGTACGTGGTGGGGTTGACGAAGAAGTGGCCGCCGGATTCGAGGGCGGTCCAGGTGAACGAGAGGTTCCGGGTGTCTCCGGCCGCGTCCGTGATGTCGATGGCCGAGCTGTAGTCGCCGGCCTTGTCCGGGGTACCGGTGATCAGGCCGGTGGCGTGGTCGATCGACAGTCCCCGGGGCAGCGACCTGGCGGAGTAGGTCAGCTTGCCGGGACGGCTGCTGGAGGCGGTGATCCGGCGGCTGACGGGCTGGCCGACCGCCACCGGCTCGGTCGGCGGCGGCTCGACGGCGATGTGGTGGACGAAACCGGACCCCACGTTGACGGCCGCCCAGGCGTTGGCGACGGCCTCGTAGGCGTCGCTGCCCGAACCGTAGAGGTCGGCGGCGGCCTGGAGCGTCGCGGTGCGGGCGCCGGCGTAGTCGGTGGTGCTGGTCATGTAGACGGTGAGCGCGCGGTACATCACGTCGGCGGCGCCGGTCAGCCCGATGCCCGCCACCGGCAGCCCGTCATGGGTGGGGCTGTCGTAGGCCACGCCGTTGATGGTCTTCCGCCCGCTGCCCTCGGCGAGCAGGTAGAAGAAGTGGTCTCCCACCCCGGCCGCCATGTGCGGTTCGTCCGACTTCGCCTGGGGCGTCCAGTAGTCCAGGGGCGCGTAACCGACGGCGCTGATGCCGGCCTTGGAGGGCAGGTCCATGTACCGGATGGGCTTGCCGTCGCCGTGCAGGTCGTCCAGCTCGGCCATCGTGTAGTCGGGCACGTCGTTCGGGTTGTCGGCGTAGAACTCCACGGCGGCGGCCATCATGTCGCTGATCGCCTCGTTGAGGGCCGGTGATTCGCCGTAGTCGCCCAGCCCGGCCGTGGCGGAGGTGACGCCGTGCGTCATCTCGTGCGCGGCTATGTCCAGGGAGGTCACCGGGTGGTGTCCGTCCGCGCCGTCGCCGTAGCTCATGCAGAAGCAGCCGTCCTGCCAGTTGGCGTTGGCGAGGGGGACCCCGGGCTGCTGTTCGTAGTGGACCCGGGAGGTGCTGCCGCGGCCGTCGTCGGCTATGCCCTTGCGGCCGAACCGGTCGAGGTAGAAGTCCCACGTCGTCCTGGCGCCGTACGCGGCGTCCACCGCCGCGGTCTGGGGGTTCGCCGCCGTGCCGTCGCCCCACACGTCGACATCGCTGGTGAACGGGACACCGTTGGAGGTGACGCTCGAGTCGAGCGTGCGGTGACCACCGCGCACGGGGTCGGTCAGGGTGTACGTGCCGTCGTCCTGGCGGGTGGAGCCGATCGTGACCTGCCCGCTGTAGAGGCTGTTGCCCTGGGCGGACTCCACGTGTTCGGCGTTGCCCAGCACGGCCTCGCTCGCGGCGTCCGTCACGACGTGGCGTTCGCTGGGGGAACCGTCCCGCTGCACGCCGGTGACGACCGTCTCCCAGGCCAGTCGCGGCTGGTCGCCGAGCATCCAGACGACCTTGCGGGGGGCCGTGTGCGTGGCCGCCTTGTGGGTGCCCTTCGCCGTGGCCTTGCTCAGGGCCGCCTTCTTCGCGGTGGCGGCCGGCACCTTCGCCTCGGTCGTCGGCAGGGTCAGCTTCTTCTCGGAGGCGTAGGTGACGGTACGCGCTCCCTGTCGCTGGTGGACGACCAGGTCACCGCCGATCACGGTCAGCCCGGCATAGGTGCGCGCGTAGCGGGTGTGGACCGTGCCGTCGGCGTCCTGGACCACGTCCCTCGGGATCAGCTTCTCCCGCGGGCCGAGACCCAGTGAACGGGCGGTGTCCGGCGCCGCCTTGGCCGCACGGTCGAGCAGCCGCCGGCGCTGCCCGGGCGACAGCTGGACGCTCCCGGACCCCGGCCTGGCCACCGCCTTGATCTGCCGGGGCGCTGCCGTCGCGCGGGTGTCTTCGGGGGCGTGGGAGAGGGAGGCGGCACCGGCCGAGCCGGGCAGCGCGGTGAACGCGAGTGCCGCGGCCGTGATCACCACGGTCGTGGCCAGGCGCCGTCGGGGCCCGTGCGCACCCTGGGGGGACGCGGCCCTGTTACGGGAGTGATTCAACCCAAGAGTCCTTCCGTTCGGCCGTCCGTCGGTGCGGACGGCCGCTGTTACGGGGAGGCCGGAGGCCACGGCCTCGCCGGCGGGACCTCAGATGTGTGGCGCGCCGGCGGGCCGTACGCGCGACCGCACGTTCCAGGGGACGTGGGCCGAGCGCCATCTGACGGTCAACACCGCCTCACCGGAGTGAAGATGCCAACGCATGCGGAAGCGGCGCTAGGGTGTCGAGGTGGCCGGTTTTCGCCAGGTGGCAGCGATCGGCCAGCAAGTGGCGGAGCGGAAACAGAAGGTGCCGTCGTCGGTAACCGCAAGGGTGTACACGGCCGGCGGGCGGGCGGATGCCGTGCCCCGCACGGCACGGAACAAGACAGCGCCGGGCTCCGTTCACCACGGCGGCTGGGTCGTGGGACCGGCGCCGGTGCGCACACGTGCGACGAGGACGCCGGCCCCGCGTCACGGCGGCACAACGCCCCTTTTCGCGCCGCGAGGATGGCTCAATGGAACTGGACGTCGTCGGACTCGACGATGAAGCACAACGTGTCTACACGGCGCTGATCGGTCTGCCCCACAGCACCGCCTCCGAGGTGGCGGGCGCCTGCGGGACGAGTACGAGCGCGGCGGGGCGGCTGCTGTCCGCCTTGGTGAAAGCGGGTCTCGCGACCAGATCGGCGGGCCGTCCCCCACGCTTCGCCGCGACCGCCCCCGATGTCGCGGTCAATGAGCTGATCAAGGAACGCGAACGGCAGCTCGACACGGCTCGCGCGCTGGTGCGCCAACTGACCGACAGACACCGCGAGGCACTGCGGATCGCCGACCCGGACATCGCGGTGGAGGTGCTCCGCGGCCGTGACGACATCAGCGCCGCCGTCCGCAGGCTCACCGCCGGCGCACGCCGTCAGATCCGCACCTTCGACCGGCCGCCCTACGTGGACCGCCCCGGCAGCAATCTGGACGAACAGCGTCGCAGACAGCGTTCGGGTGTCACCCACCGCGTGCTCTACGACCGGAGCGCGGTCGCCTGGCCGGGCCGCCTGGGCGACGACATCCTGCCGAGCATACGCACCGGCGAACAGGCCCGGGTGCGGGCGCACTTGCCGATCAAACTCGTGATCGCCGACGACGCGCAGGCGGTCATCCCCTTCAGCCTCGCCCCGGGCGGGCACCTCGCCGCGTACCTGGTCCACCGCTCGCCGATGCTGACCGCGCTGGAAGCGCTCTTCGAAGCGGAGTGGGACCGCGGCTCCCCCCTCCAGGCCCCCGCACCGCCCACGGCCCCGGCCGCCGCCTCCGGCCATCCCGACCACCTCGCCCTCGTCAAGCTGCTCGCCGCGGGCTGCTCGGACGCGGCGATCGCCCGCGCCCAGGGCTGGAGCCAGCGCACCACCCAGCGCCGCATCCGCCATCTGATGACCGAACTGGGTGCCGCCACCCGCTTCCAGGCCGCGGTCCAGGCCGCTCGCCGGGGATGGCTGCACGAGCCTTCGGCGTTCACGCAGCCCACGGGCGCGGACGAGGAGGAATGACGGTGTGACGGCGCCAGGTCGGCGGTACGGCTCGTCCCGGCGTGCCGTGAAAGGTGCGCCAGGGCGCCCGTGGGCCCCGCGCGGTGACGTCGGCGCGTCGGGGCGGCGGTGGACATGCTGCGTCGTCCGGACCACAGGGGCCGACACGAAGCGGTGATCTCCTGGCCGGGCCGGACACACGTCGGGTGGATCACCGCGGACCATGGTGTGCGAACCGTTGGAGGCCGTCACCGCCGTCGCATCGCAGGACGCCGCGACGGCCGGTGGCCCCCAGGAGACGATCGCGTGAAGACCCCGCTCAGACCTCGGCCCGGCCCGCGCCCGCGTCCCCCCTCGCTGAACACCCGGCGGGCCCGGGTGGACATGGCGGTGACCCTCCTGGTCCTCCTCACGACGACGGCCGTGCTGTGCCGGTTCGGCCTCGACGACTTCGCCCACGCCCTGACCTTCCCCGGCCGCCTCACCGGTGCCGTCCTGGTCCTGTTCGCGTTCACCACGCTCCTCGGCGCCGTGGCGGCCCTGGACCACTGGGTCCGGCACAGCTTCCAGTACTCCGGCCTGCTCGCACTGGTCGGCACGTTCGCCGCGTTCCTGCCGAACACCCTGCTGTGCCTGCGGACGGTGAAGAACGGTGACGACCTGCGTTTCCCCGTGCTGTTCGGCGTACTCGCGGCGGGGGCGGCATGGGCCGCCTTCACCGTGTGGCGGACGTTGGCGTCGGTGCCCGCGCCGAAAAGGGTGGCAGCCGCGCTGATCGTCTCCACGCTCTTCGCGCTCACCAACTTCGCCTACCAGAACCTCTATCTGCCCTACCGGCGGGAAACGAGGCCCATCATCACGCTGGCCGTGGGAAAGCCCGTACCGAGGAAGGACCACAAGGCGTTCGCCGTACCGGTCGACATCACGCTCCAGAACCACGCCGACGCGGGATTCTACGTACTCGGCACCGAGTTCCACGCCATGGGGCTGCGGGTGGACCTGAGCACGAAGGACCGGCCCCGCGAGCAGTGGCGGAAGGACGCCGAGCAGTGGGCGCACTCCTCGGGAGAGGTGAACCCGCTCTCCCGCAGGGAGATCTACCACCCCGGCGACATGGTGGAAGCCAAACCGTGGGCGTTCCCCGGGGACTGGATCGAGGCGAACGACGTCTTCACCACGCGCGTGGTGGTGCAACTGTCCATGGACACGAGGTACGACCAGGTGGCGTTCTATGCCACCGCGAGCCTCGCGCGCAAGGACCAGATCGTGCTGGATCCACCGCTCCGGTTCATGACCACTTCCTGGAAGGGCGGCGACGTCGCGTCGTGGGTGAGGAAACAGCAGAAGAACGGCACCGACTCCCTCGTCTACCGAGCCCGCGTGCACGAGAACAACGCGATCGACGAGAACACCAGGGACCCCCGCTACGTCACGGTCTACTGGAGGTTCGGCAAGCACGGTGCGGCCGTGCAGTCGAGCGTGGCGCGCAAGGGTGAGGAGAGCCGCGGCCAGGTGTCCGGAGAGGAACAACGCGAGCTGGTGAGCCGGTACGGTCTCGTCGATCTCTCCTCCGGCCCCATCCAGCGGACGCTGTGGGACATCAAGAGCCAGCGGTGATCCGCTCCGGCCACGCCGGCAGGGCGGCAGCACCCGGGGTCCGGCCTCACCCTGCCCGCGTGGCCCCGGATCAGCGCCCGGCCAGGTACTCCTCCGCCCCCGGTATCCGGTGCGCGTCCTCCGCGCCCACCAGGCCGCCCGGCGCGTCCGCGTCCGGCTTGAGCGTGTACACGGCGACGCTCGCGGGACGGTTCACGTCGGAGAAGTCCAGCGGGACACCCAGACCGGTGTCCGCGGCACGCTGCGAACGGTGTGCCTTCACGACGTCCTCGCGGGCGAGACTCCCCGCGGCACAGGCCTTCTTCAGGTCGGCGCCGAGCAGCTTGGCGGCGTTGTAGCCGGACAGTACGCCCGAGTCGACGGGGGAGCCGGGATACCTGTCCTGGTAGGCCGTCACCATCCGCCGTACGCCGGGGAGTCCGGAGCTGACCGCGGGGGCGGAGCTGATCACGTGGAGCATCGCGGTCAGGGCCGGCGCGGCCGGTGTCTTCATCAGTTGCGGGGCGAAGCCCGGGGCGCTGCTGACGACGGGGACGCGCAGGCCGCGGGAGGCGGCGACACCGACGAGGGACGCGGTCTGCGCGGGCCCGGCGCTGACCAGGATCGCCTTCACCCCCTCCTTGCGCAGCGCCGAGACCTGTGCGGACAGATCGGTGTCGGTCGCCTTGATCTTCTGTCCGACGACCTTCACGCCCGCCTTCCTCGCCGCCCAGGTGGATCCCTCCAGGGCGTTGGCGCCGTAGTCCCCCTCGAAGTAGACGTGGCCGACGGTGTCGCCCTTGCGCAGTTTCCTCGTGCGGGTGAGGAAGTCGACGGCGGCGATCATGTCGAGGTCGTAGGTGGTGCCGAGGACCTGGACGGGGTCCTTGCCGAGCAGGGAGGCGGCCCATGCCTGCGGAAAGGTGAGCAGGTGGTCGCGCTGGACGTCGTCGAGCAGGGCCGCGACCACGGGTGAGCCGATGACCTGCGGCAGGGCGACGACGTCGGGAGAGATGTCGGCGTAGGCGGTGACCGCCTTCTGGACGTCGTACCCGTGGTCCTTGACGACGATCTTCACCTTGCGGCCGCAGATGCCGCCGGCCGCGTTGGTCTCGTCGGCCCACATCTGCTGGGCCTGGACGATGCTCTTGCCGAGGGTGGCGTAGGGGCCGGTCAGGTCGGTGAGGGCGCCCAGCCGGATGGTCCCGGCGGTGACTCCGGGGCCGGTGCGGACGCCGTCGGCGCCTTCGGTGCCGCTCCTGCCGCCCGCCTTGGCGCTGCATCCGGTGGCGGCGACCAGCAGGGCCAGGGCTCCGGCGAGGACGGTCGTGGTGACACGGTGTCCGGGGTGCGGGGTGTTCACGGGGTCTGCTCCTCGGGTCGTACGGGTGCGACGGGGTGTGCGGGCGGATGGGCAGGCGGATGCCCGGACGGCCGGGGGGACGGATGCGGGGACGGGCCGGTGCCCGGGCCGGTACGCCGGCCGCGCCGGACGCGGGCGCGCAGGCGGCGGGCGAGGCCGTGCAGGCCGTCGGGGGCGTGGAGCAGGACGACGACGATGGCGGCCCCGTAGAGGTAGCGGGCCGCTTCCGTCGGGCCGACCGTGCCGTCGGCGGAGCCCGGGGCGGCCACCAGGGGCAACTGGTCGGCGTACCGGGTCAGCAGCAGCGGCAGCGCGGTGACGAAGACCGCGCCCGCCGTGGCCCCGGCCACCGAGCCGAGACCGCCGAGCACGATCATGGCGAGGTAGTCGACCGAGAGGGCGAGGGAGAAGTAGTCGGGGACGACGCGCCGGAAGACCAGGGCCAGCAGGACGCCGGCCGTCCCCGCGTACATCGACGACACGACGAAGGCGGCCGCGCGGTGACGGGCCACGTCCACGCCCATCACGGAGGCCGCGACCTCGCTGTCCCGCAGCGCCGCGAGGGCCCGGCCGGGGCGGGAGCGCACCAGGCCCCGGCCGGTGAACCAGGTCAGCCCCAGCAGGGTCACGGCCAGGAACCACAGGCGTTCCTCGGCACCGAACGGCACGCCCAGCACGGTCGGTTCGGGCTGGTCCGCCGTGAAGCCGAAGCCGCCGAGGCGGAGCGGCGGCACGGAGCGGCCGTTGAAGCCGCCGGTGACGGAGTCCGCGGTGAGCAGCACATGGTGACCGAGGAAGACCAGGGCGAGCGTGGCCACGCCCAGGTAGATGCCGCGCACCCGGCCGGCGACGGGGCTGAACAGACCGCCCGCGGCCCCGGCCAGCAGCACCGCGAGGACGGCGGCGACGGCCGTCGGCAACCCCGGACCCGGCTCGCCGGCCAGCCAGGTGTAGCCGTAGGCGCCGACCGCGAGGAAGAAGGCGTGGCCGAGGGAGAGCTGGCCGGCCGTGCCGCTGAGCAGCGACAGCCCTGCGGCGCCGATGGCGGCGGCCACCGAGAACAGTCCGACGCGCAGCCAAAAGGCGTCCAGGTAGAACGGGGGAACGCACAGGACGAGCGCGGCCAGGAGGGTCCCGGCCGGTTTCGGCAGACGGCGCTCAGACACGGGCCGCTCCCTTCGCGCCGAACAGTCCGGTGGGCCTGACCAGCAGCACCAGGACCATCACGGCGTAGGGGGCGACATCGCCGAACCCCTCGCCCAGCAGGCTCAGCTCCGACTGGTGACCGGCGACCAGCGCCTCCGTCAGCCCGATCAGCAGGCTGCCGGCGAGCGCGCCGGCCGGCGAGGCCATGCCGCCGAGAACGGCGGCCGGGAACGCCTTCAACGCGATCTGCCCGGTGGTCCGCTCCAGGCCCGGGGCGGGGAACGCGGCGAGGAACACCGCCGCCAGCGCGGCCAGCGCACCCGCCAGGCACCAGGCGAGCGTACGCACCCGGGACAGGCGTACGCCCATGAGCGCGGCCGCCTCCAGGTCCTCCCCGGCGGCCCGCAGGGACAACCCCCAGCGGGTGTACCGGAACAGGCCGAAGACGACGGCGATGGCCACTGCGGACACCGCGATCGCGGCGAGCCGGCTGTCGGCGACCGTCACCGGCCCGACCCGGGTCACCGCGTCGCCCCAGGGGTCGCCCAGCGACAGCAGGTCGCCGCCGATGCGCCGGGACAGGTCGGTGAGCAGCACGATGTCGACACCGATCGTGACGATCGTCTGGACGTGCGCGGTGTGCGGGTCCGGGTCTCCGCGTCGCAGCAGCAGCCGGTCGATGCCGCCGGCGAGGAGGGCGGTGGCGAGGACGCCCACCGCGAGGGCTCCGGCGAAGCCGATGTCGTCGTGCAGGACGGCGGTGAGGTAGCCGCCGAGCAGGAGCAGGGAGCCGTGGGCGAAGTTCAGGACGCCCGACGCCTTGAAGATGACGACGAAGCCGAGGGCGACCAGAGCGTAGACCGCGCCGAGGGCGAGCCCGCCCAGCAGGTCGTCGAGAAGACCGGTCACGCGGCTCCCTCCTGTGGTGTGCCGAGGTAGGCGCGCAGCACCTCGGGATCGCTGCGGACCTCGTCCGGTGTGCCGTGGGCGATACGACGGCCGAAGTCGAGGACCGTCACCTCGTCGGCGAGGCGCATCACCAGGCCCATGTCGTGCTCCACCAGCAGCACGGACAGGTCGAGTTCGGCGCGGATCCGCCCGATGACCTCGGCGGTGAGGGCGCGTTCGGCGGCGTTCATGCCGGCCACCGGTTCGTCCAGGAGCAGCACGCGCGGCTCCAGGCACAGGGCGCGGGCCAGCTCCACCCGCTTGCGGTCGCCGTACGGCAGCAGGCCCACCGGGCTGTCGAAGTGTGCGGCCAGTCCGGTGAGTTCGGCGATCCGCCGGGCGTGGGAGAGGTGGGCCCGCTCCTCGCGCACCGCCCACGGAAGCCGCAGGGCGCTCGCGAGGAAGCCGGCCCGTGCGTGGAGGTGCCGGCCGAGCATCAGGTTGTCGGCGACCGTGCCCGCGGTGGTGACGATGTTCTGGAACGTGCGGGCCACGCCGAGCGCGGCGATGCGGTGCGGGGCGAGCCGGCTCAGGTCCGTGCCGCCGAGCCGGACCGTGCCGCTCGCGGGGCGGGCGAGACCGGACAGCACGTTGAAACAGGTGGACTTGCCGGCGCCGTTGGGCCCGATGAGGGCGTGCACCGTGCGGGGCGCGACGGTGAAGGAGACCGCGTCCAGGGCGGTGAGCCCGGCGAACCGGACGGTGACGTCCCGCACGCGCAGAACGGGAACGGTCATGCGGCCCCCTCCTCGCCCAGGTAGAGCCGGCGCACCGCGTCCGTGCCGGCGAGAGCGGCGGCGGGGCCGGACAGCCGCACCTCCCCGGTCTCCAGGACATGGGCGTGGTCGGCGAGGGACAGGGCCATCCCGGCGTTCTGCTCCACCAGCAGCACGGCGGTGCCCTGGGCGTGGATCTCGCGGATCACCTCGCCGATCCGGTCCACCATGAGCGGGGCCAGGCCGAGCGACGGCTCGTCCAGCAGCAGCAGACGCGGCGCGGCCATGAGGGCGCGGCCGATGGCCAGCATCTGCTGCTCACCGCCGGAGAGAAGCCCGGCGGCCTGCCGGCGGCGTTCGGCCAGCCGCGGGAACAGCGTGAAGACGCGGTCGCGGGCCTCGGCGGCCTGCGCGGCGCCGCGGCGGCTGAGACCGAGGCCGCCGCTGCGCAGGTTCTCGTCGACGGTGAGGCCGGTGAAGACCCGCCGCCCCTCGGGCACCTGCACCACCCCGGCCCGTACGGCGGCGACGGGGTCGCGGCCGTCGAGGGCGGTGCCGCCGTAGCGGACACGGCCGGCGCTGATCGCGCCCCGGTGCAGGCGCAGCGTGCCCGACAGGGCGCGCAGCAGCGTGGTCTTCCCGGCGCCGTTGGCGCCGAGCAACGCGACCACGCTGTCGTGCGGCACGGTCAGGGACACGTCGCGCAGGACGGAGACGGCACGGCCGTACGTCACGTCCACGTGCTCGACGCGCAGGGCGGGCGGGTCGTCCGGTGGTGCTTCGGGCATCGCGGCTCCTCAGGCCGGACCGGCACACGGCCGGGCCTTGGTCCTTGGTGCTTGGGGCTGGGGGGCTCACGAGACCACGGGCGACGACAGCGGGGACAGGCACGCGGGCACGGTCGGTGCGGAGGCCCAACGAGCACGCCGGGGACGTGTGCGGGTGCCCAGGGGGTGGGGTGGGGGGGCGAACGTGTGCGGTGGTGGTGAGCGGGTGGGGGGCGGCGGATGGGGCAGGGGTTGGTTCGCCGGGCGGGGCGGCGCCGGCGCGCCGAGGGGGATACCCGCGGAGTCGCCGGGTGGTCAGGGGGCCGGCCGGTGGGGGGCGAGCCGGCGGGCGGTCAGGGCCAGGGCGATCTCCACCAGGTCGGCGGGGCGGGACAGGGAACGTCCGGTCAGCTGCTCGTAGCGGCGCAGGCGGTTCAGCACGGTGTTGCGGTGGCAGTACAGCCTCCTGCTCGCCCGCTGGGCGGAGCCGTCGCAGGCCAGCCAGGCGGCGAGCGTGTCGAGCAGCACGTCCGCGTCGGCCGGTTCCAGCCGCGCGAGCGGGCCGAACGCGCGCTCCACGAGCAGACCGGCGAGTTCCGGGCAGGACACGACGAGCGCCTCGGGCAGGTGCTCGTCGAGCCGTACCGTGCCGCCCGCGTCGCCGCACAGCCGCAGGGCGGTCCCCGCCAGCCGGCGCGCCTCGCCGACGCCGGCCAGTCCGTCGACGGGGAGGCCGATCCCGACGCGCAGCCCGGGCGGCGTCCGGTCCGGCACCGGTACGACGCCGTCCTCGACCAGGACGATGCCGTGGTCCGTCTCCGGCCCGGTGTGCCAGTGGACCCGCGCACCCGGAGGCAGCAGGGCCCGTACGGCTTCGGCGGACCGCTCGCCCGCGACCGCGACGACGACGTACCGCCCCTGCTCGGGCAGCCCGAGGACCTGCGCGGTCTCCGGCAGGTCGGCGATGCGGCCGGTACCGTCCAGCAGCGCGGCGGCCAGCAGCCGCACCCGGTTCTCGCGCCGCCACGCGAGGCGCCGTTCGGTCTGCCGGTAGGCGTCCGCGACGAGCGTGCAGTGTTCGTCGACGAAGTCCCAGACGTCGCCCGCCACATGCACCAGCAGCCGTACGTCCTCCGGCGCGGTGCGGGAGGTGACGTCGACGAGTTCCTGCCACACCAGCGAGCCGCCGAGCCGGAAGGCGTGCAGCAGCGCGTCCAGCGGCAGCCCCTGTTCGGCGCGGCCGACCCCGATGTGCCAGGAGCAGCGGTGTGCGGAGTCACGGGTGCCGCGCGGGTCGAGCAGCGAGGAGACGCTGTGCCGCAACGAGCGCTGCACCTCGTGCCAGACGCCCGGGTGGTCGTCGTCCAGTGCGGCCCGGTAGGCCGGTTCCCTCTCCCGCAGGGCGCAGACCAGCCGGTCGGTGAGACCGGGCAGGTCGTCCAGCAGCGCCCGGGCGGCGCGGTGCAGCACCCGCAGGGCCTCGGCGTCGATCAGCGACCGGGTGTGCGGGGCGCGCGGCCGGGAGGCCGGCTGGGTTCCCGGGCGGAACGCGGGTCTTGGCCGTACGGCAGGGCGCATGGAGGTCTCCCCCAGGGTCGGCTGACGCGTCGTGCTCCGAAGAATGACATACCGTCCGGTCGGTCCCTAGAGTTGTGCACCGGTCTTTTCCGCCTGCTCCACCAGGCGTACCAGCTCCACCCGGGAGCGCACACCGAGGGCGGCGAAGACGTTGCGCAGGTGGTAGTCGACGGTGCGGGTGCTCACCGACAGGCTCAGCGCCACCTCCCGGTTGGTCAGGCCCTGGGCGACACGGCGGGCGATGCGCAACTGCTGCGGGGTGAGCCGGTCCAGCCCGTCCGGCGCGATGCCGCCGGAGGCCGGGGCGCCGCCCCCTGGCACCGCCGCGTCCGCTCCGGTCGTCACCGCCGTCCCGGCCACGCCGTTCGCCCGCAGTTCGGCCGCCGCCTGCTGCGCCCACGGGCGGGCGCCGCAGCGTTCGAAGCCGAGCAGGGCGGCCCGCAGATGACCGCGCGCCTCGCGCAGCCGGCGTCGTCTGCGCAGCCACTTGCCGTACAGCAACTCGGTGCGGGCGCGCTCGAAGTCACCGGCGGCCTCGCCGTGCCGCCGCAGGGCCTCCCGGTACAGCGCGTCGGCCGGCTCGGGCGCGGCCAGCAGGGCGCGGCAGCGCAGGAGTTGCGCCGGGGCCTGGCGGTCGGCGTCACACGCCGCCCAGCGCGCGAAGTCCTCGACCGCCTCCCGGGCCTCGTCCGGCTGTCCGGCCAGCGCGCACGCCTCGACGTAACACGGCACGGCGAGCATCCAGACGGCGAAGTGCCCGCGCCCCGGGCCGGGCCGCACCAGCGGGCCGAGCCGCTCGGCGGCCTCGCGCGGACGGCCGTGGCCCAGATCGGCGCGGGCGGCGGCCCACTGGGCCAGCGCGGCGGCCTGCGCCAGCCCGTGCCGTCGGGCGGTGGCCAGCGCGGCGGTCACATGCTCGGCGACGGTGTGCGCCTCGCCCTCGATCGACGCCGCCAGGGCCAGTACGGCGTGGTGATGGGCGGCCGTGTTGCGCTGCCCCGTGCGGTACGCGCTGCGCAGGCCCTCCTCGGCATGGGCCCGGGCCGACGCGTGCCGTCCCGCCCGGAGTTCGCCGTACGCCAGGTACTCCAGGGCCCGTGCCTCGTGCACGGCGGCCCCGTCCGCACGGGCCACCGCGAGCGCCCGCGCACCGGCCCGCCGGGCGGCGGTGGTGTCACCGAGCAGCAGCGCGGCGGAGGCCGCTCGCAGGAGCGTGTCGGGGGTGCCGGGCGGCGGTGGGAACGGGGGCGGCCTGAGGGGGCCGGTCGTGTGGGGTAACTGATCGGGGGCGGGTGTGAGGTGTGCCTGCCGGGGGTGGCCGGCCGTGCCCGCGAACGGGTCGTCATCACAGTCGTCGGCACCGCGCGCAAGCCGGTCGTCATGAGGGTCGGCCGCGGTCGCAAGCTCGTCGTCACAGGCGTCGGCACCGCGCGCCGGCCGGTCTTCTCCGGCCGTCGTCCACGCGCGGTCCACCACCCGCCGCAAGGGCGCGGCGGCCAGGTCGAAGCGGCCTTGCAGGACGGCCCGCAGGCCCGTCCGGTGGTCGTGCAGGACCACGGACGGGTCCACGGACGGTACGCCGGTGCCGGCCGGCTCGCCCGCTGAACGGGGACCGGCTGCCGGGAGGGGGTCCCGGTCCCCGGGCGACCGGGCCCCGCCGACCGGGCCGTTCGCGTCTCCCCCGCCGTGAGCGCCGGACGACGAGCGGTCCCGGACCGGGCCCTGCACCGTCAGCGCGCTCAGGCACGCCGCCATGTCCCCCGCCGACCAGGCGGCGTCCGCGGCGGCCGAGGCGGCCTCGGCGGACCGCACGGGGTCGTGCGCAGCGAACAGCTCCGATGCGAGCAGCAAGGTTTCGCGGGCGTCGTCGACGGGACCGTCCCACCGCAGCACCGTTCCGCGCAGCAGCTCCGCACGCGCGCGTACCGCCGGCGGCGCCGGGCGGTCGCGGGCCGTGCCGAGCAGCCGCAGGGCCCGGTCGGACTGCCCGGCCAGCAGCGCCTGTTCGGCGGCGGCCGTGTACCACCGGACCTGCCGAGCGCCGTCCGCGGTGAGGTCGGCGGCGCGGGTGAGCGCCGTGCAGCGCAGTGCGGGTGACACCGCCGGTTCCGCCTGGGCCGCGGCGAGGTCGGACGCCAGGGACGGAACCGGACCGGTGACGGCCCACGAGCGGTGCAGCAGCGCGGTGAGACCGCGTCCGTCGGGCAGCGCACGGGCGAGCGCGTCGTGCGCGGCACGGCGCCGTTCGTCAGGCGCGGCGGCGTACACCGCGCGGCACAGCAACGTGCTGCGGAAACCGATCCGGCCGTCGCGGGCGTGGAGCGACTCGGGCAGCGGGGCGGGGGACGGTGAGAGCCGGCCGTCACCACTGGCACCGCTGTCACCGCTGTCGCCGCCGTCGTACGGAACGGGGTCGCGGTACGCCACCGGCCGGCCGCTGTCGGCGGCATGCGGCCCGCCCAGCGGGACGCGTGGCCGCGGCGGTGGCCCGAGGCGGGACGCGCCCGCGGAGAGCCGCCCGGCCGCGCGCCACGCGAGATCGGCGTCGACGGTGGTCTCCCCCGTCACCTGTGCGGCGGCGGCGGTGACGAGCAGCAGGTCGCGATGCCCGGCAAGCGCCTCGGTGAGGGGGCCGCCGACCAGCGCGGTCATCGTCTCGGCATCGACCACGGGCCGCGGCAGGGGCGCGAGCCCGCGCAGCTGGGCCGGGGCCAGGCGGTGGAACACCCTCAGCAGGAGGGCCGGGTTGCCCTGCGCCGCGGCCGCGATCTCGTCGCGCACCCCGGGGTCGAGCCCGTCCTGCGCGAGGTCGTCCAGCAGGGCCGCGGCGTCCGGCGGGGACAGGGGAGCCAGGCGCAGGAGCGGCAGCCCGGCGAACTCCGCGTCCACGGGGCGGTGTCCGGCGACGGTGCACACGAGGGCGGCACGGCCCCCGTCGGACAGGTGGGCGGCGAGTCGGCCGAGCGCGGACCGGGAGGCGGCGTCCCACAGGTGGGCGTCGTCGACGCAGAGGAGAACGGTCCGGGGCGCGGCCGTGGACCGCAGCGCCGCGACGAGTTCCCGCACCGGGTCGGCGCCGACGGCGGTGGTCCCCGCCGCGTGGCACAGCGAGCGGAACGCGCTCAGCGGCTCCCGGAACTCCCCGGCGCGGGCGCGCACGGTCACGACGGGCCCGGCGGTGAACGCACGGGCGGCGTGGGCGAGGAAGGCCGAGCGGCCACCCCCCGGCTCGCCGGTCACGGCGCAGGCACCGCCGCCGCGCAGCCGGTCCCACAACGCTGCCGTCACCTGCCGTTGCGGACCCGGCCGGTACCGCGGTGAGGCGGGTCCCAGGGGCGTCTGTCCGGTCATTCCCACGACCTTACTGACGCGTTAAACAACGTGGAAGCCGTGCGTCCGGGCCTCCCGCACCCGGCCTCGGGCACATCACCTGCGCGTTCCGGGCCGCCGGGCGGGGAGCGGTCTGTGCGGCGGCACACCGCGCACGGCTGCGAACGGTGCTCCGGCACAACACCGGCGGCGGCCGCCGTCTGGGGCGACCGCGGCCGGGTCACGGACGGACGGTCAGTTCACGGGCACGCGCGCGGTCAGCCGGTGTGCGGGCAGTTGCCCCGGTACTCCTCGATGGTCAGGCTCGGCCGCGGCAGCGGGCACAGGAACTGCTCGTAGCGGGTGTCGTTGTCGATGAACCGCTTCAGCCACGACACGCTGTACTTCGCGATCGTGGTGTTCGAGGTGTTGGGCGTGAAGTGGGTGGCGCCGTTCAGCTCCAGGTACGCGCGGTCGAGGGAGCTGGGGAGAGTGGAGTAGAAGGGTTCGGCGTGGCTCGCGACGGGAGCGATCGTGTCACCGTCGGCACCGAAGATCAGGGTGGGTGTCCTGACCTCGGGCCAGGTCTTGTCGAGGTTCCACGGGGTCAGCGGGATCGCCGCCTGCAACGAGGGGCGCGTCTTCGCGGCCTCCAGAGTGCCGCCGCCGCCCATCGAGTGGCCCATCACGCCGAGCCGGGTGGAGTCGATACGGCCGCGGACCGAGCTGCTGCTGGTCAGGTAGTCGAGCGCGGCGAGGAGCTGGTTCCCCCGGGAGTCCGGCTGGTCCAGCGTGGTGAGCGTGTCGATGGTGAAGACCACGAACCCCTGTGACGCCAGGCGCGGGCCCAGCCAGGAGATGGAGGACTGGGTGCCGGTGTAGCCGGGCGAGACGGCCACGGCCCCGAAGGTGCCGTCGGCGGTGCTGGTCGGGTAGTAGATGGTGCCTCCGCCGAATCCGCTGACGGCGAGCCGGGAGACGGTCGTCTCCGACACCGCGTACGGCCCGCGGAGCGCCTCGATGCTCGATTCGGTCGGCGCGGGACCACGCTCGAACGGGTTGTCCGCGCCGTGGGCCGCCGGGCCGCCGAGTGTGGTCAGGCCGAAGACGGCGCTGACGGCGGCGGCGAGGGCGGCGAGCCGTCCGGCACGACGGCCACGACGGCTGGTACGCGGGTCGGGGAGGGCCGGGTCCGGGTGGTGGACCGGTGACGTGGTGCTGGTGTGGGGGTGCTGCACGACGAGTCGTCCTCTCTGTCGCGGCGAGCTGCCCGTTCGGCGCCGTCGGCACGCACAAGCATCCGACGGCGAAGGGCACCGCCATGGGGCTGGCGGTGTCACTGTCGACGCCGGGCGGGCATGAGGGGACCGGCAATGTCACCGGTCTCGTCACACACGCGCCCGGCGGCCCGCGCCCCACCGACCCCTGACGGGGCCGTCGAAAGCCCCGCACGACCGCCGTCCGCCGGCCGGCCCACCCGACCCCCGGCCCGCTCCCGCCCCCGGTGATTCGGCGTTGATCCCCCACCGCTGGCCGGTCGAACCGTCGCCGACCCGGACGCAGGCCCGCTACCGGCGGACCGCCGAGATCAGCCCGCCGGGCCGCTCCTCGCGCCGCGGCGGAGTGCCGACCGGCCGGCCGTAGACGGCAGCGCGCTCCCGCAGGGTGTGGCAGGCGGCCTCCCAGCCGTGCCCGGCCAGCCAGGCCACCGGATCGTCGGGCATCTCCGAGACCCACAGGGACGCCGCCGATCCCGGCTCCGCGTCCGCGCCGAAGCGCTCGATCACGCCGGGCGAGCCCAAGGTCAGCCCCATCCGGCTGCCTGCCGCCGACCGCGCGCTGATCCGGGCCAGCAGGAGCTCCACGGCGTCCTCGGGCAGATAGATCAGCAGTCCTTCGGCGATCCACACGGTCGGTGCGGCCGGGTCGTGCCCTGCGGCGGCCAGCGCGGCCGGCCAGTCCTCGCGCAGATCCACCGCGACGGTGACCCGCTCGCAGCGTGCGACGGCCCGCTCCTGGCGCAGCACCGAGGCCTTGAAGTCCAGGGGTGCGGCGGTGTCGATCTCGAACAGCCGGGTGCCCTCGGGCCAGTCCATCCGGAAGGCCCGGCTGTCCATGCCGGCGCCGAGCAGCACGACCTGCCGGATCCCGGACGCGGAGGCCTGCCGCAACAGGTCGTCGAGGAACTTCGTCCTGATGACGATGGAGAACGACACGGCCAGCCGGCGGCGGCGCGCGGCCTCGTCGTCGGGCAGCGGCCGCGAGGAGGGCCACAGGCCGCCGGCGGCGGCGAAGGCCCGTGCCAGTGGGTCGCGGAACAGCGCGTCCTCCCGCTCGGTCTCCAGCGCCCGCACCCTGGCCACCCCCACCGCCGTGGCCCACACTCCCGACGGCTGCACCCGCTCCCGCTCACCAGTCACCGGGTCAGCCTAGGTCGTGTCCGCAATGTCAGGGCAGCCAGAGTTGTAGGCAGGCGAGGGTGACCAGGGCTTGGTAATGGCGGGCGCGTTTGTCGTAGCGGGT
>NZ_JBEYXM010000051.1:0-16413 GCF_040704595.1 Streptomyces sp. NPDC046870
CCGAAGAAGTCGCCCACCTCGCCCTCTTCCTCGCCACCGACCAGTCCAGCTTCATCACCGGCACCGAAATCTTCGTCGACGGCGGCGCCAACCAGATCTGACGCCCGGGCACCGAACCATCGATCCCCCGCGAGCAACGGCACGGGCCGCGGCCACACGGCCGCGGCCCGCCCGCGTCAGGTCCCGCGCGCACCGTGAGTCAAGGAGAGTCATGAGCAGTCGCCGCACGCCGGCCGCCACCGCGGCCGTACCGCAGACCGGAAGCACAACCCGGCTGCCCCGGCACAGGGGAGGGTGGCCAGCCGTCGCATCCGTCGCGGCGGTGTCCTTCGTCCTGGTGCTCTCGGAGTTCCTGCCCGTCGCCCTGCTGCCCGCCATCGGCGGGGACCTGCACGTGAACACGGGCACCGCCGGGCTGCTCGTGGTCGTCCCCGGACTCGCCGCAGCAGTGGCCGCGCCGCTGCTCACCATGGCCTCCGGCCGCCTCGATCGCCGGCACGTCCTGCTCGCCCTCGCCGCGCTCATCGCCGCGTCGGACACCCTGGCCGCCCTGGCACCCGACTTCCCCGTCATGGTCACCGCGCGCCTGCTCCTGGGCCTCGGCGTCGGCGGCTTCTGGGCCATGGGAGCGGGCGTCGGCAACCGGCTGGTCCCCCCGGCACAGGCGGACCGCGCGGCATCGCTCATCACCGCGGGCATCTCCGCCGGAACCGTCATCAGCCTGCCGCTCGGCGCGCTGATCGGGCACCTGGCGGGATGGCGCACCGCCTTCCTCGTCGCGGCCCTCACGGGACTGCTCGCGCTGCTCTTCCTCGCCATCGCGCTGCCCGCCCTGAAACCCACCGGCGCCGTTCGCCCGGCCACGCTCGGCAGGGCCCTGCGTACGCCGCCTCTCACCCTCGCCCTGCTGGCCACCGGAGCCGTCTTCTTCGGGCACTTCACCGCCTACACCTACATCACCCCCTACCTCCAGGAGCACGCCCGCCTCGGCCCGGACGCCGTCACCGCCGTCCTGCTCGGCTACGGGCTGGCGGGACTCGCCGGGAACTTCCTGATCGGTCTGCTCACCCGGCACTCCCTGCGGGCCCTGGCCGTCGCCGTCGCCCTCCTGCTGGCCGCCGCCGTACTCCTGCTCACCGCCACCACCGCGACTCCCGTCGTCACCGTCCTCGTCCTGCTGTGGGGCGCGGCCTTCGGAGCGGTCCCGCTCATCGGGCAGGCCCGTGTCATGCGGCTGTTCCCCGACGCCCCCGACGCCGCCCTGGCCCTCCTCGTCACCGCCTCACAGACCTTCCTTGCGCTAGGTTCCTTCGCCGGCGGCCTCCTGACCGACCACCAGGGCACGACCGCCGCGTTCGCCTACGGCGCCCTCGTGGTCCTGCTCAGCGCGCTGATACCGGCCGGCGTACACAAGGCGGCACGGGGCTGACCGAGCCGTGGGCCACCGGTCACTGACCGGCCCAGCAGCCTTGTTCGCACCTCCCACACGACGGCCCGGGCGCATCCACACGGCGACGGTGGGGACGAGACGTTCCCCGGACGGCCTGTTCGAGCCCGGGCCGCTCCACCCCTTTGATGAGCGGCGGTGTCGGGTGTGCGGGACACGGTCCGGAAGCGCCCGCCGCCTACCTGCCCTCGAGAGACGCGGGCGTGGCACCGGGCGGACCGAGGATCACGTCGCCGAACTCTTCGGTGAGGGCCTGGAACAGCTCCATGTCCCACTCGGTCTCCGGGGTCGCCAGACGTGATGGTCAGGGAACGGGCTCCTTCGGGGCCGGCCTTCAGGGTGTGCGGCGTGTTCATCGGGATGGTGAAGAAGTCGCCCGAGCGCAGGGCGAAGGTGTCGGGTCCGGCCCACACGGTCAGGGAGCCGGAGAGGACGAAGACGCGTTCCTCGTAGGCGGTGTGCAGGTGCAGTGGTGTGCCCGAGTCGCCGGGCAGGGTGATGTCCGACAGGTCGTGGCGACCGTCGGTCTCCTCCGCGGTCGTGAGCACGGACAGGACGGTGAACGGCCTCTGTGACAGTGCGGATCCGGATACGGACGCCTCCCGGGATGCGGCGGCTGCCGGCCCGGACGGGGGTGTGGGAGGGGTGCTGGGCG
Source organism: Streptomyces sp. NPDC046870 (assembly GCF_040704595.1). Classification (NCBI taxonomy): domain Bacteria; kingdom Bacillati; phylum Actinomycetota; class Actinomycetes; order Kitasatosporales; family Streptomycetaceae; genus Streptomyces; species Streptomyces sp. NPDC046870. The sequence continues at coordinate 2,103 of NZ_JBEYXM010000051.1, forward strand.
ATGACGGGTGACCCGGGCGACGGCACGCCGCCGGCCGGGCGGTGCCGTCAGGCTCCCAGCATCCTGCGGACGGCTTCGATCCGGTCGCCGGCCATCCGGCTTCCCGCCGCGGTTCCCGGGATGAAGTGGGCCACGTGGAACGCCTTGCCGTAGTGGCGGAGGTCGGTGGGGACTCCGGCCTGGATGAGCGAACGCGCGTAGTCGAGTGCTTCGTCCCGAGTCGGGTCGATCTGGTAGGTCATGACCAGAGCGGGGGGCAGCCCGGCCAGTTCCTCCACCCGCGCGCGGGCCACAGCGGCGTGCACCGGGACGTCCGGGGCACCAGGCTCGGCGGTGCCGCGCAGGTAGTGCCCCCAAGCGATCGGCGAGTTGGCGGACTGCCATACCGGCGTGTCCCGCAGGGTCCGCATCGAGGGGGTGTTCAACCGGTCGTCGACGGTGGGGGCGTCGAGGAACTGGGCGAGCAGGCGGGGACCCCCGCGCTCCCGGGTCAGCATCGTGAGCGCCGCGGCCAGCCCGCCCCCGGCGCTCTCACCCAGGACCCCGAGGCGGTCGGCGTCGATCCCGTGCTCGCCACCCCGGTCGGCGGCCCAGACGAGGGCCGCGTAGCTGTCTTCCAGACCCGCGGGGTAGGGGTGCTCGGGAGCCAGGCGGTAGTCCACGGCCACGACGATCACGCCCGCCCGCTCGGCGAGCACCCGGGCCGGCGAGTCGATCAGGGCCAGACTGCCCATGACGTAGCCGCCGCCGTGCAGGTACAGCAGCCCGGGCAGTGCGGTGGAGCGTTCGGCGGGCGCGTAGACCCGCACCCGTACGTCGCCCGCGCCCGGGGGGCCCGGGACGGTCACGTCCCGCACGTACACGGGCGTCTGCGGCTCGTAAACGGGAAGGTTCTCGGACACCAGCCGTTCCGCCTCCCGTGCCGCCGCGAGATCCGAGAGGTCGGCCTTCGGGAGAGTGGCCGCCACGGCGGCGAGCTCGGGGTCGAGTGTGTGATGCATGGGGTTCCTTCGGACTCGGGGGTGCGTGAGGTGCCGCCGCGTCCGGCCGCGCAGTCGTGCAACGTGTGCCACGGCGGCCACATGTGTTCGCGTCGCCCATGCCATGGGCCGCCACCGGGCAGGCAAGCGTCGTTCCTGCCGGGGCGGCGCCCATGGGCGGCGGGGCCGTCTCCCGGCACGGGCGGCGTCGACGACCGGCTCGCGCGAGTCGGTACGCCGGCCCGAGGGCACGTACGCGCCGGGATCAGTCGAGGGTGAGGATGATGCGGTCGCGCACCTCGCCGCTCTCCAGCCGCCGGTGTGCCTCGGCGGCGCTCCGCATGGGCATCAGCGTGCGCGCCTTCAGCCGGAGACTCTTCCCGGCCAGCATGGCCATGCCTTCGTCCAGGGCGCCGGGAGCACGGTCAGGGGTGGGCTCCGAGAGAACGACGCCGAAGCCGGCGGCTGCGGGATCCGACAGGGTGATGACCCGCTCGGGCCCTCCCGCGAGTGCGACGGCGTCGGCGAGGGCGCCCTTGCCCGCCGCGTCGAAGACGGCGTCCACGGGGCCGAGGGCGCGCACCGCCTCGACGAGACCGGAGCCGTATCGCACGGGGCGCGCGCCGAGTTCCGCGGCCAGGGCGTCGTCCCGCTGCCCCACGGCGCTGATCACCTCGACCCCCTGGGCCACCGCCAGCTGCGTGGCGATCACACCGACCGAGCCGCCGCCCCCGAGGAGCAGCAGCCTCTCCCCTGCCGTGATCCGCAGTTGGCGAAGCACGCCGGCCGCCGCCTCCACGGAGCTCGGCAGCGCCGCGGCGTCCGTCCAGGAGACGGAGCGCGGCTTGTGCGTCCAGATCGAGGCAACGGCGTATTCGGCGTAGCCGCCCCGGTCGAAGAGGACAGCGGCCACCTCGTCACCGACCTCGGTCCCCGACACTCCTGGGCCCACGGCGTCGACGACACCGGCGACCTCGTAGCCGAGAACAGGGGTCTCGGGCAGGGGGAACCGCAGGTGGCCTGCGCGGATCGCCAGGTCCGTCGGGCCCACCCCCGCGGCCTTGACCCGGATCCGCACCTGATCCTGGCCGGGCTCCGGAAGGGGAACGGCCGTCCACTCCAGTACGTCCGGGGGTCCGTACCCGGTCATCACAACGGCGTTCGGCACAGTGCTCGCTCCTTGCTTCGCGGGAGGGCCAATGTAGTTGATGTATCACAAATGCGAAGTGACCGTCGCGGCCGGTCACGCCCCCGGGAGCGCCTCTTCGCGCCCGACCGTCCACGCCATGAATCCAGTCGAGCGAAGGTGTCGTGCGTCAGCTCGCGGACGACGAACAGGCCGTGAGCGATTCTCAGGAGAGTTGATGTATCAACTATATGAGGCTGGGCCACCGCTGTGTCAACCCGTATCCCGATCACCATGGCAGGTCTTGGACCACGGCGGCTCACCCGAGGGTGCGCCCTCGTCGGGCATCGCGGCGCCGGTGGTCGCGATGCCTGCGATCACGCGCGGCTGCATGGGTCCTCGGACAGCCGGTCCGTTGCCGCGGAGGTCAGGGGCTCCGGCAAAGCCCGCTGTGTCCCTCCGGGCCGGTTCCGGCCTGGTCGGACCGCCGATGCCGTGCCCGTCAACCTTGACGTGAAGGGTCTTCGGCTTGGTCGGGGGCCGGCTGTGGGTAGCCGTGGAACGCCCCGGCCACCACGGGGATCAGCTGCCGCCCGATCTCTTCGACGGACATGGTGGCCAGCTCGGTACCGATGGGTGCCAATGCGAGCCAGTTCAGCATGCCGGCCGCGCACCGCGTGCGGAAGATCAACTCCTCCTCGTCGACACCGGGCAGATTCGCCGTCAGCACCCTGAGGACGTCTCGGCGGCTCCGGTCGAACTTGTCGGTCAGCCGCTGCCAGCCCTGCGGTGGATCGATCCCGACACGCGCCACGGTCCGCATCACGGCCAGCTCCTCTCCGCCGGCCGCCAGCGCGCGTGTCATCGGTCGGGCGAACGCCGCCGCCACCTCCTGCAGCGTCGAGGTGGAGTCGAGGAAGCCGAGCTCCTGGATCTGCTCGTCCAGATAGCGTTCCAGCGCGTACTCGATCGCGGAGTCGCACAGCGACTTGAGCGACCCGAAGTGGTAACTGACCGCCGCGACGTTGGCCCCGACCCGATCGGTGATGTCGCGGAGCGTCACACCCTCCTGCCCGCGTTGCGCGAGCAGCTCCAGGGCGGCCATCTGCAGGGCGTCCCGCGTCCGCTGACCGGCCGCTCGGCGCAGATCCGCCTTTTGCTCTCGCACCACGCATTTACTCAAGCAGTCGCTTCAGTACATTGTCAAACACCTGCTCTCGCACGGTGCTCAGGCGGCCCTCCGGCTCGCTGGTCCTCCTGGTCACGGCCGGCAGTGCCGGTCTCTTCCAGCAGTTACCCGAGGTCGCGACGAGACAGGCAGCCTCGAACCGCCTCGGGCCCATCCGCGCCACCGACTGCCCGGGGAGCACACGTATCCCTTTCCGAGCGGCTGGTTAAGCTGCACGCATCCGCTCCACATCGCATGTGAGCCAAGAGGAAGAAGAATCCGTGTTCGAGCGCATTCTGGTCGCCATAGACCCCACCCCGGCCCGGAAGTCCGCCGTCGCAATGGCAGGGGAGATGGCCCGGCTGACCGGTGCACAGGTCCACGTCCTGCACGTCGTGACCACGGCGGTCGCCGGGGACACCGTCGTTGCCACCGAGGACGACGCAGCCGCGCGCGGCGTACTCGACGAAGCCCTGTCCGCGCTGCTCGGCATGGGGGTCGAGGCGGGAGGCGAGCTGGTACGCAGCCTGGTCCCCCAGGTTCCGGAGGCCGTCTCCGAGGCCGCCGCGCGGTTCAAGGCGGACCTGCTGGTCGTCAGCCCTCACCACCGTGGCGCCCTCGCCGCCCTGTTCAACCCCCGGGTCAGCGACGCGGTCGCGCACGCCAGCCGCATCCCCGTACTCCTCGCGCCCGCGAACGACGAAGCGGCTCAGGAGGACTGAGAGCACTCCACGAGGCCCGGCCCCCATCCCGCGCGCTCGCCCGCGCCAACTGCGGCGGACCGACTCGTCCCGGGCCACTCCGCGTCCGACGCGAGGCCGCTGCACCGACACATATCGCCCGTACGCACCTCGGGTGTGGCAGCGGCCAGGGTCTCCGCGCCACGGTTCCGTACGCGCCCCGCGAGTCGGCCGGCTCGCGGGGCGCACCGGCACGGCCGCACCGACACGACGGGGTGCACGCCGAGCCAGTCAGCCAGGCCGTACGCCGCGCGGGCCTGCCGGGGGCCTACTACCCCTCTACCTGGAGGACGGCCCCGGCCGACCGGACGGCGGCGCGCCGTGAACGGTGAGTTCGACGCCGTACACGTGGCAGCGTGGGATACGGCACGGTCGGTACTCCGCACGAAGAAGCTCGGCGACGCCGGCATCACCCCGCTCGCCTTCATCCTCCTCGGCCTCGCCCCGGCACCCGCGTCTACGACGACCTCGCCCCCGGTACACGGACGGCTCCGCGCCCGCCCACTGGACCGGCCGGGTCATGGCCGGGCGGGCCGCGGCCGGTCATGTCCGACTGCGGCAGGCCGTCGGTGAACTCCGGCTCCGCACCGTCCGGATGGCCGGGCCCCACCCGGGACACTTCCCTCACCGCTCGTCGCACGTCGTGCCCTCGTCCGTCGCGGGGGCCTTGACGGCGAGCCGCCCCGGCCGGGGCACGCGCGTCTGCGTCAGTTGACCGAGAACTTCGAGGCGTTCTCGGCCAGCCAGGAGTCGAAGCTCCTCAGCTCCGGGTTCAGCTCCCGCAGCCGGGCCAGGTCGCGGGCGCCGGTGAACTCCTGGTCGAAGTCGCCGTAGTACTGGAACATGTTGCCGATCTCGACGGCGGCCGGAGTGTCGAGGGACCGGAAGACGTCGTAGGGCACGGACTGGAATCGCACCGGCTCGCCCAGCGCGGCCCCCAGTTTCTCCGCGTACTGCGCACCGGTCAGGTGGTCGCCGGCCAGGCTGACGGTCTGGCCGATGTACCGTTCGCCCCGCTTGAGGATGGCGAAGGCCGTCCGGCCGATGTCCGCCGCGTCCACCCCGGCCAGGAGCTTGCCGTCCTCCAGCGGCAGGCTGAGCGTCAGCACGCCGTCCTCACCGCGCCGGGGACCGAAATCCTGCAGGAAGCCCTGGAAGAAGAAGGTGGTGTTCAAGAAGGTCGTCGGCACCCCGGCCGCTCTGAAGAGCTCGTTGCCCTCACCCTTGGCGTCGAAGTGAGGCACGTTGTACTTCTCCTGGAGGACGGGCATGCGGCCGTCCTCCAGGGGCAGGAGCTCGCGGGTGTCCTCCAGCGTCGACCAGATCACGTGACGCAGCCCCGCGGCCTTGGCGGACCGCACCAGAACCTGGAGCTCCTCGATCTCCTTCGCCGCGGACATGTGCGCCCAGAAGTTGGTGACGAGGAATGCGCCGTAGGCACCCTCGAACGCCTTGCGCACGCTCGGTTCGTCACCGAAGTCCGCCCGGACGACCTCGGCACCGAGCTCCGCCAGTTCCTTGGCGGCGGGCGAGTCCGGGTTCCGGGTGATCGCGCGGACCGCGAAGCCCGACTCCGGCTCGGCGAGGATCGCGCGGGCGGTACCGCCGCCCTGGGCACCCGTTGCTCCGGCGACGGCGATGACCTTCTTGTCGTTCATGGAACTGCCCCTGTCAGGTCGAGTGGTGACGCTTCGGCCAAGCTAGGCAGCAAAAACATGACGCGTCAACTAACATGCGACAGATCAGGCCATCCAGTCACACGTTCGGCGGAGCGCGGCCCTGGCCGTGGAGCGGGCGGGCGGCTCGGTGTCCGGGCACGCGTCGCGCGGCCCGAGGACCTTGCCCGGACAGGAGCGCCGGTGGGCGGTGAACACCGAGCCGCGCATGCGGCGGTTGAGCATTCGGGGTGGCAGTCGCGCGGTGCCCGCGTCCCGGCAGACCGTCTCCAGTACGGGAGTCCTCGCGCGCCTGCCCCGGCCCCGGAAGATCTCAGTGCAGGTTCGCCGCCGCTGTCACCGGCCGCAGGGGCCTGAGTGGTCACAGTACGGCTGCAGACCGCTGCGCGCGCAGCCGCAGAGCACGGCCCTGGTTTCGGTGCGCTGCCCCTCATCGGTGTCCAGGGTCAGCTCGCCGCGCACGATCAGCTGCCCGGCGGGGGTCCGGGTGATCCGGGTGGGCCGGTCCGGGCTTTCCGCTCCGTTGTCCGCCGGCGCGTACTGGAGCGCTCCTGTCGGGCAGCGGCGCACCACTTCGGCCACTCGGCCGGCGGGAGCCCCGTCCAACCGGATCCACGGACGCCGGTTCACGTCGAAGACCTCGGGCAGGCCCCTGACGCACTCAGCGGCGTGGAGGCAGCGCCGTGCCTCGTAGGTGACGGTGATGTCCCGCGTCTCGTAGGCCTTCTTCTGCGGCGTGGTGTCGGTGTCGGTCACCTGAGCCGGCCCGGCCGGAGGCTCAGTCACTGACCTTGCTCCGGTTCTGGTACAGCAGGTCGGCGTACTCGGGGTGCCGGTCGATCCAGCCCGCGTAGAAGGGGCAGGTGGCGAGGACTCGCAGCCCGGCGGCGCGGGCTTCGTCGAGAGAGGCCCGGACGAGTGCGGAGCCGATTCCAAGACCCTCGTGTGCCGGTGACACCTCCGTGTGGACGAACGCGATCAGCTCCGCCGTGCGGATGTACTCCGCGAACCCGGCGACCTCGGGCCCATCGTCCACCCGTGCCTCGTAGCGGCGCGCCTCAGGTGCGTCGACGACTGTGACTGTCACTTGTTCTCCTTGGTGCCCGGTTGGTTCGCCAGACGCGAGTTCGAGTTCGTGGCGCTTGTTGACGCTTCGACGAAGCTAATCAGCGAGCATTGACGTGTCAACTATTGCTGGAGTCCGTCCGCGTGTCGGCGGCGATGCGTGCCGAGCCCGCGGTGCGCCGCCGTCGGCGAAGGCCGGACCCGTGTGGAACGCGGGACATTGAGCAGCGCGGAGGCGGTGATCCGGCCGCGCTCCTCCTCGCTGGTCGTCTCCTCAGAGCACCACCATCGCCACCCAAGTGCCCAGCGCCAGCCGGTCGCCGGGACGGCCGGGGCCACGCGCGGCTACGCCAGGCGTACGACCACCGGCTTCTCCTCGGCCTCGGACTCGGCGTCGACGACGCCGATGCCGCGCCGTATTCCGACGGCACCTACCGCCCCCCATTGCGGCGCGCGACAACCGCCTCGACGCTCCCTTCCGGTCGGCCCCGAGTTCACCGTGGACGGATGACCTGTCCGACGCGACGGCAGCACCCGGCTGACCGACGCCGCTGGAGCCTGGGGATCGCCGACACGAAAGTGAACGGGATCGGAGCCGACGGAGTCATACCGATCCGAGCAGCCCGTCGAGGATGCCCTTCTCCGTGAGGTAGAAGGCGAGACCGCCGACGGGGGCGAGCACAGTGCACAGCCAGAAGCGGCGCACCCCGGCGCGCGCCAGACAGAGGGTCAGGAGGGCGGTGAGCAGGGCGCCGACGACCAGGAAGACAACCGCCTCTTTCCAGTAGTGAAGCGCCAGACCCAGCCAGGCCGCCTCCCCCAGTACCACCATCGCGATGACCGCGCCGGCCACCGCACGCAGGTCCCCCCGCCCGCGCCGTACCGTCCACCCGGCCCAACCCAGCAGTGGCCCTCCGACCAGCCCGGCCACCGACCATACGGCGGCGCTTCCGAGCCCTCCGGCCCCGAATGTGTTGCCAAGCGTGGACGCCGCGTAGTAGCTGACGCAGGTGGCGAGCATCATCAGCCCGCCGCCCCAGGCGGCGAGTTTTCGGACACGAATCAGCCCGCCGGCCACGGCAGTCCAGATGATCCAGGTGGATATCGAGTTGGTCGCCCGTTCCAGCAGGGGTGTCGTCCCGTGCAGGGCGTACGTTGCCCAGCCGAGCACCAGCCCGAAGGCCGCGGTCGCGGTGAGGACGGTGGCGGGGGTGTCGTAACGGGACGCTGTTCCAGTAGCCATGGCCGCACTATACATAGTGTGTATAGTCACGGGCACGGGCGAGGTGGCTGACGCGTCAACTTTCTCGGATGGTGTACTCATGACGGAACGCCTCGATGGCTGACCTGGTCGAGGAGCGAGCCGTGCATGGCGAGGTCTGCCGCGCCCGCACGACCTGCTGGCCAGTCAGGCCGGCGCGGTCGCTACAGAGCCGGTTCGGACTGTCCGCGACCGACTACAAGGTGCCGGCCGAGCCGACTTGTTCCGCAGACGGCCGATCGCGGGTACTTGAGCTCGCGAAGGTGCTCGGCCGGGAGAAGAGCAGGGTGCCCGGCGGGCTCATCGTCGGACAAGTCGCGGCCGACCGCTTTTCCGCGTACTCATTCTTTGCGCTCTTGCTCCGACCGCTGATAGATGGGGTCTCGTCCGGAGGTGATCAGTCGATGTCCCGATCATCGGCCTCTTCGAGGAGACGGGCCGCCAAGTCGTCGGCCCACTCCACGGCCCAAGAGCGGAGAGCGGTGATGGTGGCGTCATCAAGCCCATAGGCGGCGAAGGCTTCATCGTCGGTCCACTCGGCCCGTGAGATTCGCTCGCAGGTCCTCGCGCTCGAAGCGGCCGCGGGCGTGGCGACGGCCGAACTCCTCGAGCTCGGTATTGGTCCAGCGGTGAGACGCTGCGAACACGTCGATCAGGTCGCGGGGCGCTCCGCGGTCGGCGAGGGCGCGGACCTTGGTCCCGATCACGTCCTCCTCCGCGAGGACGGGCCCGTACGGGCTCTGGGCGACCGGCCGCCAGAAGATCTCCTTGAGGATGTCGACTTCGCATTCCTGCTCGGTGGCCGGGTCGGACACGGTGAAGCGAGCGGACAGCGGAGCGGTCTCCAGCGCGTGCACCTTCCAGCCGCGGGCTTCCAAGCCGGCGTGGAGCGTGGCCGCGATGTCGGCCATGGGCGCCGGGTTCTCGGTGGCGACGTCGAGGTCCTGGCTGGGACGGTCCACGAGGTGGTGTGCCCGCACGGCGTATCCACCGGTGAGAACCAGTGGATACGGGGAACCAAGCGCGATCACATCCGCCAGGAGCCGCGCGTGCAGCAGCTCCGGCATGTCCGTCACGCTGCCGCCCGGGTGCAGGAGGCTAGCTGGGGGAAGGCTTCTTCCCACACGGTCCGCACGGTACGACCGACGAGGGGGCGCAGCACCGGCCACAGGTCGAGGAGCAGATCCCGGTTGAGGTAGCGGGGCAGATCGTCGTGCAGGCCCTCGTGCAGAACGGTGCGGTACAGGCCCATACGCTGGCGCGGCTTGTCCAAGTCGTATGAGGTCATCCCGGACCAGGCCATGTGCAGCGGAAGTTCCACGACACCGTTGGCCGGACCGTGCAGCTCGTCCAGCGACTCCGGTAGACGGCGGCGGAACTTCTCCCGGTACCGCGCGAGGTCCTCGGCGTCCGCGTCCGAGACGTTCCTCGGGGCGGGTGTCGGGTGCTGTGGGCTGGAGGGCATGACTCCAATATGGCGGCCGGAGACGTTGCGAGGGTCATGATCCGCGAGCCGGCGTCCGGAGCGGATCGAGGCGGCCCGGCGAGCTGGTTGCCGCAATCTGCTCAGCCCTGAGCAGGACGGACTCTCGGCCTTGACGCTCGTTGGACGCTCTGCGCGTCCGCACGAGGGACGAGAAACCGAGTCTGACCAGGGATCTTCTGGGACCGGTTCAGGTCGACATCCTTCCGATGACGGAACATGTCCGGGCCCTTTCGTTGAACAGCGGAATGCTTTGTCGCCCCCCATGCTGATTGCGGGCGTCGCCCCGCCCGTTCGCCCTCGGCCGATGACGTCCGGTCTCACCAGTTGCACACCACCGGCCGAGGGCTTGGCTCACTTGCCGGCGACCGCCGAGGCCCAGTCGAGGTTCACGCCCATGTCGGAGTACATCTTCGTGTACCCGACGTAGCAGTCGAACCGCTTGACCTTGCCGTCCTGCAGGTACCAGAAGTCGGCGGTCGGGGCGTCGACCCTCGCGCCCGTCGGCTTGACGGTGCCGGCCGGCGTCTGCAACGCCCCCTTGAAGGTGCCCTGGATCGACAGTTCGATGCTGATCTCGTCGCCGTTCACCGTGATGCTCTTGAGTTCACGGTGGACGTCGGGGAAGAGGGAGACCATGCGGTTCAGGACGTCGCCGAGCGCCTTGCCCTGATAGGTGGCTCCGGCGACCTTGTCGTCGAAGACGCCGTCCTTGGTGAAGCTGTTGACGAAAGCCTCGACGTCCAGGCTGCTGCCCTCCGCCACGTGGTACGCGTTCAGGACGACCGCGAGGTTGGCTATCTCATGCCTCGTCAGGTGGCGGTTCGTGAGCGGCAGCGCCGACAGCTGCTGGGGACTCAGGGCTTCGTGGGCCTGCACGTGGCTGACGGGGCGGCTGCCGACAGCACTGCTCGCGGCCTGTGTCGGCGCGGCGGCGATGGCGAGACCACCCATGCCCGCGATGGCGCCCATGGTGATGATCGTCTTCCAGCGGAACGACTTCATGTCTGGTTTCTCCACATCGGGTCTTCGGGGTTCCAGGCCCGTAGCAGCGGTCTCCCGCCGTACGCGCTTACAACAAATCAAATGCTTGATTGAAGTTAGGTCGGCGCTGAGAACATGTCAAGCGAACGTTTGATCTATGGGCGTTCGCCCGGGGCCCAACTCAGTTGGCGGTCTCCACGAACAGCAGCGGCACCCCGTCCTCGGGCGCGGTGATGACGATGTCCGCCTGGGCGCCGCCCTTGCCGGGATCGGACCAGGCCGGTCGCGGGCGGCGCCGGCTCGGTCGCGTAGGGGGCGATGGTGCCGAGCCCTTCGGACGCTTCGACGACGGCCTGCGCGGCGGCGAGGACGTCGGCCGGTTCGCCGTCGAGCAGGGTCGGGTCCGGCTTCGGGCGCGGCAGCACGATCGCAACGACGGGTGCGCTCAGGAGCGGGGCACCAGGAGGTCCAGGGCGCCGGTCCGGGTGTCGTAGCTGCGCAGGGTGGTGAGCCGGAGCGACGGCGGCGGCGCCGGCAGCAGCTCGGAGACCCGCCGGTCGGCGAAGGCGCCGGCCCGTCGGGTCCGGCCGAGGGTGATGTGCGGGCTCCAGCGCCCAGGTTCGTGCAAGGGGTTGAGGGTCCCGGGTGGGCTGTCGGAGGCCACCGCGTCCCACACCCGGCGGTGCAACCCGGTCAGCGCGGAGTCGAGGTCCAGCGCCCAGGCCAGTACCGAGGTGGGCCGCTCGAAGCGGACCACGCCGGTGCATCGCGCCGGCAGCGGCAGGGTGGCGGCCGCTTCGGCGAGTTCCCAGCGGATCGCAGCGGTGAGTTCCGGGCAGGTGGCCAGAGTGAGGTGGGGGCTGTTGGTCGGTGAGCGGTGGCGTGCCTGGCTGGGCAGCCCCGCGTCGGCCAGCCGCCGCCAGGCCTCCCTGACCGCCAGATCCGCCGCCTCGTCCAACAGGAGCTCGACGGTGCGCACCGCCGCAGCCTACCGGCGGTCGCCCGCGGTTCCGCCGCCGGCCGGCCCGTCGGAGCGGGGGGTCGTCGGCCGCTTGGTGCCCGCCGTCCCCGTTCCGGCCTGTGCGAGGTGCCGGACGAGGGCGCGGGCGACCTCGCGCGCGGCGGGCGCCGCCCAGCGCCGGCGGTGCCGGGCCAGTCGTACGGGTACGTCGGAGAGGGGCGGGCCGTCCAGGGCGATCCCGCGCAGCCGTCCCTCGCGCAGATGCTCGGCGACGGTCGTCGCCGGCAGCAGGGTCAGGCCCAGGCCGGCCGCGGCGCAGGAGCGGGCCGCGTCCACGCTGCCGAACCGCGTGATACGCGGGTTCGCGCCGGGCGCGGCGCGCAGCCGCTGTTCGAAGGCGTCGCTGTAAGCGCATCCCTCCTCGAGGAGGAAGAAGTGCTCGGCCGCCAGATCGCTCCAGGCCGCCGGGCGGTCACGGCCGGCCATCGGGTGGCCGGGGGCGGCGACGAGGAGGAGGGCCTCGCGGGCGACCGGTTCGGTGACGATCTCGGGGGACTCGGCGTCCTCGTTCATCAGCAGCGCCAGGTCGAGGTGGCCGGAGCGCAGCCCTTGTACGCACTCCTCGGTGCTGGCCGCGCGCAGGTCGACGTCCACGTCGGGGTGTTCGGTGCGCAGGGCGGCGATCACGGCCGGCAGCCGGGTGGCGCACAGCGATTCCGGCGTGCCGACCACCACCCGGCCCGCGACGGGCCCGTCCTCGCCGGCCGCGGAGCGCAGTCGGGCCACGGCGTCGAGCACCTCCTCGGCCTCCGGGAGGAGCCGTCGGCCGGCCTCGGTGAGCGGGGCGCCGGTGGGCAGCCGGTCGAACAGCGGCACGCCGAGGTCGCGTTCGAGGGTGCGGATGTGCACGGTGACCGTGGACTGGGCGAGATGGAGCGCGGCCGCGGCGGCGGTGAAGCTGCCGGTGCGGGCGAGCGTGGTGAAGGTCGTCAGCAGTCGCGTGTCCACCCGCACATCGTATGCGGAAAGTCGATGGAGTGCATCATAATCCATCGTTGGACGCGATAGGTCCAGGGGTGCCAGGGTTTCCCCATGACCAACGACACGACCGCCACCGCCGCCGACACCACGACCACCGCCCCCGCTCCCGGCGGCCCCGGCGCGGCCCCCGAGATCCTGCGCTACTCCGCGTTCACCCGCACGCCGGACGGCGGCAACCCCGCCGGGGTCGTGCTCGACGCCTCCGGGCTGGACGAGGCGGCCATGCTCGCCGTCGCCGCCGAGGTCGGCTACTCGGAGACCGCCTTCGTCACCGCCGCCGACCAGGACGCCCGGCGCTTCACGGTGCGCTACTTCAGCCCGCTGGCGGAGGTGGCCTTCTGCGGGCACGCGACGGTGGCCCTGGCCGTCGCCCTCGCCGACCGGCTGGGCCCCGGCGACCTCGCCCTGGACACCCCGGCGGGCGCCATCGCGGTGACGACCGCCACCGACGGCGCAGGGGCGGTGCAGGCGACGCTCACCAGCGTGCCGACCCGCTCCCGCCAGGCGCTCGCCGGCGAGCTGGAGGCCACTCTCGCGGCCCTCGGCTGGAGCGCGTCGGACCTCGACCCCGCGCTGCCGCCGCACGTCGCCTTCGGCGGCAACGACCACCTGGTGCTGGCCGCGGCCTCCCGCGAGCGGCTGGCCGCGCTCGACTACGACTTCGACGCGCTCGCCGACGTCATGCGCCAATACGGCTGGACCACCGTCGACCTGGTGTGGCGCGAGTCGCCGCGCCGTTTCCACGCCCGCAACCCGTTCCCCGTCGGCGGTGTCGTGGAGGACCCGGCGACGGGCGCGGCGGCGGCCGCGTTCGGCGGCTACCTCCGCGCCCTCGGGCTGGTCACCGAGCCTGCGGACATCGCGGTGCGGCAGGGCGAGGACATGGGCCGCCCGAGCGACCTCGTCATCGGTGTGACGCCCGAGGACGCCCGGGTGCGAGTCACCGGCACGGCCGTGCTGCTCCCCCGCTGACGGTCCGTCGGCGGCACGTCGCACCGGGTCGGCCTCCTCGATGGCTGCCGGCCCCACGAACGCGGAGTCGACCGGCACCTGCCGGTCGGCGTCACCTTGCCGCGCCCCGACCTGTGCTCCGGCGATTGATCAGACCGGCGCGAGCGGCTGCCCATTCAATGCGCGACCCGCTGAACTCGACGCCAGGCACCGACGGGACCGGCGTCGGAACGACCGGATCCGCGGTGCGAGGCACGCTCCAGCAGGAAGGAACACGCATCATGAACACACCTCGACGTTCCACTCTCGCCCTCGCGGCCCTCGTGTGCGGTGCAGCCGTCGCCACGGGGCCGGCCGCGGGAGCCCTCGCGGCCCCGGCATCGTGGTCGTCCGCAGCGAGCGCCTCCGCTCGGCAGTCGGGCCCCGCGGACGTGTCGCAGGCGGAGATCACCGCGCAGGCGTCGGCCCGTCGTCAGTGGGGCCCGAGCTGGGTCTCCGGCTCGTACCTCACCGGGCACGGGAAGAAGTGGGTCTCGCAGCCCTACCGGTCCAAGGGGAAGAGGGCCTACGCCTACCTGAGGTGCTACAACACCAACGCCAGGATGCGGGTGCTCGTCTACAACGTCGAGGCCGGGCGCTACATCGCCGACAGCGGCCAGAAGCGGTGCGACCCGAACACCAGCATCAAGATCGGAACCACCAACTTCCAGCGGCTGGACCACCTCCGCATCGTGGTCCGGGGCACCCAGGGCTCGTACGTGTCGGCCTACTACAAGAAGTAGCTCGCGGCGGCGCGGGTTCCGGCACGGACCGGCCCGCGCCGCGTTGCGACGAGCGCTGGTCACCGGCCGTGTCGTGCGCCCACGGGGGTGGGC
>NZ_JBEYXM010000052.1:0-13842 GCF_040704595.1 Streptomyces sp. NPDC046870
TAGGTGATGACGCGGTAGCCGGCGTGGAGGAGGGCGGTGGTCTGCTTTTCCCAGGAGTGGCCGTCGAGGGGGAAGCCGTGGATGAGGACGACGGGTCGGCCGGTGCCGTGGTCCTCGTAGTACAGGTCGATGTCGGTGGTGTTCTCCCGGCCGACGGTGATGTAGGGCATGGTGGTGTCCTTTCGGGTGTGGGGGCGGTGCGAGGGTCTCGCACCGCCGGCAACGCACCCACCGTCCCCCGACAGCGGGCATGGCCGAATCTGTCTAACGACTTATCCCTTGGGCCCGGCCCGCATCGCGGCCCGCGTGGCAGGTAGGCATACATGGTCAGCCCCTCGCGGTGCTCCAGGTGTTTCCCGCCGACGAGGACGTACTCCGGTCCGTCGACGCGTCACCGGGGCCGCCGGTGGCGGGTCCGGCACGGTCCGGGAACCTCCGGGTGGTCAAATGACCGATGCCGCTTCCCGCTGCTCCTCGACAGTGTCCAGCAGTGCGAGTTTCTCCCTGGCCCGGGCCGCCAGCGGCAGTTCCGGATCGTCCAGGCTCCTGAGGGCGTCGGTCCAGGCCCGCCGGGCTCCCGCCACGTCCCGGGCGTCGAGCCGCACGTCGCCGAGTGCCATCAGCTCCTCCACCACGTTCCCCCGGTTGCCGGCCAGCCGCATCAGTTCGATGCCCCGTTCGTAGTACGAGGCCGACCGGGCGTAGTCGCGTCGCCGGCGGAACACCTGCCCGATGATCGTCAGGGTCAGTCCCTCCCCGTTGAGGTCACGCAAGTCGCGGAACATCACGACAGCGGTGCGCGCGAGCCGCAGGGCCCCCTCCGGATCACCGAGTTTCACACGCGTCATGGCGGTGTCCGAAAGGGTTGCGGCCCTGAGATGGCGTGGCTCGGGTCCGCACAGCAGATCCAAGGCCGCCTCCATATGACGCAGGGCCCGGACATGGTCCTCCTGGGAGCTGTACACGACGCCGATGTTCCCCAGGACGTGTGCCAAGTCGGTGGTGGAGTGCAGTTGTTCGAAGCGGTGACGCGCCCGTTCCAGGTGGCGCAGCGCACCGGGCAGGTCACCGAGGGAGTGCAGGGCGCCGGCCAGACCGTGGTGGGTCCGCGCCATGCCCTCCGCGTCCTCGGCCTTGCGGGCCGCTGCCAGGGCGGCCCGCATGGTGGCGGCCCAGTCGTGCCACCACCCCATGCGCTGCTGGCACATCTGCAAGGTCACGGCGAGTTCCCACGCCATCCGGCTGTCGCCGTGTGCGGCGGCGGCTTCCACCACCGAACGCAGTACCACCCGCTCCCGTGTGTACCAGGCTGTCGCCGTGGCGGTGTCCGCCAGCGGCTCCGGGGTCACGGACGGCAGGGGCGCCGCGGGGGCGGCCGGCTGAGGTCCGGGCCGCAGCAGGAGGTTCGCGGCGTGCGCGGTCTGGCGGTAGTGGTCGTACATGCGGGACCGGACGGCCGGACGGTCCCGCTCGTACTGGGCGGCCAGTTCGGCGGCGTACGCGAGGATCAGGTCGTGGGCCCGGTAACGGTTGCGTGCGCGCACGGTCAGCAGTCTGGCCCGTACGAGTTCGCCCATGGCCTGGACCGCTTCCTGCGGGCTGATGCCGGCCATGCTGGCGAGTGCGGCGGCGGTGACGTCGGGTCCGGGGTGCAGAGGGAGGAGCCGGAAGAGGTGTGCGGCCTGGGGGCCGAGTGTGCGGTAGGACCAGGAGAAGACGCCTCGTACGTCGTTGTCGAGGTTGTCGTCGCTGAAGCCGTCCAGGCTGTGGTCGGTGGTGGACAGTTCGAGGTCGATGTCGTGGAGGGTGCGCTCGGGGTATGCGGCGGCTCGGGCGGCGACGATGGCGACGGCGAGGGGGAGGCGGCCGCAGCGTTCGACGAGCGGGCGGATCTCGCGGGCGGTGGCGTCGGGGCGGCTGGTGCGGACGCGTTCGAGGAACGCGTTGGTCGCTTCGGCGGGGGAGGGAACGTCGAGGGTGAGCAGGTGTGCTCCGTGGGCGGCGGCCAGTGCGGTCAGGCGGCTGCGGCTGGTGACGATGACCATGCAGTTGCCGGTGCCGGGCAGCAGCGGTCTGATCTGGGCCAGGTCGCGTGCGTTGTCGAGGACGACGAGTACCCGGCGGTCGGCCAGGACGCTGCGGTAGAGCGCGGAGCGGGTGTCGGGCGAAGCGGGGATGCGCTGGGGGGCGACGCCCAGGGCGTCGAGGAAGCCCTGGAGGATGTCGGCGGGGTCGGCGGGTTTGCCGTCGGGGGCGAAGCCGCGCAGGTCGGCGTAGAGCTGTCCGTCGGGGAAGTCGGAGGCGACATGGTGGGCGAAGTGCACGGCCAGAGCGGTCTTGCCGATCCCGGGGATGCCGTCGACGGCCAGCACCCGCAACGCACCGCCACCCCGTGCGGCCAGGGCTCGGGCCTGCGCGAGCGCGTCCTCACGTCCCGTGAATCCGGGCAGGCCCGGAGGCAACTGGGCCGGCCGCGCCGTCCTCGGCGAGGGTGCGGGGGACGGCATGGAACCGGCCGGAACCGGTGGGCCGTAGGCGGCTCCTTTGTCCTCCTCCGCCTCCGCGGGCGCGCCGGCGTCGAAGCGGTGCCGCAGAATCCGCTCGTGGGCGGCCCGCAGCTCCGCGCCGGGGTCCACACTCAGCTCCTCCGCCAGCCGCAGCCGGATCTCCTCGTACATCGCAAGGGCCTCGGCCTGCTTGCCGTCCGAAGCGAGCGCGAGCAGCAGGCGCGCCAGCAGCGCCTCGTCCAGCGGATTGCGCTCCGCGGCCCGCCGCAACGGCAACAGCACCGCCTCGGCACGACGGCAGCGCAGTGCCGTGTCCGCTGCCTCGCACACCACCGACACGAATTCGTGCTCCAGCATGACGAAGGCGGGACGGGTGCTGCTGACCGGTTCGAGATCCGCCGCGCACCGCCCCTGCCACAGGTCCAGAGCGGTGGTGAACAGACCCACGGAGCCCGTCGGGTCGCCCGCCGCGTCCGCCTGCCGCGCCTGGTCGACCAGGGCCCGGAAGTTCAGCAGGTCGAGGCAGTCGGCATCGACGCGCAGCAGGTACCCGCCCGCCTGCCGGGCGAGCCACCGGCCGGGCGACCTGGCGGGCAGGTCCGGTTCCAGAAGCCGGCGCAGTGCTCCGACGTACCGGTGCACCGCGTTGGTCGCACTCGACGGCGGATCACCGTCCCACAGCAGGTCGATGAACTCGTGCATCGAGACGGGCCGCCCGGCACGCGCCAGGAGCACGGCGAGGATGAGGCGCTGCTGCTTCGGGCCGAGCAGCAGCTCGCCGCCGCCCCGCCAGACCCGCACCGGTCCCAGGACGCAGAACTGGATGGCGTGATCCCCTGACTCGCGCGACAACCCTGTCATCGTGCCTCTCTCCTTGCCGCCGATTCCGTTCTCCGGCCACCGCTTCCCGCACCGTTCAGTGGCGCCGGCCCGGTCGTGGTCGGCTCGTGTCTTCTGTGTGCTGCTCGTAGGCCGTTCGCCGAGACGTTGTGGGAAACGTCAGCGGGGCGGGCTGTGCGGTCGAGGGAGCGTGCCGAGCGTCGCGCTGGGCTCCACCGGCCGTCGGTGGCGGCCGGCGGCTCCGCCGGTTCCGGCTACGCCGACGGATGACAACCGAGGGGGCGCCGGTGCCCCCGTCCCCGTACGCGTACCGGCCGGCAAGGAGGGCCCGGGTTCTGACGACAGGCGCATAACCCCGGCCACGAGGGGATCTCCCGGCGGCCGGATTCGTGCGGGTGGGCTCGGCTGGACCGCTTGATCACGGCACTCCCCCCAAGCCCCGTCGATGAATGCTCGGTGTGCGGCGCACCATTTCAATATGGTCGGTCATTTTCATCTTGTCAAACCGGTCTCACCTGCCGCTTCCGGGTGAATCTCCTGAACCGGACAGACCGGTCGCCCCTCGTCCGCACGCCACGGCAGGCCGGTAGCCGGACTCGACCTCGCGCGATGTCCTGGCCGGGTCGGTGAGGAGACCGTGGGGTGCGCGGGGCGGTGGCGCGGGGGGTGAGGGCTGTGGGGTGGGCGGGGTGCGCGGGGTGCGCGACAAGGCCGCAACGCTGCCCGATCGGGCCGAGCGGTCCTCGGGATGCCGAGCGCCCGCACCAAGAGCGGCGAGACTGCGCACGCACCGGATCCGTGGGGGGTCCGTGCACGGCCCGACGGTGGCGTTGCCGCCGAGGCCGATCCGCCTCTCGAAGCGCCGACGGCGTCTCAAGGGGCGAGGGCCGCTGCCCAGGACGTCCAGCCGCCACGGCGGGGCAGCGGCCGGCAGGGGTGGCCGGGGCACCGGCTGCCCCTGCCGCTGGGGCAGGGGGACTGGGTGCCGCGGATGTCCTGCCCTCGCCCCGGCGTCGGTCGCCCGCGCGTTCACCGTGGACGTCGTGCACACGCGTTCCGGCCCGGCCGCGGCTCACCCTCAAGAACACGGCGGCAGCGTCCGGTCCCGCGACACCTGCCGGCGCCACCGCACGCCCGCGGCCATGCGGAGGCTCACCACGGCCGGACGGGTCGCGCTGTCCGCGACAGCCGGCGAGGCCCTGCGTCCGGGCCGTCCCGTGCCGCACGCGGAGGCCCTCAACAGCCGTTTCGTGCAACAGCCGTCCCGTGCGGACGGGCTTCCGACATCCGCACCGGGCCGGGACTCCACCCGTCCGCGAAGGGTGCTCGGCGCACCCGGTCACCCTGTCTGCTTAGCTGTCGGAATGAGCAACCCCGACCCAACTTCTCCTTCGGAACCCGCCGTTGATTCCGCTGAGCTGTTCCAGGACCCCTACGCCGTCTACGGCCGGCTGCGTGAGGAGGGACCGGTCCACCGGATCACCGGCACGGACGGCCTTCCCGCCTGGCTGGTCACACGCTACGACGACGTCCGCCGGGCGCTCGCCGATCCCCGGCTGTCCCTGGACAAGCGCAACGCGACGCCGGGTGGCTACCGGGGCATGGCCCTGCCGCCCGCGCTGGACGCCAACCTCCTGAACATGGACCCGCCGGATCACACACGTATCCGGCGCATGGTGACCAAGGTGTTCACTCCCCGGCACGTCGAAGGGCTCCGGGTGCCGATCCGGCGCGCCGCGGACCGGCTGCTCGACTCCCTGGCGGGACAGGACGAGGCCGATCTGATCCCGTCCTACGCCGCCCCGCTGCCGATCACCGTCATCTGCGACCTCCTCGGCGTGCCCCAGGCCCAGCGCCCCGACTTCCGTGCCTGGACCGACGCCCTGGTCGCACCCGACCCGACGCGGCCGGAACGGGCCAGGGAGGCCGTCGGCCGACTGCTGTCCTTCTTCACCCGGCTGATCGCCGACAAGCGGGCCCGTCCGGCCGACGACCTGCTGTCCGCCCTGATCGCCGTGCGCGACGAGGAGGACCGGCTCAGCGAGGACGAGCTGATGTCGCTGGCCTTCCTCATCCTCGTCGCGGGGTACGAGAACACGGTGCACCTGATCGGCAACGCGGTCGCGGCACTGCTCGCCCACCCGGACCAGTTGGCGGCGCTGCGGGCCGATGCCGGCCTGCTGGACCGGGCGGTTGAGGAACTGGCGCGCTACGACGGTCCGGTGCCCCTGGCGATCCGCCGCTTCCCCACCGAGGACATCGTCATCGGCGGGGCCACCGTTCCGGCCGGCGAGACGGTCCTGCTGTCGCTCGCCGCCGCGCACCGCGACCCGCGCCGCTTCACCGACCCCGGCCGGCTGGACCTCGGCCGTGACGCCACCGGCCACCTGGCACTGGGACACGGCATCCACTACTGCCTCGGCGCTCCGCTGGCCCGGATGGAGACGGGCATCGCGCTCACCGCGCTCTTCGACCGCTTCCCCGGCCTCTCCCTCGCCGTCCCCCCGCAGGACCTGCGCCGGCGCCCCTCCATGCGCTCGCGTGGCCTGATCGCGCTCCCGGTCCGCACGGCGGACCGACCGGGACGGACCGGCCGCGGCGCTTCGGTCGGATGACGGATGCCCGGGCGGCGGAAAGGAGGAAGGGTTGGCCGTATCGACGCGAACGTTGCTGAAGGGCGCGACATGTCACACCGGCAGAACGGCCACCGCTACTTCGTGGACCTCGGCATCCTCACCTTCGTGATGCAGTACGTCGCCGATGCGACGATGGCCCTCACCGTCGTCGACGGAGGGGGCGTTCTGCCCGACGGGCACACCGAGACCGTGACCACCACGGTGGCCGAGGTCCGTCCGCACGTCTACCTCACATCCTGGCAGGAGCGGCGCGGTACCAGGGTTCTCCACCTGGAGGACTTCGAACGCGGGCGGGTGCACTCACGCATCGAGCTGCCCGGCAGCCCACCGCTCGCCCGCCTCGGGACCCTCACGGAACTGCCCTGAACCGGCGGGGAGCGGCCGGCGACGGTGACGGGGAAGACCGCGACGGTAGGCTCGGCCCATGGCCGCACCCGACACCGACCCGCCCGCGCCGCCCCGCCGTACGCGCAACCCGGAACTGCACCGGCGGGCCATTCTGGAGGCCGCCTCACAGGCCTTCGCCGAGCGCGGCTACCACCGGGCCACCCTGCGGGACATCGCCCGGCGCGCCGGCGTCACCCACGGCTCGGTGCTGCGCCATTTCGGCAGCAAGGAGAGCCTGTTCCTCGCGGCTGTCCCGGGCACCCGGGACATCGACGCCCTGGCGGAGGACACCCGGGAGCCACTCGCGGCCCGCATCGCCCGTGGCTACGTGCATCGCATGGAGAGCGCCGACGGCAACGACACGTTCGTGGCGCTGCTGCGCAGCGCCGCCGACGACACCGGGAGCGCCGCCGCCCTGTACGTGGCCATGCAGGAACGCACCGACGAGGTGTACCGCCGGCTCCTGGACGAGCACGACCTGCGGCACCGGCTGCCGTTCGTCGCGGCCTTGCTGGTCGGTGTCACGTTCAGCCGGTACGTCGTACGCGCCGGAGCCCTGGCGGAGATGAGCGCGGAAGAACTGACCGCGGACCTCACCGCCTCCCTCGAAGCCCTGCTCCACGGGAACTCCGGCACCGGGGACGCGCCCGCCGGGCAGGGGGCCGGGGAAGGTGACGGCTGACGGAAGCATGGTGGCGGGCACGGACACGTGCGCCAGAGCCGCCCTGGACGTCACGGGGCCGAGGCGGCCCCGGCGTGCCAGACCCAGGTGACCCGTTCGTACAGCCGCTCGAAACCGGCGCGCAGCATGTTGTGCAGGGATGTGTTGTGGTCGCCGGGGCCCTCCGCGCCGGTCTCGGCGACGAGCCATCGGCAGCCCGCCTCCCGGGCGGCCCGTGCGCGGACGGTGAGCAGTGCGGACTGGGCGCCGCGACGGCGCCCTTCCGGCAGGGTCGCGGCGCCGAACATGTCGGCGCAGTCACCGTTCAGGAAGACGCTCGCGACCGCGATGATCCGCTCGTCCTCCCAGACGGCGTACTGCCGCCAGCCGGGCCTGCCGACGCACGACGCGGCCATGTCGATCAGGGCGGCCGGCTCGGTGAAACCGAAGGTGGTCATCATGACCGTGGCCCACTCGTGCGCCTGCTCGGGCTGGACCGGGCCGACACGCAGACCGGGTTCGAGCACCGCGACACCGTCGGCGGCGGCCAGCGCGCTCTCCGTGTCGCACCCCACCTTGACGAAACGATTCCCCTCGGTGAGGCCGAACCGTGCGGCGGTCGCGGCCCAGTCCCGCGGCAACAACGCGGGAGCGATCATCAACGAGCCCTGGGCGACCCCCTGTTCCCGGTAGAAGTCGCACACCTCCGCGACGGCGTCCGCCGTGACCGGCTGCTCCGCACCGAACCCGCCGGCCCGGTCGAAGAAGCGGCTGGGGTTCTCCCGGACCGCCACCGCGAGCACCGGGCCGAACCGCCGGGAGCCGATGCCCAGCGCGTCGCGCAGGGACGGCGGCGCGCCGGTCACGAAGTCCGCGTAGGCCTCGATCTCGGTCCGCTCGCCCAGGCCGGTCGGCAGGGTGGTCCTCATCGCTGGTTCTCCTTCTTCTGGTCGTGTACGAATCCCAGCAGGGCGGCGGACACGTCCGCCTCCTCGGCCTGCCCGAAGTGGCCGTTCTCCCGCGGCTCACACAGGCGGGTGTCCGGTATTCCGGTCCGGTTCACCGAGCAGCGGCCGGGCCGTCTCGACGGGCAGACGACGGGTCATCGCCGGCATCGGCGTGCATCCGGGGCCGGAGATCCCCGGCGACTCGCCGTTCCACCCGGGCGAACGCAGGACGCCGGAGCCGGAGCCGGAGTTCCTCACCGCGCACAGCAGCCGGCCGGCAAAGTTCACGGAGAGCGAGTTCACCCGCTACCTGTCGCTGCCCGGCCAGGCGATCGGCTGCAAGCCCGGCGAGCGGGCCTGGCTGCTGGGCCGGGAGAAGGCCCGCGAGCGCAACGGCGGCTCCTTCGAGCTCAGGGCCCGGCACATGGCGGCCCTGTCACAGGGCTCCCTGGGCCTGGACGACCTGGTGGACGAACTCGCACGGCTCTGATCACCGTACGCCGCCGGCCGGCTCTCCTGTCACGGCGAACGTCAGCGCACACGTCCCAGCAGGGCCGCGAGCGCCAACCGTGACTTCTGCTCCGTGCTCAGGGAGACCCGGCCGGCCAGCACGGCCGCGGGCTCCCTCTCGATGATGTCGAGCAGTCCCCGGTAGATGCCCGCCATCGCGCCGACGCACGCCCGGCTGCGACGGTCGAGCAGCGGCAGCAACCGGAAGCCCTCCTCGAACAGCGCACGCGCCCTGCCCGCCTCGAACCTGACGAGACCGTCGAACTCCGCGTCGGCGGGGACGGAGCCCGTCGTGAAATCGGCCTTGTCACAGGCGAAGTGTTCGACGTCCTCGGCGGGCAGGTAGCGTCTGCCCATGGCGGCGTCCTCGCGGACGTCCCGGAGAATGTTGGTGATCTGCAACGCCAGTCCCAGGGTGTCGGCGTACTCCCGTCCCCGGTCGGGGTCCGCGCAACCGAAGACCCCGAGAGACAGTCTCCCGATGGAGCCGGCAACACACCGGCAGTAGGAGAGGAGATCGGCGAAGCTCTTGTAATCCCTCTGCTCGACGTCCATCGTGACGCCGGCGATCAGTTCGTGGAACGCCTCCAAGGGGATCGGGAAGCGCCGGGCCGCGTCCGCGAGCGCCAGGCGGACCGGGTCATCCGCGTCCTCGGGACCGGCGTGCCCCGATATCAGCCCGTCCACCATCGAGCCGACGCGCCCGAGCAGTTCCGTCTTGCGCCGTGTCTCCAGGTCACCGTCGCCTATGTCGTCCACCCGGCGCGCCAACGCGTAGATCGCCGACATGGCACGCCGCTTGGGGCCCGGCAACAGCCGGAGACCGTAACTGAAGTTCTTCGCCTCGTCGCGCGTCACTTCCTCGCAATGCCGGTATGCCGCCCGCACATCGTCCGTCCGGGCACGGGAGTGGTCATGGAACACAGTCACACTGATCAACTCTTCCGCTCAAGGAGAGGCCCGAGCGCTCACCGCCGGAGCTGCCGGACGCGGTATGCCAGAGTAGGGCGATCGCCGAAGGCACCGGGCCGTGAGTGACCAGAGGTGAAGCAACTCCTCCCTTTCGGTCCGCCGTTGCGGGAGCGGTGGACCGGCCCGGCGCGGTACGAGGCACACTGGGTGTGCTACCCCGGACGGCAGGGCATGTGTCTGTGGCCGACCGCTCTGTTGCCCCGAGTACATGTGTGGCGGCCGTACGGCGCGCGCCGTGCCCCCCGAACTCGCGGACGCCGACGCCGGGTTGCCACCGGGCCGTTGAGCAGGAGGACATATGCCGAACATCGCGGAGAACCTGTCGACGACGGCGCGGCTCCACCCCGATCACCCCGCACTCCGGTTCGGCGACATCGTGATGACGTACGCGGAGCTGGACACCGCTGCCTCCCGGGTCGCGGGGACGCTCCGGGCGGAAGGGCTGGCGGACGGTGACCGGGTGTGCGTGATGCTGCCCAACGTCCCGGCGTTCGTGGCGCTCTACTACGGCATCCTGCGCGCCGGCGGAGTCGTCGTCCCGATGAACCCGCTGCTCAAGGAGCGCGAGATCCGGCACTGCCTGACCGACTCGGGTGCGGCCCGGCTGTTCGTGTACGAGGACGTCGCACAGGAGGCGGCGGCAGCGGCTGCCGAGACGGGTGTGCCGGTGACCGCGGTCGGCGCGGTGCCGACGCCGGCCGGCGAACAGTCACCGATCGCTACGCCGTCGCCCCGGGGCGACGGTGACCTCGCCGCGCTCCTGTACACCTCCGGGACGACCGGGACCCCGAAGGGCGCCGCGCTGACCCACGGCAACCTGGGCCGGAACGCCGAGATCCTGGCCGACCACGTCGTCCGGATCACCGACCAGGACGTCATGATGGCGTGCCTGCCGCTCTTCCACGCGTTCGGCCAGACCGGCAGCATGAACTCGGCGGTCCGCCGGGGCGCCTGCCTCGTGCTCGTACCCCGCTTCGACG
Source organism: Streptomyces sp. NPDC046870 (assembly GCF_040704595.1). Taxonomy (NCBI): domain Bacteria; kingdom Bacillati; phylum Actinomycetota; class Actinomycetes; order Kitasatosporales; family Streptomycetaceae; genus Streptomyces; species Streptomyces sp. NPDC046870. The sequence continues at coordinate 10,441 of NZ_JBEYXM010000052.1, forward strand.
CGGCCCGAGTCCTGTCCATGCTGGGCGAGTTCGGGGTGACCATCTTCGTCGCCGTGCCCACGATGTACAACGCGCTGCTGCACGAGCCCCCGGTCACCACCGGTCCCGAGGCGGGTGCCCTGAGGGTGTGTGTCTCGGGCGGAGCCCCCCTGCCGACCGAGGTGCTGTACGGATTCGAGAAGCGCTTCGGCTGCGCGGTGGGGGAGGGCTACGGTCTGTCGGAGACCTCACCGGTGGCCACCTTCAACCACCTCGACCGGCCGCGCAAGGCCGGCTCGATCGGCACCCCGATCCAAGGGGTCGAGGTACGTCTGGTGGACGAGGCCGGACACGACGTGCCGGCCGGCGAGGTCGGTGAGATCGCCATCCGGGGCCACAACGTCATGGCCGGGTACTGGAACCGGCCCGAGGACACGGCCGAGGCGATCCCGGACGGGTGGTTCCGCAGCGGCGACCTGGCCCGGCAGGACGACGACGGATACTTCTTCATCGTCGACCGGAAGAAGGACATGATCATCCGGGGTGGGTACAACGTCTACCCGCGGGAGGTGGAGGATGTGCTCTACCAACACCCGGACATCCTGGAGGCGGCCGTGGTCGGCGTCCCGCACGCGTCCCTCGGCGAGGAGGTCGCCGCGGCCGTCGTCCTCGTGCCGGACGCCCGGGTCACGGAGGAGGAACTGCGCTCCTTCGTGAAGGCGCGTGTCGCCCCCTACAAGTACCCCCGGGAGATATGGTTCCTCCCCTCCCTGCCGAAGGGATCCACCGGCAAGATCCTGAAGCGGGAGATCCAGCTCCCCCGATGACCCGTACGGCCCTCGCACCGGGGGCCGGGATGCCGTCGTCGAGGAGGGCCGGCCTCCTCGACGACGGCATCCCGGCCGGCACCGCCTACCGTCTGCCGCCCGCCGGACGGCCCGGCCTCACTTCAGGTGCCGGTCCAGGAACCGGCAGCTGTCCTCCAGTTCGAACCACGGGGTGCCGGTGTGCCCGCCCGGATTGGCGTGCAGCGTCTTCTCCTCGCTGCCGAAGGCGTCGAACAGGTCCAGGGCCCGTTGCCGGGGGTTCCCCTCGTCGTCCCATTGCAGCAGGAACAGCAGCGGGATGGTGACCTGCCGGGCCTCCTGGCGCTGGGCTCGGGGCACGTACCCCCCGGCGAAGAAGCCCGCGGCCGCGATGCGCGGCTCGGCCACCGCCAGCCGGATGCCGAGGGCGGCCCAGCCCCCGGAGTACCCGACCGGACCGCAGATCTCGGGCAGTTCGAGGAGGGCGTCCAGCGTGGTCCGCCATTCCGGGACCGCGTTCTCGACCAACGGGCCGACGAGGGACTCCAGGATCTCGTCGGCCGGCTCGCCGGCCCGCATCGCCCGCCGGAGGTCGGCACGGGCCTGCTCGGCGGCGGCGGAACGGGGACGGTCACCGCACCCGGCGGCGTCGATGGTGGCCACCGCGTAGCCGCGTGCCGCGGTGTACCGGGCCCGGGCCACGAGCCGGGGGTCCGCCTTGGGCAGGCCGTTGTTGTGGGCCATCAGGACCAGCGGGGCCGGTGCGGATCCGGGCGTCCACAGGGTGCCGGGGATCTCGCCGAGGATGAACGCGCGCTCTACGACGCCGTCGTCGAGGCGCTGTTCGGAAGTGAAGTGCACGGTCGTGCCTTTCGGGAGTGCGCGTGAAACGGCGCTCCCGGACGATCTACCGCCCGACCGTGACCCCGGAGGGGAGCACCCATGTCGATACGTTCACGGGTACCACCTCCTCGCTCTCTCGCACGGCCTCCGGAAGGCTAGCAACGCCCGCCGTGGCCCGCCAACGCGTTTTTCGCAGAGGCTCCGCATCAGCGAGGTCAACGGGTGTGCGCGTCGTCCGGACCCGGACTCAGGCTTCGTCGCGGTGAGTGAGGTGGCCGTCGGCGAGCCGCCAGTAGTGCTGGTGGGGAGTCAGTTGCCAGGTCTCGTCGGCGGCGATCGCCCGCGTGATCCATTCGTGGAGTTGCGGGAGCGCCTGCGCTCGGAGAACAGCGCGGGTGGCAGCACGTTCAGTGGCATCGACGGGGTGGACTTCCACGCGGAAACCGACCACGTCCGCGTGGATGCCGCGGCCGTAGTTGCGGGGGTTCGGAGCGATCCATGCTGCTCCCAGGACGATGGTCCCGCTGTCGTGTCCGGTGAGGAACCGCAGGTCCGTGACTCGGGCCATGTACGGGCCGAGACCCTCCTCGATGTCGGTGGTGGTCAGGGGCCAGGCACGGTGCCGGGGCAGCCTTCGATCGCGTGCGGACATGGCAAGCAGAATGGCAGAAGGTCACTGTGGGCCCTCACCGGGCCCGGGGAACTCACAGGATGCCGCACAGTAGGCGGCCTCAGCGCTCGGCTGTCCGGGCCGGAAGCCTCGGGTGCGGAGCGCCGCGGGCGGCCGGTCCGGCATCCGGGGACACGCCGGACCGGCCACTCCGCCCGCCGGTCCACGGCGGGCGCGCCCGGACCGGCCCCACGAGCGTGGCAGTTCCCGGAGCCGGCTCACAAGACCGACGCAGCCGACCTGCCCTCATGGCCGGTATCCGGTGACCTGTCAGGCAACGTCAGGCCGCCGGACCGGCCGGCGGCCTTCCAGTAGAGGAAGGAGCCGGTCCAGGCCGCGAGGAAGAGACCGCCGATCAGGTAGCCGACACCGTCGAGGTCAACGCCGGCCGGCCAGGGCACGGCCCGCTCCACCGCGGGCACTCTGCTGCGCAGCGACGTCATCAGGTTCACGGCTCCGACCAGCAGCGCCGCCGCGGCCGACAGGCCGGTGGTGGTGAGGTTGTAGTGGATGCGCCGCAGCGGATGGACGAAGGCCCATCGGTACGCGGCGGACATGAAGGCGCCGTCGAGGGTGTCGAAGTGGGTCATCTCGTGGTCCGACTGGACGACCGGCCCGGCCGGCAGCCCGCCGAGGTCGTGCGCGGGGCGCACGACCATGTCGCGTTTGGTGGCCACTGCTCTCCTTGGACGCTCGCACGCGAGGGGGCTCGGCGCGAGGCCCCGTTCACGTGTCCGTTACAAACACCTGGAGTGAGCCTGCGGCGGCGGCCGAATCGGGGCATCGGTCAAAACGACTGACGGGTTCGCGCCGCGTGGTCGCCGCTTCGGGCAGGCGTACGCGCGGGCACGGGAACGGCCCGGCACCGCGGGTGCGGTGCCGGGCCGTGGAGGCGGGGCGTCAGTGGCGGTCGGCGGTGGTGCGGCCGTAGCGCCGCTGGAAGCGTTCCACCCGGCCCGCGGTGTCCACGACGCGCGAGGTGCCGGTGTAGAACGGGTGGCTCGCCGACGAGATCTCGACGTCGACGACCGGGTAGGTGGTGCCGTCCTCCCACTCGACCGTGCGGTCGGTGGCGACGGTGGAGCGGGTGAGCAGCTGGAAGCC
>NZ_JBEYXM010000053.1:0-12641 GCF_040704595.1 Streptomyces sp. NPDC046870
CACCGCAGCACGCATGATCGGCTCCTAAGGTGTGGAGGACTCGAAGGCCGCTGGTGCAGCAGGCGCGGCCGGGAGGAGAGGCCGCCTGAAGGGCACGCCGTACGACCGTGCGGGCGCCGCCACGCCGGAACGACGACCTCACCTCGACGTGGCCCCTGGCGGCCGGCCCCACCATCCGTCGTCCGACCGTGGGCTCCGCCGGCACCGGTACCTAGAGGGCCGTCCGCGACGGAACACAGTCATTTCACCGATGCCCCTCCCGCGTCCCTCTGCTGCCATGGGTCAGGAAAGCCGCACACTGCACCCGGCGCGCCGCTTTGACGGGCAGGTACAGCGTGCCGACCACGCGCGATTCGTTCATGGGAAACCGATGACCAAGACCATCTTCGTGACCGCGTCGACCGACCCCCTCGGCGCCGCCGTCGCCCGCGCGCTGGCCGATGCGGACCACACCGTGTACGTGGGCCACCGGCAGGTCGCCGACGCGAACGACCGGGCCCCGGGCGGCCCCGGGACGGTCATCGGCGTGGACACCCGCGGTCTGCGGACCGTGGCATACGAGGCGATCGACCAGCGTTCGGTCACCGCCGCCGTGCGCCGCATCGAGGCCGAGGCCGGGCCGGTCGACGTGGTCGTCCACTCGGGGGCGCCGATCACGCTCGGCCCCACCGAGTCCTTCACGCCCTACCAGCTCGGTCAGCTCTACGACGCTTGCGTACTGTCCGCGCAGCGGATCAACCGGGCCGTACTGCCCCGCATGCGCGAGCGCGGCGACGGGCTGCTGATCTGGACAGATCCGCCCACGCGGCCGGGCCCGGCACCCTTCCTGGCACCCGGGCACGCGCTGCGTGCCGCACTGGGGCAGCTCGCCGAGGCCTACGCCGCCGAGCTGGCCCCCTTCGGCATCGACGTCACCATCGTCACCCTCGGCGGGACATCGGCGGAGTTCAGCGGCGCGGCGGAGCCTGTCCGTGCCGCGGACGCCGATACCGCCGCGTTCTACCGGGTGCCCGCCGGCACGCCGGAGCGCGCCGGCGGGCACCCCGCCTCTTCGGCACCCGCCGTGCAGGAACTCGCGGCGGCCGTGGCCCACCTCGTGGCGGCTCCACGGGGCACCCGGCCGGTGCGCGTCGCCGTCGGGGACCCCGGCGCACCGGACGGTGCTGCGGCCGATGGCGGGTGACGGGGGACCGCTCACCGAATCAGGTGGCCGACGCCTCCCTGTCCCGGGCCGTCAGCGCATCCCTGAGCGCCGCACGGGAGGTGATGCCGAGTTTGGGATAGATCTGGTAGAGGTGGGCGCCGACGGTGCGGTGCGAGATGAAGAGCCGCTCGGCGATCTGCTTGTTCGTCAGGCCCGACGCGGCGAGCTGAGCGATCTCCCGTTCCTGCGGTGTGAGTTCCTGCCCGGTGCGGTCGCTGGTGTTCGGCACGCTCCAGCCCGCGGCACGCAGTTCCTTCGCGGCCCGCTCCGCCCACGTCCGGGAACGCAGCTGCTGGAAGCTCCGCAACGCGTCGACGAGGGGTCCCTTGGAGTCCGTCGTGGCGCGGGCACGACGCAGCCGCTCACCCTGGGCCAGACGCACCCGTGCCAGGTCGAACGGCCAGCGGTCCACGTCCGGCCTGCCCAGTGTCTTCTCGAACAGCCTTACCGCCTCCTCCTCGTCCTCCGTGGCGAGGGCGGCGCAGCCACCGGTGAGCAGGGCGAGCCGGGGCGAGAACACGTCCAGGCGCGCCTCCCCCAGCGCACGCACATGAAGGGCGGCCTCCGCCCAGCGGTTGGTGCGCACCGCGGACTCCACCAGGTCGAAGGCGAGCCACAGTGCGTGCGGCGCGTACGGCGCCAGGCTGCCCGCGGGGGACACCGCGGTCGCATGCCGGTACGCCTCCTCGAAGTCGCCCTCCGCAATGCTCGCCACGGCGTGGACGTGATGGGCGTAGTGGACGGCCGAACGCACCCCCCGCGGGGTCGCCCAGTCCATTATCCGGTCGGCGAGCGCCTGCGCGGTGCCGGAGTCACCGAGGGACGCGGCCACCATCGCCTTGTTGTAGTGGAAGTACCAGGCGAAGAAGGCGTAGCCGGAGGTCTCGCACAACTCCAATCCCTCCTCGCTCAGTTCGGCGACCTCGTCCCAGCGGCCCGTGTGGTAGCCGTCGAGGCACAGGTGCATCAGGCCACCCAGATGCCTGCGCATCGGCCCGCCGTCCCGTCCCTGGCGCACCACGTGCCACGACGGCTCGCGCAGGGCGGAGAGCCGGTCCGGGTAGATCGACGCGGTGCCGATCCGCACGATGCGTGCGGGGTCCGTCTCCTCCATGACGGTGTCGAGGATCTGGCCGAGCTGCTCCACCGCTCCCGCCCCGGTGCGCGCCGGGTCGGCGAAGGTCTGGTAAGCGACGGAGAGAAGGCGCGGGGCCTCCGGGCGCATCCGCGAGAGCGCCGTGAGGAAAGGCGGCCACAGCTCCGCCCGGCCACCGAAGAAGCACACCAGCAGCAACAGGTGGAGGGCGTCGGTGAGCGCGACGTCGTTCGCGTCGTAGCGGTGCGTGCCCTCCTCGATGGCGCCGACCAACAGCCGGTGGGCGGTGGCCACGTCGCCGTCCCGGTTCAGCAGGAGCTGCACCGCGGCGGCGACCGAGTGCAGCGATCTGGCGTGCCGCGGGTCGGCGCGGCGCGCGTCCTCCAGCATCTCCGAGGCGCTGTGCAGCGCCCCGGTCGCGTCGGCGCCGATGTACGCGGCCTCCGTCAGACGGCGGGCGCGGTCCCGGCCGGCCGGGCTGAGGTCCGCCGCTCGGGTGAGCCGCGCGATGGCGGCCACGGCGTCCCCGCGGCTCAGGATGCGGTGGGCGGCCTCTTCCAGCTGGAGAGCGACCTGCTCGTCGGGTTCGAGTGTCGCCTCCCCGAGATGCCAGGCCCGGCGTTCCGGATCGTTGGTCAGTACCTCGGCGAGCGCGCGGTGGGCGGCGCGGCGCAGGTTGCTGGCGCACGCCTCGACCACGGCCGAGCTGATCAACGGGTGGCGGAACACCAGCCGGCGGGTGCGCTCGTCCAGGCGTACGAGCTGGTCCTGCTCGGCGGGGGCGAGGTCCTCCAGACCGGTGTCGCCGTCCATCTCCCGCCCCGCCGCGTGCAGGACGCCCAGCTCGCCGCTGCCGTCGAGGGTGGCCAGGAGCAGCAGGTTGCGGGTTGCGGCCGGCAGGTCCCGGATACGGGAGACGAACAGGGATTGCAGGCGTCCGCTGAGCGGCAGGACCGCGGGCAGGGCCTCGAGTGCCGTGCGCTGGCTGGTCCGCAGCGTGCCGGGCAGCTCCAGCAGGGCCAGCGGATTGCCCTGCGCGGTGTCCAGGAGGCGCCGGCGTACCTGGCGGGCGAGCCGGGGGAAGCGCAGGTCCACCAGGCGGGTGGCCGCTTCGGGGTCGAGGGGCGGCAGCTCGTAGGTCGGCAGGCCGCCGCTCTCGAAGAAGCCGTCGGCCCCGGTACGCGAGGCAGACAAGAAGCTGACGCGGCTGCCGGACAGGCGCCGGGCGATGAAGCCGAAGACGGCGGCGCTCGCCCGGTCGATCCAGGGCAGGTCGTCGACGACGAGCAGCACCGGGCTCTCCGTGGCCGCCTCCTGCAGCAGGGTCAGTGCGGCGTTGGAGACGAGCAGCCGCTCCGGGGGTGAGCCCGCTCCGAAACCCAGTGCGACCTGGATGGCGTCGTGGTGGGTGGAGCTGAGGCGGTCCAGTCCCTCACGCAGGGGAAACAGGGCCTGGTTCAGGCCGGAGTAGCTCACGTCCGCCTCGAACTGGACGCCGGCGGCGCGCAGCACGCGTGTTCCCTTGTCCGAGGCTGCCTGCGCCGCGGCGTGCAGGACCATGGTCTTGCCCACACCGGGATCACCGGACAGCAGCAGGGCCCGCCCGGTGTGCGGGCTGGTGAGGAAGGCCGCGATGCGGGCGAGGTCCTGATCGCGCCCCACCAGTGCGTCGGCGCCGTCTCGCAGCGGGTCGGCCAAGCTCACCAGGCATCGCTCCATTCGGCCGAGGCGCGCGTCATGCGATCGGGCCGGGAACGTCCGCCGCCCGATCGATCGGCGAGACACTAACACCCTTTAGTTGAGCGCTAAAAGAAACTTCTCGCTGAATGAGAGGCGGCGCCGATCGAAGCCGACCGAAGGCCGAGCGGCCTGCAACCACCCTGCGGATCCCGGATGCGGCCGGGGAGTGCCTCAGGCCGCGCCGAGGCGCTCCCTGATCACATCGATGACCTCGGCCTGGACGGCCGGAGCGACCTTGGTGGCCAGCCAGAGCAGATGGAACGCGCCCCGCTGGCGGCGCACCCGGACATCCACTCCGGCGGTGTGCAGCGCCCGGGCGTACTGTTCGCCCTCGTCCCGCAGCGGGTCGAGGCCCGCTGTGATCACGGTGGCGGCCGGAAGGCTGCTGAGATCCGACGCCAGCGCCGGTGCTGCGCGCGTGTCGGTGCGGTCGGCGGCGTCCGGCGCATAGCACTCGGCGTACCAGTCGAGCAGCTCGGTGGTGAGGAAGTACCCCTGGCCCAGCTCCCGCCGGCTGACGGTGTCGGCCCGCGGCGGGTACAGCGTCAGCGGCGTGATCAGGACTTGGTGGACCAGCTCCGGACCGCCCCACGCGCGGCACTGCTGCGCGACCACGGCGGCCAGCGTGGCACCGGCGCTGTCCCCGCCCACCGCCAGCCGTGCCGGATCGATGCCGAGGTCCCCGGCGTGCGCGGCGACGTGACGGGTAGTGGCCCCCGCGTCGAGCACCGCGGCGGGGAACGGGTTCTCGGGCGCCAGCCGGTAGTCGACACTGACTACGACGTGCCGGGTCACCCCGGCCAGCGCACTGAGGAACCCGCTGTGGCTGTCCGGTCCGCCCTGCACGAAGCCTCCGCCGTGGAAGTACACCAGCCCCGGGCGCGGCCCACGGGTCCCGGTGGGCCGGTCCTCGACGGGCCGGTACACCGTCAGCGTCAACGGCCCGGCAGGACCGGGGACGACGGCGGACGTCACCGAGGCCGTGCGCGGGGCGGGCCCGAACAGCGCCGCCAGCGCGGTGTCGGCCCGCGCCTGCCGCACATCGGCGGGGCGCTGCCCGCGCTGTCCGTGGGCGGCCAGCACCGCCAGCGCCTCCTCGGTCGACGTGGTGTAGTCCTCGACGGACATCTCCACCCCGGCCGGTGGCCCGCCAGGTGTCGTGCCCGGTCCGGCGATCTCGTTCATGACTGCTCCTGTTCGTGCGGGCCGGCCGGCGGACGGTGGCGTCCCGCTCCTCACGACGCGACGACGACCCTCCCGCCCCCCTGCGCCGCGCCCGGGACCGGCCGGGCCCCGGTACTGGGACTCATAGGCCCTCGATGTTCCGTCAGGCGACCACGCGGTGCCGACGCGGGACCGCTTCCGGGCTCCCGCCGGTGGCCCGCCGGGCGGGGGAGGAGGTCGAGCCGGCGGTCCGTGCACGTGAGGGAGAAAAGCCTGCCCCGCGCCGGATCCTCGCAGCGAACGCGTCCGTGCCGTTCTCTCACGCCGGTGTCGAGGCGCAACAGGACGCTGATGACGCGCGCTTCCATGAACGTCACGCTGTCCAGGCCGACGTCCAGCGGCCGCCCGCGCGATGTGCCGGCAGGAGATCGATCTCGCCGGGTACCTCGACGACGAGCGGGCGGTGCGACTGAAGCACGGCTCGTCCAGGCCGGCGGCGGGGCAACGCCCCCCGCCGCACCCGCCCCCGGGCTCGCCGGGCCGCTGCCTCAGGCGGTGCGGTCCGTGCGGTTCAGTCGGGGCGCGGCGTCCAGCAGGGCCCGTCGTTCCTGCTCGCTCATCCCGCCCCACACCCCGTGCCGTTCTCCGTGACGCAGGGCGAAGTCCGCGCACACGGCTCGAACGGGGCAGCCGTCACACACGGCTCGGGCCAGCAGGTCGCGGCGTCGCCTGGCCTCCCCACGGACCCCCGGTGGCGCGTAGAACACCTCGCTGTCCAGGCCGCGGCAGGCCGCGTGCCGCTGCCAGTCCCACACCTCGACCATGGGCCGCAGGCGCGTCCGTGCCTCCATGTCTGCCTCTCTGCTCCTGTTCCGGCCGGGCTCCACGTCTCGTCGCCGCGCCGCATCGAGCCGGTGCGGTGCGGCGCGGGCCGGCGGCCCTCCTACTTGGCGAGGAAGGTGAGAAGGGCCTGGTTGACCTCGTCGGCGTGGGTCCACAGCAGTCCGTGGGGGGCGCCCTCGATCTCGACGTACTCGGCGCTGGGCAGGGCCTGGTGGAAGGGGCGGCCGGTGGCGTCGATGGGCAGGATGTTGTCGGCGGTGCCGTGCACGATGAGCGCGGGCACGTCGACGGCCGCGATGTCCTCGCGGAAGTCGGTGAACCACGTCAGCGGCGCGGCCGCGGCCGCGTGGAAACCGCCGCCGGCGGCCACGTTCCAGCTGTTGCGCAGCGCCTCCTCGCTGATGCGGGTGCCGAGGTTCTCGTCCAGGTTGTAGAAGTCCCGGTAGAACTCGGTGTAGTAGGCGTACCGGTCCGCTTTGACCGAGGCGACGATGTCCTCGAAGAACTCGCGCGGAGCCGCGCCGGTGGGGTTGTCGTCCGTCTTCAGCAGGCAGGGCTCGAGGGAGGCGAGGAAGGCGGCTTTGGCGACGCGGGCGGAGCCGTAGCGGCTGATGTAGCGGGCGACTTCGCCGGTGCCCATGGAGAACCCGGCGAGCACGACGTCGTTGAGGTCCAGGGTTTCCAGGACGGTGTCGAGGTCGGCGGCGAAGGTGTCGTAGTCGTAGCCGGTGGTGGGCTGGCTGGACTGGCCGAAACCGCGCCGGTCGTAGGTGATGACGCGGTACCCGGCCTCCAGCAGCGCGGCCGTCTGTTTCTCCCACGAGTGCCCGTCCAGCGGGAAACCGTGGATGAGGACGACGGGCTGCCCCTCACCGTGGTCCTCGTAGTAGAGATCGACGGAGGTGGAGTTCTCTTCCCCCACGGCGATGTACGGCATGTACTTACCTCTTCTCGGTGAAAACACGGAAGTTCGTGGAATCGGCGCCGGCGTCAGGGCCGTTCGCCTGTCCAAGGTTCGTGCGGCCGACCCGGGCACGCATCCGCGCAATGACCTAGACCCGATTCCTAGGTAGGTCGTGGCGGCCCACCGACGCGTGACGAGCGGCCTGTCGCACCGGGCAGGACACACCCCTTCAGCCGCCTGCCTCTTCCCGCACATGAGCGTTTCTCGTACGGCTGCCTACGGCAGGGTCCGTCGTACGGCACTCCGACGCGGTGACGAACCAAGGGAGTCGGGGATACGGGTCCCCCGACCAGTCCGCGGCGAACCGTTCTGACGACAGCGGCGGTGGTCGTGGCTGCGGACGCGGTGACTCCCCGCCGCACCACCTTCCCGGTGAGCCGCCGGAACGGCACCGGCAGCCACGACCTCGGCTTCCGGTTTCGCTCCCGTTCGTAGTGCGCGAGGGGTGACGGTTGCTTGGTCCTCTTCTTCGAGTTACAGTTAGAAGCTGTAATTTAATTAACTCCGCGAGGTGCGGAAGCCCGGCTGGAATGCTCCGAGAGGCGCGCTGTCATGAGGGCCTACGACCACGAACCTACGGCGGCACGGCAACACGCGGTCCCGTACTGGTTCGACCTCCTCTGTCCGTTCTGCTACGTCGCCCAGCCGAGGAACGAGGTCCTCGAACGGCGCGGTCTGGAAGTCGTGCACCTCCCGTTCCAGATCCATCCCGAGATTCCACCCGGCGGGATCGAGGCGGGCCCGCGCAACGGGCCGATGTACGAGATGCTCGAAGAGGAGGCCGCCCGGGCCGGGCTGCCGCTGGCCTGGCCCACCCGGCTTCCCGGCACCCGGACGGCACTGTCCGCTGCGGACTGGGTACGGCTGCACCAGCCCGACGCGGCGGCCGGCTTCATCAAGCAACTGTTCGCCGCGCACTTCGCTCTGGGGGAGGACATCGGCGATCCCCGGGTGGTCGACCGCCGAGCCGAGGCCTCGGGCGTCGACGTGCAAGCCCTGCGTGCCGCCCTCGCGGACGGCAGCGCCCGATCGGCCCTCGCGCGGGCGGAGGGGCTGGGCAGACGGGCCGGCGTCCACGCGACTCCCAGTTGGCTCATCACTGGGCGCCTGGTCTCCGGCCTCCGGCCAGTGTCGGAGTACGAACGCCTCGCGGACGAGGTACTCGGACAGGTAGCCGGCAGCACGAGCGGTTGAACGGCGGCCCACAGCGGCACAGGCCGGTATCGCCGCGGCCATTGCTTCCCTGTTCGGCCCCCGTGCCGGCCCAGCCACCACGGCCGGTGACCGAAGCGCGTCAATCGATCAGACCGCACTATTGTCGGAGTGTCGGCCGCCCGTCGGCGTTGCGCGATCTCCGCCCGGCTCCCTCAGGAGGACCGCATGGACGTGTACGAGGCTCTGTACACCACCAGAATGATGCGGCGCATGCGCAAGGACCCCATCCCGATGGAGACGCAATGCCGCATCCTCGACGCAGCCATCCGCGCGCCGAACGGCGGCAACGCCCAGCGCTGGCACTTCCTCGTCGTGGACGACCCCGACCGCAAGCGCGAGTTCGCCGAGCTGTACCGGAGGTGCCGGGAGAAGGAGTACGCCGACATCGCCCGGGGAGCGCTCGCCGAGACGATCCACGACCCCGAGGAGCACGCCGCCACGCTGCGGCGGATCAGGGCATCGGGTGACCACTTCACCGAGCACTTCACCGACATCCCCCTGTTGCTCTTCGTCTTCTCGATCGACGACCACGGTGGCGCGAACATCTACCCCGCCATTTGGAGCACTCTGCTCGCCGCCCGGGCGGAAGGCGTCGGCGGCGTCATCACGACGGTGCTGCGGTACGAGGAGGAGACCGTGCACAAGCTGCTCGGTGTGCCGACCGAGGACGGCTGGCGGATGAACGTCATGCTCGCGCTCGGCTACCCCCTCGGCCGCTGGGGCGTGGCGGCCAACCGGCGGCCGGTCCACGAGGTGGCCAGCCGCAACACCTGGGGCGGCGACTTCGGCGCGACCGTCCCGGAACCCTTGTGGGCGCCTCCCGCCGAGTGAACTTCCCGACGGGCCGGGCGGTGGGCCACCGCCCGGCACGATGACCATGGCGACTCGGTCGGCGGACAACTGGATCAGGTCGTACCAGTCGCCACCCACCGCGTCTCCCCGGCCCGCAGGCAGGTAGCGGGCGGCCGCGCGGACGGCCGGGAGGCAGGGCAGCTTTCGGGGCAGAAGGCCGCACTGCAAGCCTTCGGCACGGGCGTGCTCGGCGTCGTACAAGCGTGCCCGCTCGAACGCCTGGGCGACCAGGCCGCTGAGCGCTGTCAACAGAGTTCGCTCCTCCTCGCCGATCGGACACTCTCGGCTGAATGAGACATCGGAGCATCCGATGGCACGTCCAGAGGCGATGAGGGGCAGAAAGGCCCATGTGTTCTTCGGTGACGTGGCCGTGAAGCCGGCCAGTTCCGGGTAGCGCCGGAGGATCTCGGCCTTCGATTCGATGAAGAGGGGAGTGCGCGTGCGGATGACGTCCGGCGATGATGGGGTGGGACGTGAGCGGAAGCCCGCGGATCTGGCTCCACAATCCCCGGTATGCCTTGGGGTATCCGATGTGGCCGACCAGATGCAGTCGGTCCTTCTCGAACGCGTAGATCCCCAGCCCGTCGGCTCCGAATGGTGGCAAAACATGTTCTGCGACGGCTCGCAGGACATCCTGAGAGGTGACGGCATCAGCCAGTGCTGCGGTGAGTTCGACTATCCGCACGGTCCTGTCGAACGCCGGCGCACCAGCACTGGGCCGGCCGGGCACCCTCTCCAGGCGCTCCGCACCCCACGCGGCTATCGCATGGAGGAAGGACCGCCGCAGCTCGTCCGGCTCGGCCGGCCCGGCCGTGAGTACGGAGAGCGCACCGATCGGCTTGTCGCCGGCCAGCAGCGGTACCGCCACGGTGCCGGACTCCCGGTCTCCCGAGCGGCCACCCGGCATCCAGGCGTAGGCGCCACCCTGGACGGCGCGCGCCGCCGCCGCGTTCGCCGCGTTTGTCAGGTCCGCCCACGCCTCGGCCCTGTCCGGGAAGAGTCTGCCGACGGTCACGAGGCGCAGCCGGCCCGCAGCGGGATCACGCCAGTGCACCGCCGCGCCCAGGCCACCCAAGCACGTCGTGGCCTGCTGCAAGGTCAATTCAAGGGTCTCTGCGTCCCACGGCTGTTGGTCCGGACTCGTCAGACATTCGAATCGCAATGCTTCCGGGTGTTCGAGGTGGCTCCCTGGCCTGGCGACTGCCATCGCGCCTCCTGCCGACTCGGTCAGAACGAACTATCCGACGGTGGGCGGGAATTCCGCGGAACGGGTTCCTGAAAGCCCCGGCGCGTCGGCCGCCCGCTGCACGTCCGGCCGGGTCATTGGGCAGGCGCGTACCGTTCCGATGTGGCCGGGCCTGGCGGGGCGGACGCCTGTGCTGCGGAACCGCTGCCGGTAGTCCCGGGGCGAGATGCCGAGGCTCTGCAGGAAGCTGTCGCTCAGAAGCGCAGCCGTGTCGAAACCGCAGCTTGCGGCGACTGCCTCGAGGCTGACATCGCTGGAGCTGAGCATGAGCTTCGCCGCCTCGATCCGGACCCGTTCCACATACCGGGCAGGGGGCATTCCGACCGCCTGCATGAACGACTCGGTGAGATGATCTCCGGACACGGCCGCACGACGAGCCAGCGCAGCTGTGGAGTGATCGGCGGCTGGGTCGTGCATCACCTCGTCCATGACCTCGCGCACCTGATCACTGTCACCCGAATAGGCCGGCGACCAGATGCTGAATTGGTTATGGCCCCCCTGACGCCGGAGAACGGGAGCGACGACGGGGCGAGTGGAGTCAGGACGACCGGCCTCACGCCGCAGAGTCCCGGCACACAGAACGACACATCGACCGTTCAGCGGGCGCCGACCGACCGTGCCTCGGACGCCAGGTCGGTCCCCGCCGGTTGGGAACGCATCAACGCCCTGGAGGGCAGCCTCTGGGTCCCCAAGGGCTGGACTCGTCAGACGGACAGCGACCAGATCGGGTACAGCCCGGACGGCGGCAACCACCTCCTGCGCATCAGCGTCGACTCCACGCCCGACTACCCCACCCCCCGCGCGCACCTGCTGCATCTGGAAAGGCTGTATCGGCCCCTCGACGGCTACCAGCAGATCCGGTTCGGCACCAACAACTTCCGTGACGAGGCGAACGCCGTGCTGTGGGAGTTCACCTGGATCCAGAAGCCGGAGGAGGGCCCTGCGGGACAACACCGAATCATCGACCAGGTCTATGACTCGGACGACGGCGGCATCGAGTACGGGATCCTCATGGAGGGCCCCGCGGATGACTGGTCGCAGACGCAGAAGCAGTTCGACACCGTCCTGCGCGGCTGGCAACCCGCGAGCCACCAAGGCTGAGGCCCCGACCGTCACGGCTCTGACTCCGGTGAGCCGGCCAGCGCCACGAACCCCGAGCCGAGGTGGGTAGCGGGGGCGCGATGCGAACCACGCGACCATGGGGTTATGAGCCCGGCGAGCTACCGAGCTGCTCCACCCCGCGTCGGTGGCTTCGACGTACGGGACGCCACTCCAGCGCGGGCGGCGTGGCCGCGGTGGGTCCGGCGACCGTGCCGGTGGTGGAGACGGATATGAGCGGGCTCCTTCCGCGGACGGTGCGGGCACGTCCGGGGCCGGGGAGACGTTCGGAAAACCGGGCAGCACCCGCAGGCACGCCGACTGTCGCCCGGGGCCGGCCGGCCGACAGCTGGACAGGGGTGCTGCCGCAGACGCCCGGCTGCTGGTCGCCGGCCGCGGCGACGAAGAGGCGGCCGTCGAGAAGTCGTGCACGTCGGGCAGCGGGCCGCGAAGGGGCGGCCACGGCCGAGCGCGGCCGGGTTGGGAGGGTCGCCGGGCAGCCCGGCCGGCGCCATGCGGGTGACAGGGTCGCCGATGGCGGGGAAGGCGCGGGTGAGCGCTCGGGTGCACGGGTGCCCGGGGTCGTCCAGGAGCTTCCGGGAGAGCCCGGACTCCACCAGCTCGACGGCGTACATCACCGCCTTCTCCGAGGTGCGGGGGAGCGACGGAGCGTACAGGTGCACGATGGGCGCCGTCCTGGTCTGCTCGCCCATGACTCCACCGTCCTGCGCGCCGGCGGGCCGGACCAGGGCATACGGAAGTACGGCCGCGAGCCCGACCTCACAGCCTCACAGCTCACCGCCTCAACCGGGGAAAACGGCCTGCCAGGCACACAGTTGGAGCTGAGGCAGCGTGACGCCGGGCTCCCGGTTGCGCGCCGACCGGCACGACGTCCTCGCGGAACTCCTTCGGATACGGCTTGGGCACCGCAACATCCATCCAGGCCGCCTCTCAGCAAGCCGGTCAGTGTCACCCAACCCCCTGGCAGTCCCCACCGCTGACAGGCCAATCGGTAAGACTTACGGGTCCGAGCCAATGGCTGAGGACGCGACCGCCCTGGCAATCCCTGTCATACGACTGATGCCCTGGAGCGGCAGCGCGAGGCACCGTACGAGGGCCGCTTCAGCTCGCTCGGCTTCGGCACGGCCTGTAGCCCGCGAACTAACTGGTGACCTCCCCTTTCGTCGTCCTTCTTGGAGCCAACATGCGTGCTGCAGTA
>NZ_JBEYXM010000054.1:0-12051 GCF_040704595.1 Streptomyces sp. NPDC046870
TGAACCGGGGCCGGTGGACATGTCGGAGGGGCCGACAGCACGCGCTGTCGGCCCCTTCGGCATGCGGACCACCGTTTGCCCTGGGTCTTTCCGGGGCCCGCAGGCGGCTCACTGCGCCCGGAGGGGGCCCGAGAAGGACTTGCGCAGGGACGAAGGGGCGGCGAGGGGGAGGAGCGAGGCGAGCATCTTGCCCTTGAAGGTGCTCGGCTGCCGTGTCAGCTCGACGTCGACCCGGGTGCCGTCGCCCTCGGGAGTCATCCGGAAGACCCAGCCGCCGCCGGCTCCGAAGAGCTTGGAGTCGAGGGTGGTGATGGTGACCGTGTCACCGTCCGGCTCCCACGCGTAGCGTGCGCGCTCCCAGGCGGCGGCGGTGCCTTCGGTGACCTCGGCCCAGGTGTCGCCCAGGCCGTGGACCTCGAAGTGTTCGGCGTCGATCGTGGGCCAGGACTGCGCCCGGGAGGGGCCGAAGTCGGTCAGTACGTGCAGCACGTCCTTGGGGCTGAGCGTGGAGACGAGATGGAACCGTACGACTGCCATGGGCTTTCCTCACCGAGAAGTAACTGGTCTGACCGGTGACGAGAGATTCCCATGGGCGCTCGTCACCTGTCAAGGTGGTTACTCTGGTTGGGCGTCCACTTCCCTGTGTCAGGAGGACCATGTGAGACATGTGTTTCCGTGCGGAACGCTCGCCCTCGACTTCGTGGGGACTGTGCAGGAGCGGCGTGCGGCGGTTCCGATCGAGCGGATCGGCGTCCCCGGGCTGCTCGACTCCTGGTTCGTGGAGTCCGGGCTGCTCGACGAGCGGCCCGCCTCCGACCACGCGGACCTGCGTGCGGCGCTGGAACTGCGGGAGGCGATCTACCTGCTGGTGCGGGCCCGGCTCGACGGCGACGCCCTTCCCGCCGGCGCCGTCACCGCGGTGAACCGGCGGGCGGCCGGGGTGCCGGTTGCCCTGTGGCTGGGGCCCGGCGGCACGAGCCGCCGCGGTACGGCCGCCCAGGCGCTGACCGACCTGGCGCGCGAGGCGGTCGAGGTCGTCGCGGGCCCGGACGCCGCGCTGCTGCGCGAGTGCGGGCGCCCCGAGTGCACACAGGTCTACCTCGACCGCTCCCGGGGCCGCCGGAGGGAATGGTGTGCGATGTGGACCTGCGGGAACCGCGTCAAGGCAGCCGCCCTTCGGGCGCGCCGCCGGCAGTGACGGTCCCGCGCCCGGGGCAGGCGCGCACACGTGTGCTGCGGGACGGCCCCTCGCGGGGACCGTCCCCGTGCCTCCTCAGCCCCGGTTCTCGGCCTGGAACATCCAGCTCTGCTTCTCCAGGTCGGCGGTCAGGCCGATCAGCAGGTCCTGGGTCACGGCGTCCGCCGGGCCGGTCTCCTCGATGCGCTCCCGCACCCGTCCGATGACGGCGGCGAACGCCCGCACCAGGGCCTCGATCGCGTCGACGTCCTTCGTCCAGCCCGGCGCGAAGGCGGGCACCCCGCTGGTGGCGGTGATGGTGGCGGCCCGGCCGTCCGGGCTGACGCCCAGCGCGGCGGCGCGTTCGGCCACCACGTCGGCGTGGTCGCGTGCGGTGGTGACCACCTCGTCGAGCTGGAGGTGGATGGAACGGAAGCGCGGCCCGTACAGGTTCCAGTGCGCCTGCTTGGCCACCAGGGACAGGTCGAGCAGGTCGACCAGGGTCGCCTGGAGCGCGCGCCCCGCGATCTCGCGCTCCTTGTCCGGCAGTGGGCTGTCGATGACCGTCATGGGTATGCGGTTCCTTTCCTCGCGGTCGCCAGTCTCCTGCGATTGTCGAGGTCACGGGCCTGCAGGGGATCAGTCGTTTGACTGCCGCCCGGCGACGCAGGGACCACGGGCACGGCTGCGTGGGCCGGTCCGGTGACCGAAGGGACCGGCCACGGCCCACGGGCGCGCGGACTCAGTCGAGCACCCGCAGCGCCACGGCCACGGCCGGCTCCAGGAACGCCCGGTCGGCCCGCGCCTGGCCCATGACGCGCAGGCCCTGGATGAACGTGGTCAGGAAGCGGGCCACGTCTACCGGACTGCGCTCACCGGACAGTTCCCCGCGTACCCGGGCGCGTTCGAGCGCCTCGGTCAGCACGGCCTCGATGGCGGTCATGGCCGTGCCGGCCTGCTCCACGGTGCCGTCGTGCGCCGCGCGTTCGACGATCGCGTTGACCAGCAGACAGCCACGTTCCGGTTCGGCGGCGTCGGCCGTCACCATGGCGAGCAGCAGCCGCCGCAAGGCCGTGCGGATGTCGCCCCCCGCCCGCACCTCCCGGTCCAGCGCCGCCACCAGATCGTCGCAGTAACGTCGTAAGGCCCGGGCGTACAGGCCGTCCTTCGAACCGAACGCGGCGTACAGGCTGCCGCTGCCGATCCCCAGCAGCTCTGTCAGCCGTGGCACCGGCGTGGCGCGGTAGCCCCGCCGCCAGAACAGGGCCATGGCCTGTTCCACCGCCGCGTCGGTGTCGAATCCACGAGGACGTGCCACACCGGGATCCTTTCGTCGGTTGCCTCGGCCCCGACTCTGGCAGGTGCGGCCACCCTCGGCACCAGTCGATCGACTGCATACGTGACACACGGCGAACCCCCGTCCGCATGCCTGGACTCCGGCGTTCCATATCGATCCGGGCAGGGACATGTTCCCCCGGGTGTTGTGCGGTTAGCCTCGGAGCCATTGACGGCAAACGGCCCGAGGACCGACATGCAGCTGCACCTGAACCCCCCACTGGAGCCTGCCGACGCGCCCCGGCACGCCGCAGCCATCGTCGCGGCCGCGGCCGACATCAGCGGTGCCGAGCTGGACTACAGCCCGGAGAGCATCTGTCTGGTGGAGGACATCGTCGACGGTTTCCGGGCCGAAGGAGTGACCGGCGAGGACATGGCGGAATCCCTCGTGGCCTTCGGCTGCTACGTCGGCGAGATCCTGACGCGTCACAACGGCGGAGCCTGGCGGCACGCCCCAACGGCCACCCGTCCCGAGGCCGTCCCCATCGTCGTGGAGCTGCCCGGCGCACGGGAGTGCCACCCGATCGACTGGGTCTTCGGCCGTCTGGAGTTCGGAACCGACGTCAGCATCCGCGACCTCTACACGGCGGCGGGCGCGGAAGGCGGGTTCCCGGACGAGCGGACGTGTGAGTGAGCGCGCGTCCCGGTTCCGGCACACGTGCGTGATGCGGTGAGAGTGTGGACCGACAGCCGTACGGAGGGGCGGTGAACGCGCGTGCGGAAGGTGGGCACGCGCGAGGGAGGAAGGCCGCGGACACACCCGCGGTGCACCGGGGGATTCTGGGAGGCACGGGATGAGCGCGCACATCGGCTCGGACGACGTCGGGCAGGACGGCACCGGCCTGCTCGGCCGGGAGCGGGAGCGGGACATGGTGGCCGCACTGCTGACGGCCCTGTCCCGCGGCGAGGGGCGGGTGCTCCACCTGAGCGGCGCTCCGGGCACCGGCAGGTCCGCCGTCGTCCGCTTCGCCGCGACGGAGGCCGGCCGCCAGGGCATACGTGTGCTGTCGACGTCGTGGGCACCCGGCGAACGCGGGCTGCCGCACGCCGCGCTGCACCGCCTCCTGCGCCCCGCCCTGGCCGGGATCACCGGCCTGCCGGCCCGGGAACGAGCCGTCCTGGACGCCGCGTTCGGCGGTGGCACGCCCGCGCCGGCGACGGGGGAACCGGACGGGCCGGGTGCCGGGAAACCGGATGCGCCGGGCGCTCCTGAGCCGGCCGCGTCGGCCTCCTCCCAGCCGGCCGCAGCGGTGATGCGGCTGCTGACCCTGGCGCCGGAGCCGGTGCTGCTGTGCGTGGACGACCTCGACCGGATCGACGACGCCAGCCGCGACACCCTGCGCGCCCTGGCCCGGCTGTGCGGCGGCACACGGGTGGGTCTGATCGTCACCGAGCGGGCGGCCCGTGACTCCGGGCCTGTTCCCGACGCGGTCACGGTGAGGCTCGGGCCCCTTCCCCCTCCCCTGGCCCGCGCGCTCGTCACCCGCGCCGGCCGGGCCACCGGGTACGCCGAGGAGCAGCTCGTCCTGGCCGTGGCGCGGGGCAATCCGCTCGCCCTGACGGAACTCTCCCTGGACGGCGGCCATCCGGGCGACGCGGCGGGCTTCGGCATGCTCCCGGCGACTCCCCGACTGGCCGAGGCGTACGCGGCGGACGTGCAGGGGCTGTCGGCACCGGCCCGCACCGTGCTGCTCACCGCCGCGCTGAGCGCCTCACCGGTCACCCGGGACGTCCTGCGCGCGAGCACCCTGCTGCTGGGCGGCGGCGAGGCGGCGCGCGCCGGGCTCGCCGAGACGCTCGCCCACGGACTGGTCACCGAGTCGGCCGGAGCTGCCGGGGCTGTGGACCTCGAAGAGGAGGACACCGAGGAGAACCGGCGGCTGTCCTTCCCCGAGCCGCTGCTCCGTCCGGCCGTACTGCACCTGGAGCCGGCGGCCCGGCGCCTGGCCGCTCACCACGCGCTCGGACGCAGCCTCACCAGCCCTCCCCACGCTGCCTGGCACACGGCCCAGTGCGTGGCCGGCCCCGACGAGGAACTCGCGCGGCGGCTGGAGGCGCTGGCGGCCGGCCCCCGTCCGGGCACCGCCGTCCTCGTGGCCCTGGCCGCACTCGAACGCGCCGCCCGTCTCTCCCCGGACCCGGAACGCAGGGCGGCCCGGCTGCTGCGCGCCGCCGAGATCGCCTGCGACCACGGTCTGACGGACCAGGCGCTCCGGCACGCCCGCCAGATCGACCCGGGCGAGCTGGGGACGTACGGACGGGCCCTGCTGCTGTGGGTGCACGACCTGCTGCCGGGCAGCAGCGCGGTCGGCCGGGAGCGGATCGCCGAACTGTGCGAGGCGGCGCGCGCCGTAGCCCCGCGGGACCCCGCGCTCACACGGAAACTGCTGTACGCCGCGGCACGCAGGTGCTGGTGGCAGCAGGCCGGCCCCGGCGAACGCCGCATGGTCCTGCGGGCGTTCGAGGACCTGCGGTCCGGGCCCCGGGACGCACGGGACATCGCCGTCATGGCGCTGACCGGCCCCCTCTCACCGCTGCGTGCGCAGCCGCCGCACTCCGCACCGGGACCGGCCCACGGTGACGAGCAGCATCTGGCGGGCCAGGTCGCTCACCTCGTTTCCGACCTCGACCGGGCGGCGCCGCTGCTCGAGGAGGCGGAGGCCGCCGTTCGCGCCGACGGCCGCTACGGGCGGCTGCCGCAGCTCCTCGTACCGAGGGCGATGGGCCAGATCTGGCTCGGCACCCAGTGGCACACCGTCCAGGCGCTGGCCGAGGAGGGCCGGATGATCGCCGCTCGGACGGGGCAGCCCGACTGGGTGGCGAGGGCCACCGGCACGCTGGGCATCATCGCGGCCCTGCGGGGCCGGCACGACAAGGCACTGGAGTACGCCGTGGAGGTCGAGGAGGCCTCCCTGCGCCTCGGTCAGAACCGGCAGCTGAACCTGGCCGCGCTCGCCCGCGCCCTCACCGCCTCCGGCACGGGCCGGTACGCCGAGGCCTACGCCAGACTGCGCTCCCTGTTCACCGACCGGGCGGCGCCGTACGCCTTCGAGCAGGTCTGGGGGCTCGCCTTCCTGGCCGAGGCGGCGCTGCCCGCCGGGGAGGAGGCCGACGCCAGGACCGTCGTCGAGCACGTCACGGCCCTGACCGAGGCGGGGCGCGCACCCCTGGCGCAGGCAATCCTCGCGTACGCCGACGCGGTCCTCGCCCCGGACGACGAGGCGGAGGCCCGCTACCGCCGGGCGCTGCGGCCGGGAGCCGGCGCCTGGCCACTGCTGCACGGCATGGCCCAGTTCGGCTACGGAGCCTGGCTCAGGCGCCGGCGCCGCGTGACCGAATCCCGCACGCCCCTGGCCACCGCCGAGTCCGTCCTGCGGACCCTGGGAGCCCAGGCCCGCGCGGAGCAGGCGGCGTCCGAGCTGAGGGCGACCGGCCGGGCCACCGACGGGCACTCCCCCACGGGCGACATCGCCCGCGCGCTGTCGCCGCAGCAGCTCACCATCGCCCGCCTGGCCGCCCGGGGCCTGAGCAACCGGGCCATCGGGGAGCAACTGCGCCTGTCACCCCGTACGGTCGCCTCGCACCTGTACCAGATCTTCCCCAAGCTGGGCGTCTCCTCCCGCGCCCAGCTCGCCGCGAGGATCGGCTCCGACTGACGGACGGCCCCGGCCGCCCGTCAGGCCGCCTGGAGGTCCCGCAGCACCTCGGCGAGCTGGGCCCGCGCCGTCACACCCAGCCGGGGGAAGATGCGGTAGAGGTACGCGCCGATGGTCCGCGGCGCCAGGCCGAGCTGTTCGCCGACCTCACGGTTGGACAGTCCACGGCCGGCGAGTTCGGCGATCCGCAGCTCCTGCGGGGTGAGGAGATCGCGGGCCGCGACCGGCCGGGACACGCCCGGGGCGGCGCTGTCCGCCCGCTCCCCGGAGGCCCGCAGCTCCCCGGCGATCCGCGCGAGGCGCGCCTCGGCACCCAGCATGGTGTACCCGGCCGCCGCCTGGCGCAGGGCCGCACGGGAGTCGGCGAACTGCCGCCGGCGCCGCAGCCGTCTGCCCTGGGCCAGCCGCAGCGGCGCTTCGAGGCACGGCCAGCGGGACAGGTCCTCGGCGAAGGCCGGCCCCGACAGCGCCTGCTCGTCCTGGTCGTCCGCGAGGACGGCGCGTGCGACCGCGAACCGGAGGGTGATCACCGGGGCGCACTCGGCACCCAGTTCCGCCTCGATCCGGTCGAGGGTCGCCCGCGCCTCCTCGGAGGCGTTGGCGGCCTCGGCGGCCTCCGCGAAGGGGACCAGGGCGGACAGGGCCGCCGGGCGGCTGCGCGGGTCTGCCAGGAGGGATGACAACGTTGGCCAGGCGGCCCCGGACTCGCCCGCCTCCACCAGGGCACAGGCCGTGCCGACCGCGAGCACCGCGTCGATCGAACGCACCGAGTGCCGGGCCGCCTCCAGCTCCGCGGCACTGCCCGGACGTACCGTGCCACCGGTGCGCAGACCTCGTACGAGATCCTCCAGGAGGCGGGCCGCCGCCGCGTGGTGGCGCCGGCCGTACGCCTCGGCGAGTTCCGCGCACCGCCGGAACGCGTGGCCGCCCTGGCCCCGGTCGCCCATCGCCAGGTGCGCCAGCCCCTGCCGGAGCAGCACCCGGGGCAGTTGGTCGGACAGGTCGTGGAAGCGGTGGCGGCGCTCCGCCTGCCGGTACAGGTCCAGCGCCCGCAGCGGGTCACCCGCCAGCAGCGCGGCCTCACCCAGGCGTTCGAGGTCGCGTACGGGCACGTCCGCCAGGTGCCGGACGGCGGACACGCCCGCGAGGACGGTCGCGGCACGGCGCACCGGGCCGGCCGTGGCCATGGCGTGCAGCAGCCGGGGTTCGTCCGAGGCGTCCGGCATCCCCTCGAGGAAGGCCAGCAGTGCCTCGGCGCGCGCGTCGTCACCCGCGACCGAGGGGGCCGTGATCCGGGCCAGCTCCAGCGCGTTCTCCTGCTCGTCGGCACCGGACGGCACGGGCCAGGCGGCGGGGTCGGCCGGCGGCTGCCCGCCGTTCCCGGTCCCGGCCAGGGCCTCGGCGCACAGCCTGCCCAGGGGGCCCAGCGGGTGACGGAGTGCCCGGTGCGCGATCGTCCGCGTCATGCGCTCCAGGCCGAGCACGTGCGCGAGCTGGGCGGCCCTGAGCGCGAGGCGGCCTCGGTCGGCGGGCAGCGGGTGCAGGTCGGACGCCCGCCGCAGCAGCCGTACGGCCATGAAGGGCTCGCACTGCTCCAGCGCCTGGGCGTGCACCGCCTCCAGGCGGCCGGCCAGCTCGGGGTCATACCCCTCGACCGCCTGCGACCGGTGCCACAGCATCTGCACCGAGCCGGGCGCGAGGACGGCCGCCAGGGCCGCGTGCGCGGCACGGCAGCGCCGCGGGTCGGTGCCGTGGACCACCGCCCCCGCCGTCGCGGGGTGGCCGAAGTGCAGCCGCATGCCGTCGAACGTCACGAGGCCCGCCCGTTCCGCGGGCTCCAGCGCGGTGAAGTCCGGCTCCACGCCCCCGATCCGCGACGCCGCCGACAGCAGCAGCGGGAGGTCTCCCGCCGGGTGCAGCGCCGCCACCAGCAACAGGTCCCGCGTCGCAGAGGGCAGACGCGCGGCACCCGGCGCCAGGGCGGAGGCCAGCCGGTCGGACGAGGCGGGCACGCAGGGCGTCGAGTCCTCGGCACCGGCCGGGAGTTCCAGCAGCGCCAAGGGGTTGCCGGCCGCGGTCGCCAGCAGTTCGCGTACGGCCTGCGCGTCCAGGCCCGGACGCCGCGCCGCCAGCAGCCGGGCGGACTCGGCCGGGCCGAGCGGGCCGAGCGGCAGCCGGGGGAGGCCGGCCAGGGCGGCCCGAAGCGTGCGGTGCGGACGGGAGGTCATCAGCAGCGCCAGCGGATGGCCCTCGGTCCGCCGGGCGACGAACGTCAGCACGTCCCTGCTGGGGGAGTCCAGCGCGTCCCAGTCGTCGACGGCGACCAGGAGGGGCTGCCCGGCGCGGCCGACCGATTCCAGCACCTGGAGGACGGCGAAGGGCAGCCACGACGGCCCGCCCGGCGCGGGGGCGCCGTCGACCAGCACCCTCTCCACGGCGTCGAGCGGCCCGGCGGCCGGTGACCCGTGCGGGTCCGCCAGGACCGGCCAGAGGATCTGGAGCAGGCCCGACAGGTCGGGCGGATTGCCGCCCCGGATGCCGGTGCAGCGCAGGACGCGCATGCCGGCGGCCGCCGCCGCCTGGACGGTGGCTTCCAGCAGTGCCGACTTGCCGGCACCGGCGTGCCCGCACACCACCCGCGCCGCTCCGTGGGCCCTCGCCTCACGCAGGAAGTCCTCCAGCGCCCGCAGTTCCGGGTCACGGCCGACGAGCCCCGGACCCTCCCACAGTGCTCCTCGGCGGGGGGTGACGAGTGACAGCGCGGGCTGCGCCTCTTCGACCGCGACGAGAGGGGAGAGCCTGGTCTGCGCGTTCATCGTGCCCCCTGTTCCGTGCGAGCGTTCCCGCCCGTCCAGGGAGCGCTCTCGTGCCTGCTCCCATCCCACTGGAGCGGAGGCCGCGGAACCAGGCAGTTGGCATGCAGCTTGGCCCTCCGGGGGACGGAAACCGGAACGGCGGGCAAGGCGGCGCCCCTCCGAGCGGCCACGGCACGGGGGGCGTGGGGGACCGTGGTCAGGTCCGCTCGGTGGGTGTGGTGGGTGCTGTGGGCACCTCCACGGCGTCCGCGTTGGCGCGCATCCGCTCCGCGCGCGGACTGTGGATCGCGCTCAGCAGGTCGGCCGCCCGCAGCCAGCTCTCCCGCGCGCCCGCGCGGTCACCGGAGTCCTGTTGCGCGGTCGCGAGGTGGTCGAGCACCTCGGCCTGGTTGTAGCCGTCGAAGGCCTCACCGTACAGCCGCAGCGACTCCCGGTAGTCCGCCATGGCGGCGTCGAGATCGCCGAGGCGCTGCCGGGCGTAGCCCATGGTGTCCCGGGCGGCGGCCTCGATACGGACGTTGCCGTGCCGCCGCAGCAGCGGTACCGCCTCCGCACACAGGGCGATCGTCTCCTCGTACCGGCCGAGGAGGGCGAGATACCAGCCGACCGCGTTCATCTCGCGCGCCGCGGTCCCCTCGTCGCCCAGGGAGCGGTAGATCTCCAGCGCCCTGCGGGCATGGTGCAGGGCCTCGGAGTGGCGCTTCTGACGGCCCCGCACCCAGCCGATGCTCCGCTCGATGGCCGCACGGTCCACCGGGTCCAGCCGGTCCAGCAGCCCGAGCAGCAACTCGACCTGCCGGTCGGCCTCGTCGGCCTGGCCCGTTTCCGCCAGCGCGCGGGCGAGATCCGCGGAATTCCGCGCGATGGCCGCCGGCTCGTCCAGCTGCACGGCGGCGTCCAGACCGATGCGTTTGGTCTCGATCTCCTCCGCCCAGCGGCCCGTGACGGAGTAGTACGTCACCCAGTCCTGCGTGAGGTTCATGCGGAACCGCAGCAGCCGCGGGTCCTCCCAGGAACGCAGCGCCGCCGCGACCGTCGACTCCTCCTGACGGAACCAGACCAGCGCCTCCTCGCGGGTGTCGATACGGACGCGCACCGCTCCGTCGGCCGGCGGACCGACCGACGTGGAGGCGGCGCGCCCCAGCAGCCGGTTGGCCCGGTGGGCGTTGTAGCGCAGGTAGTCCACCAGCCGGGTCTCGGCGCCGAGCCGGTCGTCCCCTTCCCGTTCGACGAGTTCGGCGCCGTAGGCCCGCACCAGGTCGTGGAGCACGTACAGTCCCTCGGCGTCCCGGGACAGCAGGTTCGCCGAGATCAGCTCCCTCAGGTGCCGCCGGGCCGCCGCCGTACCGACGCCCGCGAGCGAGGCGGCGGCCTCCGCCGAGACCGACGGTCCCGGGTGCAGGGCCAGGTACCGGAAGAACCGCGCGGTCCCGGGCGTCAGTGCCCGGTACGACCACGAGAACACGGCCCGGACGTCGACGCGCCGGTCACCGCTGGACAGGGCGTCCAGCCGTGGCCGGGACTCCCGCAGTTCGCGCACCACCGGTCCCAGCGGAACCTGCGGCGACGCGCTCACCTGCGCGCCCACGATCGCCACCGCCAGCGGCAGGTACCCGCACAGCTCCACCAGCTCCGCCGCCGCCCGGGGCTCGGCCCGGCACCGCTCCTCGCCGATCCTGGCCGCGAGCGCGGCCAGCGCCTCCTCGCGCGACCACACGTCCAGGCCGACCAGCGTGGCGCCCTCGGCCACGGCCAGGCCGGACAGCTGACTGCGCGAGGTGATGATGGTCAGACACCCCGGCGAAGCCGGCAACAGCGGCCTGACCTGCTCCTCGTCGCGCGCGTTGTCGAGTACGACGATCAGCCGCCGGGACGCCGCCCGCTCGCGGAACAACGCCGCCCGCTCCTCGGTGCCGCGCGGCACCGAGGAGCGGGGCACGCCGAGCGCGTCGAGGAACCCGGCGAGTGCCGTGCCGGGGTCCAGGGGTTGTCCCGAGTCCTCGAAGCCGCGCAGGTTCACGTACAGCTGGCCGTCCGGGAAGCGGTCCGCCACCTGGTGGGCCCAGTGCACCGCGAGCGTCGTCTTGCCGACCCCCGCCATGCCGCCGATCGCGGAGATGACGACATGTGCTCCCCCCCGCCCGGCCACGTGGGAGCCGAGCCGGCGGACGGCCGTGAGCGCCTCCGTCCGGCCGCGGAACGTCCCGAGGTCCGGGGGCAACTGCCGTGGGATCTTCTCCGTACGCCGCGTCGCCGCCTCCACGAAGCGCCGCCGCTCGTCCTCGTCGAGTTCCAGGGCGTCCATCAGCTCGCTCAGCGTCGCCTGCCGGGGCAGGCTCTGTCCCCGTTCCATGTCGCTGATGGCTCGCACGCTCACGCCGGACGCCTCGGCCAGGCTCTCCAGCGTCAGCAGCGCACGCTGCCGCGCCGCACGCAGCAGCCGGCCGAACTCCGCCCTGTCCATCCCCACCCCCAGTTCTGGAATGGTCATTAAAGCAAGACGCGGGACGGAGCCACCAAGCTGTCCACGGCCGGAGACGGAGACACCCGGCACAGGTCGGCACGTACGACCGCGACGCACGTCACGACGACAGTCATGTGACGCATGCCGGGACCGGCGCGCCCTGTGAACACTCATGGAGTCACACCCGGCCATCGTCGACCAGCCGCGATACAAGGCCGCGCCGAACGGCTCATCGTGGCCCTCGCGTACTGCCCGAAGGGCGTCTCTCATGGTCACCAGGACTGTCTGGCTCGTAGGGTTCGCGTTCCGCTCCGACCGGGACCGACTGGTTCAGCACTTCTACGTCGTGCCGGAGGCGGCCGACGCAGCGGCCGCCAGGGAGAGCGCCCTGCGCAGGGCCCGCACCGCCCGGGAACGCGCCCTGCGCGGCGGACTCGACGTCGAGGAGGCCACCGCCGAGACGCGCCGGCTCTTCCGCGACGGCCTCGGCGTCTGGCGCCTGGGCGGCCGGGGGCCTTCTCCCGACGGGCCCTCCGGATGCCCGGCCGCCGCCTGATCCCGGCCGGCCGCCTCGCCACCGGTCCTGGTTCAGTCGGTGGTGAT
>NZ_JBEYXM010000055.1:0-8936 GCF_040704595.1 Streptomyces sp. NPDC046870
AGTCGCCCACCTCGCCCTCTTCCTCGCCACCGACCAGTCCAGCTTCATCACCGGCACCGAAATCTTCGTCGACGGCGGCGCCAACCAGATCTGACCACACCACCACCCCACGGCACACGGGGCCGCGGTACGCACACCACGGTCCCGCCACCGCCACACCACCGACCCGCGCGGCCGGAGAACCGGTACAGGCCCGAGACCCGAGTCCCCGAGGACAGTCATGAGAAGTCGATCCGTCGCGACCGGCGTCTCCGCCGGTGCTTCCGCGCGGCCCCGGCCACGGGTGCCGGTACCGCACCGCCGAGGTTGCCGTCCCGCCGTCGCAGCCGTGGCGTCGGCCTCGGGCCGCCTCGACCGGCGCCGGGTCCCGCTCGCGCCGGCCGCCCTGATCACCCTGTCCGACGCACTGTCCCAGCGGCACGCGCACCTCGGCCCCGGAGCGGTCACCGCCGTGCTCCTCGGCTACGGCGACGCCGGCCTGACTCTCCTCGTCACCGCTTCGCGGACGTCCCTCGCGGCCGGCTCTCCGGCCGGCGGCCTGCTGACCGACCGACAGGCCGCCCCGCGCGCTGCCGCGCCGGCGGAACAGGCAGAGGCTTACGGCTCCGGCCGGGAGGGTATGTGATGTGTCAACCTCTCGACGAGGGCGACGTGACGAACGAGTCGCCCCGCTGGCTGACCGAGACCGAGGAACAGGCGTGGCGTGGTCTGCTGCGTGTTTTCGAACAACTGGTCACGCGCACCGGACGCCCTCTGCAGAGCCTTTTCGGACTGTCCGCCGCCGACTACACCGTGCTGGCCGAGCTGACCCGCGTCCCCGAGGGCCGGCTGCGCGTCCTGGAGCTCGGCAAGGTGGTCGGCTGGGAGAGGAGCAGGGTGTCACACCACGTGGCACGCATGTCGAAGCGGGGTCTGGTCGAGCGCCAGGGGTGCGCCTACGACCGTCGTGGCGTCTACGTCAGCGTCACACCGCTCGGCCGCCGGGCCATCGAGGAGGCGGCACCGCGCCACGTCGAGGATGTACGGGGTCTCTTCCTCGATCACCTCACCGCCGCACAGATCGCTCTCCTGGCGGAGGTCAGCGACGAACTGGCCGACAGCCTGGCACAGACCCCCGAAGTGGCCTGACGCGCGAGCGCGCGGCAGCCGTGGCTCCCGTCGGTCCACCCGTTCGGCTCCGCATGAGCACCGCGGCACGGGGCATTCAGGGCGTGCCCGGGTGTGTTCCGGGTGGCTGGGCCGCGGCCGATCCCCCCGAGTACGGCCGCGGCACCAGCCGTACGGCCGGTCGTTCCCCCCTCCGTGCCGGGACGGGACCGTCCCCGTCCGAGGTCGCTGTCCATGCGAGGACCACGCCGCCGCGCCCGCTCGATGCCGGGGCGCCCCGGGGGCGCTCTTTCCCGAACCGGCCGCCTACCGGGGGACGACGACCCGGCTGCGCCCCGGCCGGGCAGCCCGGGACCGGCGGCCGGTTCCGTGGGCGGCCCCCTGCTACGGCCGGTGGACGAGCCCTGGCCGGTGTGCGGCGAGGCCACGACCGCGGGCGTGAGCGGCGTCCGGCGGACGTCCACCGGCGATGGCGGGTCCGGCTGCCGCGTGGGCCCGTGCGGACGCCCCGGCTCCGACGGCCGGGGAACGGGAGCTGCTCGCCGAGCCGCACCGGGAGCGCCGGCTGCCCGTGGCCCCGGAGACGGACCCGCTGCCCATGACCGGTCCGGCGCAGCTCTACCGGCGCGAGGGTCCCCGACCTCCCGGCGGGGCCGGCGCCGGCGCAGCTCCGGGGCGCGGCCGGGCGGGTGGACGGGGACACGGCGGAGCCTGCGCAGGCCCCGTCGGCCCCGGGGCAGGGCCGCGGGCCGGGGCGCTGCCCCTCAGCGGCGCAGGCGGGTGTTGAGGCGGGCGGCCTGGCGTGTGAGGTGGTCGCGTTCGGCGAGGTTGGTGGCGCGGTGGGCCGCCTCGGCGTACAGCCGCGCCGCCGTCGGGAGGTCGCCGTCGCGTTCGTGCAGGTGGGCGGCTACGGCGGTGTGGCGGGGCAGCGAGTCGTCCAGCTCCGCGAGTGCCGCCAGGCCGGCGCGGGGGCCGTCGGCCTCGCCGACGGCCACGGCGCGGTTGAGCCGGACGACCGGGTTGTCGGTCAGGCGCAGGAGTTCGTCGTACCACTCCACGATCTGCACCCAGTCGGTCTCCTCGGCGGTGGGCGCGTCGGCGTGGAGGGCGGCGATGGCGGCCTGGGCCTGGAACTCGCCCAGCCGGTCCCGGGCGAGGGCCGCCTGGAGGATCGCGACGCCCTCGGCGATCATACGCGTGTCCCACCGGCCGCGGTCCTGCTCGGCGAGCGGGACCAGGCTGCCGTCGGGCGCGGTCCGGCCGGCGCGCCGGGCGTGGTGGAGCAGCATCAGGGCGAGCAGCCCCGCCACCTCGGGGTGGTCGATCCGTGCCGCGAGCTGCCGGGTGAGCCGGATGGCCTCGGCGGCCAGGTCGACGTCGCCGGAGTAGCCCTCGTTGAAGACCAGGTAGAGGACGCGCAGCACGGTGGCGACGTCGCCGGGCCGGTCGAACCGCACGCCGGAGACGGTGCGCTTGGCGCGGCTGATCCGCTGTGCCATGGTCGCCTCGGGCACCAGGTAGGCCTGGGCGATCTGCCGGGTGGTGAGGCCGCCGACGGCGCGCAGCGTCAGCGCGACCGCCGACGACGGCGTCAGCGAGGGGTGGGCGCACAGGAAGTAGAGCTGGAGCGTGTCGTCCACCGCGGGCGCCGGCCCGGGCGCGGGTTCCTCGTCGGCGCGGTCCTCACGCCGGCGGCGCGCGGTGTCCGCCCGGGTCTGGTCGAGGAACTTGCGCCAGGCCACGGTGACCAGCCAGCCCTTCGGGTCCCGCGGCGGGTCGGCCGGCCAGACGCGGACCGCCTCGAGCAGCGCCTCCTGGACGGCGTCCTCGGCCGCCGCGAAGTCCGCTCCGCGGCGGCCGAGGAGGGCGAGCACGCCCGGCGTGAGGCTCCTCAGCAAGACCTCGTCCATCAATGGCACTCGGTGGCGTCGGGGGTCGCGGTCAGGAACGGCCGCACTTCCAGCCACTCGTGGATCGGCTTCCCGCCGGCCCCGGGAGCGGCCGACAGCTCCCCGGCCAGCTCGACGGCGCGCTCGCGGCTGTCGACGTCGATCACCATCCAGCCGGCGATGAGGTCCTTGGTCTCGGCGAAGGGGCCGTCGGTGACCGGCGGGCGCCCCTCACCGTCGTACCGGACCCACGTGCCCTCGGGGGCGAGCGCCTGGCCGTCGACGAACTCGCCGGTCTCCTCCAGCCGGGCCGCGAAGTCCCGCATGAACTGGATGTGCGCCGAGACCTCCTCCGGCGTCCACTGGTCCATGGGCACGTCGTTGACCGCCGCCGGAGCGCCGCGGTAGTGCTTGAGCAGCAGGTACTTGGCCATCGTGCTTCTCCTCGGTACTGGTGCGGCCCATTGTGGCCGCACTCACCCCTGGGACGGAGCCGGTCACGGGTTCTCGACATCACCGCCAAACTTTTTTTCTCCCGAGGGGCCGGGGGCCGTTCCGGCTCTGGAAGCGAGTGCGGCGGACCGGCTGAACACCGAAGACGCCGGCCACCCATATGTGCCGGAATGCGGCGCGCCGGGAGATACCCTTCGCTGCGCGACCGGTCGGCGGCCCACGAGGGAGGCACGGGCATGGACTACTACGACCTCGGCAGTCACACCCGGCGCGTGAGCACGTCGTCCGACGAGGCGCAGACCTGGTTCGACCGCGGGCTGAACTGGACGTACGCCTTCAACCACGAGGAGGCCGTCCGCTGTTTCGAGGCCGCCGCCGCGGCGGACCCCGACTGCGCCATGGCCGACTGGGGCCTGGCCCACGCCCTCGGTCCCAACTACAACAAGCCCTGGGACTTCTTCGACGAAGAGGACCTGGAGCGGACGGTGGGGCGGGCGCACGCCGCCGTGCGGCGCGCCCACGCGAAGGCGGCCGGCGCCACCCCGGTGGAGCAGGCCCTCATCGGCGCGCTCGGGGCCCGTTATCCACGGTCCCGGGCCCCGGACACCGAGGACTGTTCCGTGTGGAACGCCGCCTACGCCGACAGCATGCGGGCCGCCCACCGGCTGGCCGAAGGCGACCTCGACGTGGCCGCCCTGTACGCCGACGCGCTGATGAACCTCACGCCCTGGCGGCTGTGGGACATCCGCACGGGCCGTCCGGCCCCGGGCGCGCGCACCACCGAGGCCAGGGCGGTCCTGGAGAAGGCCCTCGCCACCCGGGCGGGGGCGCGGCACCCGGGGCTGCTCCACCTGTACGTCCACCTGATGGAGATGTCCCCCACGCCCGAGGCCGCCCTGCCGGCGGGTGACCGGCTGCGCGGACTGGTGCCGGACGCGGGCCACCTCCAGCACATGCCGTCCCACCTGGAAGTGCTCTGCGGCGACTACCGGCGGGTGATCTCCGACAACACCGAGGCGATCAGGGCCGACGAGAGGTTCCGTGCCCGGTCGGGCGCGATGAACTTCTACACCCTGTACCGGTGTCACAACCTCCACTTCAAGATCTACGGTGCGATGTTCCTCGGCCGCTACCAGGACGCCGTCGACACGGCGGCCCGGCTGGAGGCCGCCGTACCCGAGGAGCTGCTGCGCGTGGAGAGCCCGCCCATGGCGGACTGGCTGGAGGGGTTCCTCGCGATGCGGGTGCACGTGCTGATCCGCTTCGGCCGCTGGGACGACATCCTGCGCCTGCCGCTGCCCGCCGACGCCCGGCTGTACCGCGTCACGACGGCGATGCTGCGGTACGCGCGCGGGGTCGCCCTCGCGGCGACGGGCCGGACCGACGAGGCCGACACGGAACGCGCGCTGTTCCACGAGGCGGTCGCCCGGGTGCCGCGGACGCGGATGCTGTTCAACAACACCTGTACGGACATCCTGGCCATCGCCGCGCGGATGCTGGACGGCGAACTGGACTACCGCAGGGGCAGGTACGAGGCGGCGTTCGCGGCGCTGCGCCGGTCGATCGAGCTGGACGACGGCCTGCCGTACGACGAGCCGTGGGGCTGGATGCAGCCCACCCGGCACGCCTACGGCGCCCTGCTCCTCGAACAGGGCCTGGTCGCGGAGGCCGAGGCCGTCTACCGTGCCGACCTCGGACTCGACGACACGCTCCCCCGCCCGCTGCAACACCCGGGCAACGTCTGGGCGTTGCACGGTCTCCACGAGTGCCTGGTGCGGCTCGGCAAGGAGGGGGAGGCACGGATCGTGGCCCAGCAGCTGAAGATCGCCGCGGCGCTGGCGGACGTACCCGTCGAGGCGTCCTGCTTCTGCCGCCTGCGGACCGCCGCCACGGGCTCCGCGTCCCCGCGGGGCTGCTGCGCCGAGGAGCACTGACGGCCGCGTGCCGCTCCGGCGGGGACCGGATGCCCGTCCGTGCGCGCCTCGTCCGGGCCCCGGGCGCCCGAGAGCCGCCCCGGCGCCGGCCCGCCGTATCGGTCCGTCAGGGGCGGACCGGTGCCGGTTCCGGGGCGGGGTGGGGTGTCGCCGCGCGGCGTGGGAGCAGCAGTGGGGTCGCCAGCAGCAGCGCGCCGGCCAGGCCGATGGCCGTGCGCGGGCCGAGCAGGCTGCCCAGGACGCCCCAGACGGCCGTCAGCACCGCGGTCGACGCCTTGACCGTCACCGTCCAGGCGGTCAGCGTGCGGGCGACCCGGTCGGTCGCGGTGCGCTCCAGGCGGTAGGTGGTGTAGACGGGGCCGAACACCGCGCAGCAGAAGATGAGGCCGAGTTCGACGCCCATCACCAGCAGCAGCCCCCCGGTACCCGGCCCGGTGAAGGCGAGGCCGACGGACCACAGGGCGCGCAGCGTCCCGGACACGACCAGGACACGGTGCTGCCCGAACCGGGCGGCGAGCGGGCGGGCCAGCCGTGCGCCGAGCAGCCCGCCGATCGAGGGCACGGCGAAGGCGAGGCCGTACTGCCACGGCGCGAACCCGAGCCGGCCGAGCATCAGGACGGCCAGCAGAGGCTCGGCGGCCATCACCAGGCCGTTGAAGAGGGCGGTGTTGAAGAACAGCGGGCGCAGCGTCGCGTCGGCGAGGATGTACCGCCAGCCGTCGAGCAGGTCCCCGGCCCGCAGGCGCGCGGCCGGCCGGCGCTCGGGCGGCGGCTCCTGCCCGCCCATCGCGCGCAGGCCCAGGGCCGAGAGCAGATAGCTGACCGCATCGGCCACCACCGTCGCCACCGGACCGAGGAGCCCCGTCGCCGCGCCGCCCAGCGGCGGTCCGACGATCGTGGTCGTCCAGGTCGTGGACTCGAACCGGGCATTGGCGACGAGCAGGTCCTCGGCCGGCAACAGCGTCTTCAGGTACGCGCCGGACGCGGCGCGGAAGGTGATGTCGGCCGCCGCGACGACGACCGAGACCAGCAGGAGCTGGAGGAAGGTGAGCCCGCCGAGCGCGAACGCGACGGGGATCGTCAGCAGTGCCGCGCACCGCACGAGGTCCGTCGCGATCAGCACGGGCCGCTTGCGGCGGAACTCCACCCACGGGCCGAGCGGCACCGCCACGGCCGCGCCCACCGCGGCGCCCACGGAGGAGAGCGCGGCGACCTCGGCCGGTCCGGCGTGCAGCACGCGGACGGCGATCAGCGGGAACGCGCCGAAGGCGAGCCAGGTGCCGAGCGCGCTGGTCCCGTACGCTCCCCAGAGCCACCCGAACCGCCGCCCCAGCCGGCGTCCGTGCAGACGGCCCAGCCGGTGTCCGCTCCTCATCTTCGACGTCCCCTCGTCCCCATCCGCACAACCGATCCGCGACCGGAAGCATCAAAGCGAGCGCGGTGACCAGGGGGCAAACAACCATGGGGCCGTCGGCCACAACCGTTGGTTGTGGCCCTAGGGTGGCGGCATGGACCTCGACACCGTCCGGACCTTCGTCGCCGCCGCCGACGCGGGGCAGTTCCAGGAGGCCGCCGCCGAGCTGGCGGTCACCCAGCAGGCCGTCTCCAAGCGCGTCGCCGCGCTGGAGCGCACCCTCGGGGTACGGCTGTTCACCCGCACTCCGCGCGGAGCCGAGCTCACCATCGACGGGCAGGCGTTCCTGCCCCACGCGCGCGAACTGCTGCGCGTCGCCGAGCGCGCGGTGGCGTCCGTACGCACCGGCCGCCGCCCGCTGCGCGTCGACGTGATCGCCTCGCGCGGCGCGGCGACGGGCCTCATGCGCGGGTTCCACCGCGCGCATCCCGAGATCGACCTCGACGTGGTGATGCTCTTCGACATCGAGAAGGCCGTCGCCGCCCTCCGCTCCGGCACCATCGACGCGTCCTTCCGCGCCGTCGCCGCGCCCGGCCGGCCCCTCCCCGAGGACGTCGGGTCCGTCCGGGTGCTCGACGAACCGCTCCAGCTCCTCACCGGCCCCGGCCACGCGCTGGCGGGCGCCCGGTCGGTGCCCCTCGCCCGGCTCGCCGGGCACCGGATCTGGATGCCCGGCGTCGTCCCCGGTACCGAGTGGGCCGCCTACTACGAGGACCTGGTCGCCGAGTTCGGCCTCACCATCGAGGCGACCGGCCCCAACTTCGGCTCCGACGCCCTCCTCGACACGGTCGCTGACACCCCGGCCCTGGCCACGTTCATGGGCGAGCACACCAGCCTCGTCTGGCCCGCCGGCCTCGGCCTGCGCCGCATCCCGGTGACCGACCCGACGCCCGTCTACCCGCACTCACTCCTGTGGCACCGCGACAACCCGCACCCGGCACTGGCCACCCTCCGCGACCACCTCGCCACCACGACGGCCGGCCACGAAGCCACCGGGACCTGGACGCCGGACTGGGTGCTTCCCCGCTGACACGCCCGCTGCGGCCTCACCGGGCCGCGCCCACCGCCCCCGAGCCACGCCCACCGACCCACGCGGCCGTGTCCTCGGTCAGTGAGCCGCCGGCGCCGCCCACGGCCGTCGCGGTGGAGCCGCCGCCGTCGAGGTTCATCGCATGCACGGCGCCGAGCGACTTCATGAAGGCGGCGGCCTCGTCTCGGGTGTTCACCCGTCACCCACGGCCGGGGCCGGCTCGCGCACCATGAAGACGTCCACGGGGTCCTCGGTGTCGAGGGTGAACCCGTGCCGCTCGTACAGGCGCCGGGCCGGGCTGCCGCGCAGCACGTTCAGCCGGACCGTGATGCCGTCGCGGTCGCAGCGCTCCAGCAGGGTGCGCAGTACGGCCGCGCCGATGCCGTTGCCCTGGAGGTGCGGGGCCAGGTAGAAGTGCTCCAGCCAGTGGGCGTCCCCGGCCGGCCGCAGCGCGACGCATCCGGCGAACGCGCCGCCCACCTCGATCACCCAGGTGTGCGCCGGGACGAACCCGTCCCGCAGCCGCTGCCGCACGCGCCGCTCGTCGTACCGCCCGAGCCGCTCCAGGTCCGCGCGCAGCGCCACGGCCCGCACCTCGGCCACCGCCTCGACGTCGTTCCCCGACGCCGGCCGGACCCTCCACTCCCCCATGATCGCCAGCCTACCGCCGCCGGAGCCCGGTGCCGGGCACGGGAACGGCCCGGCACCGCGGGTGCGGTGCCGGGCCGTGGGGCGTTCGCGGGCGTCAGCCCTGGCGGGCCTTGAAGCGGGGTTCCTTCTTGTTGATCACGAAGGTGACGCCCCGCCGGCGCACCACCTGGGCACCCGGCTTGGCCTTCAACGAGCGCAGGGACTTGCGTACCTTCATCGCGGTCTCCTCCCAGGAGGTCGAGCGGGTTGTGCGGTCAGTGGCGGTCGGTGGTGGTGCGGCCGTAGCGCCGCTGGAAGCGTTCCACCCGGCCCGCGGTGTCCACGACGCGGGAGGTGCCGGTGTAGAACGGGTGGCTCGCCGAGGAGATCTCGACGTCGACGACCGGGTAGGTGGTGCCGTCCTCCCACTCGACCGTGCGGTCGGTGGCGACGGTGGAGCGGGTGAGCAGCTGGAAGCC
>NZ_JBEYXM010000056.1:0-8673 GCF_040704595.1 Streptomyces sp. NPDC046870
GGGGGGGGGGGGGGGCGGGGGGGGGGGGGGGGGGGCGGCCGGCCGGGGCGGTCCCACCGCCCCGGCCGGCGCCGGTTCCGTACCGCGGCTCAGGCCACCGCCCCGGCCGCCTCCGCTCCGGGGACGGAAGCCGCAGCGGCCGTACTCCCGTTCTCGTGCGTGGTGCCGACAGGCTTCGCGTCGGACACCGTCCGCTTGCGCATGCCCGCCCACTCCCGGTTCAGGGCCGGCACGCCGATGGCGACGAGGTAGAGCCCGCCCACGATCCACAGCGCACCCGAGGTGCCCGCCACCGTCACCAGCCCCGCGCCCAGCAGCCCACCGAACGGGATGCCCGCCCATGTGACGGCCTGGGCCAGCGTCTTGACCCGTCCCAGCAGCGGCGTGGGGATCAGCTCGTACGTCACGGCCCCGACGATCGGGTTGACGAAGCCCGACCCCAGGCCGCCCAGCGCCAGCACCGCGAGTACCAGCCACAGCGGAGCGCCGGTGGCCATGGCCACGAAGCGCGGGACGCCGCCCAGCGTGAAGCCGATCAGGTAGACGGCACGCCGGGGCAGCCGCTCGCCCACTCCGGCGGCCACCAGCGCGGCGACGATCGATGTCGCGGCGAAGACGCTGACCACCAGCCCCACGGCCTCCGCGCCGTTGCCCGTCTCCTTCGCCCAGACCGGCAGCAGCACGGACATGAACGCCTGGTCGAGCAGGTTGGTGACGGCGAGCATGCCCACGATGGACCGCAGCAGTCTGGCGTCGCGCAGGAACACGGCCCCCTGGCGCAGTCGCGAGAGGTAGCCCTCGGTCTCCTGCACCGGCGTCTCGTGCGGCTCGGGCGCCGGGTCGCTGAGGGTGGTGGAGACGACCAGCGCCGACACGCCGAACAGGCAGGCAGTGATCCACAGGGCGTAGAGACTGCCGAAGGAGGCGACGACCACGCCTGCGATGGCCGGCCCGATGGTCGTCGCGGTCCGCTCGACCGCCGCTGACAGGCCGGTCCCCCGCTCCAGCGGCACCCGGGCCGCGCGGGTCGCCGCCGGCACGAAGAGCCCCTTGGCCCCGTTGGCCGGGCCGTCCGCCGCACCGACCACGGCCAGCAACCCCAGCAGCAGGCCGAAGGACAGGTGTCCCGTGAGGTAGAGCAGCGGAGCGGTGGCCGTCGCGACGGTGGAGGCGAGGTCGCCGGCGACGCTGATGCGCTTGGGGCCGGCGCGGTCGATGATCGGCCCGGCCAGCGCCTGGGCGATCACGTACGGCACTATCTGACAAAAGGCGACCAGACCGGTCTTGCCTACGCTGCCGGTCGTCGTCAGGACGAACCAGGGCAGGGCGATGGAGAGCACCCGGTTGGCCGACAGGGCCGCCGCGTTGGCCGAGAGCATGCCGACCAGTCCGCGAAGGACCCGGGGCCCGTCGGCCGGGGCGTCCGGGGAGGGCGTGCGTGTGCCGCTGTCGGCCCCCTGCTGGGCGGCCGCGTGCCGAGAGGTCATCTTTCTCACTCCGAATCCGGGGGGTGGGAGACGTGCCGGTCCGCACTGGTGGGGAACAACTGGAACTGGAAGGCGACCCGTGCCGCGCCCTCGGGCAACGGCGAACCCGCCGCCTGCGGCGCGGAGTTGCGCCGGCGGAGCAGCCGGTGGATGTCCGCCGAGAGCTCTTTGGCCTCGGCGGGGGTGAGCGTGAGCACGTAGTCGCCGAAGTCCTGGGCTTCGCGCCATTCCGGCGGCAGCGAGGCGGTCGCTTCCACGGCTGCCGTCATGGCGTCGGACCAGACCCGGCTGAGGGCCTGGAGGTAGGCGATGCCGAGACCCTCTCCGCCCGCCAGCACCGAGTCGTCCGGAACGACGGTGTTGACGTGCGCCGCCTGCCACCAGCGTTCACGGCGGCCGCCGCCGCGTGACGGCGCCTCGACGATGAACCCGTACTCGGCGAGCTGGCGCAGGTGGTAACTGGTCGCGCCGGTGTTCTGGTCCAGCCTCCGGGCGAGCGTGGTGGCCGTGGCCGGGCCCTCGGTCCGCAGAACCGTCAGGATCCGCACGCGCAGCGGATGCGCGACGCCCCGCAGGTTGCGGGCGTTCAGTTGAACCTGGGAGGGCTGTTCGAGGTGTTCCATGGACCCAGGCTAGCTTCGCAAAGACTTCTTTGCATAGAGTTGTGTGCACAGACTTCTTTGCATCGCGCGAACGGCTGAGATCCGTCGGTGCGTGGCTTGTTGGCGGCATCGGACCGGAGCTCTGTCCGTCCACGGCCTCGACGATCCGACGGCGACTCGCGGGCTCGGCCGTCCGCCTCGGATCCGCCCTCCGGGCCATGGTGGGCAGCTCATCGGCCGGGGCACTCGCCTTCACCGGCACGGGCTGCCGTGCTCACCGGGTCGCCTTGGCCTCGCCGCCCGGGTCTTTTGACTCCAGGAGCGGCAAACCGAAAATCCCACGTTTGTATGAGCGCGGACGGTACAGACGAGGAGCTAACACAGTCTTTATACAGCGAGACGGAGACACATCATGAGCATCCTCGCGTGGATCATCATCGGCCTGCTCGCCGGCGCCATCGCCAAGGCCATCATGCCGGGCAAGGACCCGGGCGGCATCATCGTCACCATGCTCATCGGCGTCGCCGGTGGCCTGCTCGGCGGCTGGCTCGGCAAGGTCATCTTCGGCGTCGACTCCGTCGACGGCTTCTTCGAACTGTCCACCTGGATCGCCGCGATCGTCGGCTCCCTCATCCTGCTCGCGCTGTACCGCGTGATCACGGGCAACCGCCACTCGCACCGACACGCGTGACCCGCTGACGAAGCACGCGGTCGAGCCTCTCCAGATGGCTCCCCCGATCCACAGGGGGAGCCATCGGCATGTCAGGGAAAGCGTCTTTTGCCCGGCGTGCAGAAGTTGGCTGGTGCCCATCGGTGGAACCCTGGTCGTATGAGCAAGACTGCGCTGATCGTCATCGACATGATCAACACCTACGACCACAAGGACGCCGACCGGCTGATCCGCTCGGCAGAACCGGTCGTGCCGGTCCTGACCGACCTGCTGCGGCACGCCCGTGGTCGTGGGGTACCGGTCATCTACGTCAATGACAACTTCGGCGAGTGGCGTTCACATCACGGCGAGTTGCTGGAACGGGCTCTGGCCACTCCCCATGCCGATCTCGTCGAGCCCGTGAAGCCCGACGCGGACTCGCTCTTCGTCCTCAAGGCCCGCCACTCCATCTTCTTCGAGACACCGCTGCACTACCTGTTGCAGCAGCAGGGCATCGACCAGCTGGTGCTCACCGGACAGGTGACCGAACAGTGCGTGCTGTACTCGGCCCTGGACGCTCACATCCGGCACTTCGAAGTCATCGTTCCGCGCGACGCCGTCGCGCACATCCACGAAGACCTAGCTCAGGCCGCACTGCGGATGATGGAGCGCAACATGGGTGCCCGGGTGTGCGAAAGCCAGGATCTCTGGTCGTGAAGCCGGAGTGCCGGGAATGATCACCTGACCCTCACCGCCCTGCACGCCGCCGCCCGTACGCCCCGGCGTCCAGCACGGAGCGACTGCCCGGTCACCGACGGCAGGTCTCGCGCCGCCCACACACCCGCGCGTCCCTTGGCCATGGGCCCCGAAGAAGGCCACGAGGTCGCCACCGGTGATCAGGGCCGCCAGCCGCGGGTTCGCTGCGCCGGCGTCGGGGCCGCGTCGCCCCCGCGGAGCCACTGACGCGAACCCGGTTCCCGCCGCGCCCAGAGGAGAGATGGCCGGCCGTTGTGAGGCCGGCCCGGCCAGGAAATCCGCCGGCCACCGCCCCGGCACGAGTCACCAGCCACGCCCG
Source organism: Streptomyces sp. NPDC046870 (assembly GCF_040704595.1). Taxonomy (NCBI): domain Bacteria; kingdom Bacillati; phylum Actinomycetota; class Actinomycetes; order Kitasatosporales; family Streptomycetaceae; genus Streptomyces; species Streptomyces sp. NPDC046870. The sequence goes on from NZ_JBEYXM010000056.1 coordinate 3,814, forward strand.
TCACCCTGACGGGGAGGTGCCGCCGGCAGGATGTGCGCGACTCTCTCGCGGAGGGCGGCTGTCGGGCGGCTTGGCGATCGGCGAGCACCACGGCCCTCCGTATCGCGCCCTCCTCCCCCACCGCGCTCCCCCGGCTGGGATCCGTGATGCGACGCGCCCCGGCCGCGCCGCCCTCCCACACCGTGTTCCCCACTTCTTTGCGACATGTCTCACTGTCCAGGACTCCCGCGCATCAGACAGATCTGTCTAGTATGAAGTAGGTTCGTTTACCAGACCGAGAGTGAGAGTCATGAGAAGCACGACGCAGCGACCCGCCTCCGAGGGCATCCCGGCCAGGCGGTCCCCCGCTCACGGAGCCCCGCGACGCAGGGGTCTCGGGCCCATCGCCTCCCTCGGGCTCCTGGCCTCGATCCTCGTGTCGCTGCTGGCCTCGTCCAGCGCGCCCACCCCCCTCTACGCGATCTACCAGGCGCGCTGGGGCTTCTCGCCGATCACCGTCACCGTCGTCTTCGGCGTCTACGCGGTGGCCGTGCTGGTCGCGCTCCTGGTCTTCGGCAAGATCTCCGACCACGTGGGCCGACGGCCGGTGCTGTTCGTGGCCCTGATCGGTCAGACGGCGGCCATGGCGACGTTCATCACGGCTGGCGGCGTGGACGCGCTGCTGGCCGCCCGTGTCGTCCAGGGACTGAGCACCGGCGCGGCGGTCGGCGCGCTCGGCGCCGGAATGCTCGACCTCGACGCGCGCAGGGGCGGTTTCCTCAACTCCTTCGCGCCCACGATCGGGACCGCGAGCGGCGCCCTGGTCTCCGGGCTGATCGTGCAGTACCTGCCGGCCCCGACACACCTCGTCTACTACGTGCTTCTCGCTGTGTTCGTCGTGCAGGCGCTGGCCCTGACCGGCCTGAACGAGACCGTCGGCCGCAAGCCGGGCGCGCTGGCCAGCATGGCCCCCGAGTTCAAGCTGCCCCGGTCCGCCCGCGCGTCGGTGGCGATCGCCGCGCCGGTGATGTTCGCCGTGTGGGCGCTGACCGGTCTGTACGGCGCGCTCGGACCGGCTCTCACCCGCACCCTGGTGCACTCCACGTCCGTGGTGTGGGGCGGACTGCCCCTGTTCGTGCTCGCCGGCTCCGCCGGTCTGGCCGTCGTCCTGCTGCGCAAGGCGGCGACGCGCAGCGTCATGCTGATCGGCATCGGCTCGCTGGTCGTCGGCGTGGTGATCACCCTGGTGTCCATCGGCTCCGGGACCGGCGGCACCCCGTCCGTGATCGGGTTCTTCATCGGCGGCGCGATATCCGGTTTCGGCTTCGGCAGCGGGTTCCAGGGGGGCATCAGGCTGGTCGTCCCGCAGGTCGAGCCGCACGAACGAGCCGGGGTCCTGTCCCTTCTGTATGTCGTGTGCTACATGGGGCTCGGTGTGCCGGCGGTGGTCGGCGGGGTCCTGGTCGTGCACGGCGGCGGCCTGGTGCGGACGTCCTGGGAGTACGGCATCGCCGTCATCGTGCTGGCCCTCGCGGCGCTGACCGGTCTGGTGCTCAGCGGCCGCCGGGTGGAGCACGTGGCGGTCGTACGCCCGGAAGCCGGTTCCGCCGCCGTCTCCGTCTCCGAGGCGGCACCCCTGGCACGGACCGGCTCCCAGGGGTGAGACGGGGTCCGCGTTAGAATAGACAAGTCTGTCTGAGAGGGTGGTTGTCATGGCGGCCAGGACCGCGGTGAAGGTGTCCGCACGTGAACGCCTGCTCGAGGCGGCTGACGAGCTCTTCTACCAGCAGGGCGTGCAGACGGTCGGCATCGACCGTGTCATCGAGCACGCCGGCGTGGCGAAGGCGTCCCTCTACAACACCTTCGGCAGCAAGGAAGGGCTCGTCTGCGCCTACCTGGAGCAGCGCTTCGAGCGCTCGCGGGGCCGGATCACCCGGACCCTGACGCGCTTCCGCACTCCTCGTGAGCAGATCCTCGGTGTCTTCGACGCGCTGGGCGAGGCCTTCACCGACCCGGGGTACAACGGGTGCGCGTTCGTCCGGGCCAGCGCCGAGACGTCCGAGGACAGTGCCATCCGCCGCACCGCCGAGCGCTATCGGTCCTGGTTGCGCGAGCTGTTCACCGAACTGGCCACCACGTGCGGGTACGCCGAGCCCGAGGAGCTGGCCCGACGACTCCTCCTGCTCTACGACGGTGCGGGTCAGGCCGCGCGGATGGATCGTGATCCCTCCGCCGCCACGACCGCCCGCGGTGCGGCTGCGGCCCTGCTCGACGCGGCACCGCTCGCCGGCTGAGGACGGCCACACCCGCTCCGCCGCCTGTGCGGAGCCCTGGGCCGGGCCACGGCGGCCCTGCGGGCGGTGCCGGTCCCCTGACCGGCACCGCCCTCCCCCGCCTCCGCTTCGACGACGCCTGGGTGGAACCCCGGAGGGATCCGGTCGGCGCTCGTGGTCAGGTCGGCCTGTGCCGGCTGCTCGACGGTGGGGGGGTCCACGACCGCGAACGGCCGGCCGTAGGAGACGCGGCCGGCCGCCGCGCGCCGGGCCGTGATGGGCGGGCGGGGCAGGGCCGCGCACCTCGTCCACGCCCCCGGCTTGGACCCCGGGCATGGCCGGTGCTCCGCATCCGGAGGCGCGCCGCGCCGTCAGCGCAGGAAGCCCTCGTAACTGTGCTGCTCGATCTGGCTGTTGATCTGTTTGACCGTCTCCAGGCCGACGCTCACGATGATCAGGATGCTGGTGCCGGTCAGCTGGTTGGCGCCGCCCAGACTGGCGAACGCCACGGTGGGCACCAGGGCGATCAGGCCCAGGTACAGCGAACCCGGCCAGGTCAGCCTGTTGAGGACGTAGCCGAGGTACTCGGCCGTGGGCCGGCCGGCCCGGATGCCGGGGACGAATCCCCCGGCCTGTCTGATGTTCCCCGCCACTTCCTCCGCGTTGAACGTGATCGCCACGTAGAAGAAGGCGAAGAACACGATCAGCAGGAAGTAGGCGACGACGTAGAAGGGATGGTCGCCGCGGACGAAGTTCCGCATGATCCACGCCGCCCAGCCCGCGTCCGAGTGCGAGAACTGTGCGATCAGCGCCGGGATGTAGAGCAGGGACGAGGCGAAGATGACGGGGACCACACCGGCCTGGTTCACCTTCAGCGGGATGTACGTCGCCGTCCCCCCGTACGACCTGCGTCCCACCATCCTCTTCGCGTACTGCACGGGGATCCGCCGCTGGCCCTGCTCCACGAAGACGACCAGGGCGACCATGACGAGCCCGACGAGGACCACGCTGCCGAAACTGAGCCACCCATCGGCGATCTCACCCTGCTCCTTCACGGCCCACAGCGCCCTCGGGAGCGTGGAAGCGATGGAGACGAAGATGAGCAGCGACATGCCGTTGCCGATCCCCCGCTCGGTGATCAGCTCCGCGAGCCACATCACGCAGGCCGTCCCCGCCGTGACCGAGAGCACCATCACGACAGCCGTGAGGACGGAGGTGTCCGGGACGATCCCCGCCGCCGTCCGGCAGGCGGGGAACAGCGCGCCGCTGCGGGCGGTGGCGACCAGGCCCGTGCCCTGCACGAGGGCGAGCCCCACCGTCAGATACCGGGTGTACTGAGTGATCTTCCCCTGCCCCGCCGCCCCCTCCTTCTTCAGGGTCTCCAGTCTGGGCACGACCACGGTCAGCAGCTGCAGGATGATGCTCGCCGTGATGTAGGGCAGGATGCCCAGGGCGAACAACGTGATCTGGAGAAGCGCCCCACCGCTGAACACGTTGGCCAGTCCCAGCAGACCGCCGCTGCCCGACGCCTCGTCCACACACTTCTGCACGTTCGCGTAGTCGACTCCCGGAAGCGGGACATGTGATCCCAGGCGGTACAGCACGATGACACCGAGCGTGAAGACCGTCTTCTTCCGCAGATCGGGAGTCTTGAACACCTGGGTGAGGACTCTGGTCAAGGTTCCTCCTTCGTCCTGCGTCAGTCGCGGAGACGAAGGACGGGGGCGAGCGCACGGCGAGTCGCGCCCTTCCCCATGGTCGAACGGGCAGGCCGGTCCGGCAACCGGGGAGCAGCCGGGCGCCGGCCCCGGAACACACGTATCGACGTGGACGGCAAACCCGTGGAGGCGCCGGCGACGCGTGGAACAATCGGCGCCCGTGGCGGCGGCACGGGGTGGGGTGAGGTGCCGAGCCGGATGGTCACCGATGTACGGTCGGACCGGCCAAGGGGCGCGGCGAGGGGCCGAAGGATCCGAGAGGGCGGGGGCGGGCGGTATGACGAGGTTGCGGTACCCGGACTCGTCCGTCCCGACGTCACGCCGGTCCCTGCGTCGGCGGCGGGTGGCCGAACTGCGGGCGCAAGGCCGGTACGGTCCCGAGCTGCGCGAGGTCCTCCCCTCCTTCGTCGGCCTCGGCCTGGTGCTGCTGACGCTCCTCCTCCTGGCGGGCCGCCTCAGCCACGCGTTCGGGGCCACCGGCCTGCTGATGTGCGCCCTCCTGTCGGTGACGGTCGCCCCGGCGGCCCTGCGCCTGCGTAGGAGGGCCCTCCGCCGGCGCCGCGGCCGTTACACCGCCCAGGAACTCGCGCGGCTGGACGACCGCGGGCTGGTGGAGGCCACCACGCGCATGCTGGAGCGCGACGGCTGGCGCGTGGCCGATCTGAGCCTGCGCAAGGGGGACCTGCACCTGTACGCCCGGGACCGCCACGGTCGGGCACTCGACGTCAGGTTCCGTCCCGCCGTGACGGCCGACGAGGACGCCCGCTGGCTGAAGGCGCCGCGGTGGACGATGAACCGGCCCGGCCCGCGCGGGAGCCATCAGCCACCCTAGCCAACAGCGCGGCCGGGAGGCACGGGATCCCGTTCGCCGGAAAGCGACGGGAGTGGGG
>NZ_JBEYXM010000057.1:0-7468 GCF_040704595.1 Streptomyces sp. NPDC046870
CAGCTCCCGCTCACCCCCAACGGGAAGGTCGACACCAAGGCCCTCCCCGCGCCCGACCACCACCGGCCCGACCTCGACACCACCTACACCGCACCCCGGAACACGACGGAGGCGACCATCGCCGACGTGTGGTCCGACGTCCTCGGCGTCGACACCGTCGGCATCCACGACAACTTCTTCCACCTGGGCGGACACTCGCTGCTCGCCACGCAGGTGACGTCGCGGCTACGGCAACGGCTCGGCGTGGACGTCCCGGTGCGTGCCCTGTTCGCCTCGCCCACGCCGGCCACACTGGCCGGGGTCGTGCGCGAGCTGGAGACGGCCGACAAGGCGCCGCTGGTACCCGTCGACCGTGGCAGTGGTCCACAGCCGTTGTCGTTCGCGCAGCAGCGGCTGTGGTTCCTGGACCAGTTGACACCGGGCGGCGCCGAGTACCTCGTACCGTTCGGTCTGCGGGTGCGGGGCGCCCTCGACGCCGGTGCGCTGGGTCTGGCGTTCACCGGTCTGGTGACCCGCCACGAGGTACTGCGCACCCGGTTCGTCACGGACGACTCGGGCCGTCCCGCACAGATCGTGGACGCGCCGTGGTCGGTCACTCCGGTGGTGCACGACGTCCGGACCGTCTCGACGGCCGAGCGGGAGCGGGCCGCACTGGAGATCATGGCAGCCGAGGCACGCAGGCCGTTCGAACTGGACGGCGGGCGACTGCTGCGGGTGGACGTGGTTCGCGTCGCGGACGACGACCACTTCGTGCTGATCACGCTGCACCACATCGTGTCGGACGGCTGGTCTTCCGGGATCATGGCTCGCGAACTGCGCGAACTGTACGCGGCCGCCGTCGCCGGACGCGAGGCGTCACTGCCCGAACTGCCGATCCAGTACGCCGACTTCGCCGCCTGGCAGCGCGAGCAGCTCAGCGGTGATTTCCTGGACGGGCAGTTGGCGTACTGGCGCGAGCGCCTCGCGGGGGTGCCGGCCCTGGAACTGCCGACCGACCACGGGCGGCCGGCCGAGCGGGAGGGCGCCGAAGGCGACACCGTGTACTTCTCGGTGCCGCAGGAGGTGGCGGAGGCGCTGCGGTCCGCGGCGAGCGGGCAGGGCGCGAGTCTGTTCATGGCGCTGCTGTCCCTGTTCCAGATCGTCCTGGCCCGTTACTGCCGTCAGGACGACGTCGCGGTGGGCACCCCGATCGCGGGCCGCAACCGGGCCGAGACGGAGGACCTGATCGGCTTCTTCGTGAACACGCTGGTCCTGCGCACCGATCTGTCGGGTGATCCGACGTTCACCGAGCTGCTCGACCGGGTCAAGGACACCGCGCTCGGCGCCTACGACCACCAGGACCTGCCCTTCGAACGCCTCGTCGACGAGCTGGCCCCCGATCGCGACCTGTCCCGCAACCCGCTCTTCCAGACGATGTTCGTCTTCCAGAACACCCCGGACGACGACGCGTGGAGCCTGCCCGGCCTGACGGTAGAGCAGGTGGGCGTGGGCGGTCAGGACGCCAAGTTCGATCTCCAGCTGACCGCGGCCGAGTCGGGTGACGAGCTGCTGGCGGCCCTGGAGTACCGGACGGATCTGTTCGAGCGGGCGACGATCGAGCGCATGGCCGGCCACTTCACGACGCTGGCCGCGTCGGTGGCGGCCGCCCCGCGGGCCCGCCTGTCGGAGCTGAACATGCTGACGGAGCGGGAGCGGCAGGAGGTCCTGGTCGACTGGAACGGTGTCACCGGCCCGTACCCGGACACGGCCACCATCCATCGGCTGATCGAGGACCGGGTCGCCGCCGTCCCGGACGCGGTCGCTGTCACCTGGGGCGAGCGGCGCTGGTCCTATGCCGAGATCAACGCGCGTGCGAACCGTCTGGCTCATCATCTGCGGGGCTCGGGTATCACCCCGGACACCCTCGTCGCGGTGTGCCTGGAGCGTTCGCCGGATCTGATCGCGACGCTGCTGGGCATCTTGAAGGCGGGTGCCGCGTTCGTGCCTCTGGACCCGGACTACCCGACCGACCGGATCACTTACATGGTCGAGGACGCGAGTGCGCCTCTCGTCATCACGAGCACCGCTCTGGCGCATCGCCTGCCGGACACGGTCGACCGGCTGCTGGTCGACGCCGGGTGGCCGGCCGGTCCCGAGACCGATCCGGAGCCGTTGGCCTCGCCGGACGATCTGGCCTACGTCATCTACACCTCGGGTTCCACCGGCAAGCCCAAGGGTGTCGCCCTGGAACACCGGGGTGTGGTCAACTACCTGCACTGGTGCGACCGGAACTACCCGGCTGGTGCGCCTGGTGGGATCGGCAGCATCCTCTACTCGTCCGTCACCTTCGACCTGACGATCACCGCGCTGTTCCTGCCCCTGATCCAGGGCCAGCAACTGGTCGTCCCGGTGACCGGGCCCGACCAGACGGCGTTCGACGCGGCGATCGACGTGATCTGTGCCGGCACCCCGATCAGTTTCCTGAAGGCGACGCCTTCCCACCTGGAGGTCCTCGCCGCCCACCTGGAGAGCCGCGGGGCCCGGCATCACATCACCACGATCGTCGCCGGTGGTGAGAACCTCACACCCCAGCTCGTTTCCCGCCTGCTCGACGCCAGCAGCACACGGACCACCATCAGCAACGAGTACGGTGCGACCGAGGGCTCGGTGGCGAACGTGATGAGCCTGACCACGGAACCGGACCCGCACGGCGGGACGACCACCCTGGGCCGGGCCATCACCAACACCACGGTCTACGTCGTCGATCAGCACAACCAGCCCGCGCCCGTCGGCGTCCCCGGTCACGCCCTGCTGGGTGGTATCTGCCTGGCCAGGCACTACCACAACCGGCCGGAGCTGACCGCGCAGCGCTTCACCGCCAACCCCCTCAGCCCGCCCCGCCCCGACCCCCGCGTCTACCACACCGGCGACCTGGTCAAGTGGCGTCCGGACGGCACGCTGGAGTTCATCGGCCGGATCGACAACCAGGTCAAGGTGCGCGGCTACCGCATCGAACTCGGCGAGATCGAAAACGCCCTGACCACTCACCCCCACGTCCACGCCACCGCCGTGACCGTGCGCGAGGACACACCCGGCAACAAGCAACTCGTCGCCTACACCGTCCCCACCCCGGGACACACACCCGCCACGCACCAGCTCCGCGCACACCTTCAGCAGCAGCTGCCGGACTACATGGTCCCGGCCGTCTACGTCACCCTCGACCAGCTCCCGCTCACCCCCAACGGGAAGGTCGACACCAAGGCCCTCCCCGCGCCCGACCACCACCGGCCCGACCTCGACACCACCTACACCGCACCCCGGACGGACGTCGAGCGCACCCTCGCCGGCGTGTGGTCCGAGATCCTCGGTATCGACACCGTCGGCATCCACGACAACTTCTTCGAACTGGGCGGGGATTCGATCATCAGCATCCAGATGATCGCCCGGGCGAAGAAGTTCGGTGTGCACCTCACTCCGCGGCTGATCTTCAAGCACCAGACGATCGCCGAGATCGCGACACAGGCCGGTACGGCCACGCCGGTCGACGCGGAGCAGGGCCGGGTGGTGGGCGAGGTCCCGCTGACGCCGATCCAGCACTGGTTCTTCGAGAAGGACCTGCCGGCGTTCGACCACTTCAACCAGGCCGAACTCCTGGTCACCGACGGACTCGACCCCGAGGTGCTGCGTCCGGCGCTGGCCGACCTGATCGAGCACCACGACGCGCTGCGCCTGCGCTGCGCGGACGGGGCCGACGGCTGGCGGCAGTACCTGGACGAAACCGTGGACACCGGCATCCTCGACGTGCACGACCTGTCCGGCGTCGCGGACGAGGCCCTGGCGTCGGTGTCGCTGGACATCGCGGAGGAGACGCAGCAGAGCCTCGACCTGGCCAAGGGCCCCTTGCTGCGGGCCGCCCTGCTGGAGCTGGGGGCCACGCGCGGGCAGCGGCTGCTCGTCGTCGTGCACCACCTGGCGGTCGACGGCGTGTCCTGGCGGATCCTGCTGGAGGACCTGGGCAGTTGCTACGAGCGGCGGGCTGCCGGGCTCGCGCCCCTGCTGCCGGCGAAGACGACGTCGTTCCGGTCATGGGCGCAGCGTCTGCACGACTTCGCCCACTCCCCGCAGGCCCGGGCCGAGTTCGCCTACTGGTCCGAGCCCAAGCCGTCCGGCCGGGTGCCACGTGACCGGGACGGCCGCAACGACCTGGGATCCGCCGCCGGCGTCGTGGCGAGGCTCAGCCCCGAGGAGACCCGTGCCCTGCTCCGGGACGTTCCGAGGGTCTTCAACACCCGGATCAACGACGCGTTGCTGACCGCGCTCGCGCACGCCCTGCGCGACTGGACCGGGGACGACGAGACCCTGATCGGTCTGGAAGGGCACGGCCGCGAGGATCTGTTCCCCGACGTGGACCTGTCACGGACGGTGGGGTGGTTCACGTCCGTCTTCCCCGTCGCCCTGCGGCTGGAACCCGGAGCCACCGATGCGGTGGCCTCGCTCGACTCCGTCCGCGAGCAGCTGGCGCGGATCCCCAACAAGGGCGTCGGCTACGGCATCCTGCGCCATCTCGGCGCCCCGGACGTGGCCTCCGTACTGAGCCGGCAGCCCACTCCGGAAGTGAACTTCAACTACCTGGGGCAGTTCACCAGGGACCTGCCGGGCATCGGACGGTACGCCGGTCCCGAAGAGCCCAAGGGCCACTCGATCAGCCCGGACGGCATGCGCTGGAACGTACTGGACGTGACCGCCGCCGTCGAGGGCGACACGTTCGGCCTGTACGTCAACTACTCGACCGCGCTGCACGACCGGCGCACCGTCGAGCACCTGGCCGACGGTGTCCTCGGCCACCTGCGCGAGCTGATCGCCGGCAGCGCCGACGGAGCCGCCGACGCCCGCAGGGAGTCCCCTGGTGTTCCCCTCACCGATGTCGGTGACGCCGACATGGCCGCGATCCTGAAGAGGTTCTCGATATGAGCGCGCACAACGTGGAAGACGTCTACGGACTCTCACCCCTGCAGTTCGGCATGCTGTACCACTCACTGGAGGACACCTCCGACACGCGCCCCTACATGGTGCAGATGACGGAGGAGGTCGAAGGGCCCTTCGACGAGACGCTGTTCGGCGCCGCCTGGCAGCAACTCGTCGACCGGCACTCGATCCTCCGCAGTGCGTTCGTGTGGGAGGGGGTGTCGGAGCCGGTGCAGGTGGTGCAGCGCCGGGCCCCCCTCCCCTTCGAGGTGCGGGATCTACGCGGCCTGTCCGGCCAGGAGGAGCGGCTGAACGCCTTCCTGGCGGAGGACTGGGCACGGGGGTTCGACCTGTCACGGGCCCCGCTGGTCCGGGTCACCGTGCTGCGCATGACGGAGGAACGCCGCATCGTCGTCTGGTCGTTCCACCACATCCTCCTCGACGGCTGGAGCGTGCAGATCCTGCAGAAGGAACTGTTCGCCCTCTACCGCGCGCTGCTCGACGGCACTCCCGCCGAGCTGCCGCCGACGGTCCCGTACCGCCGGTACATCGAGTGGCTCAACTCCCGGCGGGACGACGACTCCGGGGCGTTCTGGTCCGAGTACCTGGCGGGCGTCACCGAGCCCACCGACCTGCACGTCGACCGGGACACCGGTGACACGGGAGTCGGCGAGTTCGAGGTGTGCGCCTCCGCGGACCTGTTCGCGCGGGCCCGGGACTACGCCAAGTCCCAGCGCGTCACGATGAACACCCTGGTACAGGGCCTGTGGTCCATCCTGCTCTCACGGTACAGCCGCCAGGACGAGGTGCTGTTCGGCTCGACCATCTCCGGCCGCTCGATCGACCTGCCCGGCGTCGAGTCGATGATGGGCCTGTTCATCAACACGCTGCCGGTGCGCGGCCGGCTCACGGGCGACCTGGTCGTCTCCGAGTGGCTGCGGGACCTCCAGGACGAGCAACTGGACATGCGGCAGTGGGAGTACTGCCACCTGGTCGACGTGCAGAAGCACAGCAGCATCCCGCGCGGGGAGCCGCTGTTCCGGTCCATCCTCGTCTTCGAGAACTACCCGGTGGTGCAGAAGCCGTCGGACTTCCCCGAGGGGCTGACCCGGCGCCTGGTGAACTGTGTCGAGCGCACCGGGTACCCGCTGACCCTCGTCGTCTCGGCCGGCCGGGCCCTGGAGTTCCGCTTCGTCTACGACCGCAGCAGGTTCGACGCGGAGACGGTCGAGCGCATGGCCGGCCACCTGGAAAGCCTGCTGGCCTCCGTGGTGGACTCGCCCGGGGCACGCATCGGCGACCTGAACATGCTGACGGAGCGGGAGCGGCAGGAGGTCCTGGTCGACTGGAACGGTGTCACCGGCCCGTACCCGGACACGGCGACGATCCATCGGCTGATCGAGGACCGGGTCGCCGCCGTCCCGGACGCGGTCGCTGTCACCTGGGGCGAGCGGCGCTGGTCCTATGCCGAGATCAACGCGCGTGCGAACCGTCTGGCCCATCATCTGCGGGGCTCGGGTATCACCCCGGACACCCTCGTCGCGGTGTGCCTGGAGCGTTCGCCGGATCTGGTCGCGACGCTGCTGGGGATTTTGAAGGCGGGTGCCGCGTTCGTGCCTCTGGACCCGGACTACCCGACCGACCGGATCACGTACATGGTCGAGGACGCGAGTGCGCCTCTCGTCATCACGAGCACCGCTCTGGCGCATCGTCTGCCGGACACGGTCGACCGGCTGCTGGTCGACGCCGGGTGGCCGGCCGGTCCCGAGACCGATCCGGAGCCGTTGGCCTCGCCGGACGATCTGGCGTACGTCATCTACACCTCGGGTTCCACCGGCAAGCCCAAGGGTGTCGCTCTGGAACACCGGGGTGTGGTCAACTACCTGCACTGGTGCGACCGGAACTATCCGGCTGGTGCGCCTGGTGGGATCGGCAGCATCCTCTACTCGTCGGTGACGTTCGACCTGACGATCACCGCGCTGTTCCTGCCCCTGATCCAGGGCCAGCAGCTGGTCGTCCCCGTGCCCGAGGCGGGGCAGACGGCCTTCGACGCCGCGATCGACCTCGTGTGCACGGACGTCCCGATCAGTTTCCTGAAGGCGACGCCTTCCCACCTGGAGGTCCTCGCCGCCCACCTGGAGAGCCGCGGGGCCCGGCATCGCATCGCCACGATCGTCGCCGGTGGTGAGAACCTCTCGCCCCAGCTCGTTTCCCGCCTGCTCGACGCCAGCAGCACACGGACCACCATCAGCAACGAGTACGGTGCGACCGAGGGCTCGGTGGCGAACGTGATGAGCCTGACCACGGAACCGGACCCGCACGGGGGAACCACAACGCTGGGCCGGGCCATCACCAACACCACGGTCTACGTCGTCGACCACCACGACCAGCCCGCGCCCGTCGGCGTCCCCGGCCATGCCCTGCTGGGCGGTATCTGCCTGGCCAGGCACTACCACAACCGGCCGGAGCTGACCGAGCAGCGCTTCACCGCCAACCCCCTCAGCCCGCCCCGCCCCGACCCCCG
>NZ_JBEYXM010000058.1:0-5851 GCF_040704595.1 Streptomyces sp. NPDC046870
CCGTGACGAGGGCTGGACCAAGGTCGTCCTGCACCCCGACGGACACGGCAACGGCCACAAGAAGTAGGGAGCACAGGGCCGCCGCCCGCCTGCCCCCCTGAGACCGGGCCGGCCGACCAACGGCATCCGACCCGGTGGGGCGGACGGCGGACCCGCTCGACACGCGCGTACCCGGCAGGCCGGATCCGCACCCGCTGCTGAAGTCAAGCCACGGATCCGCTGGTGAGGGCACTCCTCAAGCCCATGGTGCGCGTCACGTCCACGCCGCGACCCGGCGGCAGCCCTCACCAGCCCCTCACTGAAGGAATGAGTACGATGGCACACGAACTCCGCGGTCGGAAGATCGCGATCCTGGCGGCCGACGGCGTCGAGCGCGTCGAGCTAGAGCAGCCGCGTGGCGCCCTGCACGGCGCCGGGGCGAGGACAGAGGTCCTCTCCATCCATCCCGGCGAAATCCAGGCCCGCCAGTGGGACCTGAACTCCGCGGGGACCTTTCCCGTCGACCGGCTCGTCTCGGACGCCTCCGCCGACGACTACGACGCCCTGCTGCTGCCCGGCGGCACCATGAACCCCGACCAGCTCCGTGTCAACAAGGACGCCGTCGGCTTCGTCAAGGCCTTCGTGAACTCGGGGAAGCCCGTGGCCACGCTCTGCCACGGCCCGTGGACCCTGGTGGAGGCCGATGTCGTACGCGGACGCCGCCTCACCTCGTGGCCGAGCATCCGCACGGATCTGCGCAACGCGGGAGCCGAGGTCGTCGACGAGGAGGTCGTCATCGACGGCCAGTTCACCTCGAGCCGGTCGCCCGCGGACCTGCCGGCCTTCTGCGCCGCCATCGTCGAGCAGTTCGCCCATGCGGGCCGCCCGGTCTCCGGCGCCTAGCCGGGCAACGGGAGCCGCGCCCAAGCGCCCGCAGGACGTTCCGAGGACCCATGCGACCGCGGGCGGCCTGGGACATCGCCGTTCAGAAAGGAACGAAGTCGTGAAGAAGCCCACAGCAGGCGGCGCGGTCTCCACCGTGGTCAGCATGGGATCCGAGGCCCTGGGCGCCGCGGTCTCAGTGGCCCGCCGCGCCGGTGAAGCCATCCGATCGGGAGCCTCCCACGGCGGGGAGACCGAACCGCGGTGGCACGTGATGACGGTGTGCGCGTCCGCCGAGGAGGTGGCGCCCGGCGGGAAGCTGCCGGAGCCGCTCGCCCGACTCGGCGACGCCATCGACACCCAACTGCGCCCCGCCCCCGGGGAACGCGGGACGGAACTGGCCTGCCGGCTGCACGACAAGGAGCATGCCGGGCCGGGCGGCACCGCCGGGCCGGCGACCGGACACGACACGGTCCAGGAACTGCGGACCGCGCTGCGGCAGGCAAAGGCGCTGGTCGAGACGGGAGAGATCCTCCTCCCCGACCGGCCGTCGACCAACCGGCCCACGGTCACCGGGCGCCCGCTGGACAAGTTGATCGAAAAGGCACAGGGGGAGGGACGGCTGTGAAGGCACTGACCTGGCAGGGCACCAACGACCTGTCCGTCGAGGAGACACCCGACCCGGCGATCCGCAACGAGCAGGACGCGATCGTCAAGGTGTCGCAGACCGTGACCTGCGGCTCTGACCTGCACCTGCTGGGCGGGTACATCCCGTTCATGCGGGCCGGCGACGTCCTCGGCCACGAATTCATCGGCGAGGTCGTCGAGACCGGACCGCAGGTGAAGCGGCACAAGGCGGGCGATCGCGTGGTGGTCTGCTCCTTCATCTCCTGCGGCCGCTGCTGGTACTGCAAGCAGGGTCTCTTCTCCCTCTGCGACAACGGCAACACCAATCCCGGCATCACCGAGCACCTCTGGGGTTCCGCCCCGGGCGGCTGCTACGGCTACTCCCATGCCCTGGGCGGCTTCGCCGGCAGCCATGCCGAGTACATTCGCGTCCCGTACGCCGACCAAGGGGCCTTCCCGGTACCGGACGCCCTGGACGACACCACGGCGCTGTTCGCATCCGACTCGGCTCCCACCGGGTGGATGGGTGCCGACCTCGGCGGGGTGAAGCCGGGCGACGTGGTGGCCGTGTGGGGATGCGGAGCGGTCGGCCAGATGGCCGCGCGGGCGGCGCTGCTGCTGGGCGCCGACCGGGTCATCGCCATCGACCGCTTCGAGTACCGTCTGGACATGACCCGCCGGCACGTCGGTGCGGAGACCCTGAACTACGAGCAGACCGACATCGACGCCGAGCTGCGCGAGATGAGCGGCGGCCGCGGCCCGGACGTGTGCATCGAGGCCGTCGGCATGGAAGCCCACAGCTCCGGAGCCCAGCAGCTCTACGACCAGACCAAACAGCAGCTGCGCCTGCAGACCGACCGGTCCGCCGCCGTACGCCAGGCGATCCTGGCATGCCGCAAGGGCGGCAGCGTGTTCGTCCTCGGCGTCTTCGCGGGCTTCGTCGACAAGTTCCCGCTGGGCGCGGTGATGAACAAGGGCCTGACCCTGCGCAGCGCCCAGCAGCACGGCCACCGCTACATCCCCATGCTCCTGGAGCGCATGGAAAGGGGCGAGCTGAAGACAGCCCACCTGGCCACCCACGTCATGTCCCTCGACGACGGGCCCAAGGGATACCACCTCTTCAAGGAGAAGCTCGACGGATGCGTACGCGCCGTCTTCCAGCCCGGCCGGTGACGCGGGATCCCGGCACAGGCTCGTCGCACGGAAACGCCAGGGTGTCGCGGGCAGCAGGCCCGCGACACCGGTGACGCCTTCGGGATCGCGATGACGTCCCCCGTGCCGCAGGTCCCAGGCCAGGGCGATCTGTGCGGGCGTCGCACCGTGGACGGCTGCCATGTCCCGCGGCGCCGTACGGCCGAGTGGCCACCGCGGTCACCGACGCGTCCCTCGACCCGGGCCGGGCGACCGGCAGCGACCGGCTGTCGGGGCGTTCAACGGGGCCGGCCGAGTGTTGCCGCTGGACGCAGGTCCTCCTCGAGTTCTTCGGTCATGGCCGCTCCGGCCAATGCCCGTCCCAGCCGAGGTGCCTGTTTGAACAGGTTGTGCCCGGCGGCGAAGTAGATCCTGTCGGCTTCCCAGACCGCCATGCCGTCCTCGCTCCACGGCAGGCTTGTCACCCAGCAGTGCAGGTACTCGACAGGTTCGGGATCGAGGCCGGGCAGTGCGCGGGAGACGTACGCGCGGGCGCGGTCGTTGAGCGCCACCAGTGCTCCGGGGTCCGCGAAGCTGCTGTCCTCCCGTACCTCGACCGTTTGGCTGAGGCCCACCGCGTAACGGCTGTTGCCGGGGTAGGGGGTCGCGTAGACGCCGACCTCGCCGAAGTCGCCGCTGCTGTCCTGCAGGCAGGCGACCCGTTCCGGGGGTGCTCCCCTGACCTGGAAGGTGAGGCGGACGTGGGCTGCCGGCCGTATGGGCAGCGAAAGCCCCACGGTGCGCGCCAGCCGCGCCGTGCCCAGACCCGCGCACACCACGGCCGTCGCGTACTCCTCGCGGCCGACGGAGCTGAGCACCTCGACCGTGCCGCGGCCCGTCGGATGCAGCGAGATGACCTCGTCGGTGACCACGCAGTCACCCAGCGCGTTGGCCAGGCTCTCGACCGCGACACGGGTGCGGATGGCGCCACCGTCCTCGTCGAGCATCGCGGGCCCGCGGTAGTCGGCGAGCAGCGGCATGCGGGCGTGAAGCTCGGCGCTGTCCACGGTCCGGACCGGTATGCCTCCGGCCTCCTGCAGAATGCGCAGTCTCCCGGGAACGGGACCGCCCAGGGCGACCACTCCGTCACGGGAGATCATTTCGGCGCCCAACCGGTCGGCCCACTCGTTCCAGACGACGCGGCCCTGCCGGGTGAATTCGACCAGGCGGGCGTCGTCGTGTGCGTGGCGGAAGATGCGGGACTGGCCACCGGACTGCCCGTGGCCCGGAAGGCCGCTTTCGTAGACCCGCGCCGTCGTTCCGCGTTCGGCCAGTGCATAGGCGGTGCAGAGGCCGACGATGCCGGCTCCTACCACGGCCACCTCGGGAACCCGGTCCATTCGATCGCCTCACTTCGCGTCCCGGAGCCGTCCCCCCGCGGAGCGGGGACCGAGTTCATCCGTCGCCGTCGCGAACTGGTGGGTGGGTGACTGGACCCGGTGGGCGGCATCGTCGGGCTCTACGTGACGCGACGGCGGAACCGTGTCTCCTTCAGCCTCACACCGGCCCGGAATATGTCAACCGGCCACCTCGGGACGACGACCGTGACCGACCGGCGGAGAGCCGCGGGACCGGACGTCCGGCCGAGGCATGGGAGGAGGTTTCCGAGCAGTGCATCGGCGGGCCGGCGATTCCGAGGCTGCCTGGGACTTCGGCCGGCCAGGCACGCGGCCCGGCAGCCGTGCGGACTCGGCCTCGCGAGCGTCCGCGCACCGGCGTGACGGATGCCCTGGAGGCAGCCGCGAGGGCGTGAGCCGGCGTGTGCCGAGGGTACGGAACGACGGGGCGTGCCGAGGCGCGCGCAGGCCACGTCACCCGGGCGGACCCGAGCGGCGACACCCGTACGACCTCGGACACGTCACCTGGACAGGCCACGACAGCCGCCGCGGCTGGACTTCGAGCGTGCTCCAATCCGTAGAGTTCCGGTCACGGGCTTCCGCCCACGGGTACGCCCTGCCACCGAGGACCACGGTCGCGAACGGCGACCGTGTACGCGGCGGGGAGCGCGACCGTTGACCCGGCCAGGCCGGTTCTCAGGACAGAGGTGATCCGATGAAGGTGCTGGTGACCGGCGGGACGAGCGGACTCGGACTCGCCATGGCCTCCGCCCTGGCCGCGACGGGAGCCTCCGTCGCGCTGACCGGGCGGTCCGGCGAGCGTGCGGAGTCCGTCGCCGCGGGGCTGCCGGGGGCGACCGGCGTGGAAATGGACGTGCGCGACGAGTCGTCGGTGGCCAGAGCCGTCGACCAGGCGTGGTCGCGGCTCGGCGGCATCGACATGCTGGTCAACAACGCCGGCATCGGCATGCGCACGGTCAACCCGCGCTTCATGACACAGCCGCAGGGCTTCTGGGAGGTACCGTCCGACGCGTTCCGCGCGGTGATCGACACCAACCTGACCGGCTACTTCCTGGTCGCCCGCGAGATCACGCCGCGGATGCTGGCATCCGGCGGTGGCCGCATCGTCAACATCTCGATCAACCACTCAACCATGCAACGCGCAGGCTTCGTTCCCTACGGGCCGTCGCGTGCCGGCAGCGAGGCGCTGTCCCGCATCATGGCGGCAGACCTGCGGGACACGGGCGTCACCGTCAACCTGCTGCTGCCCGGAGGCGCGACGGTCACCGGGATGCTGCCCCCGGACGTCGCCTCCGAGGGCCACGGGTTCCTGAGTCCCGCGGTGATGGGCCCGCCCATCGTCTGGCTGGCCTCCGACGACGCGGCCGGCGTGCACGACGAGCGCATCGTCGCCGCCGAGTTCGGACAATGGCTGCGGGACTGGGAGGGCCGACAGTGAGGCGCGTGAGCGTGTCGCGTCGCGCTCTGTCGCGCTGCGGCCGGGAAGCGGACGTACGCGGCGGTGCGAGGGCCGCGGCGGCAGTGTGAGGGCGGCCCGGGAACCGGCCCGGTCGTGAGCGGGTGACGCCAGGGCCTCGCCTGCCTCGGCCAGGCGCGCGGGGTCGATCTCCAGCCAGAGCGCGATCCTGAGCGCCCCTCGCCGTCAACGCCCGGCCGTCCGCACGCTTGCGCCGAGCTGCGCGGCGTCCTGGCGGCACCGCCGTGGGGGGGGGGGGGGGGGGCGGGGGGGCCCCCCCCCCCCCCCCCCCCGCCCGGCGGCGGCTCCGCCCGGGCGGCCGCCGCGCCGGGGGGCGGCCCCGCCCCCCCCCCCCCCG
>NZ_JBEYXM010000059.1:0-1191 GCF_040704595.1 Streptomyces sp. NPDC046870
TGGTGATCGGATTTACTCCGTGAGCTGGGGGTGGCCGCAGAGACCAGCGAGAAGCGACTGTTTACTAAAAACACAGGTCCGTGCGAAGCCGTAAGGCGATGTATACGGACTGACGCCTGCCCGGTGCTGGAACGTTAAGGGGACCGGTTAGCTCACTTTCGGGTGGGCGAAGCTGAGAACTTAAGCGCCAGTAAACGGCGGTGGTAACTATAACCATCCTAAGGTAGCGAAATTCCTTGTCGGGTAAGTTCCGACCTGCACGAATGGCGTAACGACTTCTCGACTGTCTCAACCATAGGCCCGGTGAAATTGCACTACGAGTAAAGATGCTCGTTTCGCGCAGCAGGACGGAAAGACCCCGGGACCTTTACTACAGTTTGATATTGGTGTTCGGTTCGGCTTGTGTAGGATAGCTGGGAGACTGTGAAGCAGGCACGCCAGTGTTTGTGGAGTCGTCGTTGAAATACCAGTCTGGTCGTGCTGGATGTCTAACCTGGGTCCGTGATCCGGATCAGGGACAGTGTCTGATGGGTAGTTTAACTGGGGCGGTTGCCTCCTAAAGGGTAACGGAGGCGCCCAAAGGTTCCCTCA
The DNA here is from genome assembly GCF_040704595.1 of Streptomyces sp. NPDC046870. Taxonomy (NCBI): domain Bacteria; kingdom Bacillati; phylum Actinomycetota; class Actinomycetes; order Kitasatosporales; family Streptomycetaceae; genus Streptomyces; species Streptomyces sp. NPDC046870. The sequence goes on from NZ_JBEYXM010000059.1 coordinate 592, forward strand.
GCCTGGTTGGCAATCAGGTGTTGAGTGTAAGTGCACAAGGGAGCTTGACTGTGAGACCGACGGGTCGAGCAGGGACGAAAGTCGGGACTAGTGATCCGGCGGTGGCTTGTGGAAGCGCCGTCGCTCAACGGATAAAAGGTACCCCGGGGATAACAGGCTGATCTTCCCCAAGAGTCCATATCGACGGGATGGTTTGGCACCTCGATGTCGGCTCGTCGCATCCTGGGGCTGGAGTCGGTCCCAAGGGTTGGGCTGTTCGCCCATTAAAGCGGTACGCGAGCTGGGTTTAGAACGTCGTGAGACAGTTCGGTCCCTATCCGCTGTGCGCGTAGGAGTCTTGAGAAGGGCTGTCCCTAGTACGAGAGGACCGGGACGGACGAACCTCTGGTGTGCCAGTTGTTCTGCCAAGGGCATGGCTGGTTGGCTACGTTCGGGAGGGATAACCGCTGAAAGCATCTAAGCGGGAAGCCTGCTTCGAGATGAGGACTCCCACCCACTTGATGGGGTAAGGCTCCCAGTAGACGACTGGGTTGATAGGCCAGATATGGAAGCCTGGTAACGGGTGGAGTTGACTGGTACTAATAGGCCGAGGGCTTGTCC
>NZ_JBEYXM010000060.1:0-1088 GCF_040704595.1 Streptomyces sp. NPDC046870
GTCGGTGGGGTGGGTGGTGGTGAGGTGGGTGGTGAAGTAGTCGGTGAGTTTGTCGATGGCGGGGTCGATGTACTGCTTCTTGTCGTAGAGGTCGACGTGGCTGGCGCCGGGGATGCGGTGGAGTTCCTTGGGGCCGGTGGCGCGCTGGTGTGCCTCGACGGCCATCCAGGCGGTGACGGCGCGTTCGCCGATGATCTGCAGGATGGGGCGGGGGGCGATGAGGGGGACGGCGTGGAAGGCGTCGTGCTGGGCCATGCGGTCGATGCTCTGCCAGGCCAGGAACTTCGCGGAGCGCTCGTGCGCGCCGCGCGGGGTGCAGTAGTACTCGAAGCCCTCCACGCCGTGTTCGCCGCCGAGTGCGCGTGCCTGTTCGGCGGTTTCGGGGAACATCGTCATCACGCCGGGGTCCTCGCCGCGGGCGGCGGTGGTGCGGGCGGCGGCGGCGGCGTCCAGCAGGGCCTGGAAGACGGCCGGGTCCTGGGAGCCGTCGGCTCCCAGGCGGAACTGGCGGGCGGGCTCGGCGGTGGAGACGGTGGCCACGGCCCTGACCCGGTGGTCGCCGCCGGTGGCGGCCAGCGAGTAGCTCCCCGAGGCGCAGATGCCCAGCAGGCCGATGCGGCCGGCGTCGACCTCGGGGCGGGTGGTCAGGTAGGACACGGCGGCCTTGAAGTCCTCCACCCGCTGCGCGGGGTCCTCCAGACCACGCGGCAGGCCACCGGAGGCACCCTGGTAGGCCGCGTCGAAGGCCAGCGTGACGAAGCCGTTGCCGGCCATCCGCTGCGCGTACGTGCCGGAGGTCTGCTCCTTCACCCCGGTGCCCGGGTGACCGACCACCAGCGCCGGCAGCCCACCGGCCACCGGGCTGTCGGGAAGGTAGAGGTGGGCGGCGATCTCGATACCGGCGCTGTCGAAACCGACACTGATCCTGGCCATGAGGGCACTCCTGCCGAAACTCGTTGAGGTGGCGTGACACACCCGGAGGCGGCCCCCGGAGAGGAGCCGCACCCTTTCCGGGCACACACCCACACTCCGCCACCCCACCCCCGCACGGAAGAGACAAGAACCTGCCCGGGAAAGAACCTTCCCCC